>NZ_OY763930.1:1657500-2383434 GCF_963667685.1 Maridesulfovibrio sp. | reverse complement strand
TACGAAATATTCTGCCCTATGGCTTTTGATTTTAAAGGAGCCATGTGGCTGCAAAGCGACGAAAACATTCGAAATCCCTACTTTGGAGAAACCATGCTCCAGTGCGGTGAAATTAAGCGTCAGCTCAAAGATAAGGAATAGAGCGTAACAGCTATGAGTGATAATTTAAAACCTGAACCAAAACGCCCTGTACCCCGCACCTTAACAGAAAAGGTCATACTGTTTTGCCTTGAGCAGAAACTGATTGTTGCCATCCTCTTGATTATGGTCATTTGCGGGGGAATATATACTGCGCCTTTCAACTGGAAAATTGACGGAATAGACAGATCCCCCGTCCCCGTTGATGCAATTCCTGATATCGGTGAGAATCAGCAGATTATTTTCACCAAATGGCTTGGTCGTTCCCCTCAGGATGTGGAAGATCAGATAAGTTATCCGCTGACCGTGGCCCTGCTCGGTGTGCCCGGAGTAAAGACCGTTCGCAGTTACTCCATGTTCGGTTTCTCAACAATTTACGTCATTTTTAAAGAAGATGTAGACTTTTACTGGTCCCGTTCACGGTTGCTCGAAAAGCTTAACAGTCTTCCGGCTGGAACTCTCCCAGCGGGTATAAAACCATCTCTGGGGCCTGATGCAACGGCCTTAGGTCAGGTATATTGGTACACAATTGAAGGACGCGACCCTGACGGCAATCCCACCGGAGGGTGGGACCTTGATGAATTGCGCTCAACACAGGATTGGTATGTCCGCTACGCGCTGCTCTCTGCTGAAGGAGTAAGCGAAGTGGCTTCTGTCGGAGGCTTTGTAAAAGAGTATCAGATTGATGTCGATCCCGATGCAATGAGAGCTGCGAATGTAACTCTTAGCGAAGTATATCGCGCTGTAAAAAATTCCAACCTTGATGTTGGCGCACGTACTATCGAAATTAACAACGCTGAATATGTCATCAGAGGTATCGGGTTCATCAAAAAGATATCTGATATTGAAAGCTCAGTTGTTAAAGTTGTAAATGACATCCCTATTCATGTTCGCGATGTCGCGCGGGTGGCTGAAGGTCCGGCCCTGCGTCGTGGAGTTCTGGATAAAGGCGGTGCAGAAGTTGTCGGCGGAGTTGCAGTTGTCCGCTATGGCGAAAATCCACTGCAGGTAATTGATAATATCAAAAGCAAGATAAAAGCTATTTCACCGGGATTACCCTCAAAGATTCTGCCGGACGGGACAAAAAGTAAACTGACGATTGTTCCTTTTTATGACCGCTCAAACTTGATTCATGAGACCCTCGGCACGCTTAACACAGCCCTGACTGAAGAAATACTGATTACTATCATTGTAGTCCTTATTGCGGTCATGCACCTTAAAAGTTCATTACTTATTTCTTCATTATTGCCTCTTGCCGTACTCATGAGCTTTATGGGTATGAGAGTCTTCAAAGTTGATGCAAACATTGTAGCTCTATCAGGAATTGCAATTGCAATCGGAACCATGGTCGACATGGGGATTATCATCTGTGAAAACATACTGAAAAAGCTCGAAACGGCAGAAGAGGGAGTCAGCCGCCTTAAGCTTATTTACGATGGAACAACAGAAGTCGGCAGCGCAGTAATGACTGCTGTTGCCACTACAATCGTCAGCTTTATGCCTGTATTTGCCATGGACGGAGCCGAAGGAAAACTATTCAAACCATTAGCTTATACGAAAACTTTCGCGTTACTGTCCTCCATCATTGTAGCTTTGACGGTTTTACCGCCTTTAGCTCAACTTCTGTTCACTGCGCGTAAAAAATTTGCCAAGGGGAAGCAATCTTATATTCGTTCGGCCCTCTACATCCTTTCTGGAATTACTCTTTCCATAATACTGAAATGGTGGGTTGGAATTTTCTTTATTTATCTGGGTATAAAGCACTTTATATTGCCATTTGTTCCTGCGAAGACTCATAAATTTATAGGGTATGCAGAAACATGGGTAATTGTAGGTTTGGTCGCCTCCGTTCTTACAAGTTCGTGGCTGCCGCTCGGACCGGAAAAAGGCATGAGCAATAATTATGCTTTTGTAGCCTTAATTATCGGAAGTTTAATGCTCTTTTTCGAATTATTCCGTTACAACTACGCCAGAATGCTTGGATGGTGCCTTAATCATAAATTACTCTTTTTATCTCTGCCAACTTTTATCATTGCGTTGGGAATGTCTATCTGGCTTGGCTTCGGCAATCTTACATCATTCCTACCTGACACAATCAGAACCTCTGCTCCGTACATCAAACTGGCTCACACTTTCCCCGGCTTAGGTAAGGAATTTATGCCGGACCTTGATGAAGGCGCATTTTTGTTCATGCCCACCACTATGCCGCATGCATCCATAGGCGAAGCTCATGATGTTCTGCGTAAACAGGATATGATGATTCAATCTATTCCAGAAGTGGAATCGGCCGTTGGCAAACTCGGAAGAGCAGAAACGCCTCTCGATCCAGCGCCTATTTCCATGATCGAAACTGTCATTAATTATAAATCCGAATATGTTGTTAGTAAATCAGGAGAGAGACTCCGTTTTAAATATGACCCCGATCAAAAAGACTACTTTCGCAATGTCAAAGGTGACCTTGTTCCGGCAAAGGACGGATATCCCTATTTAGTGCAAGGATACTATGCTAGAGACGACAATGGAGAACTTATTCCTGATGAAAATGGTAAACCTTTCAGAATTTGGCGATCTGCCCTTAGTCCAGAGCTGAATCCAAAACGCAAGAGCTGGAAAGGTATAACTTCTCCGGATGATATATGGGATGAAATAGTCAAAGCAGCTAAAATCCCCGGAGTAACTTCCGCGCCGAAACTGCAACCAATAGCCGCAAGAATTGTAATGCTGCAATCCGGCATGCGAGCTCCCATGGGCATCAAAGTTAAAGGCCCAAATCTGGAAACACTGGAAAAAGTAGCTCTTGATCTGGAAAGACTGCTCAAGCAGGTAGGGTCAATACAGCCGGAAGCCGTTATTGCCGACCGCATCGTGGGTAAACCATACCTTGAAATTGTTATCGATCGTGAAGCCATTGCAAGATATGGAATTATGCTTTCACAGGTACAGGATGTTATTGAAGTGGCTGTCGGCGGTAAGGTAGTGACAACGACTGTCGAAGGTCGTGAACGTTATCCTGTCAGGGTTCGCTACATGAGAGAGCTGCGCGATAACATAGATGATCTCGGCAATATTCTTGTAAGCACTCCGGCCGGAGAACAAATCCCGCTCAGCCAACTGGCAGAGATAAAATATATTCGCGGACCGCAGGTCATCAAAAGTGAAGATACATTTCTGGTCGGCTACGTACTGTTCGACAAAAAACCAGGGTTTGCCGAAGTGGATGTAGTTGAGCAGACTCAGACTTTTCTTAATTCTAAAATTAAATCAGGCGAGCTGACTATTCCTGCCGGAGTTTCATACGAATTTGCAGGTAGTTATGAAAATCAGATCAGAGCACAAAAGAAACTTGCTATAATCCTGCCACTGGCACTGATGTTCATAGTACTTATTTTATATTTACAGTTCAAATCCCTAGCAACAACTCTAATGGTCTTTTCAGGCATTTTCGTTGCATGGTCCGGCGGATTTCTTATGGTATGGATGTACGGTCAACCGTGGTTTATGCATTTTACCGTATTTAACACACCCATGCGCGAATTATTTCAGGTAGCTCCCATCAACTTAAGTGTTGCCATTTGGGTCGGTTTTTTAGCTCTATTCGGCATAGCCTCGGACGATGGAGTTATCATGGCAACCTATCTGGATGAAACTAAAAATGAACGTAAAGCTACCAGCATTCCCCAAATCAAGCAGGCTATCATTAAAGGAGCACAAAGAAGAATCCGCCCGGCTCTGATGACCTCGGCAACTACTATCCTTGCACTACTCCCTATCCTAACCTCAACAGGTCGCGGATCAGATATTATGGTTCCTATGGCAATTCCATCATTCGGAGGCATGACTATTGCCATACTTACCGTATTTGTAGTGCCTGTGCTTTATTGTGGTGTTGAAGAAATAAAACTAAAAAAAGTGATGAACCCAAAATAATTTTTACTGTTTTTCATGAGTTCGTTAAGAGGCTGCATTCAATAGAATGTAAACCCTTTTTCGGGGTTAGGTATTATGCTTATCTAAATGAAAAAATGTTTTTTTAAAGAATATTTTTAATTATCATTTACCCTGAGGACTAAGGATAAATAGCATCATCTTGTCATGTTTTAACCACTAAAAACTTGACAAATAACAAAAGGAGAATATCTTAATTTCAGGAGCGGATTAAATCATGCAAGTTTCAGCGCAGATAAATAACTATATAGAATCAATCCCACCGGGGAAGATCATCACTTATCAGGACTTTAGAGACTTGCAGAAAAGCAAGCCACAAGCTCTAGCGAAGGCTTTGGAACGTCTGGTCAAAAAGCAGGTTTTAATCCGGCAAGCAAAAGGAGCTTTCTACCGCCCAAAGGAAACCATTTTTGGGAAGGTCAGCCCTTCTGACGAAGAACTTATTTCCTTTCAAACACGCAAAGACGATAGGGTTACCGGAATTCTCACCGGACAGTCAGTATATCTCAAGCTTCAGATAGCCACGCAGGTTCCGAGTACTCTAACCATTGCGAGTATCACTCCTAGAAAAAAACAAACTGTAGGCAAACTTCAAGTCCAGTTCGTGCGCAGTTATGTTTCATCAATAGAGAAAGAAGACATCCCACTGATAGAGCTGCTCGAAGCTCTAAGGTTCATCAAGAAAGCTCAGGATTGCACACCGGACGAAATTGTTGCTGCGGTCGGGAGAAAGATGAAAGACCTTACAGAAGGAGAATTGAAAAGACTGGTTGAGTTTGCGAAAGCATACCCTCCCATGGTTCGAGCCCTTTGTGGAAGTCTTTGCGAAACCATTCCTGAAGGGTTAGCTAAACCCTTTCTGATCGAGTCATTGCGTGCGACTTTGAATCCATATACGAAATACAAATTGCCAATATCTGAAACTATTCTGAAAAATAAAAAGGCATGGGGTATAGTGTGAAGCTTCACGAATCCAAAGAGTTTTTTGAAGACGCGATACAGGCCACAGCAGAACACCTCCGCCTGCAAAACATCTTCATTGAAAAAGATTACTGGCTAACATTGGCTCTTTATCGCATTGCCCAGACAGATCTCGCAGCGGTGACTGTATTCAAAGGCGGGACTTCACTTTCCAAAGCATACGGATGTATCGAACGCTTTTCAGAAGATGTTGACCTTGCCGTCATTACAGACAAGGACCAGCCAGCTAACCAGACAAAAAAGCTACTCAAAAGAATCACCACAGTAGCGAGTGTAGATTTAAAAGAAGAACTGGAAGGCAGCAGTAAAGGTTCTATGATCCGTAAGATCTACTATTCCTACCCAAAGTCATTCGATGGAACATTTGGATCAGTTTCAAATAAAATTTTGCTAGAAGTGAACGCCTTCGCCCATCCATCACCCGTTCAGCCAATGCCGATTTCTACTTATATTTACGACTTTCTGAAAAGCCGTGGGCAAGATGAAATTATCAAGCAATTTGACCTTCAGCCTTTCTCGTTTCAGGTTCTCTGCCTTGAGCGGACCTTCACTGAAAAAATAATGGCAATAGTCAAAGCTTCATGCAGTGAAACTCCGATCGAATCTCTGCGCCAGAAAATCAGGCATATCTACGATATCCACCAACTTATGCAGAGAGAAGAAATTCAAACATTCGTAGGCTCTCCTGATTTTCATGAGTTACTGGAAGTGGTGCGGAAATATGATCAAGGAGCCCCAGTTGGAGATGGCAAGTGGATAGACATGGATATTGCCGAATGCCCTATTTTTGCTGACACAGAAAACATATGGAAGTCGCTAAGTTCTGCGTATCGGGATGGCCTTGGGGCTATTGTTTATGGGGAGTTGCCTGCGGAAAAGGATGTGTTGGAGTCGCTGAACAAAGTTTGCTACAGCCTAAAGTAAAAGGGAACAAAAAATATGCTTGCTGAATTAAAAACAGATTATGAACATGCTAATGCATTGGTCAATATTTTAATTGATCGCGCAACGGGCGGAAATATCGACGAATACGACTATACACAGTTACGTAATTATTTTGTAACAGACAATAGATTTGCAGACATCTTACCTAAGTGGTTTGCAAGTAAGCGTTCAGTGAATCAGTTTTGGCAGTTCATTAAAAATGAATACGGGAGCTACTCTGAGCGACGAGATTTCATATGGACAGAATTTGAACGTCTTATTTCTTTTTGTGAATGTGACAATGGAGTTTGCGCCGAACCAGTTATTACATCAGGACTTGAAAAGCTCGATAGTAATGGTGTTAATAGAGCTTGGGCAAAGGCTCTGGAACGCATAGAAAATGATCCTGAGGGCGCAATTACTTTGGGACGTACACTGCTAGAATCTGTCTGCAAGCATATTCTTGACCTACGCGGTATTCAATACGAATCAAAAAACATTAAGCTTCATAAATTGTACAGGACTGTAGCAGACGAATTGAACCTAGCCCCAGAACAACACGATGAAGACTTGTTCAAGCAAGTTCTAGGTGGATGCTCAGCCGTTGTAAATGGCTTAGGATCACTTAGAAATTCCCTTGGCGACGCTCACGGCCCCGGCGTGTTGCATGTTCGCCCACAGCCAAGGCATGCAAGACTTGTTGTAAATATTGCTGGAGCAATGACACTATTTCTCATTGAAACGGCCAACAAATGATCGTTTTATTAAAAAAATGTATCCCACAAAAAATGACTACAGCCTAAACTTTAAATCAATGAAGTTTCATGTAGTTTGCCCCCTATTGCCAGCGTAGAAGGGCATGGAGTCCTCTTTTAGAATGTGTAACAAATGCAAGGCAATTTACCTGCAATACAAGAGATAATTAACGGAATATGTTGTGCCCCGGTACGAGGCACAATTGAATGGAATCTTAAAAGAGTCCTTCCCGCATTTGAGAATAGGAAACAGCACCTTAAAGCTAAGGCTGCTCTGATCAAGTTTGTCCTTGCATCGCCAACAGGCACAACATGAACAGGCATGAAGTCATCCAGCACAGCTCAGTCCTTCGCATTCAAGTCCTTTCGGTGGTTTGATGTCTCGTTCGTACAGGTTCAGAGATACAGCCACTGGAACATTGAATCCGATTCCCTTCGCCTACCCTGTCACATCGATTAGATTTCCGTCTTCTATCACCTGCTTCCGCAGTATAGAAATAGATCATCCGAAACAGTAGATCGCAATTAATTACCTCCAGTAAATCTCCTTCAATTTCATATTGTTAAATAATCATAAAAATTGAAGGTTATCTTGTTTGGTCTGATTTGATCACTGGGGGGGATTATCGTTATTTTTTCTGATGATTCTGTGGATCAGGGGATAATGTGGTTAGTGGAATGGGTGGTTGCTGCTGGTTCTTCAGTTGATCGAAGACGGTGTGCTCATGTGTACATATAATATTACAAATAAAATATTTGACGATAGCCTTTAACCAGAGCATCATACAACCATACTATGCGATTTAAAAACAATGGATTTTTTATGAATATGAGGCGTGGTTTCTTCCGTATATGAATAATTTTGAGGCTCTTTTAGATAATTAAAATGTCTGTCGTAGAACATTTAAATCTGCAAGACAGAAACAAATTATTTGCGGTATATATTTCATTAACTTCATACAAAAATAGATATAAATGATACCTAACAACGCTATCCAAAGAGTATTTCAAATTCAAGTAAACAATTCTACCGGGACATGTTTCACAGTAGAACATAAAAACAAACAGTACATAGTAACAGCTAAACACATAGTGGCTGAAATAGAAGAAAAAACAACTATTGAAATATTTCATAATAAACAATGGAAAACTATAGAAGTTCAACTAGTTGGTTTTGCGGACAATCCAATAGATATAGCTGTTTTAACAACAGACATACAAATTTCTCCCCTGTATCCACTACCAGCAACCGCTAAGGGATCAGTATATGGACAGGATGTGTATTTTCTAGGTTTTCCGTATGGTCTGTACGAACATGTCGGGGAAATGAACAATAACTTTCCTTTACCTTTTGTAAAAAAAGCAACTTTATCTAGCATGTCGCTCACTGATGAAATCCAAATCTACTATCTAGACGGGCATAATAATCCCGGTTTCTCAGGAGGTCCTGTAGTGTTCAAAGAACCCTATCCAACGGAAAAGGACTTCAAAATATTAGGAGTTATTTCAGGCTATAGATTTGAGTCTAAGCCAATTCATGACGAAGACAAAACTCTTCCATATTATGTAAAAGAAAATTCGGGGATAATAATCAGTTACGGCATAAAACACGCTACAGACATAATTGAACAAAATCCAATAGGATTCGAACTACCTCCGCAATCATTTTAAGCCGCTAGCTAAGAACTGAACGAAAACCACTGTACGAATATGAAAGAAGACGACTTACTAAATCCAGACAGGCTAATGGATATGCTCAAAAATGATCGAGGGTACGCATCATTTTTTGCACCTCCAATTAATGCCAGTTCAAAAGGAAAAGCCATCTATGAGCTTGGCGTCGCTAATGATTTGATTAAATCACATATTGAACTGCAAGCAGTTCTCCCATATATGAATCCCAAAATTTCAGAAGCTGACCCACCAGACTGTGTCGCAGAAGGCAATATAGCAATAGAAATAACTGAACTAGTAAACGAGCATGCCGTAGGTATGAACGCTCGAATAAAACAAGGTAGGGCAGGAAAAAATGACTTCAAATGTTATGGAGATTGGAATGAATCTTTGTTCAAAAAACAACTACTAAAAATCATAGCCAAGAAAGATAGCAGGAAACTTCTGGGTGGACCATACACAAAATATATTCTTATAATGAGCACCGATGAATTTTTGCTAGAATATAAAACAGTTAAAAAATGGACTCAAAACATGAAACCAGCAGTAACAAACCTTCTGGATCGTATTTATCTACTTTTTTCGTACAAGCCCCAACATATTCCAGCCTATCCATTCATTGAGATACCAATTACCAAAGAGAAATAAATTTCAAATGAAAGAGTATTATACCAAATGCTCCTAACAACACACCCTAATTCAAAAGAGATTTATATTTAGAACACTTCCCAGTAAAAAAAGCATTTTGTTTATTCTCTTTCCCAAAAGGCTTAGTGCCATGTTCCCAAGTATATTCACCTGATTCCTTAAAAATATTCAAAGAAACCTCCCAACTAATTTCTGAAGCAGGAAAAACTATATGATATACTCTACCATCTTGAGAGTATGTTCCATTACGAGAGACACTTGTCCCCACTAACTGAACAAGATTACTATTTCCACTTATAATTATCCGATGCGTATCACATTTTAATCTAATATCTTCGGCATATGCAGTTGCAGCAATCAGTAACGAACAGACTAAAATAACTATAATTTTCTTCATAATCATTAATGTTATATGAAAAGCAAGTTACCTATAATAAATGCATTATAACAACAACCACATGATTATTATCCCAAACAGGTTGGAATCCCCGGTTGGCAGCAACCCCAAATATACCCATAAAAACGCAGAAAAGGGTTAACCAAAAAACTAGTTAACCCTATAACATTATTAAACATGGTGACCACAGCAGAAATCGAACCTGCGGCACAAGGATTAGGAACCCTGTAAATTGTAAATAAGTCCTGTATCATCACACATTAACGCCTCATCTCCTTATTTTTCGCCCGTTTTCTCCCCACTAACCGCGCAAACGCCCCGACAACCGCTCCAACTCGCTTAAGACTCTTTCCAAGTCGCTCTGCAAGTCCCGGCAACCTTGAACCTCCCTTGTCAGCTCGGCAATCTTCTTGTCCTGCTCGCTTAATCTGCGGCTTTGCTCCTTCTCTATTCTGGCTAGGGCCTCCGATAAGTTCTGACTTAACTCGTTCATAATCTACCTCTTTAGTAAAAGCGCAGGACTTCCGCTCTCTGTGCGTGTTATTTCCAACTTCATTCCCTTGGGGAAAACCAGATATTTTTGATTCTCGGTCTGGTAGGCGTTGATCTTCCATGCTGTAAATTTGCTTATATTCTTCTTCTGGCTTGCTATTTGTGTGTTGATGATTGTTAACTCCTCGCGATTCTCCTTGATTCTCCAACCGTAGAATCCTGTTATGGAGACCGAAACTATGACTAGCAGCAAAGCGGATAGGAAATTTGCCAGCAAATTTTGCTTCCAGTGATAAGCCGAAATTGCGGACTCCCTCTTTCTCAACTTTTTCAGTTGTTCGTCCATATCGTTTTTGATTGTATTCAGCTCGGCTGCTGCGTACTTCCTCAAGCTCTCGCTCAAGTCGTGAAATACGCCCTGTACGGCTTGCTCCATTTCCTGCGACTGTGATCTCACCTGCTCTTTCAACTTGCTTGTCAGCTCTCCAAGATGCTGCATAGATTCCTCCTTTCATCCTGATTCGTTGCCCGTCTTGCGGCGACTCCAGTGTGATATAATTTTTGCCCTTACGTGGAATGGAAAAACCTACGTTTTCCAACCCTTCAATTAGGTCATCCCTGTTTTGATAAACGCCCTTAGAAATTCCCTGAGCCAAATAATCTGTAATTTGCTGCTTCAGCTCTGCACGTTTATTTTTGCTGTCAAACTGGATTTCCTTCCCCGGCTGAGCAACCCTCGCCCGCTTCGGATCATCCGGCCTTGCCCACTCCATTCGCTCGTTCCATAAATCCCGCCAGACATCATATTGTTTTTGCCAACCCGGCGGACATGCATTCATAGCCTTATCTTGAGTCAATTCCGTACGTGGGATTATGAAATGCATTTCATGATGCCCAGCGTGGCTATGACGAACCCACAAGACCGAATATTGATCAGGTTCCATGCCTGCGAAAGCTGTTTTCTCAAAATCTTCCATGATCTTCTTTTCAGTTTCGGGCGAAACCTGATCTTCTGGAGCCCATGAAAGAACGCCTGAAGTATATTTCCATTTACGATCAGTTGAGCCAATTACCATTCGGACTATCTCCGGGTCTCCGCGCAAAACTTCAGGCGGCGATTCCTCACGCCCTTTTCGTTTCGGATCAATCACGTAATTAACGGCCTTGGCTCCATCTCCCTGACCATGGGCGAAAACTTTCATATACATTTCAGCTCCTGCTCGATGGCGGTCAGCTCAGCAAGAACTAAAAGTGAATCAGCACTGCTCTTGTGCGTATTTGCCCAGCGGGCAAGTTGATTCAGATTATTTCCGATACGAGCCATATGGAGTAATTTCTCTCTTTCAATTTTGCTGCGGCGCACTCTGGTCTGTCCCAAGCGCACGCGAACAAAATCGGCCATGCTCATTCCGCTTTCAGCTGCCATTGCTAGAATTAACTCTTTGTCCTTTGGACTCACTCGCATGGACAGATTTTCTGTTTTTTTGGCGTTATTCATAATGTATTTCGTCCAGAGGGTTTGAAGGGAGGCGGTAGCAACTCCCTCACCAGCCCCAATGTTTTTGCGGAGCAAAAGTGTGACATTGGGTAGGCTGGCTTAGCAGGATAAGCACACTCCAATAAGAGCACCTGAACCTGCTATGCGTTATCCCTACTTTTTTCTTTTTTATTGCGATTTTTGCGAACTTTGCGAATTTACTATCTCAATATAAAGCGTGCGAATTTTGCGATTTTACTCTCATAGCGACTTGAGTAAATTCGCAAAATTCGCTTTATTCGCACAAATAAAATAATTTTCGAGGTCTTCCGCCACCTTCAGGCTTCATCTCATCAAGTCGTATATTTTTGCTGGCAAGGAGGTTATTCAGGGCAACGGTCATTTTCTTTTTCGAGATGTGATTTCCAAAAAACTTATACAGCCCCGAAGTGTCCAAGCTTCCGCCCGACTCCTCCAAAGCTTCTAATATTTTCTGACATGTCGAATCTGTTTCCATACCCGCAAAAATAAACTGCGCTGACTGTTCGCAAAAATCCCAAAGCGAAAGCGCAGCCCTTAGATGAGAAAGTTCAACACTCTCACATCCATCAAGCAGGGCATAAATTAACGCTATGCGCCTGACATACGCTTCTGATCTATTAAGCACTGAGCCAAGAAGATCTGCCCGTTCTTTTGCAAGGAATGGATAGATGTCCCCCCACTCTTTTTTTGCTTCGGGACTGAAATCCATCTGCGAACGTGACTTTGATAATTTTAGAAGGGAGATCAGTTTATCTTGAAATTGTTTCACCATCGAAACATTCAGCGGTTCAGGAAAAGGAATGAGTTTTGTTCTGCGAACGCAGAGCCATAAAAAGCGGTTGGCAAAGCCATTAAATATCTCGACTCGGTCAAGACGGGCGTGCAGTTCCTGCAACGTAATATGTGTTGTGATAGCTACGTGAGGATTTGTGGCCACGAGTCTGCTGGTTTTTGTCAGCGGCTCGATGGTTCCACCATCAAACAAGGTGCGGATGATAGTTGAAAGGGTATTCCCTTCCCTTTTAGTACAGGCAAGAGCTCCAGCAAATTCCTGATCCAGAATAAACAGCCGTTTGTCTTCAACACCGGGATCTGTCGTAATGGATTCACAAACACCAGTACTCTTATCCACCTGAAACTTATGTTCTGGGTCACGAATGGCATGAATTAGACCCTCCCCACTGGAAAGCGGCCCTTGAGAAGTGTGTGCGGGAATCCATTGCTTTTCATTGAAACTGAAAAGTTCACGAATTGGCAAAGCGGATGTGCCTTTTCGAGCCTTTGAACTTTGGCCGACCAGCACAACATTAATTCTGCCATACTGCTTTTCCCCAGCAAACATATGCGGAGAGTGACCGATCTCAACGCCAAAGCGGCATAAGAAAGTAGCAAGGACACCAATAGGATCTGCTTCAGATTGTTCGACTGCAAATTGTGCAAATTCCCCCGCCAAGCCATAAAAGACATTCTTAGCAGGGATGGGCCACGGAGCGGTTTCAAGGCTCGAATAAGGGTTGTTCTCTTCGACAACCCTTTTACCAGCCTTAACCCCGCTCTGAATTGTTTTCTGAATCTCCTGCGAACCTAAACCTGTTTTCAAAGCTACTTCAGCAACATCATCAATACTCGCTTCCCCTGTTTTGCCCGAAGCAATATCTTTTCCAACCTGAAATGCTACCTTGTTAAGTGAATCATTCCGAGTTCCCTCTTTGGCTTCCAGTAAAGATTGAACATATGGGATATTTTTAGTTGATGAGTTTGAAGCGGAGAGTCCAGACTTGGAATTTTGAACAATCAACTCGATCAGCCAAGCAGGAGCTTCAACGGGTGAAACCTCGGTTATCCATTGATAGCTATTTCCTGATTTATGAATGGAAGGTGGCAAAATAACATATCCGCCAGTTCCTCGGATATCGAGACCTAATCCAAGTTTACCGGCAGAGTTGCGGATATCCATTCCAACCGGCTTAGAAAAGAAAAGATGTCTTCCACCACTTCCGGTTCGCTGGGTCAAAGTTTCAGGTAATAGAGAATTATTGCTTTCAAGGAAGGCTAGAGATTCCTCTCCATGCGGAGGATCAATATCTAAGACAAAACTATTTGCGCCTGTAGGACTTCCAATATTTGCATCAGGAAATCTCTGCCACCAAGCATTGATTTGATCTAAGTCTGTGCTCGCAGCATTAAATCCGCCAGAAACACAGGGGCGTTTATCAGTACATGGAAAGACGGGAATCCCAGAACGAGCGTACAGCAAAGCGGCACTGCTTATACTAGATGCGTTTATATGAAGGTAATCCAGCATGGCTTAATCATTCCCTGTGCGGGATTCAAGCCACTGTACAAAACTATCACGTTCATAAACAACGTGCCCGCCAATTCTGCGTGATTCTGGTCCTTGCCCGGCAGAATCAAGGTTTGCCATATAGCCTACACTTATCAAGTTACCAAGATACTTAGGCAGCTCCTTACGAGGAATGATAGGCGGAAGTTCAGCTAAAAGATTTTTAAAAAACGTATCTTGACGTTTTGGTTCCTTAGTCGTTGTTTTTAATTTCTTAAAAGACATGATGTCATCTCCAGAGTTATGATTTCCTCCAAAGATAACGGCAAAATTAGAGAATAATAGGAATATTCTCAATATTACTTTTTATACAAAACTTCTTTATTTTCGGACAGATAGAGTTTATTTCTTTAAAGTACACCCTTTTAAATGTATCTTCTTGAACTTGACTATTCTTCTTTGCATCCTTCAACAGACCTAAATGCTCGATAACTTCTCCCCTCAAAAAGATCTTAACTTCATAACCATCAATATTACGAGTGTGATAAGGTTGATCCGCCAAATGTATTAGAAGCCATTCCCAAAAAGGTTTAAATTTTAATTTTTTACCTCCCTTTACATACTCATAAGCAATAATTGAAAAATAAATATCTCTACGGTGGTGATCTTCTTCAAGTTTTGAAAGAAACTGGATTACATCAGCATTAACATCTTCAATCACACTTTCGCTTTCGCCTAACAACTCAACATTTGGCAACTCAACAACTTCATCTTCTAAACATTTCTCAGTCGATTCAATATCTCTTTTAGAATCAAGAAACTCTTCTGCTTGTTGCAGAACCATGTCATCTAGATTTTCTGGCACAATCTCAAACTCAGACAGAGCTTCAAGATACGGACTGTAAGGAATCATAACCCTTTGTACATCCTCATATGAAATTCCTATTAATGACTTTTCCCGTTCCATTTCAGAATTCAAAATTTCCCGATCAGAATGAGTTTTATTCAACAAGAATTCTAACTCTTTTCCATTTTGTACAAGTCTTTCAAATAAAGGATTACTAATAGTTCCTGCCTCTCTATATTCTTGTACAAGAATGGATGATGCCATGAAAATTTCTAAAAACACTCTTTGAAATATGATTATTTTTTGCATATGGACTGAAGCGGGATTTCCTAAAAACCGTCTTAAAAGGTCTCCAGAAAAAACATATTCAGGAAGTGAAGTGGAAGGAGGAAATACATAAGCACTAGATGAATGAGCTTTATCGATCTCAAAGATGGGATGATAATATTCTTGATTGATACCACCTAAACAAAATATAGAATTAATCTCTGCTAATGATCGAAAAAACTCTTTATTGATCATTAAGCCGTTTAACGCATTTACGTTAATAGATTCAACAAGACTGCAAAACTTTTCTGAAAAGCCTTGTGTCTTTCTTTTACTAGCAGCCTCTATTCTTTCGCAGATAAAACCGCCGACACTACAAAAAGCGTATATTTCGGCACTATCTTCTTTTTCAGCCTTTTTGTCATATTCACTTTTGCAAAAAGCCTTCTTACAAAATAAAGCGACCTTTGAATAAAGGCTCTTATCCTTACGGGGACCCCCTTTTAAGGTAGAACTATCTTTGTCCTTATTGAATAAAATTGAAAACATACGCCACCTTTCATTTTTTTCACAGAGGATGACATAATATGAAGGCATTTTGAAGTGGTACCAAGTGAAAGCATAAAAACTGGTACCAAACTGGTACCTCTGACGACAACGAACAAAAAAAGGGTTTACGACATTACTCGTAAACCCTTGAAATATCTGGTGGAGCTGGAGGGAATTGAACCCACGGCCTCTTGAATGCCATTCAAGCGCTCTCCCAACTGAGCTACAGCCCCACTTGCGTTGGGTGAAGAAGTGTTTATAAAAACATGGGTCAGCTGTCAACACTTTTTTTCAATTATTTTAGCATAAATCGATATCCATCTCATGCTGCTTCGGCTAAACTGGACTTCCGAATATCACCGTATATAAAACACAACACAAGTTTACTTTTCATAAACAAACACTATTGCCTCAACACTCAAATTGAAGTAATCTGCTTTTCACTGACTGAATCTGAAAACGCTTTTTTTAACGAGGTACTATGCTGGACATTGCCTTAAAAATAATTTCCAAATTCGTGTGGGTTTCCGTGGTCTTTATCGGCATCACGGTAATCAGCTTCTGGGTCATTCACCTTGCCCCCGGATCACCAACCGACATGGAAACGACCCTGAATCCCACCGCCACCGTTGAAACCCGGCAAAAGTTGGAAAAACTCTATGGACTGGATAAACCGCTCCACGAACAATACATAAACTGGGTCACACGACTAGCTAAATTCGACTTCGGCATATCCATGTCCGGGGATAGGCGCCCTGTCTGGGACCGTATAAAAGAACGGCTGCCACTTACTTTCGGAATGAATATGGCATCGCTTTTCCTGACCTTAATGATTGCAGTTCCAATCGGCATGTATTCAGCATGGAAAAAAGACAGCTGGTTTGACCGGGGAATGACGGTGCTGGTTTTCATCGGCTTTGCGGTACCGGGGTTCTGGCTAGCTCTACTGCTCATGCTCTGGCTCGGTATCTACTATCCCGTATTTCCCATATCCGGATTGACTTCGCTTGACTATGAACTCCTTTCTCCATGGGGGAAGATGTTGGATCTCGCCCGGCATCTGGCCCTGCCTATCTTTATATATACTTTCGGAAGTCTGGCCGGAATGTCCCGTTTTATGCGCTCGTCCATGCTTGAAGTGCTGCGGCAGGATTACATCACAACCGCCAAAGCCAAGGGCCTGCCCATGCGCAAGGTACTTTTCAAACATGCCCTGCGCAACGGATTGCTACCGGTAATAACCATCCTCGGGTTATCCATTCCGGGGCTGATCGGCGGCAGTGTGATCATTGAATCCATCTTCGCGCTGCCCGGACTGGGGCAGCTTTTTTATGAAGCGGTCATGGCCCGCGACTATTCGCTGATCATGGGATCTCTTGTGCTCGGGGCCATGCTGACGCTGGCCGGCAACCTGCTGGCTGATGTTGCGTATGGACTGGCCGATCCGCGTATTCGCGCCGGGAGGCAGGACTAATGGGTAACAAAAAACCGCTCACCCCGCCTTCAAAATTACAGAAATACGGGCTGCTCTACCTAGGTATTTTTCTTGTAGGCACTGTTTCACTGGCGGCAGTTTTCGCCCCCCTGCTGACACCTTATGATCCAAATGCCCTGAACGTGGACCACCTGCTGCAAGGACCTAGTTCTACCAACCTTTTTGGAACTGACGCACTGGGCCGCGACGTATTCGCTCGTATGCTCTACGGTGGCCGTGTTTCCCTCTGGGTCGGGTTTGTGGCTGTGGGAATTTCCACGACCATCGGACTGGCTCTTGGGCTTGCTGCCGGATATTTCGGTGGACTGGTAGATGAAATCATCATGCGCGGGGTTGACGTAATGCTCTGCTTTCCCTCGTTTTTCCTGATCCTTGCGGTCATCGCATTCCTTGAGCCGGGACTGACCAACATAATGATTGTCATCGGTTTAACCTCATGGATGGGCGTAGCCAGACTGGTCCGCGCGGAGACTCTATCCCTGCGCAAACGCGACTTTGTGCTGGCATCACGCCTGGCCGGAGCCGGGTCTGTCCGCATCATGCTGACCCATATCCTGCCAAACGCGATCACCCCGGTACTGGTTTCTGCAACTCTAGGTGTTGCAGGAGCAATACTTGTGGAATCATCACTCAGTTTCTTAGGACTCGGTGTGCAGCCCCCGGACCCGTCATGGGGCAACCTGCTCATGGAAGGCAAAGAAGTACTGGAAATTGCCCCTTGGCTTTCCATCTTTCCCGGAATGGCTATTCTGCTGACCGTGCTCGGCTACAACCTGCTCGGAGAAGCATTGCGTGACATCCTCGACCCCAGACTCAAACAGTAAACGGTAAAATCAATATGCTGGAACTGCTCAGAATTCGTGACCTCGCTCTCATCGAAGATGCTGAAATTGAATTTTCTTCAGGCATGAACGTGCTTACAGGTGAAACAGGAGCAGGTAAGTCTTTCATCCTGCGGGCAATTGATTTCCTGACAGGACAAAAGATGCGACCTGACATGGTTCGTCCCGGCAAGGAGCAGGCTTTTGTTGAAGCCCTGTTCATCCACCCGGACGGATCAGAATCCATAGTGCGGCGCGTGCTTTCGGCTGCGACAGGACGCAGCCGAGTATACGTTAACGACAAACTAAGCTCTCAAGGCTCTATCCGTGACATGGGTGCTTCCATGATTCTGCACACCAGCCAGCATGCTCAACAAAAATTGCTCCAGCCTGCTTACCAGTGCCGAATGCTGGACACTTTTTTAGAAGACCACACCATTTCGGAAAAAAAGGATAAAATTCTAACCGCCCTGCGAACCCTGCTGACTCAGAAAGAAGAGCTCAAAAACCGGTCCGCATCTCTTCTTGAAAAAAAGGATTTTCTTGAGTTTCAACGCACCGAGATTGAAAAGGTTGCCCCTTATCCCGGCGAAGAAGACGAACTGCTTGAAAAGAAAAATGCTTTGCAGGCTCAGGAAAACGCGGGGAAATGCATCCAGAACACCATGGATATAATGCGCGGCCAACTGGATCTTTGCGGTGGAGTATCCGCCCTCTCTTCTGAGATGGAACGTATTTGTGATCTATTCCCGGACTACGGACAGGACCGGGAAACTGTCATCGAGTTCAGACATTTTCTTGATGAACTTGCAGGAAAACTGCGTGCCCAGCCGCTTGATTTTGACTCCGAGGAATCAATTGATGATATTGAATCAAGGCTCTACGATCTTTCAAAACTTAAACGCAAACTCGGCCGCACTCTCGACCAGATTGTGGATCTGCAAAATGAAATTAATGAAAATCTCGATTTCCTTGATTCCTGCGCACTTGAACTGGCTCAGATAGAAAAAAAAGAAAAGGAGCTTGTAGAAGAACTCGCAAAAGCTCTGGACAAACTCACTGCCGCCCGAAAAAAAGCGGCAAAAAAATTAACCGACCGTGTAGTTGCGGAACTGAAGGGCCTGGGCTTTTCCGAACATGTACAGGTGCAATTTGAATTTCAGGCCCATGAACTTTATCCGGGCCTTTCCGAGATGCGCGGACGCCTGATGTGGATCCCCAACCCGGGTCAATCAGCACAGCCGCTCGATAAAATAGCATCCGGCGGTGAACTTTCCCGGTTTCTGCTGGCCATCACCGGACTTCAGGGCGAATCGGAAAAACCGACCCTGATTTTTGACGAAGTGGATTCCGGCATCGGCGGTCACACCCTGAACCGTGTTGGCGAAAAGATGCAGGAGCTCGCCGACCGCCAGCAGCTGATCGTCATCACCCACTGGCCGCAGCTTGCCAAACTTGCCGAACGTCATTTCCTGATCCACAAAGGTGTAGTGAACAAAGAAACGTTTACCACCTGCCGCCAGTTAAACGACATAGAAGTTGAGGCTGAACTGGCGAGAATGGCTGGAAAAGAATAGCATTAACGCAACCTTGACCTCAAACTTGCCTAATCTGCAAAAAAGCACTTGACTGACTACCGTGCCGAGAATATATTTTTTTACGTTCTTTGAACCGAAAAGATTACTCATGAAGAGGATGCGAGGGATTTAGGCCCGCTGACCATCCGGCAACCTGCCCCTTGCGGCAAGGTGCCAATGCCTGCCCTTATGGGGTCCATGAGAGGGATTTAATAATTTGAATTTCTTGAAGGCATTTCCAATTGGGGATGCCTTTTTTCGTTTCTGGAAACCCTGAATAACTAAACGTGCTTTATATAAGCCTTTAGCTTGAAAGGGAATTCCGGTGGGAGGATTTATGGATACTTGCGCTCCCACCTAAAACAGATGCCGCTAAAATGCCCGGATAAGGAAAATTTTGCTCGGCATAACTACAGCATAGCAAAATACCAGGCGTCCACTGCTTCAGGGCATTCAATGGAAGCAGGACGCAAAAACGGAGATCAACCAATGACCGACATCGTAAAAAAAGCTACCGGCAATTTCCACTCAGGAACCATATGTTTCTTTTGCAGAGACAATGAAAATGAACCTTTCCCCGAAGACTACAGCGATCCGCTTGCTCTTCTGGGTGACATAAGCGAACTTCATCTCGGCACAACCCAAAAAGAAGAAATGCGCAAAATCCTGAGCCGCGATATTGAAGAAGAAGGTGCTGAAGCTGTCTGGAAGAACCGTACATACCGCAAGAACATTATCCTTTCTTTCGGTAAACTGGTTTAATTACAGCACCAGAATCTGACCAAACGCCAAAAGCCCTCCCGGTTTAGTCCGGGAGGGCTTTTTCTATACCCTTGCAATTAACTCCGCTAGCGCTTAAAAAAAGTTCAATATCACTATTCGGGAGAAATTAAATGTTCATTAAGAAATTTCTGAAGTTCACTATACTGCCTGCCGCACTGCTGGCCATGGCTGTCACATCAGCAGCGGCTGAAGAAAAGATGTTCACGGTCATCAACCATACCAACTCAGTTATCCGGGTCTGGGGCAAATCAAACGATTTCAAGTTCGGCCGGATAAAGCCCAAAACTATTGCCGATTGCACTTGCAATGCCCTTTACAATAAAGATTGTTTCGACAAAAAAGGCGACAAGGCGAAAATTAAACTTGCCCTTGAATCCGAAGACGGCACAACCCTGTATTCCGGCGATACCTGCGCAAAGCTTTACGTCTCTCCCGGAACTTATATTGATGTCACACTGGACGCCAATGGCCCGAACATCAAATGCGCCATCGTTGACAAATACGAAATCAGGCAGCCCATACCCAGTTTTGACGAAGCCGATTCCAACAAAGACGGCAAAATAGATGAGCAGGAAGCTGAAGCAATCCAACTGAAAACAAACTTCAAAGATTTTGACACGGACCTGAACAACGAACTCAACCCTAAAGAATTTGACGGTGCTATCAACAAGTTCAACGTCTTTAGAGGTGTCCCTTTTTAATGGTACGGAGTAATTCATATGACTAAAAGCAATCCCGTACTGGATGCGCTGCGCGGGCGCCGTTCAATCAGGAAATTTACAAATGATCCTGTTGACCGGAAAGACATTGCCACAATTCTCGATGCAGGGCGCTGGGCCCCGAGCGGTCTCAATAACCAGCCATACCGTTTTCTCGTTATACATGACGATGATGCGCGTGCCGAGTCTCTCGCAGAGTGCACCAAATATGGACACATAGTAAAAGCAGCAAAGGCGCTGATCTGCATTTTTTTGGATAAAGAAGCCACGTACAGCGAAATGAAAGACCATCAGGGAGCCGGAGCCTGCATACAGAACATGATGCTGGCCGCCCATTCACTCGGTCTTGGAACTGTCTGGCTTGGTGAAATAGTAAACCAGCAGGATAAGGTGCTGGATAAATTGAATCTGCCTGCGGACCGCTACGAACTACAGGTAGTCATTGCCACCGGCCACCCGGATCAGAAAGGCAGTGCAACACGTAACGAACTCTCTGAATATATGCTGGAGGATTTTTAATGGAAATCAAGATTTTTCCCCTCGGTCCCCTCGAGACCAACTGTTTTGTCATTGTTAACGGAAATAAAGCTATTGCCATCGATCCGGGGGGAGATCCCAGCCGCGTACTTTCTTTCCTGAAAAAGACCGGGGTCGAACTGGAGCGCATCCTCAATACACACCTGCACTTTGACCACACCCTTGGCAATAAAGCCCTTGCTGATGCAACCGGAAAACAGATTTATGCTTCAAATGACGACCTCGTGCTGATGGATACGCAGGTAGGCCGCGGCGGTCTCATGGGTTATCCCGAAGTTCCGGAATTCGAATTCGAGCACATCGGTGAAGGTGAAACGGAACTGATCGGTCTGGAATGTAAAATCTACTCTACACCCGGCCACACTCCGGGCAGCCTTACTTTTCATTTCCCGGCCTTGAAATCCGCTTTTGTCGGCGATTTGATTTTCCGCCGCTCCATCGGCAGGACCGACTTTCCCTATGGATGTACTGAAGATTTGCTTACTGCTGTTCGTGAAAAAATATTCACCCTTCCAGCGGAAACCGAGCTTTATGCAGGACACGGACCTTCCACTTCTGTGGGAGATGAAATAAACCACAATCCTTACTTCAGCGGCGTTCATATTTAGCCGGGAATGAAAAATGAGCGAAGAAAAGTTGGTTGATGTACGCAATAAGTGCTGAGGCGTTGGACTGGAGGTAGGTTGGTATCTCCGTTTTGCGCGAACAGATGTGATCACCGCCCTTGTCGATAAAGGTACGGAGGATCAGTTGCGTCATCAGCTCCAAATACTTCCCGAATGGGACCTTGAAATATTTGAGGAGGAAGACCACGTCCGCGCGGTCTTCCGCTCCAAATTCCCCAGAGGCAAAAAAAAGGATTAGGATGGAACAGCTACCGGTCATATTCAAATGCAGCCACCACCGCCAAGGCAACAGCGACCTTGCTGCCGACCTGTTTCTGCAAGGGATTAAGTCTGCCGGAGGTAATGCGGAAACCATCGTGCTCGGAGATATGGATTTCAAGCACTGCATCGGCTGCCTAAAATGCCGCACAACGGAAGCGCACCGCTGTATCTTTGCCGCACAGGACAATGCACAAGAGCTGTATCAGAAAATCATAGACGCACCCTTCACTTTTTTCTCCGCACCTATTTATTTTTATCATCTACCCTCACGGTTGAAAACTTTTATAGACCGTGGACAATGGGCCTTTGAAGCGACAGCTGACAAATCAGACTTCATGTTCGATCTTGCCGAGCGTCCGGCATATGCCTGTATGGTCGCAGGAAGACCCCAAGGTGAAAAACTTTTCGAAGGGGCAGAGCTTTCGCTTAAATTCTTTCTCAGGTTCTTTAAATCTAAACTACAGCCAGCCATCACCTTCCGGGGAATAGACGAGCCGCATGATTTGAAGAATAGTCAAGACAAATGTGCGATCATGACCAGGTCCGGAGAACTTGCATGGAAAAGGACTCTAAAAGATGGATGCTGACAATATTTCAAGACTGAAAGTGCTGGTGGCTGAAGATTCGGTCCCCATGCGGTTGGTCATGAAGACCTACCTTGGTAAACTGGGCATAACTGCGCAATTTGCCACTGACGGACGTGAAGCCTTGCAGAAAATCATGGAAGGACAATTCGATCTGGTTTTCATGGATGTCCATATGCCGGAAATGGACGGTACGGAAGTCGTGGCAAAAATTCGTGAAACCGGAAGCACCATACCGATCATAGCCATGACGACCGGAGACAATGAAGCAGTTCTCAAAAAGTGCATTGAATATGGTTACAACAATTTCCTACTTAAGCCGATCATGAAAGACAAGCTGTTCCAGCTGGTCGAAGAATACAGCTAAGAAGCACCCCAATGCTCTCACAGCTAATCAGATATTTTTCGCCCATATCAGCTCTGAAGAGCCTGAAAGAAGGACTTAGTGAGAGACGCTGTCCGGCCTGCCAGCGTATCTTGACCGAAAGAGGTTTATGCAGAAGCTGCATGTCTTCCATCATCCTGAACAATCACAGCACCTGTGTTTTTTGCGGCGCAGAATTGAAATCCCAAAATGCGGAGAAGCTGCTATGCAGTAATTGCCAGGCCTCTTCCAGAAACTTCAGCAGCCTGAATTTCTACGGCATGCACTCAGGTCTGCTGCGCGAAATTATCATAAAATGGAAATTCAACGACCATTACGGATATAATTCGCTTTTCCAACAATTCATCGGCGAATTATGTACCAGAATACCTTTGGAAAAACTCCCAGATCTGATCATACCGGTTCCACTGCATACTTCCAGACTGCGGGAACGAGGATTCAACCAATCCCTGATCCTTGCCCGGGGAGCTTCCGCCGCTACCGGGATAAATCTCTCGGACAGCGCCCTGATCAGGATACGCAAAACAATCCCCCAAACCAGCCTAAGCGGTGCGGAAAGGCGAACCAATCTACTCAGCGCATTTATTGCAGACCGTGCATCCGTTGCGGACAGAAAAATATTGCTCATTGATGATGTTTATACCACCGGATCAACTGTCGACGAGTGCGCCCGAAGCCTTATTGAGGCCGGGGCTATTCGCGTCGACGTACTGACCCTGTCCCGGGCCTTGATCTAAGGCCAATAGATAGGTAAAATTTATTCTTTATTCAAAGATTCCCTTATACATCTTTTCTTCCAAGGAGACCGGAATTGTCCTTCAATATTTCCGAATGGACCAGAATTATCCATAACGATATTCCCGTATACCTGAGGCCGGAATCACCGGACTGGTTTGTCCCCACCCCTGCCGGAGACAGGCTTTTAAACAAACTTTTCAAAGATAAATCAACGAAGCTCTCTTTAGAAGAGCAACGCTTTCTTAAACGGCTGCCGGATGCTGACAAGACAGTCTATCCCGGAAGATACGGGCTGCTTAGGACAGAGACCCTGCGCGAATTATGGTTCCACATCACGGACCACTGCAACATGGCCTGTACCCACTGTTTATTTTCGTCCTCCCCTGATGCAAACCGGGAAATGGCAACTGAGCAGATTCTGGATCTCACCGCGCAGGCTGATCTACTTGGGTGTAAAATGTTTGCCATTACCGGTGGAGAACCGCTGGTCCATAAAGGATTGCCTGAAATTCTGGAACGTATGCTGGAAATAGAGTCCAGCCACGTTGCTGTTTTAACTAACGGATTGGCAGTTAAGAATTTTTTTTCCGCCCATAGATACGATTTCAGCCGTTTACATCTACAGATCAGCGTCGACGGTATCGGCGAAACGCACGATAAGCTGCGTGGCAAAGGCATGTTCGCAGCCTTGGAGAAAAATCTGAAATGGCTTTCAGCACAGGGGATTCCTTTTACCCTGTCCATGTGTGTGACCAAAACAAATGTCGCACAGATGAAAGATGTTGTGGAGTTCGCAGCCCGAACAGGAGCCACCAACGTTCATTTTATGTGGTATTTTGTCCGCGGGCGAGGTGAATCTCAGCAATTTGTTAAGCCTGAAACAATTTATCCGCACCTTCTTGAAGCATGGGAGACAGGCAAGAGAGACGGAGTCACCATCGACAATATCGAAGCGGTTAAAAGCATGATTTTCGCCCCCTGCGGAACAATTCATGACGGTTCAACAGCCGGGTGGGAATCACTGGCTGTAGATCCTGACGGAAACATCTATCCTTCTGCTGCCACAGTAGGCATCGACCAGCTCTTCACCCCACTAAACGGAGGATTAGAGCAGACCTGGAAGGAAAGCTCAATCCTTGAAAGCATACGTAAAAGCAGTGGGAAAAATCTCAAAACTCCTTTCAAGTTAATCCTTGGCGGCGGCGACACCGACCACAGCTATATGCACAAGCAAAGTTTCATCGGTGATGACCCGTACAGTGCCATATACGAAAAGCTGGCACTTGAACTGATAACCCGTAAGGCATCTGAGTTCGAAACCAGGGAAACACCGCAGCTGCGTCTCAAAATGGGAGATAAGTTGGACCGCTGTTCCGGGCACGGTGCAGTCGCTTTGACCCACACTAACTGTCTGCTTGCAGTGGCTGGCAACAACAGCCTTGCAGTAGTTAAAGACTTTTATACCGAGGCAGCGGATACAGCTAAAGAAGATATTCTCAATCCGGCATGTTATGACCCGGCTCTAATGGCCCACATACCCGAAACGTACCGTTTCCGTGGTTACGGCTGCGGTTCTCCGGTCATGGATGCGTCTATTGTTGAAGGCGAGCACGTGGTAGACTTGGGAAGCGGACGCGGCATTGAGTGCTTTATCGCCGCAAAACTGGTAGGCCCCAAAGGTAAGGTCACCGGAATCGACATGCTCGACCCTATGCTGGACCATGCCCGTAACGGCCAGTCCGCGGTGGCTTCGAATCTTGGTTACGATAACATGGACTTCCGCAAGGGCTATCTTGAAACTCTGCCTCTTGAAGAAAACGCAGCCGACCTTTTACTTTCCAACTGTGTGCTCAACCTTTCCATAGATAAACGGCGTACTTTTTCAGAAATGTTCCGTGTGCTCAAACCCGGGGGACGCCTGACTATTTCAGACGTGGTCTGTGAAACGGAACCCGGACCAGAAATCCGCAATGACGACGCACTGCATGGCGAATGCATTGCCGGTGCCCAGACCCAGAAAAATCTTTGCGGGCTGCTGGAGGAAGCCGGATTTGAGTCCCTGCTCATGATCAAGCGATTCCCATACCGTACAGTGGGTGGGCACCAGTTCTATTCGCTAACCTTCTCCGCCCGTAAGCCCAGTGAGGATGTAAAGATAAAAGCCGTCTACAGAGGCCCTCTGAAAACGGCCATCACCGCCAGTGGAAGAATCTTGACTCCTGGAACTGTAGCCGAACTCCCGAAACTGGAGGCAGATCTTCTTGGTGAGCAGTTGTTCATTATAAATGAAAACGGTGCGGTCAGTAATATTTTTATCGGGGAATCATGCTGCTGCCCCACTCCGGATTCCTTTGACAAGCCTGAACCGAAATCAGCTGTGGCACATGCATCGGTTTCCCTCAAGAGTATGGAAGGGTGTATGGTCTGCGGGGTGGACCTGGAATATCTGACTGAATCCCGAGAAATGGCCTGCGCGTTTTGCGGTGAAAAGCATGAAGCGAACGCTCATTGTACAAACGGACACTTTGTCTGTGATAAATGCCACAGTGAAGACGGCATGACAGTGCTGCCGCACCTTCTCAAATCAAGTACTGAAAAAGATATGATAACCCTAATGGTTAAAGCCAGAAACCATCCTTCAATACCTATGCACGGACCTGAACATCACGCGCTTGTTCCGGGTGTGATCGTAACTGCCTACAGAAATTCGGGCGGAACTATTGACGACAGGGTCATAGATACGGCAATATCGCGCGGCGCGAAAGTCGCCGGAGGCTTCTGCGGGTTCATGGGAATCTGCGGAGCGGCCATCGGCGTAGGCACAGCCATGAGTGCTATTCTGGAAGCAACCCCGTTAACGGCGTCACGGCGCTCCATTGCCCAGAAAGGAACTCTCGCCGCCCTTAAACTCATTGCGGATATTGAAGCAGCTCGCTGCTGCCAGCGGGACTGCTGGCTGGCACTTAAAGCCGCGTCGCAGGTATCCGAAGAAGTTCTGGGCTTGCGCCTTAAGGCAGATGCGCATATACTGTGTGATCAAATGAAAATTAATAAAGAGTGCATGGGACGCAATTGCCCGGTTATAAGAATAAGCAAGGGCGATCAGCATCCTGTGATGCAACTTCTGGGGTCGATGACAGATTGTGAAAAAAAAGTTTAAAAGCTACTTGACTTTTCCACCTGTATACGAATATCTTCCCCTCTCTTACGTGACGGAGGTAAGCAAAAAATGTATGCAATAATTGAGACTGGCGGCAAGCAGTTCCGCGTTGAAGAAGGTCTGGAACTCAATGTCCAGAAGATGGACGCTGAAGCAGGCACAAAAGTCGATCTGGATAAAATTCTTCTTATTGGTCAGGGCGAAGACGTTAAAATCGGTGCTCCTTATGTTGAAGGTGCTAAGGTTTCTTGCTCTATCGTGGAACACGGTCGTGATAAAAAGATCGTTGTCTTCAAGAAAAGACGCAGGAAAGACTCTCAGACCAAACAGGGTCATCGTCAGGACTACACCAGAATCAAAGTTGAAGCCATTCAGGCTTAAGCTTGACGACAGAACCTACTAAGGAGGCTAATAATGGCTCATAAGAAAGCGGGCGGTAGCTCAAAAAACGGTCGCGATAGTAATGCCCAAAGACGTGGTGTAAAACGTTTTGGTGGTCAGGAAGTACTGGCTGGCAACATTCTTGTTCGCCAGGTTGGTAGCAAAGTCCACGCAGGTAAAAACGTTGGCACCGGTAGAGACTGGACCTTGTTTGCACTTGTTGACGGTGTTGTTGAGTACGAAAAGTACATACGCAAAAACCGTGTTAAAACCAGAGTAAACATCGTTCCTGCAGAAGCCTAGACATCAGGCGAAAGCACTTTTTCAGGCAGGGGTCGCATTCTTTTGTGCGTCCCCTGCCTTTTCGTGTTATTTTGCCACAGCGAAGTTGGCTCGCTAACAGTTAAAGAATATTTTACAGACTGTTTGAAGAAGGTGTTCATTATTCCACCTGTCTTTTCTGATCAAACAGAGTGACAACCTGATGGGTATTCCAAAGGGATTTTCTCCTTTGGTCCCGCTGAAAGCGCCCTCGGAGAGCCGCCGGAGGCGAAATCACCTATAAAAGCGCTTAGCGCAGCAATTATCCTTATGAAATTTATAGATGAAGCAACAATTACGGTTCGTTCCGGTAAGGGCGGCAATGGCTGTGTAGCCTTTCGCCGTGAACGTTTTATACCTAAAGGCGGGCCCAGCGGCGGCGACGGCGGTAAAGGTGGAGACCTCATTCTGCGCGGTAGCTCCAATCTCTTAACTCTCTACGACTTCAGGCTCAAACGAGTCTATGAAGCGAAGAACGGAGAACCTGGACAGGGCCGCGACAAGTACGGAAGAGGTGCAGACGATCTGGTTGTTGATCTTCCCCTTGGTACACTTGTTTACGAAGTGAACACCGCAGACGGCAGCGAAAAGCTTATCGCCGACCTCACTGAAGAAGGCCGAGAAATAGTCATCTGCAAAGGCGGTGACGGCGGACGCGGAAACATCCACTTCAAATCCTCCACCAACCAGACCCCCCGTCAGGCTGAAGAAGGATTCCCCGGAGAGGAAAAGCGTATCCGCTTACAGCTTAAAATCATCGCGGACGTAGGTCTGCTCGGTCTCCCTAATGCAGGGAAGTCCACTTTTATATCCAAAATTTCAGCTGCAAAACCGAAAATTGCGGCCTACCCCTTTACTACTCTTGTACCAAACCTCGGTGTTGTGGATGATGACATGGGTAACAAACTTGTCATCGCCGATATTCCGGGTCTGATTGAAGGCGCAAGTGAAGGTCTTGGGCTGGGCCACCGTTTCCTCAAGCATGTGGAACGGACCAGATTCCTCGTCCATATCCTGAGTGCAGAAGACTTGAGTCTGGAAGATCCTCTGGACGGCTTCAATATGCTCAATGACGAACTGCGTGTTTTTGACGAGGAAATGGCAGAAAAAACACAGTTACGGGTAATCAACAAGATTGACCTTCTTTCCGAAGAAGATCTGGAAGCTATCAAGTCCAAAGCTGAGGAAGCCGGCCAGAAAATCTATTTCATTTCCGCCCTGCATAGCGATGGGGTCCAAGATCTCCTGAACGACATGTGGGACAGATTCAAAGACATGAATCAAGAGGAAGCAAATGAGCAGGACGAACAACAGGATTCAGACTCTTAAGGAAGCGAAACGCATTGTTGTAAAAATCGGCAGCGCGGTGCTGACCACGGCTGAGGGGATCAACCTCGGCCTGATCTGCCGCCTTGCTGATCAATTGGCAGCTCTGCATGAGCGTGGGGTGGACATAGTTCTGGTTTCATCCGGAGCAGTCGCAGCAGGAAGGAACTCCCTTCCGCCCGCTGCCAGGCTGGACGACCTGCCTGCACGTCAGGCAGCTTCAGCCATTGGACAGTCCCGGCTTATGCATGAGTATGACGAGACTTTCCGCCGTTTCGGTCTTGTTACCTCACAGGTTTTGCTTACCCGTGACGATCTCAAACACCGCGACCGCTTTCTCAATGCCCGCAATACCCTATCACGGCTGCTTGAATGGCGCGTCATACCCATCATCAATGAAAACGACACCGTAGCCATTCAGGAACTGGAGTTCGGCGACAACGACACCCTTGCCAGCCTGATTCTGAATGTTGTTGAAGCGGACCTGTTTATCAACCTTACGTCCGCTAATGGTGTTTTCGATAAAAACCCGGACAAGAACCCGGATGCAAAACCGATGGCCTACATTGAGAATATCCACGATCTGGACCTTGATGCCATGTGCGACGGTAAAACAGCTGTTGGTTCCGGGGGCATGTTCTCAAAGATGCGCGCAGCAAACCGCGCCGCTCAGCTGGGTGTACCGACTCTTATCCTTTCTGGAAAAGAGCGCATGATCCTTGAGCGCGTCTTTAATGGCGAAGAATGCGGAACATGGATCGTACCTGATGAAAAATCAGTTTCCAGACGCAAATACTGGCTGGCCTATCATTGCGATCCAGCGGGTGATTTGATTGTGGATGCCGGAGCTGAAAAGGCTCTATTGTCAGGCGGTAAAAGCCTACTTCCCGCCGGGGTTATTGATGTGGACGGTAAATTCAAAGCCGGGGAGCTGGTTCGCGTGGTCAGCAAATCAGGTAAACCCCTTGCTGTTGGACTGACCTGCTACAGTTCCTCTGACATGCTTAAGATCATGGGCTGCAAATCCTGCAATATTGAATCTATTCTCGGCAAGTGCAATTACCCTGAAGCGATTCACCGTGACAACCTGCTGCTGGATGCCGCTTTGTAAATGGATTACTCCGGCTGACCTTTTGTGTCTATCCGGCGATTAATGAACTTTTCAAGTGCCTTGCCGGGACATTTTCATTTTCTACAGTTTTTATAAAGACAGGCTTTAATGCCTGTCTTTTTTTTTTGAGAGCCATGCTGCCGGCGAACAAATTATTTTTGCTCCATTTTTTATCATAAGACCATAAAGTTTCCTTAGAAGGGTCCGATAATTTATATAATACAACCGCCACACCCATATAGGAAAAAGAAAATGCGGATATCATCTTTTGGGCAAAATCAAACAGGCCAGATCGGTGGCTTTAAACTCGCTGAGTTTAAAAAAGAGACACCAACCGAAGCCGAAGCAATCAATACTTCAGTAGCTCAGCTTGGCACCAGCAAAAGATCTCAGGAAGACGTTGAATTCCAAATAGAAAAGGCCATCAGAGATTCTTCCGTTTTCCTTAAAAATGGTCTGGACAAAATTTTCGACCATGGAGAAAAGCTCCTGGCCGGGCGAAACTCAGAAGAATACAGAGAGCACATAACAGAGCTTAGCAAGGCCATTAAAGGCCAGGATTTCGAGCGCGCTGAACATTTAATCGATAAATTTTACAGAGGAGACAGCTCAAAGATTATAACCAGAGTACAGAATCTGGCCAAAGCAGCTGAGGATAATTTCTGGCAAAATATCGAAGATGGTCTCGGCTTTCTCAAAGACGACGGCATTAAATGGACCTTGAATGTTGACGGCGAGGACCGTGACGACCTGTCCACATTCGATCTCGCCAAAATGGCAATTGAAAAATCACGCAGCGAGGTCGAAAATTTTTCTTCGGAAGATTTGAGTGAACAGGTCAACATAACCCGGGACGGAGCTGTTGCTCACGCCAAGGGTAAACTAGAGAATGCTGGCCAGAATAAATATTCCGAAGATGCCACCAGTGTCACACACGCGGCCACGGACTATGCCAAAGGAAAAATTTTCAGGACCGACGACCTTAACTACGAAGAAGACAAAGAGGTTCTCAAAGATATTGACGAGCTGAGTGCTACAGATGGAGTAACTGAAGAACAAATTGATCGGCTGCGCAATCAGAACTCCCGCAAGGCAGATACCTTCACCCGTTATATGCGTGGCCGGACAGATTCATTTGTGGAGCATTTTAATAAACTCAAGCTTTCTGCCAGCCCAAGAGTTGTAGAAGAAAAGACCCCTGAAGGACAGCAGACTGAGATGGAATTACAGGCAGGAGATCTACAGTTAAATAATACTGCCAACTGGGGACAATCCATAAGCATTGAAGGAATGCTCCTGATTGATCCGGCAAAACAAGCCGCCGGTACCAAGAAGGTGGCTGATCAGTATGCTGTTGAAAAAAATAAACAATCAGGTTCTGCAGTAGACTGGACGATCTGATAAATATGGCCGCCGGCTAGCTGTCGCTGTCCACTTCCACTCCTCTTCCGCTGGCGTCCTTAGATTGTTGGGAAAGGAATGCGCCTAGAATTCCAGCAATGAAAACCGCCAGATACATCTGCCCGAACAGCCCCTGTAATATGGTAAGCGAGCGGGCCATGGGCGAAACGGGAATTATGTCACCATACCCCACGGTAAGCATGGTCACATAGCTGAAATAAGCCAATGCCCCGCGAACTGCAAAAACACTATCTGCCGGATTTATCCCTGCGAATGAGGCCCTGCTAAAAATCTCACACAAACTATACGCGTCGCCCCAAACCAGACCGGCCAGCATATAGATGCATATCGCCCCAGAAATTAAATCACGTGTAACTTTCTTCTGACGCCACATGAAATTCTGAATTCCCCAGATGGCTATCAGCAGCATCAGCATATCCGCAGCCTCACTCCCTGCGAGCCAGAGTAACGATCGGGTCTTCATAAACAGTATCGAACAGATCAGGGAAACTCCGTATAGGATGAAGTAAGAATAAAGTTTCGTGCGATTGACCACTATGGCGGCCACGGCGGAAAGCAAGACCAGATAAGTATAAAAATATAGAATCTGCTGCCAAAGCAGGGAGTCCCCTGCTATAGGACTTATAAAAATCTGGATAACCAGAAATCCAAGCAGGACTGTAAATTTGGACGGACTGTCCTTGAATAGGTGGTAAAGCCTGAAGACAAAAGGGTTAAATCTATATTTACTATTTAATTCCAGCATGATTCATTATTAGCCTATAACAACATGTAATTCCATATTTTTATGATCCCAGCCCTATTTTGCGGAAATACGGCGGTTGCTAAGCGCAGTAATAGGGAGTAGCTTCCGTGGTTCAAAATATTCACCAAAGGACAGAGCACGGATGGAAGCTTTATATAAAAACAAAAATTTGCAAATAGTATTTTCAGTTACCCTCATGGCAATCATGGGTGTTTCAAGCATAATTCCCGCCCTTCCGGACATGATCCGCGAATTTGGCATTTCCGGTTCAACAATTGGACTGATCTTCACCATTTTTACTCTGCCGGGTATTCTTTTCGCCCCGCTTGCCGGAATTTTTGCCGACCGTCTGGGAAGAAAAAAAATTCTCGTCCCCTCGCTGATTATTTTTGGAATATTCGGCGCAGCCTGTTTCTTCGCATCGGACTTCAAAACTTTGCTTCTGCTGCGTTTTATCCAAGGGATTGGAGCAGCTGCAATCGGCGTAATCAACCTTACCATCATCGGTGACCTTTTCAGCGGTAATGACCGCATCAAAGCCATGGGACTCAATGCCGGTGTTTTGAGTATGGGAACAGCCATATTCCCTGCTATCGGCGGCATCCTTGCACAGATATGCTGGGAAGCCCCGTTCCTGCTTGCTCTTCTGGCCCTTCCTCTGGCATGGGTAGTCGCTTTCAAACTCGAAAACCCGGAACCATCATCGAATGCAAATTTCAAAAAGTACATGAAAGCTGCTTTTGAAGGCATGCGCAGCAAGGAAGTCCTGAGCCTTTTTGCCATTTCCCTGCTGACGTTTATTATTCTTTACGGCCCGATTGTCACTTACCTGCCGCTACTGCTTAACTCCCGCTTTGAAGCTTCACCGCTGATGATCGGAATAGTTATCTCCAGCGCTTCATTTATCACTGCGCTAGCGGCTTCCCAAATGGGCAGACTTGCCAACTTTTTATCACAACCATTAATGATTTCAATTTCCGGTTTTGCTTACGGAGCCGCAATGCTCATGCTCCCGACAGCCGACTCTGCACTCTGGTGCATTCTTCCAGTATGTATGTTCGGTCTGGGGCAAGGTTTGAATATGCCAAATTCAATGTCTATGCTTACTGCTATAGCACCTATGGAGCAAAGAGCTATTTTTATGTCCATGAATGGTATGCTGTTGCGTGCAGGGCAGACGATAGCCCCTCTTTTAATGGGACTAATCTACTCCGGATTCAGTCTGGATGCGGTCTTCTACGCCGGGGCTTTTGTCGCCGCAGCTATTTTCATTGTTTCAACTCTTTTTTTGCGAGGGTATGAAGCGGAAACCGCGTAGTGGTACCATGACTTGCCCAATAATTGACCGGACGATAAATATTGTTCATTTTCATTGGATCAGCCCAGCACGCCAGCTTGAATAAAAAACTGACAGGACAAAAAAATGAAAACAGGAATCAAAGCTTATCTGGAGCACATTCTCAATCCGCTCCATATATATTGCAGACTCGTTGACTGCGGCATGCCTTCAACGAAAGCAAAAAAAGTGGCCAGGACTTATGAACTCTGCCTTTTCAAACCGACTTCGTTCTGCATCCCGGCTATCAAGCATCAAAAGCAGGGGAAGTAAGCTCGCTGTCGATGGTATCAGCGTCCTCTGCGTTAAACTGAACAAGGCGGCGCAAATGAGTAAAACTCATCTCGTCCATATGGTGAAAATCTGCTGCCAGACCAGTTTCATCAGAACGGACAACCTTCGCACTTACCCTTATTACGGCTTCTTCAGATAGCGGAATAGATATCTCACACTCATCCCCCACCTCAAACCCTTTTGCCGGACCACAAAGAATCCCTTTCAAGCTGAGGTTGTGTGATTCCACGAAAGCATCGAAATCATCTTTATGCAGCACGACCCTGAATCCAGCATTAACGCGGGTCCTACGCCTCTTATCCTGATCCATTAGAACTCCCTGAGTTTTAAAACATCTCATGCTCTTTTTCTTCTACTAAATAATCTCAGCACCTTCAATAGCTACAGAGATTTACCCATTAAAAAGCCCTCTCTTTATCAATTCTACGACATTCTCCCTAAGTATAGATCGGCCCCAGCACCTCAAAGAACAAGCATGCCGGAGCCATTTTATTGCCTATCATGTCTGCCAGAAAGCCGACCATGAACAGTAGACCGGGCACAATCAGAGTCAGCACGGATACGAGCATAAAATATCCCTTATTATATTTGAATAAACCTCAGCCCCATGCTAAATTAATTATAACTCCTTAACAGGCCATTTTCGCAGAACAAAAAGAGCATCTGTGGAATTGATCATGAAACGATTGAGTAACCATTCATTTTTGATCAATCAAAGACTTCTATGACCACGCACTACACTTGGATGAACAATTTATAACTTGCTTTTAAACTTATTTTAATTTAGCTGAATGAGCGTTCACTACGTATAGAAATACCCCCACTTCAGCTCGCACTCCCCCCTGCACCCCACCGGCAGCGGAAGGCTGAAGACAGGTATTTTTGCACGACCATTTCCTATAGGAGAGAGACAAAATGGATTCAAAACTCGCAAACCCCGCCCCGTTGGGGCTGATGGGATTCGGCATGACCACCATCCTGCTGAATATCCACAACGCAGGATTTTTTCCCATCAGTTCTATGATTCTGGCCATGGGCATTTTCTACGGCGGTATAGCCCAGATAATCGCCGGTATTATGGAATTCAAGAAGGGCAACACCTTCGGCACCACCGCCTTTACATCCTACGGACTGTTCTGGCTTACCCTGGTTGCCCTGATCGTCATGCCCAAAATGGGTCTTGCAGACCCCACTCCGCACGCGTTCATGGGCTGGTACCTGATCATGTGGGGAATCTTCACCATGTTTATGTTCCTTGGCACCCTCAGAAGTAACAAGGTGCTTCAGTTCATCTTCTTTTCCCTGACCGTGCTTTTCTTCCTGCTGGCTGTCCGCGACTTTTCCGGCAGCCACTTCATCGGCACCATTGCCGGATGGGAAGGCATGCTCTGCGGGGCATCCGCATTCTACCTTGCCATGGCGGAAGTCATCAACGAACAGTACGGACGTACCATTCTGCCCATTGGTGAATAAAAGACCACTCTTCTCATGAAAGTCAGAGGCCGCTCAGCTTTAAGCTGTGCGGCCTTTCTTATGGCAATCATGCTAATCCAGGCTTGACAAATCCCGCACTTCCCCTCACCCGACTTTTAAATTATAGATAGCGGACCGCAAGCGGACTTTCATGTCCCCGATGCAAAGAAAAAAGTTTCAGGAGAATAACCGACATGGATATTGAACACGATATTATAAGAGCTAAATTTCTGATCGAATCGCTGCCGTACATCAAGGAATTTTACGGCGAGACCATTGTTATCAAATACGGTGGCAATGCCATGATCGACGAAACCCTGAAGCGGGCATTCGCCCTAAACATCATCCTGCTCAAATATATCGGTATCAACCCGGTTGTTGTGCATGGCGGCGGACCGCAAATACAAAAAATGCTTAGCGCGCTGAACATCGACAGCCAGTTCAAGAGCGGATACCGGGTCACTGACGAAGCGACCATGGACGTAGTGGAAATGGTCCTTGTTGGGCAGGTCAACAAGCAGATCGTCAACCTGATCAACCTGAACGGCGGCAAAGCTGTCGGCCTTTCCGGTAAAGACGGAATGCTGCTCAAAGCCGAACAGAAAGAGCTGGTGATCGAGTCTGAAACAAAAGCCCCGGAAATTATCGACCTCGGCAAGGTCGGAGAAGTAACCAAGGTCAACACTACCTTAATTGAATCCCTGCAAGCTGAAGGGTTCATTCCGGTTATTGCTCCTGTTGGAGTAGATGACGAAGGCTCTACTTACAATATCAACGCCGATTCCGTGGCAGGTGCTGTTGCCGCCGCCATGAATGCCAAGCGCCTGCACCTGCTGACCGACGTTCAGGGACTGCTTGGTGCAGACAAGGAACTTATCACCTCCATGACCTGCCGCGAAGCTGCCGAAGCCATTGACTCCGGCGTGGCTAAAGGCGGGATGATCCCTAAGCTGAGCTGCTGCCTTGAAGCAGTTCACAGCGGCGTAGAAAAAGCGCATATCATCGACGGCCGTGTTGAAAACTGCGTGTTGCTTGAACTTTTCACCAAGAACGGTATCGGCACTGAAATTGTAAGCTAGCATGCCTAGATAAAGGGGATATAAAAATGAAAGCTATCGCCATCGTTGGCAAAAAAAAGACCGGCAAAACAACCATGGGGCTTGCACTGGTCAAGAAGCTTACAGAAAAAGGCTACAAAGTCGGAGTACTCAAACATTCCCACCACGGTTTTGATGGAGCCGAAGGCGCAGATACTGAAGAGTACAAAAAAATCGCCTCCTGTGTGGCAGCGTACTCTCCCAGCGAATCCTTTGTTTCATGGAAGCAGGAACGCACTGTACAGGATCTCATCCCGCTCATGGATGCTGATATCATTATTATGGAAGGCGGCAACAAAGTCGGCTGGCTGCCACGAGTAATAATGGTCCGCGAAGATAACGACGACAAAGAATTTTACCCAGAACTGGCCCTGCGCCAGATCCCGGCCTGCAACTCGGAAAATCCCCCATCAGAAGAACTTCTCGAAGAACTGGCTGATCTTGTACTAGAAAAAGGATTTCTACTGCCGGGCCTGAACTGCAAAGCCTGCGGACGTGATTACTGTATGGATTTCGTGGCTGATATCATCGCTGGAAAAGCTCGTGTTTCCGGGTGTCAGGCCATGAAAACCCAGATGTCCGTAACCTGCAACGGTTCCGAACTCGGTTTCAACCCCTTTGTTGCCGATATGCTCTCCGCAGGGATTACAGCCATGCTCCAGCAGCTCAAAGGATACGTACCCGGAGATATTGAGATTAAAATAAAAAATCAGGGTTAATGAAAACATGACTCATGAATTTTTCAAAATTATCAGCAGGGTTGAATTTGAAGCCCTGCTGAATTCTTTTCCAGCAGTGGGAACGGAAACTGTTTCCATTTCCGATGCCTTCGGGCTGGTGCTGGGAGAAGAAATTATTTCGCCTGAAGACCTGCCCCCCGCAAACCGCTCCTGCATGGACGGTTACGCGGTCAACGCCCGCGACGCCTTCGGCGCAACCGAAGGCAACCCGGCCTATCTGGAATGCACTGCCACTCTTAGAGTAGACGAGAACCCCGGATTTGAACTCCAGCCCGGTGAATGCGCTGCTATCGCAACGGGAGGTACTCTGCCCGGTGGTGCAGACGGTGTGGTCATGGTCGAGCATACCCACGACCTCGGTTCCGGGACCATTGAAATCAGAAAATCTGCCGCTCCGGGCGAAAACATCATGCTTAAGGGCGAAGACGTCGCCAAAGGGACCCCGGTTTTTCAGTCCGGACACAAGGTCCGTTTTCAAGACGTCGGTTTGCTGGCCGCTTTGGGGATCAAAGAAATTGTCATCCACCGCAAACCGCGCGTGGGCATTATTTCCACCGGGGATGAACTGGTTGAAATAGACGCTCCCCAAAAAGTGGGAACCATCCGCGATGTTAACTCCCACACCCTGCGCTGCCTTGTTAATGAAGCTGGCGCAGAAGCAGTGAATTACGGTATAGTCCGTGATGAACTGAATAAGCTTGAAAGTACGCTGGAGAAGGCAATTGCCGAAAATGACCTTGTTCTACTTTCCGGCGGCAGCTCGGTTGGTATGCGCGATTTGACAGTACAGGCAATCGAATCCATGCAGGATTCTGAAATCCTCGCTCACGGCGTGGCCATCAGCCCCGGCAAACCGACCATACTCGGGCATGCCGGGAACAAACCAATTCTTGGACTTCCCGGACAGGTCACCTCGGTACAGGTCGTCATGCTGGCACTTGTAGTACCGTTCATCCGTCAACTGATGGGCCAGAAAGATGCTTTTTCCGGTACCGACCGTTTTCTGGTTCAGGCCGAACTGGGCCGCAACACCGTATCCAAGCCGGGCCGCGAAGATTATGTACGCATGAAACTGACCCACCGTGAAGGAATGCTGCCGCTGGCAGAACCTGTCTACGGCAAATCAGGTTTACTGAAAACCATGATTCAGGCCGACGGGTTGATGATCATCCCGGCCGACACTGAAGGTTTCTATGCCGGAAACACGGTGAGTATCTGGAAGATCTAAAGCCCTAAACAAATTATTTCCGCTGATTGAGATTGCAAAGGGGATTATACTCCTTGCCTGCCGGAGGCGCAATCACCCAACAAAAACGCGGAGCGCATTAAAACCAGCCCCGCCGGACAGTCGGAAAAGGACAGAAGCTATGAGTGACCGCAATATCTACCTGAAGACAATCCCCGTTCCTGAGGCCGTGAAGGCTGCCATGGCCAATCTTGACCGTGATGCTCTGGTTGCAACGGAGACTATCCCTGTTCATGAAGCATTGGGCAGGGTCACCGCCGAAGCGGTAATCGCCCGCTGTTCGTCACCGACTTATCATTCCGCGGCCATGGACGGTTATGCTGTAAAAAGCGACACCACCTTCTCCGCCAGAGAAGGACAGCCTTTGCAGCTGAAAAAAGATGAAGGCTGCATCGCGGTCAATACCGGGAATCCCCTGCCGGACGGCATGGATGCAGTTATCATGATTGAGCATGTGGTGGATGAGGGAGAAAATATAGCAATAGAAGCCCCGGCCTTTCCATGGCAGCATGTCCGCCGAATAGGTGAAGACATTGTGGCAACAGAAATGCTTCTGCCGCGTAAACACACTATTTCCGCCTTTGATATAGGCGCGCTGCTTTCCGCCGGGATCTACGAAATCAAAGTTTATGAGAAAATACACATGACCTTCATCCCCACCGGGGACGAAGTCCTGCCCTTTGCCGACCGCCCTACCCCTAAGCCGGGTGAAGTTATCGAGTCCAACTCACAGGTTTTCAAGTCGCTGGCTGCCGGACTGGATGTTGAATTCAGCTTCACCGCACCGGTCAAGGATCGTGAGGAAAGACTCACTGCTGCGGTGGAGGAAGCACTCAAAACTTCACATATTGTTGTGGTCGGAGCCGGGTCCTCGGCAGGCAGCAAAGATTTCACCCGCATTGTTTTTGAAAAACTGGGCAAGCTGCTGGTCCATGGTATCGCGGTTATGCCCGGCAAGCCCACAGTGCTGGGCACAGCAAAGGGTAAACTGCTGGTCGGAGCACCGGGCTATCCTGTAAGTGCAGTAGTATGCTTTGAAGACGTGCTCACCCCGATCATTTCATGGCTGGCCGGTAAACACGAACCGCAGCGCGACAAGGTGCAGGTAAGACTTGCGCGGCGCACTCCCTCCAAACCTGGTCAGGAAGAAATAGTCCGTCTGGCTGTAGGCCAGGTCGGCAACGAATATATAGGTGTGCCTCTCTCTCGCGGCGCGGGTATGATCACCACCCTGACCAAAGCTCAAGGATTCACACGTATTCCCGCTGACAGCGAAGGCGTGGAACTGAACACCGCTGTTGATGTTGAGCTATTCTCAAGCCGTGCTGAGCTGGACAAAGTTCTCATGCATGTCGGCAGCCATGACAACACCATCGACCTGCTTGCTGATATGCTGATGGGCGGAGATAAACCTTTGCGTCTGGTTTCAACCCATGCGGGGTCCATGGGCGGGCTGACCGCACTGAAGAACGAAATGGCGCTCTTTGCCGGAGCACATCTTTTTGACCCTGAAACCGATGATTTCAACTTTCCGTTCATTGAAAAGTACCTGCCCGGTATGGAAGTGACAGTGGTCAACCTCGCCATACGTCATCAGGGCTTCATTGTTCCCAAAGGCAACCCCAAAAACATCGAGGGCATCCAGTCTCTGGGCGACGGCAAAATAAATTTTATCAACCGCCAGCGCGGAGCAGGAACCAGAATCCTCTTCGATTACCACATGAAAAAAGCGGGCCTTAAACCTGCTGATATCTTGGGGTATGACCGTGAAGAATTCACCCACATGGCCGTGGCCGCCAATGTGCTGACCGGGGCAGCGGACTGCGGACTGGGAATCTTCGCCGCATCCAAAGCGCTTAACCTCGACTTTGTTCCTCTGGCCCATGAACGCTATGACCTGATCATTCCGCAAAAAAACTTGAACGACACCAGAATCAAAACACTGCTGGAACTCATCACATCGAGCAAGGTCAAACAAGCTATAAGCGAACTGGGCGGCTATGAGACCGACCTGACCGGGCAGGAAATGAAACCCGGTATCGGACTGGGCTAACGACCTAAAAATGTTGCCGGAGGGGATATGAACAAGGACAAAGAACATATTATCAGGCAAAAATGCCGCGAGAACGTGATCGGTTTTGCTCCGTTCCGCTACCGCTTCGGCAAGGGCAACTCAATCCGCGAGGGCTTGCTCAATATCGGAAGACATGAAGACAAAGAAGGAGGCCATCTTGTGCTGACCTTCATCTTTGATTCCGATACCATCCAAACAGATAACGACATTCTTGACCGCATGGGCAGGCTTGATTTCAGCCCGCTGTCCCGCAAGGGATTGCTGACCGCGCTACGTAACTCGACAGAATTTGAGCAGAATGAAAATTTTGCCATGCATGAATTCAACTTTTTCTTTGAGAAACTACCGGGTAACATACCTAAACTGATCAAAGACGGCTTTATCCCCTTCTTTCTGGATAACCTGAACATGCGTATCGGAAAAGTGGAATGGATGGACGGCAAGCAGATAAAAGGGTTGTTTTGCAAGATGAAAGATTGTTTTAACCGCTAAAAAATCGTGGAGAAATAAAATGCCTGTGATTAAAGTAGAAATGTTTGAAGGCCGCAGCATCGATCAGAAAAGGGAACTTGTTGAAGTTCTCTCAAAAGAAACCGCTAGAATCACCGGATGCAGCGTAGAATCAATCTATGTTGTCATCGATGAAGTGAAAAAGGAAAACTGGGGTGCCGGCGGAGAGCTTTGTTCGGATAAATTTCCTGATTAATAATCCATATTCCAGACTAAAAAAGGAGCCCCGGCAGGATATAATTCCTGCCGGGGCTTAGTTAATCCATTATTAATCATGCGCTACCCTACTTCTCATGAACCTCCCATTCCTCAGCCTTGTAGTCCTCGGGAACTTCTTCCCAGCCGGAAAACATAGCAGCAATATGGGCTGTTATATTGTGTCCGGTGGTAGTCATATAAATATGGACCACGAGAAAGGCGAGCAGTGCATATGCGCAGGCCATGTGCACGCTGGCAACCGCGCTCAGACTCAAAAAATCCAGACCGTAGGCAGCCCAGTCGTTGTAAGTCCAGTACAGCAATCCGGTTACCATCTGCAAGGGCAGCAATATCGCTGACAGGCCGAGATAAACCAGACGTTGCAGAGGGTTGTGCTTGGCATCCTTGCTCTTATGGACTGGATGCTCCTCCCCCTTGAAGATGCCGGAAGCATAATACATGGCCACATCAAGGAGTTTCTTGGAAGTGGGAATGTACTGCTTCCACTCCCCGGTGGTCAGCAGCCAGAAGATGATGAATACGAACAGCACTAACCAGCTGATCCCCAGCGTATTGTGCAGGTCCACAGCCTTTTCAAAGCCGAACAGAGTGAATACACCATGGACCTCCAGTCCGGTAAGCATAAGCAGGAAAATCAGGATGGCCTGAGTCCAGTGCCAGAAACGCTCGAACTTTGAATAGAGATAAATCTTCTTCATATTATGTCCGCTCATACCTAGTCCTCCTTACGTCCTGACATAAAGATGCGTCCAAGGGCATGCAGGATGACACCCACTGCCGAAGCCAGCACGATGAACCAGCCGCCCGCATCAACTACGGAGGAAGCATCACGTCCGGGCAGATACATGCAGTTCATCCTGGCCAGACGGCCCTGCTTGCTGTGGCATTCTTCGCAGGCCACGGCGTTTTCCTTGGGTGCGACCATGTGTGTGGTCGGGTAAACGTATTCTGTTTCCACGAACCCGACTTCGCCGCTGAATGGCAGACCGGAATACTTCATACCGGCGGCAACGGCATTTTCCCAATTGTAGCCCTTCCAATAAGCATCATTGTCCTTGCCGAACAGGTGTGGAATAACAATGTTCTTGTTGACCTTATCGTAGGGAGTCTTACCGCGGTGCACCTTAAATGGCATTATCCGCGAGTTCTTATCCTCGATAGACCCTACAGGTCGGGAAACACGCACAGGCTTGGTCGGGTCAATGGTTGTCTGAGCGGTAATGGTGTCAATGGTGCCGTTGAACCAGTAATATTCTGGAACCACGTTCTTTTCCCATACCATTTCACCCTTCTTGGTCATATATATGGGCTTGCCCCACGGACCATTTTCCTCATAAGGCTTGCCATCCTTCTTCTTTCCTGCCTTGGACCAGTCCCACCACATCTTGGTCGGCAGTTCGCGGGCGAAGGTCGGAATATGACAGCTCTGGCAGGCCAGCTTATCAGTATGGTCATTAAGCTTCATGCCCAGCTCAGACTTATGCGGTTTGTCACTATGGCAGGATTCACACATGATCTTGGAACCGAGATCGTCTTCCAACAGGGACTTACGCTCGGTTGCAGCCGGGGTTGAATAGATACGTCCGGCTATGTCGTGCTTCACTGTGGAATGGCAGCGGGTACAGTCAAAGTTCTGCCCGTCCAGCCCCATGTGCACATCAAGAGTCTTGGCCGGCTTAAGCATGGAGGAGTCGAGATCTCCGTGCTTAACGCCGTCTCCGCCGCCACCATAAAAATGACAGGTTCCACAATTCTTACGGGTCGGACGGCCCACGGACTGAGCAACCCTGTTCCATTCGGGAGCGGCATAGTATTTTCCGTTTCCCTTAAACTTCATCCCCGGTGGCGGAGCAGGATTACCGGCCCCGGATGGAAACTTCTTGTAGGTGCCGGTCTGCTCGTGGCAGACAAGACAGTCAATCTTTTCCTGTGAAGTAAAATCAAAATCCTTGTTCTTCCAGCCGTATCCTGCGTGACAGGAAGTACAACGCGGCTCGTTTGACTGAATGTTTATACAGAAGTTGTTAACCACCAGCCCCCCTTTACCGACCTTAAGCTCCTTTTCTGCTTTGGGATCAAGCCAAGTCCAGTGAATGGTCTTATGGAATTGATGACCGGCCTCGGTATGACAGGTCAGGCAGGCCCTGGTTACTTCAGGACCACTCTTGAAAGGTTGCTTCAGCGCGTCGAACTTTGAATGGTCAGCCGTAATCCATAGCTCCTTGCCCTTAGTCGCCTGACGGGCCATTTCCCGGCCGGGAGCAGTCTCTTCATCGGCAAATGCACTCCCACCCATAAAAAGCAGCGCTGAGAGCAGTAGCACTGAGTTCCGCATTAACTTCATCTCCACCCTCCATCGTTATTATTACCGGGGGGGAGATGCCCCCCCGGATACTTTGCTTCAGTGCAACATGTTGGATTTCCTGCGTTCAAGATAAGGTTTGCGTCCCCTGAAAAAAGCATACATAGCCGCAATCCCAAGCAGAATTGCAAATCCAAGATGAGCCCAATCGATAAGCATTACCGTAAAAGGGTCAAATGTGACTGAGGGCAGGTTTTTAATCACCCTTAGAACCCCGGTGGCAATTACTATTCCGTATAAAGCCACCCGCGCTGAGCCGGATAAAGTCAACTCCATGCGGTCCTTGGCAGCCATGACGAATATGGTCAGTAGATAAAGGGCCATAAAAATAAGCACGGCCCCGAAGATGTAATGGATCTTGTTGGTCAGATAAAAGTCGGAAAGCCAGCCTAGACCGGGAATGTCCGCAATGTAATAACGTTTGAAAATAGGCATCTGCGCTGCTCCGGTCAGGGCAAGCATGAAAATAACCAGCTTCATAAAGCGTCTGAAGAGTGGGCTAGTCATTGTCCTTACCTCCTGTTGCAGAAGCAAGAAACTTCCCGGCCTTGATTACTCCGGCAGCTATTCCGGCAAAAGGAGCAATGCCGACCGCGTAAGCAAGCTTCTCCTCATCAGCCATGCTGTTTTCAACCGGGTTGAGTCCGGGCTTTCCGGGTCCCTTTTCCACGGCATCATTCAACAGTTCAAACGGAACGGGAGAGAGATAGATGGTGTTGGTTCCACCATTCTCTTCTTCACCGTAGATAAACCAGTTGTTCTGCTCTGCAAGCCGGTGTGCTTTGGCTAAAATTTCACTGCGCGGTCCAATGGTCTGCACTCCTTCCGGGCAGGCCTCTATACAGGCAGGCAATTCACCCTGATCGATACGGTTGTAACAGCGGTCGCACTTGTACATTACCCCGTTCCCGGCGAAATTGGGTAAAAGCCGCAGATACAAGCCCACCCCTGTCTGCCGCTGGGGAATATGCCATGGACAGACCGCACGGCACTTAGCGCCGCCAAGGCAAACTTCATCATTAATACGCACGATGCCGTTCTTCTGTTTTCCCGCAGCACCCCAAGGGCAAAGATTGGCACAGGGCGCATTACGACAATGAAGGCAACGGCGGGGTATATTAATCTCGTAGCTTTCACCCTTGTATTCAACTTCCGCACTCTGGATGAAAAGCCAGTTATACGGAGTCAGACGGTCATCAACATCTGTACGTTCCGACCAGTCTTCGATTTTTACCCGGCTCTTGGGATACATTTCCGGGTATGGCTTCTTAGGCTTGGGAAACTTAGGTTCATTGACCTCGCGGCAGGCTGAAACACATTCGCCGCAACCGATACATTTAGATAAGTCCAGCAGGGTACACAGCTCTTCATCTGTCCCGCCTGCCTGCACTGTTTTGGGAGTCGGAAGGAGCATAGCCCCGCTTGCGGCCCCTAGCCCCTTTAAAAAACTCCTACGCGATATTCCTGTCTTCTTGTCTGTCATAAATATTCCTTTTTGAATTCGAGCCACTCTAATTTCAATCTGGCTATGAAAATTGCATATTCAGACTAAGCAGAATCCGTACCGACTTTCAGTATCCTTTTTATAGTTACCACAATCCCAAGAATAATGGCTAGCAATCTTAGATCTTAATTCAAACTCAGAAACTAAAATGAATCATCAGCCCAAACAATTTTGGACAATTGTCTAAACATATGTTCAAATGCACACACTAACTTGGACACTTAAACACATATTAAACACGGGCGCTTCAATGACAGAGCAGGACATCGACCTTTACCTAAGAGAAGTAATAGATACCATGAGCGACGGCCTGATAATCGTCCGCCCCAACGGAACTATTATGAAGGTCAATGAAGCCCTGCTGCGCATGACCGGATTTGCAAAGGAAGAACTGCTTAACAAGCCATGTTCTGTGCTGGGCTGCGACGCCTGCCTGCGTTCAAGAGCGGAAGGTAAACAACACTGGTGCAGACTTTTCAATACCCGCAAGGAAAACCGTAAAAGCTGTCACATAATAGATAAAAACGGAAATTACCTTCATGTGCTGAAAAATGCTTCCCTGCTCATGGACGATAATGGTGAAATCCTCGGGTCTGTTGAAACTGTGACCGACATCAGCGAACTGGACCGCAAGGAACTTAAAATCCGTGAACTTTCCCAAAAACTGCAACATGATGAACATCGGTTTTGCGGTTTTGTAGGTAACTCCCTCGCTATGCAGAAGGTTTACACCCTGCTCGGTAAAGCGGCCCGTTCAGATGCTCCAGTCATAATCTACGGGGAATCGGGCACAGGGAAGGAACTGGCCGCACAAGCAATACATGAAATGAGTCCACGCAGTGCAAAGCCATTTGTACAACTGAACTGTGCAGCATTGAATGAATCCCTACTGGAGAGTGAACTTTTCGGACATGTAAAAGGAGCGTTCACAGGAGCATACCGCCACAGAGAGGGACGCTTTGAAGAAGCTGCAGACGGTTCAATATTTTTGGATGAAATCGGTGATGTGCCACTGCCTATTCAGGTCAAGCTGTTGCGTGTGTTGGAAACCCGGTCTTTTGAACGGGTGGGAGAAAATATACCGCTCAATATGGATGCACGGCTGATAACAGCAACAAATCAGGATCTGCAACACCTTGTACGCGAAAAAAAGTTCCGCGAAGACTTCTTTTTTCGCATCAATGTAATTCCGGTTCATTTACCTCCATTGCGGGAGCGCAAGGAAGACCTGCCCTTACTGGTCGAACATTTTATTCTACAAAATAAGAACCTAAGGAAAGGAGATGGGTTAGGACCGGAAACCATGCACAAACTAATGGATTACGATTGGCCAGGAAACGTGCGTGAGCTCAAAAGTGCTCTGGAATATGCGGCAGTGGTAAAAGACTCCGGTCCCATACTCCCGGAACACCTTCCGCCCAATATTGTGGAAACAACCGACAAATGCCTATGTCCGGACCCAGGCGGCCCCACAATTGAACCTGACGAAAAACAGCAGTTGTTAAACGCCCTCAAACAAGCCGGTGGAAATAAGAGCAAAGCCGCCAAGATTATCGGAGTCAGCCGGGGAACTATCCATAACCGCATGCGTAAATATTCTGTCCAATACACACTTGAGGCATAACCTAAATAAAACTTAAGCGAAATACTTACATGTTTCTGACAAAACAATCTCATTTTACAGCCAGATTATGCTCTCTCCACTACTGGACTTTTCTGCTGGTTTTGGATAAATAAATTTACAACATCGGGGAAAAGCGTTCGCTGCTTCCCCTTTAAAACGCCGTACAACCATTTACACTGGTAACGGGACCACCCAGCCCCGATTCCAGTCCGAAAGAAATCACATTTCTGCCCGCTTACATATCCGGATCCACAAGGCGATAGATCCTGGGACCGGACTGCAAATCCAGGCATCTGGCTGGTCTGCGCACTATGGAAAATTGCGTAAACCGTCCTTTTGAGTGTTCTGGTTCATTTGCCAAAAAACAGAGAATATCCCGTAGCGTGCATAGAAACTTAGCAAAAGGAGCAAACATGAGCGATAAAGACATTGCGATCCTTAAGTATGACGGCAAAGAATATGAGCTACCCGTTATCCATGGCACGGAAGGCGAAACAGGCATTGATATCACGAAACTCCGTGCCCAGAGCGGACTGATCACCTACGATCCCGGCTACGGAAACACCGGCTCCTGTACCAGTAAAATCACTTTTGTTGACGGGGAAAAAGGAATCCTGCGCTACCGTGGATATCCCATTGAAGACCTCGCTGAGCACGGTAAATTCATCGAAACAGCATGGCTTCTTATCTTTGGCGAACTGCCCCTCAAAGAAGATTTGGCGCGTTTTTCCGCCCTGCTCACCGCAGAAGAACTTATCCATGAAGATCTGCGCCACCACTTTGAAGGATTCCCGTCCCACCGCAACCAGCCCATGGCGATCCTTTCCGCAGTTATCAACGCGCTGGGCAGCCACAACCCGGACCTCAATGATATCACCGATAAGTCGGAATTTTTTCTCGCCGTTGGTAAGATTATCTCCAAGGTGCGTACCATTGCGGCATTTTCATACCGCAAATCCATCGGTCGCCCCTTTGTTTATCCCGACCCGGAACTGAGCTACTGCCATAACTTCCTGCATATGATGTTCTCCATTCCTTACAAGCAGTATGATCCGCCCATTGAAGCGGTAAAAGCCCTCTCGCTTATATTCCAGCTGCACGCGGACCACGAGCAGAACTGCTCTACATCTACAGTAAGGATGGTCGGCTCAACACAGGCTAATATTTTCGCTTCCGTATCTTCCGGCATCTGCGCCCTCTGGGGCCCACTGCACGGCGGTGCAAACGCCGCGGTTATCGACATGCTCGAAACCATCAATAACGGCGATTACACCATTGATGAATACATAGAGAAGGTCAAAAACAGAGAATGCCGTCTCATGGGCTTCGGGCACCGCATATATAAGAGCTTCGATCCCCGTGCTAAAATCCTCAAGAAAGCGACCCATGACCTGCTCCAGCACGGTTTTAGCGACGAACTTCTCGATATCGCTATGACTCTCGAAGAACGCGCCCTTTCCGATGACTTTTTTATTGAGCGCAAACTATACCCCAACGTAGACTTCTATTCCGGAATAATCCTGCGCGCACTGGGTATCCCTGTAGCCATGTTTCCGGTTATGTTCGCCATTGGCCGCATGCCCGGCTGGATTGCGCACTGGTATGAGGATTACACCAACCCGAATACAAGAATTAACCGCCCAAGGCAGATTTACACTGGCGAAACTCCGAGAAATTACGTACCAATAGATTTCAGGAAGTAATTTCAGTCAATATCGTTCAGGAACTAATCCGGTTCCCGGACGATGGATATACCTACCCGGATATGCCCGTAATCCCGCTCTTTATAAGGGCTGGGATTACGGGCAAATATTTTCAGGCAGACTGACTTTTAAATAATCCCCAAAAAAAACTTTTTTTTGAAAAAAAAGCTTGCAATTCTTACGCGATATTTATAAACAGTTCTTCGCCGTGCCGAAGTGGTGGAATTGGTAGACACGCTAGGTTCAGGGTCTAGTGGAGGTTTCTCCGTGGAAGTTCGAGTCTTCTCTTCGGCACCAAATTTTTCAGGTGTCACAGTCAAATGACTGTGACACCTCTTTTTTTGCCCTGTATACAGTGTCCGGACCCTTTTCGGGTCTACACCGAAGAAAATAGCGCAAGCCCAATTTATCAAATTTCCAACCGTTGATTCCAGCCCGGCTACAAGCACACAACTGTTTACTGTTTCTCGGCTTGCAATAACAGAGCATCCAAGCCTGCATTGTCCGTATTGTCTACCACTCCTCCATGGTAACAATAAATACGGGTTGGCTTCAGTTCACGAATCTCACGTATTGTTTGCACACATCTGCCCATATCAAGCGTGAATTGAGGATTAGCAATGACGAGTTTGCCGTGCTCTATGGCAAGGGAGTCTCCGGCGATATAAGATCTTGAACTGCAAACGAATATGGAAATGTGTCCCGGTGTATGGCCGGGTGAATGCAGTATTGTTATGTCGTCATTTAAGTCTTCGGGTTGCGTTGAGACGGTTCGGTCAATCTCACACGTCTCTATCGTTTGCAGATAGTTGAGGAACTGCTCTCCCCATTTCAAATCTTCTCCTGAGAGAGATGTATTATATTCCCGTGCTTGGGCAATTCGCAGGGATTCCTTTTTCCCTGAAATATATGGCTCTTCAATTTCATGAGAAATGACAGTTAGTTTCTTGTTTCTGCGCTTAATAGCTGCCAACGAACCGATGTGGTCATGGTGGCTGATAATAACATGAGTGATGTCAATCAGGGAGTATCCGTGGTTGCCTAATGCTTCCTCAAGTTGATCAATCTGGTGAGGGAAGCAAGCATCAAAAAGTATCACCAATGTTTCTGTTATGAGGAGGGTCGGATAAATGTCGACCTGTTCAGTCCCGAAATCTTGCGTGATTCTGAGGGGTAGAATTTTTGTCATGTCGAAACCTTTGTGCTGTGTCTGATCTTTTTCTAAGGTCTAGTATTCATTAAAGCTGGCTGCATTGTATGTACTCTGAGCCTTTACAGTCATCCTACCCGGCCGGGATACCGAAGATAGTCACTCCAAGGCAGAGTATGCCGATAAAGCCGAACAAGAGACCTTTAGCCAGAGGAACAGGGGATGGTTTGACCTTGTGAAGAGTCATGATTGCCACAGCGCATTGCAGTACATAAAAAAGCGCGAATGCGCGTGAGGCATAGTTGATAATCTGGTATACGTCGGTTAGCCAAGTTATGACTGTGGCAAACAGACTCACCACTAAATAATTATATTTTATAGGTATCAAGCCTTTAAAAATCGATTCGAGCAGGCCGGAGCAGCCTGCGTCGTCTGCCGTAGCCGCAGAAAACTGACTTCCCAAAGCCGTCAGGGTTAATAGAAGGGGAAGCACGGGAGCCACTACGGCTGAATAATTGACAATGGCAGTAACTCCGGCATTACTGTCCTGACCGTTTCGGCTGATGATTACACCCATAAGTCCAATGAATACGACGTAAATAACGGACGACACAACCTGTGCTATCCGCATGGTACGTATCCGCTCTCCGGCCGAATGCTCGTGCCCGAGGAACCGGGAAATTTCAAATCCCTGAACCACGATGAGCATCCCCATAACCAGACGTATGGTGTGCCAAGAATCTTCAGGAAAAGGAATGGCTCGAAGCTGCCATGTTCCATCAAGGATAGCCTGAGCATTGTAATGAACCAGACCGGCCACCAAGGACGCTATCATGGCCAGATTGAGTCCTACCACAATACGCTCGACCTTTTCGATACCTTTGAGACCTCGGGCTGTGCCAATCGCACCAATAGTGGCAAGGGTTATGGTTACTACCCATTTCCCGTATAAGGCTGAATCCAATGATAAAAAGTTCAGTCCAAATTCAGCCATAAGTTGCAGGTAGTAAGATACGGAAATGCAATAGGCAACAGACAGAACAATGTGTGATGTCTGTTCCAGCGTGCTGGTAAGACCGACGGATTTAATATTTTGCGCGCTCTGACAATGAGCAACATGTCGCGAGTGGCGGCTCTCGTTCACCGGTAAGGCGCAATTATTTCCCGATAGCAACGGCTCACTATAACGGATGTTAAAGCGGATAACAGCCCCTACTCCGTATGCCAGAACAAGCAAACCGCTTATTGCGAGGACTGCGTAGTTACCAACATTTGTATAAAGTAGAGGAACACAGACCAGAAACCCGGACCCCATGATCGAAGCTAATGGGGTGATAGTGGCCCGCCATGCGGAGGACTCGGTCAATGGGCGATAGAACAGTAAGAAAACACCCACAATGATGACGGTTGAAATGACAATAATGTTGGGGAAAAACAATCTTGGACTCCCTGTTTCTTATGGTGACTGAGGCTATGTTATATTTGTGAAACGGTTCGATAGAAAAAAAGACTTGGGTTATCGGTCTCATATTTTAATAATTGCCGAACGGTATAATGGCAAGATGTAAACGCGGCCGCAGCATTTCCATGTTCCTGACACCTATGCTCTGAGGCAGGAGCAGACCGGATTGCAGCAATTATATTTTAATTAAATGTAAAGACTGCGTGAACCCCACCTGCGGCCGGCAGCAATTCGACACATTTGTAACATGACATCAAAGATAAAAGCCGCAATTTAAGTTGCGTATTTTTCCTTTTTATTCCCCCATAGCACCTCATCCCTACTAACCATTGGGCTAAGCCTCTTTTTGAATAATACAGTCAAATAACTGTTGACCACAGCTTAGAGTTTGTTAAGCTTTTCGCTGTTGTTTTTTACTTCAGGTTTAAACGAAAAAAAGGGAACCCGTTTAGAGTCCGGGGCGGTTCTGCCGCTGTGATTCCTCCCCCTTTTCAGAGGGCATGGAAAAGCCAGCACCCCTGCCTGAAGCATATCTGCCCTGATAATTACACTTCGTCTCAAAAATCAGGAAACGCCTTCTGGGCAGCCTGAAACACAAATCACAGATATAAGCTTTATAAGTGAGCAAACATAACCCGAAGGTATTTTTTTGAAATACCATTTGGATAACAATTGTGATTTTTTGACGTAAGGGCCTCTTGAACCCTCTAAAGGATTTTCACCATAATGACTGAACAATCTGTTATCACCCGCGAATCAGCCAAAATGGCTCTGGAAGAGCACCATCGCTTTCAGGAAACTGTCAGTTCTAAAAAATACCAGATCCGTGACCCCAAAGGTCGCCTTCAGGAACACTCATTTAACGACGTTAAAAACAGACTCTGCCGCGAGTTCCTGAAACACTCCAGATTTGAAAATAACGAAAATGAGCAGGTCTGCGAAATGCTCCAGTCCGGCCGCTTCATCCCGGCAGGCTCCATTCTCTCCGGGCTTGGGAACGACTATGCAAAGTGCTCGCTCAGTAACTGCTATCTTGCAAAAATTGAATCAGACTCTCTTGAAGGCATATTTGAAGCACAGAAAAAACTGGCCCGCACATACTCCTACCGCGGCGGAAGCGGTATCGACATCACAATCCTGCGTCCTTCCGGCGACCCGGTTAACAACGCTGCCGTGACATCATCCGGAGCGGTTAGCTTCATGCCCCTTTTCAGCGAACTGACCAACACCATAGGCCAGAACGGACGCCGCGGCGCGCTGATGATATCCCTCGATATAAGACACCCCGAAACACAGCGATTCATCTGGTGCAAAAGCAAACCTGAAGAAATTTTCGGAGTGGATTCCCTGACCGGAAAAGTTCAGGACGTATTCGGCGCCAATATCAGCCTCAAAGTAACCGACGAATTCATGCAGGCAGTGGAAGAAGATAAAGATTGGACCTTTATTTTCCCCGACAGGTTCAAAATCAGCGGCAAAATCTGCGATGAATCCACCCTGCAACTGCTGCCGGAAGTGTACGAAGCATTGAATCCACAAACCGGTGACCGCATTGAAGCAGAAATAATTTACAAAGTAGTCGGTACTGATTCTGCTAAATACCAGATCAAAGTCCAGCCGGACCTTCCTGCCAACAATGCAGGCACCGCGCTTCCCGAGGAAAACCTCACCTTCATACTCTCCAGACGGCGCAATGAGACTTCCGACATATTTGATCCGGTAAAATCAGTATACAACCAGTTATGGGACGGAGATTACAGCCGTTGGCAGGAATTAAACCTTCCTCTCAAAGAATACGCGACGATAAACGCACGGGCACTGCTGGAGGAAATCAGTGAATCCGCATGGAAGTCCGGTGATCCGGGTATCCTTTACCAGGACACCACCCAGCGCAACACACCCGGCACGTACATTGACCCCCTGCGCCTAAAACCCATGTCCACCAACCCCTGCGGGGAACAGGCTCTTGGCTACTGGAGCAACTGCCTACTTGGTGCAATGGTCTTGTATCGTTACGTGGTCAACCCGTTTACCAAGGAAGCACGTTTCGATACCGACCTCTTTCATGACGATCTGACCCGGACCATGAATTTCATGGATACCATGTCGGACCTCAACATGAACAAGCATCCCTTGCAGAAGCACCGGGATGCTGACAAATACGGCAAAAGAATCGGCATCGAATTTACCGGCCTCGGTGACATGCTGGCCATGCTCGGCATGCGCTACGGCAGTGAGGAGTCAGTTAATTTCATAAAAGAAATTATGCGCGACAAAGCTATTACTGAAATTTCCGTAAGTGCCGACATTGCTGAGCGCTTCGGGGAAGTCGAAGCTCTGCAGGCCCCGGAAGCGCGTAAACGCTTTCTGGAATGCCCGTACATTACGAATCTCGACCTGCCCAAGAAGCTGCAAAAGAAAATCATGAAGACCGGTCTGCGCCACACTGCATTCAATACAGTGGGACCTTCCGGCTCTATTTCCATAATGTCAGATAACTGCACCTCCGGCATCGAACCTGTGTTCATGTTCAGCTATGCCCGTGAAACAAGGCTTGAAGCCGGCAAGGTCTTTGAGTTCATTCACATGCCGCCGCTGAAATGGATGCTTGAGACCAATCAGGAACACCTGTTCGGAAAATACACCGCTCAGCAGCTGAAAGAAAAACTGAACTACGTTCAGGCTGACGAACTGGATTACATGGACCGCATCAGAATGCAGTCAGCAATCCAGCAGTACACAGACAGCTCCATTTCCTCGACAATCAATCTTGCCGAGGACACCCCCAAAGAAACCATTTTCCAGATTTATCTTGAATCTTGGAAAAACGGACTTAAAGGCGTTACCGTATTCCGCAACGGCTGCAAAAAAGGAGTCCTGAGTAAAAAAGAAGAATCCAAAGAATCTGATCCGACCATGAAAGGTCAGAACCCGACCATGGTCGAGCGGGAACTAGGTGACATTGAACGCGCAGAGCGGCACCGGGTCATGTGGAAGGGGTCCAAGATGTATATCATAGTTTCCCTTGACGATTCCGGTAACCCCATTGAAATATTCGTCAAGCTTCCTAAAGAAGCAGGCGTAACCGGTGATGGATTCTACAACGAGCAGGTCTTTCAGGAAAAATACTCCCTCTGGGAAACAATAACCAGATTGACCAGTATGCTGCTGCGTGTCGGCATGCCTATTGACCGCATCCTGACCCAGCTTGACCGCTCAAGCTATAATATCATAGATGCCGCCGCTATAATCTCACGCATTCTGCGCCAGTATATATCGCTGGATATGGACGACCAGACCATTGTCTCCAAAGGTCTCGGAGACCCCTGCCCCGAGTGCAGTAAAAAGGCCTATGTACCGGAAGGTGGTTGCAAGATATGCAAAGCCTGCGGGTACACAACCTGTGGATAAATAACACCATTAACCATATCTTCTTGTAATAAACCTAAAAAGCCGCAAATAATTTGCGGCTTTTTAGGTTTCCACCCTTCTGAAGGGATAATCTTAAGCTCACCTGTTGATCAGGCTGCCGAAGAATCATCTGGATCAAACATCAGGTCTTTCTTATCTATAATTCATACTTCAAAATTCGACTTTATCAGCCTCTTACCATGGATAAAAACAATGAGAGAAAGATGCTTTCTAATGGTAAATTTTTTATGTTCAGGTATAGTAAATACCTAATCTAAAAAATGGAGAGATATAATGAAAAAGTCATGTTCCAGTATGATAGTTATCACCTTACTGTTTGTAACCTGTATGGTTATGCAAGGCTCCGCCGCTTACGCCTTCAGCCTGAATGACCTGTCCTCTTCAGCTGAAACTGCCAAAAGTGCAGCCGAAGGAGCCAGCCTGCTCGACCGCGCCAAAAACGTCTATACCGGTTTTTACGACTCCACTGAAAACCTCGTTGATGCACAGACTACAGTCATGAGCATGATAAGTCCCACCGAAAGCAACGCCCTTACTTCCAAACTGGCTGACATTAATTCCGGATCAGCCTTCACCAAACTGGCCGGTCTGGTCGGTTTTTCCGAAAGTCTGGACTCGGCAACCACCAGCCCTTCCCTGACTTCCAAGCTGACCGAAATAATAACAACCCCGGGAAGCATGGAAAAAGCCAAAAAAGTTTATGATCACGCTTCCACTGCCTACACAACAGGCAACAACTCCATCGGCGAAGCAAAGACTCTCTACTCTGAAATAAAAGACTTCATAGCCTCACCATCCTCAAAGGGGATCGGCGAGACTCTGCTGTCCGGGCTTGGCAATTATTCCGACAAGATCCTGCCTTTCATCATTGAAAACGGACCGGAAAGAGTTCAGTCCGCCGCCAAGATAGCGGAAATGTTTAAAGGATTTTTATAAGAATTTTTATCCTGAGACTGAGGCTGGGTAACTTTTAATAAACTTCGGATCTAGTCTCGTTGAGCAACTTTCAGCATAAGACCCCGCAATACTTTTTAATGTATTGCGGGGTCTTATCTTATACAATTTTAAACCCGAAGTGTGACAAAACTAACAGAAATACCCTTCGCCCTTCAAATCGGTAATCAGCCTTTCACACATGGCTGCCCGGTTAAGGCTGTAGATATGTACGCCGGGAGCTCCCTTATCCAGAAGGTCGGCAATCTGCTTGCGGGCAAAATCAAAACCAAAAGCCATGACAGCTTCATCGCCGCCTCTATCAAACGCCTTTTCCACACCGCAGTAAAGGTCTCCGGGGATAGCCGCACCGCAGAGAGACATGATCCTGCGCAGGGAACTTAGGGACTGGATAGGCAATACGCCGGGAATCACCGGACGCTCAATACCGAAATCAGCCAAACGCTCAACATAATCAAAATAGACCCTGTTATCAAAGAAAAGCTGAGTCATGGTAAAGTCCGCCCCTTTGGAAAGCTTGGTATGGTGGAACTCAAGATCACGGACCAGTGAAGGGGAATCCGGATGGCCGCCGGGATATCCGGCCACCCCTATGCCGACTTCAGAAAATTTACTGTCCACGTATTCGACCAGATCGGAAGCATGGAAAAAACGACTTTTTTTAACATCTCCGGCATTGCCGACACCATCGCCGCCAAGGGCCAGAATATCCGAAACTCCGGCCTGAACCAGACTCTCCACAAACCCGTCAATAGAAGTCTCGCTGGCTCCGACGCAAGTCAGGTGGGCTAAAATATCTACCCCCATTTCCTGTTTCAGCAGGGAACATATTTCAAGGGAATTTTCATGGCTGCTGCCGCCCGCACCGTATGTGACAGAAGCGAAAAGGGGATTTAGAGCGGCCAGTCTTTCAGCCCTTTCCATGAACTTGGGCCAAGTGGATTTGTCCTTGGGAGGAAAAAATTCAAAAGAAAAAAACTGTCCTGCGTCATTGATATTCTTTGCCACCTGCATTTTATTTCTCCATCTTTATCTGCTTGCTTCCCGGACCGCAGGCACGGCCAGGGAAGAATTATCCTGAATGCCTTAAAGCAATATTTTTACAGCTTTCCACTGTCTGCTGTTTTCAACAATTCAAATTCAATATATAAAAATATTGTTATATAGATATGCATATTTGACATTCTTCAACCTCGAAGTCAAGCTCAATCAGGATTTTCATTTACCAGAGCGGAAAGCGAAGCGAACTTCGAAATCAACTGAAAAACAAAAAAGGCTGCGGGAAACCCACAACCTTTTAAAGAAATACTCGCCCAACTCAGAGCGATCACTGCGTATCAGAATCTATTCACAGTCTCGGACGTTTAACTTTTCACGAAAATTTCCGTCAGCAGCAGGGAATTTCAGCAACGCTCCTTTGACCAGACAACGCCCTACAACTTCGAGGCCTTCCTGATCATCACTTGCAGCCTTCCCGCGCCAAAGAAAAGTCTTTAGACCTTCATTCTCCGGAGTCATCATGTATATCCGAACAGTATTATTCACCCGTGAAGCATCAGCAGCCTTAACCACACCTATCTCAGAGTATGATTTACTTATGTAATCATATTCGTAAGCTTCTCTTTTGTAGGTGTTGCCTCTTTCCAGAAATGCTTTGGAGCCAAAATTAACCACCACAAGGAAATCAGGAGCTGCGGGGTCATAACGGAAGCCCTTCTCTTCAAGCTCAATTTTTGCAGTATTAAGTAAAATGGCCTCAAGGTCTTTTTTAGACTCACTCTTTTGCTTAAAAGAGAAGGTTTTCAGCTTGCTGAAATCAGTACCCTGCACAGGCTTGTTCTCGATATCCATATTTACGTACACACAACCGGGAAGCAACATTCCCAGCAGAGCAAAAACAACTAATAATTTCCTCACCGCAAACTCCTGGCTTTATTGGTCACGGACACCAGAATGGGTAGCCGCATTAAATTTTTAATTACAATTCCATACAGCTAACCACTTAACTTTTTTAACGCCTTTAGCCAAGACTAAAAGCTAATTCGATCTATCATAAACAAAAACTCGGACATGACAGTTTTTTAGACACCGTAAACAGCCCGATATCCCCTGCTGCCACCACTTGTGCTCTAAAAGGATGAATTTACCGCTACTCTGATACTCTCTGATTAAGCTCCAAGTGTGAACTGCAGGAATCACCTGCAACTGCTAAATTACTGATAAGCTATAATCTTCCACATCGGCATTAATGTAAATACCACATAATCGGATTCTATATTCACAATGGTTAAATCTTAAGACAGTGCTCAACTCTTATGAACAATGGCTGTGAATAAAAAAACAAGACCTTCTTAGTATGAATAGCAGACATTAAAAAGTGAAAACCAAAAAAAAATAATTCACTTGTTTTTTTTGCAATCATATTGTTCCCTGCTTCCGGGGGAGGGAATAGTATGAATAAAGTAGATGATCGTCGAAAAAGCACACGAATAGACCTTAAATCCATGAATTGCTTCTTCCGGCAATGTGATATTGCTGCCTCTACATCCGAAAAGGATCTGGATATCACTATACTGGACATTTCTCAGGACGGAATGAAGTTTATGATCAACTCCGGCAGCGATGCGAAACAGCTCAGACAGGCCGATGAAATTTTTATCCGGGGCTGCATTTTCAATGACAATATAGGATTCCTGAGCAGCCAGAAAGCTGTTACTGTCTGGAAGGAAAACACCCTTTTCGGAGCAAAATTCACCCCTGCTCTTGAAGTTGATTCAGCAACTCTTTCTAAGATGATAAGCTGACACATCTATTCAAAACATTCACCCTTCCAAAGCGAACACTTAGTTGGTATCTTTTCCGCGTGAATGCAAAAGAAAATAAAACTATCGCTTGGGTCGGTAATATATTCTTCCGTAACGGGATGGATAAACTGGGCTATGAAATAGTCTACATCCCCATTTCGGGACAGCAGGTATTAACCTGGCACGATATTCTGGAAAAAACAGGGACAGAACCTTTTGCGGTTCTGTATGCAGACAGATCAATAGCTCCGCCCCTCGCAAGAGTGGAAGACTTCCCCTGCCTGACGATCTTTCACTGCATAGATACCCACATCCACAGTTGGTATCCGCTCTATGCCCAAGGATTCGACATCTGTCTGGTCAGTCTGAAAGACCATCTTGAACGCTTTGCCCCGCGTCTGCCGGAATCGCGTTTAATCTGGTTCCCTCCTGTTGCGATGGATCACGACCAGCCGGTAGAAATGGAAAAAGAATGGGATCTGCTTTTCGTCGGCACTGTTGATGCCGAACTGACACCGGAAAGAAAGATCTTCCTCGATAAGGTGGCCGAACAAATTCCGGGACTGCACGTCACCAAGGGACGTTTCAGGGAACTTTTTCCCAAAGCAAAGGTTGTACTCAACATCGCCGAACGCGGAGACTTGAATTTCAGGGTCTTCGAAGCCCTTGCCTGCGGCTCCTGCCTGCTGACTCCCAAAATCGGAAACGGACTTTTCGATATATTTGAAGATGGAGTCCATCTAGTGAGCTACGAACCGAACAATGCAGAGGATCTGATTGAAAAGTTCAACATGCTTTTAGCTGATGATAAATTGCGGGAACGCATCGCCCGTCAAGGGAATGAACTCATTGAGAGAAAGCACCGTATCATCAACCGGGCAGAAACGCTGCACAATATTATAAATGAAATGGATGTCGAGACAGCCATAAAAAACCGTATCTCGGCAGCTCCACAATTGCGGCGAAATTTTCTAAAATCGCTCTACCTGCACTGGGCCGAAGAAATAGATGATTCAAAAATGCAAAGAATTTATCTACAGGCTGCGAAAGATTAGAGACCGAAAAAGGCCGTAATATCTAAATGATATCACGGCCTTTTTTCGTATCAATACTACGGGGGATGCACCGCAGTTGATTATTTTCTAAGCTTCTCCAATCCTTGCCCAAGATCAGCCTTTAAGTCTTCCACATCCTCCAGCCCTATGCTCAACCGAAAAATAGTCTTACCTTCATAGCCGTAATGGTTGGTGCGCTTGAACTTGCCACCGGTGATCAGACTCTTGAATCCGCCCCAGCTGTACCCAATACCGAAAAGTTCAAGGCCGTCAACAAACGGACCATGGTCAATATCCTCATATTCTTCTTTCAGGGTAAAAGAGAACAGGCCGCTGGAGCCTGTGAAATCCCTTTTCCAAAGATCGTGCTGCGGATGGCTTTCAAGTGCAGGATGAAGAACCGACTCGACCATATCATGACTTTCCAGCCAGTTAGCAATTTCAAGTGCGGACACTTCATGACGCTTCAGGCGGAATGGGAGGGAACGCAATCCGCGCAAAGCCTGATAACAATCTTCCTGCGGCGCGTATGCCTCAAACACATTGTAGCAGCTTTCAAAAGTTCCCCAATATTTTTCATTGGTTGAAACAGATCCCAGCAGGATGTCTGAATGCCCGGTAATATACTTTGTCACCGAGTGGATGGAGACATCAACCCCCAGTTCAAAGGGATTGAGATAAAGAGGAGTAGCCCATGTATTATCAATGACCGAGACGACACCATTCTCGCGGCAGACCTTTGCAATAGCCGGGATATCCTGAATCTCAAGAGTATTTGATCCGGGGGACTCCATGAACAGCAGTGTTGTATTTTCGCGGATATAATCAGCGACGCCTGCTCCGGCGTCTGAAGGCAGATATTCAGCCTCAACTCCGTACTTGGAAAGAAATTTATCGCTGAAATAACGGGTCGGACCATAAACGTTGTCGCAGATCAAAATGTGGTCGCCCTGTTTGGTATAGGCCATGAGCACCATGGCTATAGCTGCAATTCCGGACTGAAAGGCTTTACAACCGTGCGCCCCTTCCAGTTCAACCATCGCTGCCTCAAAGGCATTCTGGGCTGCCATACCGCAAAGCCCGTAAGCAATTCCTTCATATTCTCCGGCATTGCATTTCTGCTGATCAGCATATGAATCGAAAAGTACTGTGGATGCCCGGTGCAGAGGAGGATTAATAGTATTTATAAATTCTCTGGCTTCAACTTTACCCGCATTAACTAATCTGGTGGAAATATCCTGCATGTTAACTCCTTGTTCTTTCTTGCCCAGAATATAAATAGGGAAACAGAAAAAACAACCAGCACCCGCGCTTCTTTCTTAATTAACTGTCAACAATTCGGTACCGAAACAGCCAAACCACCAAGTGATGTTTCCCTGTACTTGGAATTCATGTCTTTTCCTGTTTCAGCCATGGCCTGCACCACTTCATCAAAACTGACCTTATGGAATATTTCATTCTCAACCGAAGCAATAAGATAGGCATTGTATGCCCGGACAACCCCCATGGCATTACGTTCAATACACGGAATCTGCACATATCCGCCCACGGGATCGCAGGTTAAGCCCAGATGGTGTTCAAGCGCCGATTCCGCAGCATTTTCCACTCGCCAGAAGCGGAGACCGTTGGCATAAGCAACAAGCCCCGCCGCCATAGCCGAAGCGACACCGACTTCACCCTGACAACCGACTTCTGCTCCGGCAATGCTGGCGTTGTGCTTGGCTATAAAACCCAGGGCAGCAGCCACAAGCATTCCCTCACGCACTTTCTCGCGACTGATACCCAGATCTTCTTCAAGAGCATAGATCGCCGCAGGGATAACACCGGCTGAACCGGAAGTGGGCGCGGTGACTACGATATGCCCGGCAGCATTTTCCTCGGAAGCCGCAAAACCGTAGGCATTGAGCCGGAGTAAAAATTTATCTGCAGCGTTGGTCTGCGCACTGTTTTCATAAAGCCGTTTGGCCTTGCGGTGCAACCCCAGAGGACCCGGCAGAATTCCTTCCGCACTGAGACCATTCTCAACGGACAGCTTCATGGCATCAAGAATTGCATCGAGCTTTTCATAGACTTCTTCTTCTGAAACTCCGGTGATTGCTGTTTCATTGACAAGCACTGCCTGATGCATGCGCAATCCTTCATCAGTAAGGATCGCTTTGAGTTCATCCATATTGGAATATCGGTAAGGAAGCACTCGGGGAATTTCTTCCTGCTGCCCCTTCAATTTAATAAACCCGCCACCAATAGAATAGTATTCCTGTTCAAAAAGAACCTCCGTACCTTTTCTAAGCCTTAGCAAAAGCGTATTTGCATATGGGAAATCATTTTCCACTTCGGCAAAGACAACATCTTTCACACTCAGGGGAATCGAAATTCCACCACTTTCAAATTGATGGCTGGAACCCTCGGCCAGTGCTTCCAGAAATTCACACTCAACATTATCCGGACTGAAACCTAACAACCCGGCTACTACAGCACGGTCAGTTCCATGCCCCTTCCCTGTGGCACTGAGACTGCCGTAAAGTCTTATTTCTATATTATCCGGCTGAACATCAAGATTTAGATCGTCCACAGCATTATAAAAACGATACCCGGCCGTCATGGGACCGATAGTATGAGAACTTGAAGGCCCGGGTCCGATTTTGAATAATTCGAAAACGGAAGTGGTGATGGCAGTCATAAGTCCTCCTTGACCGTGAAAATTGTTTATGAAATCTATCACTAGCACAATGCATAATTCCTAACAACGCACACATCTATGGCGGAGGTTACAAACATGTATATAGTAAGCGGGTGTCTCGCCGGACTTTGCTGTCGCTACGATGGCGGAGATAATGCAGATGAAAGAGTCATGCGACTGGTCTCAGAGGGTAAAGCCATACCGGTTTGCCCGGAACAGCTTGGCGGGTTGACCACCCCACGTCCTCCTTGTGAAATCGTCAATGGCAAAGTCATGAGCAATGAAGGAGAGGATGTCACGGATAAATTCATGCACGGAGCAAAAGAAGCTCTAAAGCTGGCGAAACTCTCCGGCAGCAGAAAGGCCATCTTGAAAGCACGATCTCCGTCATGCGGAATAGGCAGGATTTATGACGGATCTTTCAACGGGAAATTAATTGACGGCGACGGACTGTTCGCCGCCATGCTGCGCACCGAAGGATTCGAGCTGGAAACAGAATAAAAATATCCCGGAAATCATATATGATTTCCGGGATATTTTTTCACGCGGAATCTGCCAAACATAAGGCCTAAGGCACTACAGGAATACCGAGTCCATTAGAGGCAAAATTCTTTATCAAAGCGCGATACTTCAAATTAATGGGTAATCTTATCTTCTTTAATCAACTGCTGGGCTACATTCAGGTCGTACAAAGACAGGGGATTACGGTCTGATCCGCGTTTTTTGTATTCTTCAGCAGCTTCCATGATTACGTCATACGGCAGCCATTCATGCTTATCCCAGATAACGGGATTATCATTGGACCAGAGCCGGAATTCAATAGAACCCAGATTCTCCCGCACGTACATTTTTGTGTCGCGGGTCTGTAGGGACGGATAGTAATAAAGTCCTCGTTCGTCTTTCATCTGATATCCTTAAAGTTTGCGCAGTGAGAAAGATTTTCCGCTGGGTGTAGCGATAATGCCGTAACCTTTAATGAGAATGCTCATGGGGCGTCCAAAAAAGAAATCCATGGACTCTTCAGGCAGCCCGGCTTTCTCCATAACAAGTTCGCGAATGGTGGAATCGAAGATGAGCATTTCACGAAGATCAGACTTAAGCCCTTCACTCTCATCCCAGTTTTCTATAGCTGATGCGGCAATTTCAGCCATCTTTACCGGATCACACTTCCGGTCATGCTCTTCAATAAGCTCAAGCACGGGGTGCCCCTCAGGAAGAACATCCTTTCTGGAAAGCCGCTCCTTGCTGTAAACCTCCAGCAGAGGCTCAGGATCACCGCAAAAAAGTTTCTGACATTCGAGCGGACGTTTTTTATAAATACGGCAGACGTTTGAAGACTGGGCAAGGAATGAACAGATCCATTCACCGCCGGCGCCTTTAATTTTAAGAATCTCTTCGGCAAGAGGGAGTACCTGCCCCTGCGGCTGGTCGTAAGCGAGTTCACCTTTGCGCAGGGTTACAATATCAGTGAGGTCAATGCCGTCTTTCTCTTTAAGCAGGGGCAAGTCCTGATTGTGCAGCGCTGGGCCGCCTTTTCGGCAACATGTGCCGCATTGTGTACATTCATTCATATTATACGAACCACTTTTTCAAGTTTATGTTGCTGGTTATCAAAATTTTTTGTAGGAAATATCTACTACTGACGCACCTTGTGTTCGGGATGAGTAAATACGCTGAATCCGGCTTGCTTGGCAAGTCTGAGTTTTTCAAAAGTGATAAACTGAATCACTTGTTGACATTGATGGAGTATGTTAATTATCCATGTTCCTAGGTTGTGTTTTTTTTCACTTAAGGGTATCTTTCCCTCCCCCTGCTTCAAAAGATAGAAGGGGGTCTCGCACTAAGAGAGGAAAGCAACCGGGCGAATCGGTTTAACCGATTTACATACCGGATGCCTAATTTGTATTGGTAGGTATATCTTATTAAACTTTATGGAGGTTTAAGGGAATGGCGAAACACAAAACTCCCTTGTTGGACGAGCTTGAAAGCGGGCCATGGCCTAGCTTCGTGTCCGACGTAAAACAAGAAGCCGAAGTTAGAGCAAAAAACGAGAAGGACGTGAATTATCAGATTCCCGTTGAAGTCTGCGAAGACCTTCTCGGCGTACTCGAGCTCTCTTACAATGATGGTGAAACTCACTGGAAACACGGCGGTATCGTTGGCGTTTTCGGTTACGGCGGCGGCGTTATCGGTCGTTACTGTGACCAGCCCGAAATGTTCCCCGGCGTAGCACACTTCCACACTGTTCGTGTTGCTCAGCCCACCGCTAAGTACTACACCACCGACTTCCTGCGCCAGATCACAGACATCTGGGACATGCGCGGTTCCGGTCTGACCAACATGCACGGTTCTACCGGTGACATCGTCTTCCTCGGTACCACCACTCCCCAGCTCGAAGAAATTTTCTACGAACTGACTCACAATGTAAACGTTGACCTCGGTGGCTCCGGTTCCAACCTGCGTACTCCCGCAGCTTGTCTCGGTATGTCCCGTTGTGAGTATGCATGTTACGATGCACAGGCTCTGTGTTACGACATGACCATGGAATTCCAGGACGAACTTCACCGTCCCGCTTTCCCCTACAAGTTCAAATTCAAATTTGATGCTTGCCCCAACAGCTGCGTATGTGCTCTCGCACGTTCCGACTTCTCTGTTGTAGGTATCTGGAAAGACGAAATCCGCATCGACCAGGAAGCTGTTGCAGCTTACGTTGGTGGTGAGTTCAAGCCTAACGCTGGCGCTCACTCCGGCCGTGACTGGGGTGCATTTGACATTCAGAAAGAAGTTGTTGACCTCTGCCCCGGCAAGTGCATCAAGTACGCTGACGGCAAACTGGAAATCAACGACAAAGAATGTATGCACTGCATGCACTGCATCAACACCATGCCTCGCGCACTGATGATCGGTAACGATCGCGGCGCATCCATCCTTTGTGGTGCTAAAGCTCCGATCCTCGACGGTCCTCAGCTCAGCTCCCTCCTCATTCCCTTCATCAAGGTTGAAGAGCCTTTCGACGAAGTCAAGGAAGTTGTTGAAAACATTTGGGACTGGTGGATGGAAGAAGGTAAAAACCGTGAGCGTCTCGGTGAGACCATGCGTCGCATGGGCTTCCAGAAGCTTCTCGAAGTTACCGGAATCAAGGCTGATCCCAGACACGTTCAGGAACCCAGACACAACCCCTACATCTTCTGGAAAGCTGAAGATGTTGATGGTCCTTGGGAACGTGACGTTAACGAATACAGAAAAAGACACCAGAGATAATACGGGAGGACAGACATGGCGTTCGTTTCTTCTGGCTACAATCCAGACAAACCGATGGAAAACCGGATCTCGGACATTGGACCTCGTGACTACAAAGAGTTCCTGCCCCCGGTTATCAAAAATAACTACGGCAAGTGGCTCTACCACGAAATCATTGAACCGGGCGTACTGGTTCACGTTGCCGAATCCGGAGATGAAGTTTACACAGTCCGCTGTGGTACCGCTCGCCTCATGAGTATTACCCTTATCCGCGAAATGTGTGAAGTTGCAGACAAACACTGCGATGGTTACCTTCGTTTCACCACCCGTAACAACGTTGAGTTCATGACCGACTCTAAGGACAGAATGCTTGCCCTTAAAGAAGATCTGCTCAGCCGTAAGTTCGAAGGTGGTTCCTACAAGTTCCCCGTCGGTGGTACCGGTGCTGGTGTATCCAACATCGTTCACACTCAGGGTTGGGTTCACTGCCACACCCCCGCTACCGATGCTTCCGGTACTGTTAAAGTCATCATGGATGACCTCTTTGATGAGTTCACCGGCCACAACATGCCCGCACCTGTGCGTATCGCTGTTGCTTGCTGCCTGAACATGTGTGGTGCTTGCCACTGCTCCGACATCGCTGTTGTCGGTATCCACCGTAAGCCCCCCATCATTGACCACCAGTACCTCGACAACCTTTGCGAAATTCCGCTGGCAGTAGCTTCTTGTCCTACCGGTGCTGTTCGTCCTTCCAAGATCGAAATCGACGGCACTCAGTACAAGACTGTTGCAATTAAGGAAGACCGTTGCATGTACTGCGGTAACTGCTACACCATGTGCCCATCCCTGCCCCTCTCCGATAAGGAAGGTGACGGTATCGCACTGATGGTAGGTGGTAAGGTTTCCAACCGTATCTCCATGCCTAAGTTCTCCAAAGTTGTTGTTGCATTTATTCCTAACGAACCTCCCCGTTGGCCTACACTTACCAAGACCATCCGCAAAATCGTGGATGTCTACAAAGCTGAGGCTAACAAGTACGAACGTCTGGGTGACTGGGCAGAGCGTATTGGCTGGGAACGTTTCTTCGAAAAGACTGGTATCGAGTTTACTCCCCACCTTATCGATGACTTCCGTGACCCCGCTTACTACACTTGGCGTCAGTCCACTCAGTTCAAGTTCTAATTTAGAATTGAGATAATACGGGGCGCGGCATTTCGTCGCGCCCCTTTAAAAAGAAAGGGGCTTATTATGCCGATCGAGATGGAATCCGCAAAAGCTGAAATCCTGAAGTTTCTCGAAGAGAAAACAGGCGCAAAAAGCAAATTTTACTTCAATGACTTCACCAAACTTTTTCCTGACGAAAAAGGTCGTGATGTTAAGAAAGTTCTGACCGCTCTCGTTAAAGAAGAGAAGGTTGAATACTGGTCCTCCGGTTCCACTACCATGTACGGTCTGACCGGTGCCGGTAAGCAGAGTGGTGCTGAGCACGAAGATTAATTTTCGCATTGCTCGACCCTTAAATGCCTTGTCTTTAGGGACAAGGCATTTTTTTTATCTAAGGAAAGGGCTGTAAAGCCTGATTAAGTAATTTAACTTGTCTTTTTCGCGCTGAAACACTACTGAATCCATTGTGCAGACAGGCATACGATAGAATTTTTAGAGTACGGGCAGCTAAATGAATTTTCCCAGAATTGTATTGGCCGGACTGAGCGGCGGAACAGGTAAGACAATTGTCACTCTTGGACTTTGCCGGGCGTTTCGTAATCAAGGGCGACGGGTAAAACCATTCAAAAAGGGTCCGGATTACATTGATGCCCGCTGGCTGGGACTTGCCTCAGGCAACTATGCAACCAACCTTGACCCTTTTCTAATGAGCGCGGACAAATTGACTGCACTTTTCATGGAAAAAGGGGAAGGAGCTGACATCTCCATTGTCGAAGGAAACCGAGGCTTATTCGATGGTAAAGACGTCGACGGTTCCTGCTCTACTGCGGAGCTGGCCAGAATAATCAAGGCCCCGGTAATTCTGACTATAGACTGCACAAAAATGACCCGCACCGTGGCTGCAATCGTTGCCGGCTGCAAAGCCTTTGAGGACGGATTCAATCTTGCCGGGGTTATCCTGAACCGCACAGCCGGGGAAAGACACCGGAGCATCATCAAAAATTCCATTGAGACCTACACTGACATCCCGGTGCTGGGTATGCTTCCAAAGCTCAAGGATAATCCCATCCCTGAACGGCACATGGGACTTGTCTCCAATACTGAATACGATGCTGTTGATAAAGCGCTCAACACACTTGGGCAGATGGCCGAAGATTGTCTAGACCTCGATGCAATATCTAAAATTGCAGATCAAGCCTCCTCTGACCTCACTGACTGTCACAATGCGTGGGAAGGCATAGAAATTTCCAGCCATTCAAAACCTGTCATCGGCGTGGTCCGTGATGAAGCCATTTGGTTCTACTACGAAGAGAACCTCGAAGCTCTTCAACGCGCAGGAGCTGAGATAAAAGAAGTTTCCATTTTCTCCAACGAGCAGTGGCCGGAAATTCATGGTCTTTACCTTGGCGGCGGTTTCCCCGAAACGTTGGCCGCTGAAATTTCTGCTAACGAGAAAATACGTGAGCATGTAGCGAAACTAGCTGGTGCAGGATTGCCTATCTACGCTGAATGCGGCGGTTTCATGTACTTGGGCCGTGATGTGGAGTACCAAGGTAAGAAATATAAAATGTCCGGTGTGCTGGACCTCTCAACCCGTCTGTGCCCCCGCCCGCAAGGACTTGGATATACATCCGGTAAAATAGTACACGATAACCCGTTCTTTCCTGTTGGAACCGAAGTTATCGGACACGAATTCCACTATTCACTCTGCGTGGATAATCACGAACCGGCACCCAAGTATGCCCTCGATATGTCACGCGGCAAAGGCATGGCCGACAGCCATGACGGACTGGTACGTGGCAATATCTACGCCGGTTACAACCATATCCATGCGCTGAGCATGCCCTGCTGGGCAAATAATTTCGTCAAAGCTGCGGCTGAATTCAAAGGCTAATTTGCCTCCGGCGGCCCTTCGGGGACCAGAGGAGAGGGGAAAACCCTTTGCTCGCGCCAAAAGTGTTTTCCCCTCTCCTCTGGACTCCTCTCCCCTTTCCCAAACGCGCTTTAGTTAAGCTTCGCAAAATAGTTTTAAATACCTATTAAACATAATAAAATCGCAATAGCCCAAAAGCTATTGCGATTTTATTTTGCAAAACTTTTTAACTCGAAGCTGCGAAGCCCGATAAAAAAGTTTGGGATTCTCAAACCCTTTTCAAAGGGTTTGAGCCGCCGGAGGCAAATCAAATCATTCTTAATCGCGCGTAGCGCATCAAATATTCAAAAGCTCTACTTCGATCAATTCCAACGGAAAATTCTCGTCCACTACGGCATTTCCCAGTTTGTCGAGTCCGACGATGACTACGGCTCCCTGCTTGACCTTCTTGTCCTTTTTCATAAGTTCCATGATCTGGGCAGGGTCAATACTCAAGGTACCGGTAGCGAGACCAAGCTTATCCATGAGTTCTTCATGCAGCTTGAGATCTTCAGCTGAAAGCATTCCAGCTTTATTACAAACGCGGGAAACTATCCGCATCCCCCAAGCTACGCATTCTCCGTGCGAAATTCTGTATCCGGCAAAAGTCTCGATAGCATGCCCGACTGTGTGGCCGTAATTAAGAATACGTCGAACACCGCCCTCTTTTTCGTCACGGATTACTACATCGGCTTTTATTTCGCAGCAGCGGGCAACGACCTTGGCCATGACTTCCCGGTCAAGAGACAGGACTCTATCGGCATTGCAGGAAAGGTAGTCAACAAGACCCCGGTCTGCGATGAAAGCAGTCTTCACCACTTCACCAAGGCCACTTAGAATTTCCTTCTCTGGGAGTGACTCAAGAGCTGAGATGTTGGTGTAAACCCTCTTGGGCTGATAAAACATTCCGCAATAGTTTTTCCAATGCTTAATGTTCACCGCAACCTTACCGCCGACAGATGAATCAACCTGCGAAAGCAGAGTTGTGGGAACCTGCACGAAATTAATCCCGCGCATATAGCTTCCTGCTACATAGCCGGACAGATCGCCAACAACACCGCCGCCGAGAGCAACAACAACATCCTGTCGGGTAATCCCGGCTTCAAGCATGGCTTCCAGCAGCGAGCCGAAGACATCGAGAGACTTGCTGCTTTCTCCCGCCGGAACGGTCAGCAGTAATGGGTCAACACCTGCAAGCGCGAGCTTTTCAACCAACGAATGTCCGAAAAGCTCGCGAGTATTTTCATCGCAGATAACTACCGGGGTCTGTCCGTATTTCCTTACTTTGAGATCAGCAACGACTTCGTCCATGACGGAATAATCAACGCTAATTTCATAGGAATTATCGAACTCGCCACGCAGTTCAACTTTGACCTTGGGCATTAATTTTCCCCGGCCAGAACACACTCCTGCTGACGCAGGGATTCTTCATGAATGTACTGAAAAATGCGGAGCATGAAATGTTCATCCATTCCACGGGCAACGCCTTCGCGAGTACGTTTTTCAACAGTCTTTTTCCACTGGTCAGGCTGCAGAAGAGCAATCCCGCGCTCACATTTCATCTTACCGATCTTGCGTCCCAGAGCCATACGCTCAGCTAGCAGCTCAACAATAGCATCATCGATTTCAACAAGACGGGCTCGTTTACTTTCCATCCGCAGAGCAAATTCTTCGTCTTCAGCCACAGGATGCTTTACTTCCAGACCAGCGAGGACTTTACCTAGGTCTTCAGGAGTGAACTGCTGTTTGCTGTCACTGAGGGCAACATCCGGATTGATATGAGACTCGATCATCAAGCCGTCAAAAAGAAGATCAAGAGATTTCTGGGCAACAGAAGGAATCAGTTCACGCTTACCGCAAAGATGGCTGGGATCACAAATGATAGGCATGCCCTCAGTACGGCGGCGCAGCTCAATAAAAATCCTCCAGTTGGGAGCATTGCGGTATTCGCTGGGGCGAGCTGAAGAAAAACCACGATGAATTGCACCAAGCTTGGTGACACCGGCTTTATTGATACGCTCAAGAGCTCCGAGCCAGAGTTCTACATCCGGATTGATGGGGTTTTTAACCAGCACCGGGATGTCAGTTCCCTCAAGAGCGTCGGCCATCGCCTGAACTGCAAAGGGGTTAACAGTGGTTCTCGCACCGATCCAGATAAGGTCCACGCCGTATTTAAGACACAATTCAATGTGCTCTGGAGTCGCGGTTTCGCAGCAGATAGGCAGACCGGTTTCTTCCTTGGCCTCTACCAGCCATTTCAGGCCTTCCTCTCCCATACCCTCAAAGCATCCGGGACGGGTGCGCGGTTTCCATATGCCTGCCCGTAGCAGGTGTACACCCTTATCTTTTATTCCGTGCGCAGTTTCGAGCAGCTGCTCACGTGATTCAGCACTGCATGGTCCGGCGATAATCAGCGGCCCATCATTATTAAAACCCCAAGTATCCAAACCTGTTACATTAAGTTGTACACTCATGGGAAGAACCTCCGTATTTTAATGTTGAAAAGAAATCCGGGCCGTTTAGGCAGCGCTTACAATATATACTGCAAGAATGAAATTAAAGGATAACAGACAATGCAGAAAACAGCAGAAAAATCGGCCGGAAAACGGGTAAGCAATGAGTACAGGGAATCACAAGGCTCCTTGTAATCTCAACAAATTGTAAATGAATTGGGACCTTATGCGCCCTGCCGGGGAGGCCGGGCCGGTAAGGAAAGTGTACGCACATAGAGTGCTTACTTATATATTTACCGATCAGTCTTAGGAGATCCATAACATTACTCAGAAGCGGCGTAAACACTCAATCTTTGAGAATGCGGTTTTTTCATAATTTCTTAACATTTTTTATATTGATATTGACTTTCACTTTCATCGTCACTAAGGATCGAAGTGACGTTAACGAACCTGATTACATACTTTAAAGGAGGACATCATGTCCAAATCATTGATCGTCTACGGCTCAACCACAGGAAATACCGAAACTGCGGCAGAATATGTTGCGGAAGTTCTTGAAAACCATGAAATTCAAGTCGAACTTAAAAATGTCACAGACGTTAGTATCGCTGATCTCGGAAACGGGTATGACATAGTTCTTTTCGGCTGCTCAACCTGGGGCGAAGATGAAATCGAACTACAGGACGACTTCATTCCCCTCTACGATGAGCTTGAAAATGCAGACTTAAAAGGCAAAAAGGTTTCCGTTTTCGGATGCGGTGACTCCAGCTACACATTCTTCTGCGGTGCAGTTGATGCCATCGAAGAGAAGCTCGAAAAAATGGGCGCGGTGGTAGTAGGTGACAGCCTGAAAATAGATGGAGACCCCTCACGCGATGAAATAGTTCAGTGGGGAAAAACTATCGCAAGGCAAGTATAGCCCCTTTTCCTGCGGCACAGGCTAAGAAAAACCCCCGTACTGTTTATTCAGTACGGGGGTCTAAAATTTAATTGTAAAAGCGGCTTAATTTTCGCCGGCCAAGGCACGCTGAACAGAAACTTCAAGCATTGTCTTCTGCAACCGGATACTCTTGGTGTTGCTGTTGAGAACATCCTCAGTCAAATTCCTTAGCTTATCCACTGATTCCAATGAAGCTGTTATAATAAGCTCGGTAGGAACAAGACCTTCGGAACGAATCAATTCCAGAACATTTTCCAGTTTATGGGCAAGCTCTTCGATTACTGACAGCTTTAGCAGATTCGAACCCGCCTTAATAGAATGAGCATCTCGAAATATGGAATTAATCAGCTCCGGGGTTAGCTCCGCGGTGCTGTTTTCCAAATGCAAAAGCCCGGTCTCTATATTATCGAGCCGTTCCAATGTTTCTTCTTGAAATATGTCCAGTAATCTATCGCCGGTATTCATATATTAAATCTATCCTGACCGTTTCCGCGGCGAGGGCTAAAATCTGAATAAAACAAAACGCAAGCGCAACGTTAGAGCTTATCTGCACTATGCTTAGACTTTCGTCAACAAATTGCAACGTAAAAAAGCTCCCTTGAGCCACTATAAACAGACTTCCCTTTTTGACGGCAAAATTCTACACTGCCGCCCTCAAGTTTGAGCTACTGGTGCAATCAAGGACACACACCTTTGTTATATTATATTTTTAATCAAGTATAGTGCGGAGTTAAACAAATGGCTTTAATGAGCGTAAGCGATATTTCCATGACCTTCGGTGGTCCACAGCTGCTGGACCGGGTGTCCTTTCAAGTAGAAGAAGGACAACGGATCTGTATTGTCGGTCGAAACGGGGAAGGTAAATCCACCCTGCTCCGTCTCATGAGCGGAGATCTGGTTCCTGACAGTGGAAATATTTCTTACCAGAAAGGTGTTACCGTAGCCCGCCTTTCACAGAAAGTTCCGGAAGTACTAGAAGGCTCCATTTTTGAAGTTGTTGCCGGGGGCCTCGGCGAACTGGGAGAAGCCCTGACCAAATACCACATGGTAAGCCTTGAAGTAGCCAGCGGCGGCGATGTCTCCAAGCTTTCGGAAGTCGAAGAAGTAATGGAAAAACATGGCGGATGGGAGGCATTGACCACCATTGAAATGGTTATTTCCCGTCTCTCACTCAGTGCTGAAATGCGTTTTGAAAATCTATCAGGCGGGTTGAAGAGACGCGCTTTACTTGCCCGTGCCCTGGCATCAAAACCGGATATCCTGCTCCTTGACGAGCCTACCAACCATCTTGATATCGACTCCATTGCATGGCTTGAAGAGTTTATCACAAAGAACACCCGCACCCTGATTTTCATCACTCACGACCGCATGTTCCTGCGTAAAATTGCAACTCGTATCATCGAGCTTGACAGGGGAAATCTTGCAGACTGGTCCTGCGACTACGATACCTTTCTCAAACGCAAGGAAGACCTGCTGGCTGCCGAAGAAAAGAACTGGTCAGAATTTGATAAAAAACTGGCCCGCGAGGAGGTATGGATCAGGCAGGGCATAAAAGCCCGGCGCACCCGTAATGAAGGCCGTGTCCGCGCGCTCAAGCAACTGCGAGAAGAACGCAAGCAGCGCCGTGAGCGGACCGGCAGAGCTACAATTGAAATTCAGGAAGCATCCCGTTCCGGCAAGGTCGTAGCAGAAACAATTAATGCTTCATACGCATGGGACAGCAATCCCATTTTTAAAGACCTGAATGTCACCATCATGCGCGGCGACCGTATAGGAATTATCGGTCCCAACGGAGCTGGCAAGACAACTCTCATTCAAGTACTGCTCGGCAATATCAAACCTGATTCCGGGACAGTGAAGCTGGGAACCAAACTCGAAATTTCATATTTCGACCAGCACCGCGAACAGCTTGACCCGAATAAATCAGTGCGCGATTCCGTGGCCGACGGGAATGACACAGTAACAATTAATGGCCGTACCAAGCATGTCATGGGCTATCTGAAAGATTTCCTTTTCTCCCCGGACCGCGCGAACTCCCCGGTCAGTGTTCTTTCCGGTGGGGAACGCAACCGGCTGTTGCTGGCCCGCCTTTTCACCAGGCCGTCAAACCTGCTGGTAATGGACGAACCGACAAACGACCTCGATGCCGAAACTCTTGAACTGCTCGAAGACCGTATCATGGATTATCCCGGTACAGTTATCATCGTAAGTCATGACCGTGCTTTTCTTAACAACGTTGTCAGCGGAACCCTCGCCTTTGAGGGTAACGCACTGGTTAACGACTATGTGGGCGGTTATGATGACTGGGTGCGTCAGCGCCAACAACAGACAGAAGAAGCCAAGCCCAAGGCACAGAAGCCCAAGACGAAAAAAAACCCGGACGCACGCCCGGAAAAACTCAGCTATAAAGAGCAGCGCGAGTTTGAAGCTCTGGAAATTGAAATAGTTGAGCTGCCCGGAAAAATTGAAGAGCTCGAAACAGCTATCGAAGCTATGCAGACCCAGATGGCTGATCCGGAATTCTACAAAAAATCCGGCGAAGAAATGGCCGCAGCGCAAGCAGAGCTTGAAAAACTCGAAACCGACCACGAAGCGACCTTCGAACGTTGGGAAGAAGTCGAAGAAAAACTGGCGGAGTACAGGAAACGTACCGGAAAATAAGTTTGGAGCCTTAGGCAACAATACTTGCCTTCTTTAAATCTCGGGCGTAAATAGGACCACATGAATTCCAAAGCGACTTCTCCATTCTGGATGCCGATTTACGCTTTTTTTGCAGCTATCCTGCTAGGCGGCCTTTTGCTCAAGCTGGATATCTGCCATCCGGGAAAGGAACTTTCATTTCTTGATGCTGTATTTACAGCCACTTCAGCGGTTTGTGTTACCGGACTTGCCGTAGTAGATACTGGTAGTTTTTTCAGCCGCACCGGGCAGAGTGTGATTCTGGCCCTGATTCAGCTCGGCGGGCTGGGTATTATGACATATGCCAGTCTGGTCATTTATCTGCTGGGTAAGAAGGTCAGTGCAGCAGACCGTATTGCTGTCAGCCAGACTTTAATCCATGATCCTTCTTTTAACATGGGCAAATTTATTGTCGGTGTTGTTACAGCGGTACTGTCCATTGAAGCACTGGGAGCACTGCTGCTTAACCGCATGGACCCGACGGGTTTTTATCCATTTTCGGCAGTCTTCCATTCTATTTCTGCTTTCTGTAACGCAGGTTTCTCACTCTATTCAGACAGCCTGACCAGATGGAAAAATCATCTTGGAATTAATTCCGTCTTCATAGCTCTTATCGTTATGGGGGGGCTGGGTTTTTACGTAATGACCGAGATATGGCAGAAGTGCATTAACTTTGTACGCCGAAGAAAGCCTGAAATTTCTGCCCATTCCCTGAGCTGGCACACCCGCATTGTTCTCGAGACAAGTCTTTCACTTATTATCATCGGCGGTCTGGCCATCTTTTTCGCTGAAAGCTTAAAGGTTCACGTAGTCAAAGGAGCAATAGTCAACGAGATTGCCGCTCTATTCCAGTCAGTAAGCTGCCGTACTGCCGGATTCAACACCGTGGATATTTCCGGGCTGACTAATATTTCGCTGCTTACCATGATAGCGCTGATGCTGATCGGCGGTTCACCGGGGTCGTGTGCAGGTGGATTAAAAACAACAACCTTTCGCACATGGGTAGGATTTATCGTCTCAAAGATTAAAGGCCATTCGCAGGTTAAAGTCGGCTGGTACGCACTGACAAAAGAAAGCGTCAACCGAGCTTTGACCCTGCTGACCTTAGCCAGCGTAATTCTCGGTTCGGCAATCATCCTGCTAAGCATCACCGAGGGCAGCCACCTACCGCACAGCGAAGTGCGCGGACACTTCATAGAAATAACATTTGAAGCTGTCTCCGCCTTTGCCACCGTGGGACTCTCCACCGGGGTAACACCGGGCTTAAGCGGAGCCGGCAAAACCATCATAATATGTCTCATGTTTTTAGGGAGACTCGGCCCTGTCTGGATGCTCACCGCAATCAACAGCTGGCAAAGGGAACCACGCTACAGACTGCCCGAAGATGATTTACCGCTAGGATAATCTTCAGGTTCAGTTTGGAATAGATGTATAAACTGCGATATAAAAGAACAAAACGGCGCAACCCTATTGAAAAGTAGAGGGATTCTTAAACCCTGTCAAAATGGGCTGAGTCCCGGTTCGACGCCGGAGGCAATAAGATATGTCAAAAGAAACCATAGAAGTAGGCGTAATCGGCCTTGGTAAATTTGGTCTGGAACTGGCCCTGAACCTGCGTAAGCTGGGTCACAATGTTGTTGGAGTGGACACATTCGAAGAACGAGTCAAAGCGGCCAAACCATACATTGCTCAAGTTTTTCAGGCAGACGGAACAGACCCGCAGACACTGAAGCAGCTCAGCTTTCAAGACTTTGATTATGTGGTGGTTTCCACAGGCGAGTCTCTGGAGGCCAGTGTTCTCGTAGTTCTTAACCTGCAAGAGATCGGGGTCAATAAGATCTGGGTTAAGGCTATCAGTGTTGCCCACAAGAAAATTCTCAGCAAGATGGGCGTGGATTATGTTGTTTTCCCGGAACTCTTTGCCGCTAAGCAACTGGCTCACAAACTTTCCACACCGGGCATGGTCGAATATCTATCCATGGGAACAGATATTCTGATTAAAGAGCGGGAAGTAAAGGAATGGGCAGGAAAAACACTCATAGATTTGAATCTGACCAACAATTATCAGGTACAGGTTATCGCTATCCGCAAAAACGGATCAGAAGAACTTAATTTTGTGCCAAAGGCAACGGAAGAGTTAAAAGAAAATGATATTCTTATTATGATCGGGACGAAGGAAAACCTGATTAAACTACCAGACAACTAAAAATCATCATCTAGCTTGTAGAGATCTTTTTCCACTTCCTTAAACTGCATATCCTCCTCTTTAAGGGCTATCATGCGGTCGCGTATTTTGTGGGTCTTTTCGATTGCATCGTCAAGCTCCACACCAGCTGCAATCTGCATCTTGCGCAGTAGGTTAAGTATATCACTGCGCAGTGTGTCACCATTTTCGCCGCCAGCCATCTCACGAAGCATGGATTCATCTTCCTCTGTCTTCTTAATCAGATAATGGCAGAATTTCTGTGCTTCACGTACTCCGCGATTCTTTTCAAGGCACATTGTCAGATAGCGGAAACAATTTTCCCAGTCACCTGCTTCGTAATAAGTTCGGGCAATATTGAAAAATAAATTCTCATCCGTACTGTCCAGATCAACACCACGATTATAGTACTGCAATGCTTCGCGGAACATACCATTTTTACGCATTGATATGCCAAAATCATTAAACATATGTTTATGTTCAATTGCAAAAGCGGTTTTGAGTTGCAGAACCTTGGCAAAAACTTCCTGTGCCCGCTCCAGATCACCTTTTGCCAGATAAGTCATACCAAGCCCGAAAGTAGCGCGGACGTTTTTCTCGTCAACTTCCAGTGCCTCGGAATATTCCATCTCAGCACTGTAGAGCTCGCCCTGTTCACGATGCGCTTCCCCCCTTTTCAATCTCCCGTCCTGCTTCTCCATGGCCGGGCGCACATGCTGCTGGTAGTAATCGAGTTCAAGGGTGTAGTGAGCTGCAAATTCTCCATCACCAATAATTGTCGGATCGCCTGTCGGCACCCAGTTGTCGTTTAGCAGTAGTAGTTCAAACTGATCATTATCAAGTTTAGTGGCCAACCAGTATTTCTTACCTTGAATTCTATGCGAATCAGTACGCAAGGACACAACCGTTACAAACGTTGGCTCCTCTACTTCTTCCTTCCTGACGGAAGGAGTATAGTTGAACAATGATGAGCTGGCACTCATAGTTAAGCCTCCGGATATCCTGTTATGACCCCTCATAGACACCTTATCGGAACCTTAATCATTACGGTATAGATTTCATACCTTTTAGAGAAAAAATATAATGCTCCGATTCTGGCTCTTCGTCAAAAAATTAGCTAATCTAGGCAAAGATGAAAGCAAATCGAATAATCTTATATTTTATTACCCTTATATTTATTCTGCACTTTTTCGGGCCAAAAAGCTATGCCCTTGAAACAGGCGGAACTCCTGTATTCAAATGCAGAATCATTAATCAATATCCGCACGACGAATTGGCCTTCACTCAGGGATTATTATACCACAGAGGATGGTTATACGAAAGCACCGGAAAACTTGGCCGTTCATCTCTGCGTAAGGTGGACTTGGAAAGCGGCAGAGTGCATACACTGGTTAAAAATAACATTCAAATTTTCAGTGAAGGAATATGTTGCCTGAAAGATGAGATTTACCAGCTAACGTGGCGTTCCGGTAAATGTTACGTATATACCGCAGGTTCCCTTGCCCGTAAAAGAATCTTCAAATACAAAGGTCAGGGATGGGGTCTGACCACGGACGGAAACTTTATTTATCAAAGCAACGGTTCCTCCATATTGACCTTAAGGGACCCTTATGATTTTGCCCGAATAAAAGAGCTACAGGTAACAGACGGTGTTGTCAGCATCCACAGACTTAATGAACTGGAATATATAAACGGTCTTATTTTCAGCAATATATGGAAAAATGACCGCATAGCGGCTATTGATCCGCATAACGGTAAAGTTAAATTCTGGCTGGATATATCCGCACTGCGCCCACTAGCCGGGAAAAAAGCCGAAGCAGCCAACGGCATTGCCTGGAACGCCGATGAAAAACGACTTTTTGTGACCGGAAAATTCTGGAACAAGGTTTTTGAAATTGAACTACCCACACTTGCAAACTAGTCCCGCCAAAACTGGAAAAATGACGATTTCATTGGGCATCTGCGCTGGAGCCTCATCAGTCAGCATGCTGCTGGCCGATAACGCCAACGACAAAATACAAATTCTTAAATCCATTTCACTGAACCACGAAGGCAACCCGGCAAAAACAGTCCTCAAAGCCTTACAAGAGATCCAGCCGCCTGAAAATACTCCCACAGCAGTCACCGGGCGTAAGTTCCGCCACCTGCTTGACCTTCCGACCATTTCTGAACCTCAGGCTATTGAAGCAGCCCTGACCCATCAGAATTTCGTCAAAGACGGCTACAACACCGTACTTAGCGCCGGTGGCGAAACCTTCATGGCCTACCTGCTTGATGACGACTGCAAGGTAGCTACCGTACATACCGGGAATAAATGCGCTTCCGGGACCGGAGAATTTCTCGTGCAGCAGCTCGGACGCATGGGACTTGGTTTGGAAGACATGTCCCGTATGGACATGGCTGAGCCGCACAAGGTTTCAGGGCGCTGTTCGGTATTCTGCAAAAGTGACTGCACCCATGCCCTTAACAAGGGTATTGATAAAAATTCTGTCGTCGCAGGACTGGCCCGTATGATGGCCGGGAAATGTATCGAGCTGCTGCGCAAGCTTCCGTCTGAGAAAGTTGCATTGATCGGTAATTGTTCGCAGAATAAATTCATGGTTCGTGAACTGCGCCGGGAAATCCCGGACCTGCTCCTCCCCGAGCACGGCAACAGTTTCGAGGCACTCGGGGCTGCTATATGGGCAAATAAACACGGAGTGCCCATTCCGCAGAATGTAGAAAGTGTTATCCGTAAAGGTGACACTACATTCACTTTTCTCCAGCCACTGAGGAACTTTGCCGGTGCTGTAAAATTCCATGACAGCGAAGAGGCCGTATTTATTCCCGGGTACAGGCTTGCCCTTGGACTTGATGTCGGATCGACTACAACAAAAGGAGTGCTGCTTGATCTGGAACGGACCGAGATTGTGGCCTCCTGCTACCTTCGAACCGATGGTGATCCCATCGGCGCTTCACGCCGTGTCTACGCAAATCTCGCGGAACAGGTTCCCGCCGGAACCGTAGCCGAAGTTCTAGGTGTAACCGGATCCGGCCGCAACATTGCCGGACTTCATGCAGGAACTGACGGCATCATTAACGAAATAACCGCCCATGCCGCCGCAGCTGTACACTACGACCCTGACGTGGATACCATCTTTGAAATCGGCGGGCAGGATGCCAAGTACACATGGCTGAAGAACTCTGTTCCCTGTGATTACGCCATGAACGAAGCATGCAGCGCCGGGACCGGATCATTCCTCGAAGAAAGCGCCAAGGAAACCCTCGGCATCGATGTCACTGACATCGCAGGAGTTGCCTTCAAGGGGAATAATCCTCCCAACTTCAATGACCAGTGCGCAGCCTTCATCGGCTCGGACCTCAAGCTTGCGGCGCAGGAAGGAGTTCCGCTCGAAGACATGGTTGCCGGTTTGGTCTATTCCATCTGTATCAACTACGCTAACCGGGTTAAAGGCAACCGAACAGTAGGCAGTAAAATTTTCATGCAAGGCGGGGTCTGCTACAACAAAGCAGTGCCCACAGCCATGGCCGCATTGACAGGACAGGAAATCATCGTTCCACCACATCCCGGTTTGACCGGAGCTTTCGGTGTGGCTCTTGAAGCATCCAGACGATCTGAGCTTGGTAGTGTTTCCAAAGGGAATTTCGATCCCGCAGAACTCTCAAAACGCGAAGTATGCTACAAAACTCCCTTCACCTGCAACGGAGCCGGTCGCGAATGCGATCTGGGGTGCAGCATTGCCCGTATTGTGGTGGAAGGCAGGACTTTCCCTTTCGGCGGTATCTGCAACCGTTTTGATAATTCCAAAATTTCAAAAGACGTCAAGCCTGGAGATGACCTTGTACTCTGGCGCGAAAAACGTGTTTTCCGTGATTTGAGCCTACCGCATGAAGGTCAACCGGTTATCGGAATGAACCGTTCACTGCTGATGAATACATGGTTTCCACTATTCAATACATTTTTCAAAAGCATGGGCTTCGGAGTCCGGATGCCGGAAAAAGCCGACCCGGATTCAATTGAACAGAAAAGCGCGCCTTTCTGCCACCCAGTGGAACTGGCCCACGGGGGACTGGGGGAGTTGTTGAAACTGGACACCGACTACATTTTCCTACCCCACCTGCGCTCCATGCCGCTTAAAAGCGGAGACCGCTCCTGCACCTGCGTGCTGGTTCAGGGCGAGCCCTACTACCTGAAAGCAGCTTTCCCGGAACTTGAGAAACGGTTGCTGCTGGCCCCTGTGCTACACATGCAGAATGGCGAGGGACAACTACGCACAGCAATGCTCAAAATTGCAGCCGAATTAAAAATAGATCTGAACATGGCTATTGATGCCTTTGAAGCTGCGCTTGCCGATCAGGAACAATTCTTTGCCGATCTGCGCAGAAAAGGCGAAGATTTTTTACGCAATATGGATAGCGACGAACGGGGCATGGTACTTTTCGGCAGACCGTACAATGCATTCAGTTCATGGGCCAATAAATCAATCCCAACCAAATTCGCAACCCGTGGCGTAACTATCATACCCTGCGATATGCTCCCACGCAGCGGTGGGTGCGGCAGCGAACTAAACATGTACTGGGCCACCGGGGAACAGATCATGGATTCTGCCAAGCTTGTAGCTGAAAATCCGAGACTTTTCGGAACATACATCACCAACTTTTCCTGCGGACCGGATTCGTTTTTACTCGGTCATTTCCGCAAAGTAATGGGCAGCAAACCTTCGCTGACCCTTGAACTCGACAGCCACACTGCCGATGCCGGAATTGAAACCCGCATTGAAGCTTTTCTCGATATCGTGGACGGATTCAGCAATCTGGAAGAAACCCGGCAGAACAAACAAAAAACTTTCAGGGCAGCGCGCTGCGAAGTTCGCAATGAAATCACCGGGATCACCGACTCCAATGGCAAATGGCATGCAGTCAACGATCCCAAAGTGACCCTGCTTATTCCAAGTCTAGGCGAGATAAGCACCGATTTTCTGGCCGCCTCCATGCAACGGGACAACATTCGCTACAAAGTGCTTGGCCATGCCAGCGAGGCCGCACTCAAGAAAGGGCGCAACAATTCATCATGCAAAGAATGCCTGCCCCTACAGCTGACAGCCGGAGCTTTGCTGGAACACATTGAGAGCTGTGATAAAAATGAGTTAACCCTGTTCCTGATGCCCAAGGCCAAAGGTCCCTGCCGTTTCGGGCAGTATTCCGTATTCATGAACGACCTCATCGAACGGCTGGAGATCCCCAACCTTGCCATCTTCGCACCCAGCTCCACCAACGGGTACGGGGGATTAAGCACAGCCGTGACCCTTGGCATGTGGCAGGGCATTGTGACCGGGTCCATTCTGGAAGATATCCACGCAACCATTTCCACCGCCGCCAGAGACAAAGACGCGGCCCTAAAACTTTTCTGGCAGGTCCGCCAGGACCTTCTTGACTCCATGGCTGACTGGAAGACTTTCTCCAAAGCCTTGCGCAAAGCAGCCGGTGATCTTTCGACCATTGAGTTGGCAAAACCTGTGGAGATGTACCCGGTTATCTCCCTGTTGGGCGAAATATATGTACGCCATGATCCCCTTGCACGGCGCAGTCTTCCAGAGAGGCTTACGGAACAGGGGTTTATCGTTCGAGTTGCCCCGGTTCTGGAATGGATGAAATACACAGACTGGCTGAATCGCAATAATATTGAAGGTAAAACCGGACTCAAGACTCTACTCGCCCAAGGCGTTAAATCATATTTTGAACGGCGTATCCGCCATATCCTGAAAGCCAGCGGATTGCTTTTCTATCCCGGTCCTGATGTGCGCGAAGTGGTCAGCCACGGCAAACCGCATATTTCCGAACAACTCACAGGCGAGGCAATTCTCACAGTTGGAGCCTCGCTTCACGAGATCATGTCCCCTTCCTGCGGAGTTATCTCCATCGGACCATTCGGGTGCATGCCATCGCGGGTGGCAGAGGCAGTGCTTAACGAAAAATTCCGTGCCGGATCAGCCGGGAAGAAGGCTACAGCCCTGCTGGGAAAAGACTCGCGTCTGCCGTTTCTGGCAATTGAGACTGACGGCAATCCTTTCCCCCAGCTTATTGAAGCGCGGTTGGAAGCATTTTGTCTACAGGCCAAACGGTTGCATAAACGGATGTCTGCGCCAGAATGTTAATGTTAAATTAACAACCGTACAGTTCTTCTTGATATAGCACAAACTATTATGATACCACCTCTCAGGACGGTATAAAGCTGAAAGCTTTGCCGGGGGGAGGATGTGTTGAATAGACAATTTGCAGGACTGATCCTGCTTATTCTGCTACTTCTTGTTTGCGGATGCAGGGCCGGACGATCAATAAAAACAAATATCAAAGAAGCTGTACTTTCTTCAGATCCCGAAGATAAATTCGCCCGTTCACTGGACCGGAACCAATTTACTCAGGCGCAACAGATATGGCTCGATAATCAGAATTACTTTCTGGAAAATCCAAAAGCCATGGCGAAAATAACCAAGGCTGCTTCTGCGCTGAAAAAAAGATACCGCCCCAAGATTTCAGCAGCCACAACTAATGTACTTTCCATACATTGGCCCGCAAAATCGGCAAAATGGACTCTGATCCGCCTCAAGCTGGACAATGCCCGTGATCTTATCAGCAACGTCGAATCTAGTATTATCCTAAGGGATTTAGGCCAGACACCCTCCGGACTCGCCGACCTGAAAAATAAATTCCACGAAAAAGAATCGCAAATCAGGGCTGATGCACTAGCCCAATTCAAAGAATATCCGCTGGAGACAGGACCTAACTTCTTTTCCATCTATCCCGTAAAACTTGACGAAACCAAATTTCTAAAATCACAGGCTGCTCTGCTTGAACGCACTGTCGCTTCAGCACACGGTGAAGGTGTGCCACACATGATCAAGGAGTATGGGGAGATCATTCCGCCGGAAACCCTGCGAAATCTCGAAGGCAACTATTTCCGTGAACTTCTTGAAAAAGAATCCAAAGGCAATCCGCCCTCTTTCCGCACGGTCATAAAAACTATGAAGGAAGCCCAGCGGCTCGGGTTTCCTGTTACCGAAGTACCGGACTGCAAAATAGCTTTCGTACGTGTGACCAGCAAAAGTCTGATGAAAGAACACGGCATTGAGTTCGGCCTCGGATTTGATGTAGACCTGCCAGTAAAAACAGAAATGCTGGGCAAGACGGCAATGTTCAGTTCCAAGACCGCCCAAGACGCGGACGTTGTAATCCTGATTAACGAGACTGTCTCAAAAATAGACCGCAAAACTTCAAGACCCAAGGCTTACCGCAGCAAACTCATTACCGGATACCGCGAAGGATATAACCACGCCTACGATCAGGCCCAGCTGCGCCTTGAACAACTCAAGCTCAAGCGTCAAGAGCTTAACCAGCGCAACAACACCCACATTCTGGGCTGGATCGGAGCCAGTGGCATCACCTCCGCAGCTCATCAGGCCGCAATCGAAGAACAGAAGTACAATGAGGCTGTCGCCAACGCCACCAGCATCCCAAAGATGATCGACAAGCCCATCTACCAGAAATACAGCTTTCGGGTGGTACCCATGCGTACAGCCAAGATCGCTTCGGTGCAATACGTAATCATTGACCACAAAGCCCGCACTTACTTCACCGACTTCTTTGATATTGTTCAGGAAAAAAATTTTAAGATTGCTTACGGAGTCGACCCTGACGACCCGGACCAGCTCAAACTGACCTCGCGCTTCAATACGGATAAGGAAGTTCGCAACTGGGAAAAGCAGCCTGTGCCCGTCCGCCTTTCGCACATGCTCAACTACTATCTGGAGCACGCAGATAAAGACAAGAAATACGGCAATATGGCCGAGATAAGAAAAACAATTCTCAACAACCGCAACAAGGCTCTGGCTGAATTTTATAGCGACAAGTACGAATCAGACACCGGAAATGATCCGCGCTTTGATTCAACTGTTGCAGTGCTAAGCCCGGATAGGTCTGGTACAGGAAGCGGTTTTTTCGTCACAGACAACATCATTCTTACCAACTATCATGTGGTGGAGCGTAATGATTTTGTGGAAATACGGATGCACAACAAAATGGAAGCATTCGGCAAAGTCATGGCTGTCGATGCGTACCGTGACCTCGCTCTGGTTAAAGTTAACACCCATGGCAAGCCTGTCCGTTTTTATACACAAAACACCATACCTACCGGGGTAACGCTTGAAGCCATCGGTCACCCTGAACGTTATTTCTTCTCCATAACCCGGGGTATTTTCAGTGCTTACAGACGGATGCCTAGCTACAGCCTGCCCAGTAGAGATATAAATATCCGCTATATACAGACTGACGCTGCAATCAATCCCGGGAACTCCGGTGGCCCTCTATTTTATAAAAACAAAGTTGTCGGAGTTAACACATGGAAACGGATCGATCCGGATGTCGATAATCTAGCTTTCGCCGTACACTACGCCGAAGTCATTAATTTTTTAGATCAATACGGAATTAAGTACCGTAAGTAGGGAGCCTTGAATTGAAAAAACGTATTTTCATCCTGACGACAGTGGTAATGCTTATGGCACTGGTTCTCATGACCGGATGCCGCAGCAAGCAACGGATGGGCATGGTCCGCGAAGAAAATACCGGACTGATGTACGGCTCCATGACCAGCAGCAACTTTGTTGTTGATGCCTCGCAATTTGATAGCCCGGTAATAAAACTGACGATACGTAATACTTCAGGCGACCCTGCCATCAATCTCAAGGCTCTACGCAGAACTCTTGAACGAGCCTACACCGAGAAAGGATACAAGGTTGTAAAAACAGGAAAATACTCCATGCACCTGGACATCAACCTGCGCTACTCCGGCCAGATTTCACAGGATATGGTAAATGAGCTCAGCCTCTGGGGCGGAGCTGGGGGAGCCTACATGGGCGGCAGCGTTGGACAGACATTGGATTCGCTGGTACTCGGCTCTGCGTCCGGCGCGGCAATAGGAGCCATTATCGGACAGTATGTAACTCAGGATACTTACATTATGGTTGCGGATGTTGTGCTCGGAATTGTGGATAAATATGCCAAGAAACGTAAATTTATCGTTCAGTTCGACGATACCCAGATCGATTGGCAGGATCAGGACGACGGATTCACTTCCTACCGTTCCCGCGAAAGACTTCAGGCAGCTGTCTATGCCGGGGGTGACAACACCGCACAAAGCAAAATCGTACAGGGTGTGACTCTGAGATTTAAAAGAATTCTGCAGGATATTATCTAGGTTATGCCTCCGACGGCCTTTCAGGGATCGTCCTGGCGGGCTTAAATCCTTTTGGAAAAGGGTTTAAGAATCCCAAAACTTTTCCCTTCCCCAGCCGCCGGAGACAATCTTAAACATCATCAAATTTTTCTCGTACTTCGCTCAGACCTTTACGGTAGCCTTCTGCGTCACCGTAAGGGAAGAAGTGGCGATAGCGGCTATGTACGGATTTGACAGGACGTGCGTGTCGAATAGGACACCAGTACTGTTCTGTACGGGCCGCGACCTCACGCACAAAGCCAATTAATCCGTTGAAGTAACCGCAGTAATAGCAGTTTACTTTTTCTATAAAGTTCAAGTATTTCAATGAATGACGATCGATAACCACATAGTCACGTCTGCGCACGCGTGGTATTCCGTAAACCGGAAAACACATCAGCTGATAAAGCCATGTGGCAACATCAAGCATCAGGGCCGGAACCAGCGGCATCCAGATAAACGGGATGGTCAGGATAACCCAAACACCGGAATCATAAACATAATCGCTCCACTTGGCGGCCAGTTCATGGTGCTTGGCTTTTACCTCCGCACTGAAACGGACTTTTTTCTTTTGCACGGTGTACAGGAGTTCGCTTTTCATATCCTGCAACTCAACGCGGAGTTCTTTTTCCAGATCATCCATCCTGCCGAGAATCTCATCGATTCTGCTCATGTTTCCACCTTCCTTTAGATTCACAGGTTCAAGCACAGCGTCCAGGATAAATCCCGGTTTCATGCAGCATTAATTATAGTTAGATAAAAAAATGATGGAATTTGCAAGAATTTTCGCTGACTAAAAGCCGCCTTGAGGCGGCTTTTAGTACTCTTTTATGCTGAAAAGACTTCAACATCCGTTGTATCCATTGAGGTTCCTGCTTCAAGTGTAGCTATAAGCGTTGCCCCGCCGCTGACACCGGTACCGTTATCGTCATACCAGAGGTAGTCCGGATTCATTGCAACACCGTCATCGACCAAGATAAAAACCTTATCGGTTGAACCACCGGAAGCCACTGTTCCCGAGTAGCCATCATACCCTGAGTTTGCGACACAAGGAGTACTTGGACTTGATACAGAGAATTCTGTATAATTAAACATAAATTTATCTGTTCCGGCTGCAAAGTTCTTAATAGAATCTCCTGCTTCAGCCAAAAGATTATACCAGAATTTGTCTGTGTCATTGTCGCTGCCGCCATCCAGAATATCACTGCCAAGTCCACCTTCTAGTATGTCAGTACCGGGTCCACCATCGAGTGTGTCAATCCCGGCACCACCGACAAGGCTGTCATTACCACCTGCACCGGAAATCGAGTCTGCTCCGTCGCCGCCGAAGAAATCATTATCTGCACCGTTTCCTAGTATGGTATCACTTTCAGCTGTTCCGATAACTCTTTCAATATCGGTAAAGAAAGTCACTTCCGAATCCATTGAAGCTATTCCAGTATAATTATTTGGCAGGTGAGGATCACTGGAAACCAAATTAACAAATGCTCCATGCACGGGCGACATTTCGGAGAGATCCAGAGTATCAATCCCGTCACCGCCATCGACTAAGTCATAGTAGCCTGAACTAGCTATTATAACGTCATCTTCCGTACCTCCGGAAATCGTATCAGTGCCACCACCGCCATTTATCGTATCTTCACCGGCTCCTCCACTAAGCACATCATTACCGGAATTTCCGGTAATAATATCATTACCGCCGTTACCGGTAACACTGTCATTTCCTGTACCACCGCTTATAGTGTCATTACCGCCGTTACCATAAATGACATCATTTCCGCCCATACCGGAAAGACTTTCACAAGTTTCAGCACCGAAGTAGTAGTCGTCATTATCTGTTCCCACCCAAGGAGACCCGTCGCCATGAATAAAGTTGGTTCCATCGCTTGATGTATAAGTCTGTCCTTCTGTTTCAGAATTGAGTTCCGGAACGTCATTATCAGCGAGTACCTGCCCAATATTATTGAGGATCTGCTCTTCGGTCTGCCCGGCAAACTGCTGTAAATTTCCGGACACCAATTCATCAATAATTTCTGAAACCTCATTTCCCAGAGCGTTCAGGAGCTGCTGAACAGCTTCTCCATCACCAGACTCCACAGCTTCTAGAATCTCTTCAGCCAGTTCTTCAAGCCCTGCGACCACTTCATCAGCAGATTCCGGATCAGCTGCCTCCACAAGTTGTTCCAGAATAGCTTCCGCTCCGGTAAATCCGATTGCATGTGCGACTACTCCTGCTCCGGGATCAAGCACACCACCTGCCGGATTAAGCACTCCTTCTCCTGAAACAACAGGACCACCGATTTCTCCACCTTCGGTTTGACCTTCATCACCGCCCTGAGCATTCTGCCCCTGGTCTTCTGTATCCTGATCCTCAGGAACCTGGTTTTCAGGGGTATCCTGCTGTTCTTCCCGCTGCTGCCGGATTTCGCGTTCCTGCTGAATCGCACTGGGCGCAATCTCCCGAAATGAATTAAACTCCGCAAGACTCATGGAGCGGACAGAGCCTAGCTGCCCTGACACGGCAATATCAACAAGCTCACGCGGGCTGGATATAGCCCGTATTTCACCACTGAGGGATTGAACCAAAAGGGCTTTACCGGCATGAATTTCTTCTACACCTATTTTTTCCCCGCCGCCGGGGATAATTTCGCTGATTATGGTAGTTCCACGAATACCGATCGTGGCAAGAGGTGTACCGACCTGAAAGCGGTCTGGATTCTGTTCTGCTATCTTCCCGGTCACCATACGGAAAGTGCCCTGACTCATTTTGAAGAGTAATTCAGCATCAGAGGAAGAGTCACTAAATACGTAATCATCAAGTGATATTTTGGAATCAGCACCCTGCGAAAGCAGGGTATCATCCACGAAACGGACTTCTGCCGCACTGCCTGATCCGGTAACTAATTCTTCTCCCCGGAAAACTTCAGCGCCAGCTTCCACCTGCCGGATACCTGATTCAGAACGCAGAAAAACCTCGCCATTAGCAGCGAGTACAACACCGATTGATTGCTGACCTGCTTCTGGAGGCATAATATGCTCACTTGTTTTTTAAATTACCCCACTATATACAGATAATAATCTATTTTAATATAGCAAGTCAAAAAAAAATGAAAATTTACTTTCACAAACAAAATACGAATGACATTCATCAATGTATCTTTGGACTTTTCAATCAAACACAGTAATAAATCATTATATTTCAATAAAAATACATTGGTATTATCACATACCAACTTAATGCAAGATCTATTTAAACATCACACCATCTCAGTACTGATACTCCATCGACACCGGTAACAGCTTGATATCCTGTACAACTTGTATCAGTGCACAAACTTATTCTTTGGTTGCTGTATCCCGTATGGAATATATCTCAGCCACCAAGACTAATATCCCCTTCCCCCCGGAAGAATCGGCTGTCGGCCAGCAACTGAATGTCCTGAAATATACTTCTATACAAAAAAATCCCGCATTCCTGATCTGGAATGCGGGACATAAGATTAATATATACTTCTAAATTCAGCCTGCGGCCGGGGGAATGGGACCTTTTTTTAATCCCCACATAAATAGCGCAAATCCGGCCAGAATCATGGGTACGCACAGCAACTGTCCCATGGTCAGCCACCCAAAGGCGATAAACCCGAGCTGGGGGTCAGGCTGGCGGAAGAATTCCACAAAAGCGCGGAAAAAACCGTAGCCCATCAGAAACATCCCGGTAGTGGTCCCACGCTGACGGGGTTTAGCTGACCATATCCAGAGGATCAGGAAAAGCATCAATCCCTCCAGCGCTCCTTCATAAAGCTGAGAAGGATGACGCGGCAAATCTCCGGCACGCTGACTTGGGAAAACCATGCCCCATGGAACATCAGTAACACGGCCCCAGAGTTCGCCGTTGATGAAATTCCCCATCCTGCCGCAAAGCAGACCCAGCGGAGCCAATGGTACCAGAAAATCTCCCACATCAAGAGTGGTTCTGCCGGTGGCTTTTGCAAATCTCCACGCAACTATAGCAACCCCTGCTGCACCGCCATGAAAAGACATTCCGCCTTTCCAGATCGCCACAATATCAAGAGGATGAGCCATGAAATACCCCGGCTCATAGATAAGACAATAGCCTAGCCGCGCCCCCAGCACGAGGCCGACAACCAGCCATGTGATAAGGTCATCAACCTGCCGGGCGGTCCAGTTATTGGTCTCTTTTGATGCCCGGTAGCGTCCCAGTGTCCACGCTATGGAAAAACCGATCATATACATTAGGCCGTACCAGTTGGCCTTGAGAGGTCCTATCCTGAAAGCAACAGTATCAAATTCCGGCAATACAATCATATTCTTTACCTGTTTATAAGATTCGTTACACAAAAAAACGCACCGGGCGGACTATGTTTCCCGGACAAATTCAGTTACAGTCTACGCACAGGAAATACAAGGGAATCCCATGGAAGAACAAAAAGATTTTGATATTCTTGAAATGCCCGCCGAGGGTCTTGCCGCCTATTGGCTGTCCATCAAGAAACTCATTGATGTCAAGCGGAGCAGAAAAGTTCTGGAAGACGAGATACGTTATACCCGAGAACCTTACATCAAGTTCTTGTTGGAAACAGCATTTTCCGATCTGGACGAGGCAACCATACGACGGCTGGCAGAGGCCAAGTCCGTAACACTTGCCGAAGAATACATGCGCAAGCTGTCTAGTATGCAGATCGCTCTTCTAGCTATGTCTGCTCAGGAGAATCCACGCATCAGCTTTGTGCGCATGGCTGCGCATTATCCGACTTCAGTCATTTCAGAAAAAAAAGCATTCACGCTTGCCCACGGTCTTATGGACGGTCTGTTTGATAAACAGTCAGACCCTACTGTACTACTTGAATTCGACCATAAACTACAGCCTGACCGCTTACTGGTTAAAATGTTATTCCATATTATTCTCAGCCGTAAGGAAGGCAAACAGCAGCTTGAACAGCTCATTCCGCACATCAAAACACCATTCTACGCAAACGGTCTGACACAGGTCATCGACGGTTTCGACCACCGAATCCTCAAATCAAACCTCAAAATTCAGTCCGACCAGATTCTGGCATATTCAAAAACCAAAATGGATATGGCCGCAGAAATGTGCTTAGGCATCAGAGGCAAGCTTAATTATGACGACATATTCCGCATCGCCCGAGCTTTTATGCCTTAATTTCCTTAATCACATAAGATTAAAAAAGTCCGTAATATCGTTCAATATTACGGACTTTTTTAATTACGAATTTACTATCTCGCACATGGAAACAAATAACTATTCCAGCTCCTTTGCCAGAGCTGCTATTTCTTCTCGTATGATACGGGCTGCTTCGGATGGCACCGCTCTTTCCAGCTTTTCTGCCAGCATCTCTTCGACAGAGGCCTTGAATGATTCCTCAAGATCGCCCTTCACGCTCTCAATCTTTTCTACCAGACGCGGAGCGAGGTAATCTTCAATATCTTCGGTCAAGCGACCTTTAATACGGTAGAATGCGGGGGAATCAGGGTCCAACTCCCTTTCGAGAGCTTTACTGATAACTTCTTCCACATCGGGCAGAGCATTAATTTTCTCTTCAATCTCAGCAATACGGGGCTCAGGATTGGGAAGCTCATCAAGTTTGGCTTCCACTGCCGCGATACGCGGATCATGGTCGGGAAGATCTTCAAGTTTGGCTTCAAGCGCCGCGATACGTGGATCATGATCAGGGAGATCTTCAAGTTTGGCTTCAAGCGCCGCGATACGTGGATCATGATCAGGGAGATCTTCAAGTTTGGCTTCAAGCGCCGCGATACGTGGATCATGGTCGGGAAGATCTTCAAGTTTGGCTTCAAGCGCCACGATACGCGGATCATGGTCGGGAAGATCGCCGAGCTTTGTCTCAACTGCAGCAATACGCGGATCGTGGTCAGGAATTTCAGCAAGGCGAGACTCAAGGGAGCTGATACGCTGCGCAAGCTCAGGACTTTCTGCCAGCTTGCTCTCAATAGCGGTGATGCGTTCTTCAGCATCAGCACGTACTTCGCGCATGCCAAGGTCCACCTGATCTGCGACCTTGTCACCGACTTCGACCGCTGCTGCGGCAGCAATAGCAACTACAGCGGCGGAATCAGGTCTCAGAGCTTCACTCAACTGCTGGGCGACGACATCTTCAACCCGCCCCCCCTGCAACAGTTTTTCTTCAAGAACACGAATATTCTCCGCAAACGCGGATATATTGGCTTCAAGAGCATCAACCTGTGCAATACGGCTCGAAGCATTTTCGAGGGCCTGTTCAAGAACAGCGATACGTTCAGTTGCGTCACTTAAAGAAATTTCAAGGGCTTCAGCACGTTTGGCAGCAGAAGCAGCTTTCTCTTCAAGCTCTTCAATTATCGCAGCCTGCTCTCCTGAATTGACAACGACTTCATCATCGTCATTTTCGAGTTCCGCTTCAAGCTCGGAAAAATCTATTTCAGTATCTTCAAGCAACTCACCAAGATCGAGGCTTTCATCCTCAGAGCCAAGGTCAATATCATCGACCAGATCTAGGTCATCGGCAAGATCAACATCTCCGGCAACAACTGCTTCATCTTCTAAAACAGCTTCTGCCTCAAGAGAATCAACCTGTTCAGACTCAGCAGCCTCTACTTCGACAACAACAGACTCTTCGGCAACAGCTTCCACAACTTCAGGTTCGGCGACCTCTATTTCAGGAACATCAGCTTCTTCTGAAACGAATTCTTCCAAAGGTTCGAGTCCTTCTTCCTCAAGCACCTCTTCCTGTTCAGAGGCAAGCAGGCCCTCAATATCCTCATCGGCAAGAATATCTTCGCCAAGATCACCGATATCAACGTTGTCTTCGACTTCCCCAAGAAGATGATCCAGTTCATCGTCTTCGTCGGCTCCAGAGACATCAAGCAGGGAGTCTAGATCCTCAACCTCGGCATCTTCTTCGAAAAGAGCATCAAGGTCGCCGCTGTCATCTTCGGCAACTGTAGCTGCACCGCCAAGGTCGTCAATAAGGCCGTCTAAACCATCGGCATCAAAATCTCCGCCTTCCGAGCCGTTTTCAGACAGGAGTTCCTCCTCACCTAAATCAAAATCAAGATCATCGACAGGATCGACTTCGGAAATATCCTGTTCTGCCGGAGAGTCGGAAATATCAATTGTTTCTGCTGCGATATCATCCAAAACAAGAGCGCCATCATCGGACTCTTCAATAACATCGTCCAATTCAAGAGCATCTTCTTCCGCTCCTGGTTCAACGACATCGTCCAAGACAAGGGCTTCATCTCCGGTCTCTTCAATAATATCTGCCAACTCGAGCACATCTTCCCCGGAACTTTCATCAACAATATCATCCAGAAGAAGTGCATCATCGCCGGAATCTTCAACGATATCGTTTAATTCCAGAATATCATCACCGGAAGCCTCTTCAGCAACGTCATCAAGCACCAGCAGATCATCATCGACATCTTCGTCAACAACATCATCAAGCACCAGAATGTTGTCTGAATCATCCATGGTCAATTCAGGCTCTTCAATATCGAGGTCTTCCGAAAAAAGGTCTTCGAGTTCCTGCTCAAAACTGGCATCAACCTCTTCCGCAACATCATTAAGGTCGAGAACCTCTTCCGCGCCTTTATTATCCGGTGAATCCGGGGTCATAGACTACCCTCTTAAAAAAATTTAAAAAAAGGGGGCGGGCAGCCCCCTTTTAATTACACATCAAGAAAAATTATTTTTTCTTGGGATGGCAGTCGCCACACTTGGTGGGGCCAGCTGCCTTCTTAGCTTTCTTCATGGCTTTGTGGCAGCCCACACAGCTCATGTCTTTTTTAGCATGAAAAGCGGAGTAAAAAGAAGTGGGCTCCTTTTTACCTTTCTTGCTGGTGTCAACGTGACAACCTTCATCAGAACATTTCTTAATGGCAGCTTTGCCGTCCCATGTGTGGTGACACTTGGCACAGTCGAGAGCAGCATGTCCCTTGTGAGAGAAAGCCACAGGTGATTTGGTCGCTTTAGCGCCAGCAGGTACTTTCAGAACCATATCACCGGGAGCGTCTACAGCGTACAGACTGGGCAGTGCAAACGCACAAACCAGAGCAGCAGCTACCATGCAGATAAGCAGGGTCTTTTTCATCCTCAGTTCCTCCTTAGAATAACGTTAACCTAATTACAGTCTTCTTGTGGATTTAATTTAGATAAAAAACCATGTCAAGCATGGTAAAAAAATCAAGTGATTAAATTTAGAGGTATCAATTAGTTATCCAGCTGTAATCAGATATCATACTTGTTGGCATAACCACGCGGAGTGAGCATTTTCCCCGCAACTTCCCGTGTTGACGAATTACCAACAATAATAACAGTTTGCATATCAACGTCTTCTACATCAAGACTATCCAGAGTGACTACCTGCACGCGCTGCCCTTCCCGATAGGCCCGGTTCACTATCCCCACAGGAGTATTTTCTGAACGATATTTTTTTAAAATTTCAACAGCTTCGCCAAGATGCCCGGCCCTTTTTTTTGAACGTGGATTGTATATGGCAATCACAAAATCAGCGGAAGCAGCAGCTTCCAGTCTCTTTTCTATTTTCTCCCACGGAGTAAGCAGGTCACTCAGGCTTACGGAAGCAAAATCATGCATAAGCGGTGCACCAAGCAAAGCTGCGGCAGCTGAAAATGCAGGAATCCCCGGGACTACTTCAAAATCGACACGCTCGAACAGATCATCAACTTCCAGCAGCTCCATGACCAGTCCGGCCATGGCATAAATACCCGGATCGCCACTGCACACAACAACAACATTGCGCCCCTCCAGAGCTGCCTCAACTGCTTTGCGGCAACGCTCCACCTCTGCCATCATACCGGTGGAGAGAACCTCCCTTCCTTCCAGCAGTTCCTGCGGTACAAGCTCTACGTAACCTGTGTAGCCGACCACAGCCTCAGCTTCCATGATAGCCTGTCTGGCCTGTGGTGCCAGCAGGCATTCATCACCAGGCCCCAGTCCGATTACTTTTAAACAACCTTTATTCATATTTTCCTTGCTATGGCAGCAGTCACCCGCATGCTTTTAGTCTTGGGAACCAGAATCTGCGTTGCCCCGGCCAGTTTAATTGCCGCGGCTTCGCAAACACCTGCGACTCCCATGTGTTTCATCACCATATCCGATGGATTGGCGACTTTTATTTCATCAAGTTCATCCGCGCTGAAGAATTCCGGCTCAAGACCTAGAATGGCTGCGGCTTCCAATAATCCGACTTCATCTTTTTTAGCATCAATGGAGCCGACACTAAATATGGAATCCATCGCTAAGCCATTTTCCACAACAACACTGCGGACAAGTTTCAAAATTTCATCCGCAGATGCCCCGCGCCGACAGCCTACCCCAAGGCTCAGGCATCGCGGATACAGGGTCAGAACTCGCTCCGGCAAGTCATGAACTTGCCAGTCCACCACAATACCGCAACGGAACTCCGGCAACTTTGCAACAGAATCAATCACAACAAAATATTCATTCAGTCCGGTTAGGTTTAAATAACCGTCAGGATCGTAGACCGAAACTTTTTCTCCATCTAACATAGCCGAATTTATGTGCTTAATTGCACCTATTGCGCCAATGACCAATCCCTGATCACGCGCCATAAGATCAATTGACGGCACCCCGGAGCAGTCGGTAGCTGTTGTGATCACCGGGACGGCACCGATTTTATCACCCAGCAGCCGCGCAAGCTCGTTGGCTCCGCCAAGATGTCCTGAAACCAGACTGATTGCGAACTCTCCATTCTGATCAACAACTACCACAGCCGGATCAATGTCCTTACTCTTCAGATATGGCGCGATCAAGCGCACCACAATACCGGATGCAGCCACGAAAACATGACTTTCATATCTTGGAAACTTATCGGCAACGATATCTTTCAGTGAATCAAACGGAATATCTGATTTTGTTGCGTAACGTTGAAGAGCGTAACAGTCTGCTTGCAACAACTTTGCAATTTTGCGGGCGGTCTCTGCCCCTTTCTGAGTAAGGGCGTATGTTGCGATACAATTTTTCATGGTTAATCCAGTTTAACAAAAAACGGGAGGAGTTTCCTCCCCCCGTTTAATGATTATAAACAAAGACGGTTTTATAAACCAAAGCGGCGAATCTCTACTAAAAAGTTTGGGATTCTTGCACTAGCTCTTAGGCGAGCGGTCTTCCGCGAATCTTAGAGATAGCGACAGTGTAACAAATCCTTTTCGAAGGGCCGCCGGAGACTTCTTAGCCTTTAAAGCTTTTAACTGCTTCCAGAGTGGTTTCGTAATCTTCTTCGCTATGCGCGAAAGAAGTGAAAGTACACTCGAAGCTGGAAGGCGCGAGGTTTATGCCATGCTCGCGCATGTGGCGGTAAAACTTGGAGTAAAGTTCAGCATCACCTGTTTTAGCGGATTCAAAATCAGTTACATCCTGATCAGTAAAGAACAATGTGAAGATAGACGCAACATGATTCAGGGTAATCTTGAAACCGTTGGCCTCAAGAGCTGCTTTCATATCCTGTGCAAGCTTGAGCGTACGGGCTTCAAGAGCATCGTAATCCTGCTGCTGCAGAGCGCGCAAAGTAGCGACTCCGGCAGCCATGGCGACCGGGTTCCCGGAAAGGGTTCCGGCCTGATAAACATCGCCACAAGGTGCGATGCGGCTCATATATTCTTTTTTACCACCATAACAGCCGACAGGGAAACCGCCGCCGATGATCTTGCCGAGGGTGGTCAGGTCCGGGGTGACGTTGAAACGGGGGCCTACGCCGCCAGAGGTGACGCGGAATCCGGTGATAACTTCGTCAAAAATCAGCAGTGCGCCGTACTCGTCGCAGAGTGCGCGCAATCCTTTAAGGAAACCTTCTTTAGGCAGCACCAGTCCCATGTTTCCGGCAACAGGTTCAACAATGATAGCAGCTATGTTCTGGCCCTCTTTTTCAAATACGGCTTTTACTGCATCAATATCATTGTAAGGAGCAAGCAGGGTATCCTTTACGGTTCCTTCGGGAACACCGGGAGTACCGGGAATGGAAAAAGTTGCCAGACCGGACCCCGCGCTGGCGAGGAAGCAGTCACTATGCCCATGGTAGCAGCCTTCGAACTTCAGGACTTTATCACGACCGGTCACACCACGTGCGAGGCGCAGAGCAGACATGGTTGCTTCCGTACCTGAGTTGACCATGCGCACCATCTCGATGGAAGGAACCATCTTGATAATTTCTTCGGCCAACTCGATTTCACCGGGACAAGGCGCGCCGTAACTTGCGCCCAAATCAACAGCCTTATGAGCAGCTTCCTTGATGGTTTCATAGCCATGGCCGAGCATCATGGGGCCCCAGCTCATGACGTAGTCGATAAGTTCCTGTCCATCAACGGACCACATGCGGCTACCTTCAGCCTTTTCAATAAACAGAGGATCGCAGCCTACGGATTTGCAGGCCCGCACCGGACTGTTAACACCGCCGGGCAGCAGTTCCTGGGCCCTGCCAAAAAGTTCAGATGATGAAGCCATTTTTGAAATTCCTTTTGATGCGCTTCGCGCTTTCGCTTAGTGGGTTTCGCCTCAGGCGGCTCAAACCATTTGCAAAAGGGTTTGTTACACTGTCGCTATCTCTAAGACTCGCGGAAGACCGCTCGCCTAAGAGCTAGTGCAAGAATCCCAAAACCTTTTAATTGGCTTCGCCGCAGAGGCTCTCTGTAGTGCGGGGCAATAAGAGTAGCCCCCGTAACGAATGAGATTTATTTCTTTTCAAAGTAGACCATGGAGGTCTTTTTAAGTTCTTTCAGACTGCGCAAAGCACAGTTATCGGTGATCCCGGTCTGTTCTTCCAGTTCGGCAACTACTTTTTTGTAATCGTCCGGTCCCTTACCATGGATCATTGTATAAAGGTTGTACGGCCAATCATCGTAGGTCAGACGCAGATAACAGTGGCTGATCTCAGGACGGGCAGCCATGAGTTCTCCAACTTTCTCCGGGTCCTGATCTTCTCTAACACGCCATGCAACCATGGCATTTTCGCCATATCCTGCTTTCTGGTGACGAAGTGTAGCGCCGAAGCGACGGATGATCTTTTCATCTTTCAGACGGGTCAAAAGATCGAGCACTTCCTGCTCTGAACAGCCAACCTGTTCCGCAATATCAGCATAAGGAGTTGCGCTCCAGGAAAGATTGGCTCCCGCCAGTGCCAGAATATTATGTTCAAGTTCTGTAAATTTTTTAGCCATATCCCATCCTTGTTCTTTTCTTTGATCAGCCTTTGATACCTGCATATTGTTTCATCCTCAAGTGCTGACATGAAATATTTATTTTGCGGGGATGAGAAGTAACAGACAATCTTTTTTGACTTAAGTCATAGATTGAAAATCAAAACTATGAGATATTGTTAGCAGTGCATTTTTTTTATTTCTAATCAAGGAGGTATTGTTGATCGTTTTTATTCAATAAAATTCTAGAGATAACTCCTAACAAAAACGGAGGTGACTGAACAATGCCGGTAAACCCTAAGAAGACAGGGGAAGTCGGATTCAGTCGCAGATGGCGTTGGGGAGTTGTATCGGGATTCTTGATCGCGGTGGTTATGGTTCTTACGTCAGGCTACATGGTAAACGTCACAAATACTGATGTTTTTTGTCAGACCTGTCATGCCATGAAACCTTTCAGGGCAGCTTGGCAAAATTCCGTGCACGGGGGGCAGAACCCGCAGGGCTTCGCAGCACAATGCGTAGACTGTCATCTGCCGCACGGAAACTTCGTGGAATATATGACCACGAAAGCCTATACCGGAACCCGTGACATCATCATGAATCTCGTCATCGACCCGGCCGAATACGACTGGGCCGCCAATGCAGAGAAGAACCGGCTCAAATTTACCTATGACAATGCCTGCAGGCACTGCCATATCAAGCTTGAGCCTGTCGGTGTAAAACCGGGTGCTCTTCTCGCCCACCGGGCTTATCTCTACGGCCAGACCGACAAAAAATGCGCTAGTTGTCACCCGCATGTCGGTCATAAGGACATGATTGAAATGGCTAACAAGTTCTTTACCAAGGACTTATGATTCCAACTGGGGGTAATCATGTTGAAACAGATGGTTAAAGTTATTACGATTGCAATGGCAATCGCAATGTTCGCAGCAGTATGTCTTGCAGCGGACGCACCTTTCCCGAATCTAGCACCAAAAGAACTGGTTGTGAAAAGGGGATTCACCAAAGAAGCCACCAACTGCATCGAGTGTCATGCGAAAAAGACACCCGGAATAATTGAAAACTGGAAAATGGGCAAAATGGCTCACGCTACCGTTTCCTGTTACGACTGTCACGTTGTAGAAAAAACCTCACCTATGGCCAGCCAGTGTGAAGGTATCAAGGGAACAGAAATCTATATTTCTCCCATGGTTTCTTCAAAAACATGTTCACGCTGCCATCCGCAGGAAGTCGAACAATTCCTCAAGAGTGGTCACGCCAAGCTGGCGGGAGCTCCGGTTATCGACAACAAACAATTCCAAAAACTCATGTATTATTATGAAGGCGGCGTCTTCATGGGCGTTAAAGAGGGCTCTTTACCGAGTATAGCCTCCCGCGCATCCGGCTGTCAGGTCTGTCACGGTACAAAGGTTGAATTAGGACCGGACAACAAACCCACAAAGCTGACATGGCCCGGCGGCATAGGCACACGTTATCCCGACGGTTCTATCGGCACTTGCACTGTCTGCCACACAAGGCACCAGTTCTCCATTGAAGAAGCGCGCAAGCCTGAAGCCTGTGGAGCCTGCCACCTCGGTCCTGACCATCCGCAGAAAGAAATCTACGACGAATCAAAGCATGGACAGTTCTATGGCGCGCATGGCGAAAGCTGGAAATGGGACAGTGCTCCCGACACATGGCAGCCCGGTGACTATGAAGCACCTACCTGCGCAGTGTGCCACATGTCCGGTATCGGTGAACTGAACACCACTCACAACGTCAACGAACGTCTGAAGTGGGATCTCATGCATAAAACAAGCGTAATCCGCAGTGGCGAACGCGGCGACGGCGAAAAGGGCGACAAGCTCATGCGTAAAGTCTGCGCCAACTGCCACGGCAAGACCCACACAGACACCCAGCGTAAACTGCTTGACGGCGCTGTTGAACTCTACAATGCATACTGGGCAGGCGCAGAAAAAATGAAGAAGGAACTGACCGAGAAAGGACTCCTGCTTAAGGATGATCCTTGGAATGACGGATTCCAGGAACTGGAATACTACCTCTGGCACCACGCCGGACGCAGAGCACGTCACGGTACTGCCATGAACGGGCCTGACTATTCGCACTGGCATGGTTTCTTCCAGGTTTTCCAGATTTATAAGGATATGGAAAAACTCTACGAGTACCGCATCAAGAATAATAAGATTGAAGAACTGTCTCATGTAATGAGCACCGGTCCAATCTAAGCCTAATTGATTATAATAAAGATGCACTCGGCCCCCGGATGAGATTCCGGGGGCTTTTCTCTTATTCAGGAGCGTCGGGAGCAGTAAAAAGCAGGTCGACTATTTAAAGGTCTCATGCTAAAGAGCCTCACAAAAGAAGGGTGCTTAACAGGTTTTCTTCTTTTTACCCGCCCGGCGCCCCTACCTGTGGAGGTCGTGGCCATTTCCCACCGGGCGGGGTTTTCAAGCCTAATCAAGGATATATATCATGGATAAAATTCAGAAGCAGGCCTTGCAGGTTGCCAAAGAAATCGTAGTTAAATTTATCGAAGTCGGACGGATTTCCCCCTCCAATTTCACTGAACACTTCAGCGCGATACATGCTGATGTTGTAAACTCTATTGTGGAGCAGGAAGACAAACTTGCCGGTGAAGGCAAGGGAGATGCTCAATAGATGGCGCAGGAATCGCATCAGGAACACGGTAAAAAAGTCCGGGACATGTTCGGCAGAATTGCCGGATGGTATGATTTCCTGAACCACTTTCTAAGTGCAGGTCAGGATATCTACTGGCGTTACCGTCTGGTAAAACTGGTTCGTCCCGGAAAAAACGGACGGGTGCTTGATTTGGCAGCCGGAACACTGGATGTTTCAGTGGAGCTGCTGCGCCAGTACCCGAATGTAAAAATCCTGGCGATGGATTTTACTCACCAGATGCTGGCCTGCGGTAAGAAAAAGAAACTGGAAGGCAAACATCTGGAGCGCGGTGAAAGTATCGCCCCTGTTCAGGCGGACGGAAGAATCATTCCCCTGCCGGACTCGTGCCTTGATGGAGCGACAATCTCTTTCGGCATCAGAAACATTCTTCCACGCGAAGACTGCTACAAAGAAATACTGCGCACGCTCAAACCGGGAGCACGGTTCTGTATTCTGGAATTCGGATCAGGAAGTAAGAAGATATGGAAAGGTGTTTACAATTTTTACCTTAACAGGGTACTTCCTCTGCTGGGCAAAGTCGTCTCAGGAGATTCCGGAGCCTACACATATCTCGCCGATACGATTCGGGCTTTCCCGGATGAACGGGCTCTTGCGGAAGAATTACGCGGGGCCGGATTCGGCCGGGTCATGTTCGTCCCCTTACTTTCCGGAATTGTCTACATTCATGTAGCTGAGAAGACAGAAGAATAGCGCTAAAGATCTGTCAATGACTGACCGAAAGAGATCAGCAGCAGCCCAAAAATCATAGCGATGAGCCCAAGTATGCGCAATTGACGCGGACCGCGCTCTATAATTGAAATAAGAATTCTGGGCATGCGCTCAGAAAAAACAAAATAAGGAATCCCTTCAATAATGAAGGCCAAGCCAAGGGCGGACAGAAGAAAGGACCAATCGATATGCATAATAGTAGCTTTGTATATGCGCCGGTTGATTATGTCTACCCTTACGGAATAGAGTTGCCGTATTAAATTTCAAGGCCGGAATTATTATGCAAGTGTTTTGAAGGCTTATTTTGTTATCGAAGCAATAAAGGACATAGAAAGTTTATGATTAAATTCTCTGACATTGAAGCAAAGAACACAACAATCGCCGTGGTAGGCCTCGGCTACGTAGGATTACCTCTCGCAGTTGCTCTTGGCCGCAAATTCAAAGTGCTGGGACTTGATATTTCCGAACAGCGCGTAAAAGAACTGCGCACTGGATATGACCGCACTGCGGAAGTACTGGAAAATGACTTCCACAACTATGTGGAATTCAGCACTGATGCCTCCCGGCTTAAGGAATGCGGTTTTATCATTGTTGCCGTCCCCACTCCCATCGATGAAGCCCGTAACCCGGACCTGCGCCCTGTGATAGGCGCTTCCACCATGGTCGGCGAAAATATGTCCGCAGGTTCCGTTGTGGTTTATGAATCCACTGTTTACCCCGGACTCACAGAAGATATCTGCGTTCCTATCCTCGAAGAAAAATCCGGCCTCAAGTACGGCGTGGATTTCGGTGTTGGATACTCTCCCGAACGCATCAATCCCGGTGACCGCAAACACACACTGCAAACCATCGTCAAGGTTGTTGCAGGGAACAATGAAGAAGTAGCCGAGCTTCTGGATCAACTTTACTCTTCAATCGTTACCGCCGGCACCCATCGCGCTTCCTGCATCAAGGTGGCCGAAGCAGCCAAGGTAATCGAAAACACCCAGCGTGACCTGAACATCTCGCTCATGAACGAGCTTTCCATGATCTTCGACAAGATGGGCATCGATACTCTGGATGTTCTGGAAGCTGCCGGAACCAAATGGAACTTCCTGCCCTTCCGTCCGGGTCTGGTTGGCGGTCACTGCATCGGTGTAGACCCCTACTATCTGACTACCAAGGCCGAAGAAATAGGACATCATCCGCAGGTTATTCTTGCAGGACGCAAAATCAACGACTCCGTTGGTAAATTCATTGCCGACACCACCATCAAACAGATGATTGATGGAGACAGCAAGGTAAAAGGAGCTAAAGTTGGTATTCTCGGTCTGACTTTCAAGGAAAATGTTCCCGATCTGCGTAACACAAAGGTTGTTGACGTTGTCGATGAGCTTAAATCCTTCGGTGTTGATGTGCTGATCCACGATGCATATGCCGATCCGGAAGAAGCTGTTGAAGAATACAATATCAACACTGTTTCTTTTGATGAATTTAAAGACCTTGAAGCAGTTGTGCTGGCTGTTTCACACGATCAATATAAAGATTTGGATTTGGCTACGATCAAGAGCTGGTTCAGAAATCCTGAAAACGCATTGATCATCGATGTAAAATGCTTCTTCGACCGCAAGGAACTGGAAGAAGCAGGAATCAGGCACTGGAGACTTTAAGTCTTGAAACCGATTCTTTTTGTTACGGCAACAGCCAAGGAGATGAAAGCAGCTCTAGGCGGAGTCTGTAAACTTCCCGCTTTAGAGCAGGGCATGCCAGTCGAGTTCATGTTCGGCGATCGTCCCGGGCTGCTGCTGGTAACAGGAATCGGAATAATCAATACATCTTTTGCACTTGGACGGACACTGGCCGTGCACAATGTGGGAATGGTTGTTCTGGGCGGGGTTGCCGGGACATTTGATGAAGAACGTTTCCCCCTTTGCTCCGCTTGCGTTGTCGCGAAAGAGATATGGCCCGAATACGGCCTTAAAACCAACGGGCAGATAGATCCCAAGGGTCTGGGATTCAGCCTTGCGGATATTGATGGCAGACCGGTCTGGAACGAAATCGGGCTTTGTGCTGGAAAAAGTCTTTTTGATTCAGGACTTGACCGATTTGAAAATCTACCCGAAGCTGTATCATTGACTGTGAGCGGGGTTACCGCTACGGCAGAAGGAGCCGCCGCATATCGCAAAGATTATGCAGTGGATTTAGAAAATATGGAAGGTTTTGCGGCTGCGTATGTGTGCGCCCTTGCAGGGGTGGGGCTATGTCAGGTGCGGACTGTTTCGAACCTTGTGGGATCAAGGAACAGTAATGATTGGGATTTGCGCGGCGCCCTCACTGAGTTGGGACGGATCTGCTCAACTCTAGTAAAATAACTTTCCAAAACTGTTCTTGTTCTCTCGCAACCGGGATAATTCATACGCGGATGATTGAGTTATTAGCCTACTTTAAAAATGAATTGCCTCTCATAAACGGTTTTCTGGATCAGGAAACCGCAAAACTTGAGGGTTTGGTCAAAGATGTGGCACGGCACGTCCTTCTTGCTCCGGGCAAGAGGATTCGCCCTGTTCTAACTATTCTTTCCGCCCGCGGCCTGGGCTATGCAAAGGATGATATCTACCCCCTTGCCGGTTCTCTGGAGCTTCTCCACGCCGCCACCCTTCTGCATGATGATATTTTAGATGATGCAGACCTGCGCCGTGGTGTTGAAGCTTCGCATCTTGTTTTCGGGACTACTGAAACAATTCTGGCCGGGGACGTGCTACTGGCTCTCGCCAACAAAATCGGTGCCGACTACGGCAAACCGCGCATCAGTTCCGTACTCGCGTCCGGTATTATGTCCACAGTCGAAGGCGAAATCCTTGAGATTGCCCATATTTCCGAACCCCTGATGGACCGCAATACCTATATGGAGATCATCATCGGCAAAACTGCCCGCTTGATTGAAACTTCATGCAGACTCGGCGCCATCCTCGCTTCTGATGATCGGACCATGGAAGACGCTGTCGGCAACTTCGGCCTGAACATGGGAATAGCTTTCCAGCTTGTCGACGATGCACTTGACTACGAATCTCCATCCGATGATACAGGCAAACCTGAAGGCGGTGACCTCAAAGAAGGTAAAATTACTTTACCGTTGATTCTTTATCTTGAAATGTTACAAGATAAAGAAGCAGAGCTGCTGCTTGCCCAGATCAAAAACCATACGATGTCTGACGATAAGCGCGATAAAGTGCTTGCCGAAATAAGAAAGCATGGTCTGGGGTCAAAAACAAGAGGCTACGCCGCTGAGTATGTGGAAAAAGCGAAGGCTTGCCTGGTCCCCATGCCTGAAAGCGCAGAAAAGCAGGTACTCAAGCAGGCTGCTGACTTTGTGCTGACCAGAAAAAAATAGATGGGATTTTAATAGAGGAGCTGCAGCTATGAGTCTGGATGAGATACTCGAATCACCACGCTTGATGATGAAACTCAGCTTTCCTCCGGTAATGCTTCAGCTTATGGAAGAGGCCAGCAAGTCTGAACCTGACTTTGCCGTGCTCGGTAAAATAATCAGCATGGACCCGGCTCTTTCCACAACCATTTTAAATCTGGTCAACTCCCCGTTCTACGGCCTTTCACAAGAAATATCAGACTTTAAAAGGGCCGCAGTGGTCCTGGGAACACGTGAACTGCTCAATCTTGCAGTCACGGTAACTTACCAGAAGCATATCTGCGCAAACCTGAATACTGATGATTACAAAGTCTTCAACGACTGGATGCTGACAGTCTGGGGCGCGATTTCAGCACAGCTGATCGCCTCCCGCATCTGCCCGGAACAGGCGGATAAAGTCTACCTGTGTTGCCTGCTTAAGGATATTTCACTGTTCTTCCTACGCTGTGCAGCCCCCGAAGAACTGCCGGAGAATATATCTAAAAAGCTTATAACAGGCTCTTACCACTCACAATCTGAAGATGAAAACAGCACTTGGGGGATGAATCACGGGGCACTCAGTCAGCTACTGCTGACCCGCTGGAAAATGAACACAATTGAATGTCCTTCATTGCAACACCATCATGAACTCGAAGACATAGATTCCGCTGATGCGCCCACAAAGGCCCTGATACTGGCTACCAAATGGGCGGAAATGGAGCTTGGTAATAAAAAGAGCCCTTTCAATGTCCTTCAATTTGAAGTTCAGCTACAGAGAGCCCTCGATATGGATGAGGATGTAATTGAACAGTTCAGGGAGGTTTGCAGGACTAAATTCCAATCCATGCTTAACATTCTCGGCATGTCAGAAGGGAAGCCGACACTCATTTTTACAATCATTCCATTCGCAGCCTGCAATCGTGCTATTTCATGAGTCTCGAACTGCTCAGCGCTGAGGGCGGGATGGATTCAATAGCCAGAACCATCGGCAGACACCTCAAGCTCAATTGGGACCTCACAAGCTGGGAGCTGACTCTCAAATCACCGCATACCGATAAGTACAAACTATACCGGGTGAACAAAGGTGAAAATCTGGAACTGGTAGCCACTAATTGCCCTGCGGATAAAATCCCTTGGCAAAGGCGAAGCAAAGGCGACGACATTATCAGCCGAGACATTCATTTCGGTAATTTCCGTTTTGATGAACAAAAAATGCGAACTGAAGACCGTGACAGTTTGAACCTTTATTTCCGCTTTATCGGTCAGGCTTATGAGCATTATTATGCAAAACAGCACCTTGTTGAAGGCCGTGCGGAAACCCTTGAATCGCTGCCCCTGGGTATAGCCAGCCTGGATTCACAGGGTGATATAATTGATATGAATGAAGAGATGTCAAGGCTTCTGGGCGGAGCAACTATCTCCGGTGCCAAACAATTCAGCGAACTGTTCAAAATAGGACTCGGGTCCAGCATCGGCAACAGCTGGGATGAATTTCTAGAAGACGATTCAAAGAAATCTTTCAGCAAAATAATCTGCGCCAGTCTGAGAACAGGAGGCGTTCCGCGCGATGCATGCCTCTATGTTTCTGCTTATAAGCAGGAGCGCGATGAAGAAGAGTTGGTGACTCTGATCATGGAGGATATCCGCGAAATATCCGAAAGCCAAATTCAGGCCCTCAAACAGCGGGATTTTCTGGAAGGGCTGGTTGACTCCATGCGTGATGTGGTTCTGACTGTGGATAAGCGTGGTAACATTCACTATGCATCTTCACGTTTTTCCAAAATTTTTCTAGGACGCAATATCTTTGATATAGCAACCCCCAGTGATACTTTCACAGGACGTTGGGGGCCGGAATTGTTCGAGAAGAAAAAAACAATTGTGGAAGTTCTGCTGAAAAGGACAGAAACAAGCGGTCGTCCGTTTGAGTTCGGAATCAGCAAACTGGCCGGACCGGGAGAAAAGAGTCTCATTGTAGCCCGGGACCTGACTGCCATCCGCAGGCTTGAGGAAAAACTCAAGCGACAGGCAGTCTTTGACGGCTTGACTGATCTTTATAACCATACCCAGTTCAATTCCTTAATGGTTCGGGAAATCAAGCGCAGTATACGAACCGGCCGCCCGGTTGGACTGCTTTTCTTTGATCTGGACGGTTTCAAGGCAGTCAACGATAATGAAGGGCATCAGGTTGGTGACGAAGTTTTAAAAGCCGTGGGCGAAATCCTGCGTAATGAACTCAGATCCGGGATGGATTTTCCGTGCCGGTACGGGGGAGATGAATTCGGAGTTATTGTTACTGAAGTCCGGCCCGAGGCTCTTGAAAAAATAGGCAACAGGATAAGACTCCGGGTGGAAAAAAAATTTTCAGGCAAGGTCACCATCAGCGGTGGACTTACCGTGCTCAAGGAAGGCGACACTTCCACAAGCATGTTGAGCCGCGCAGACAAGGCGACCTATGAGGCCAAGGATTTAGGCGGAAATGTACTGGTCTGGGCTAAATAGATCCGGACTTTAATCATTAAGAGGAGATAGCCATGCTCTGGCGTGTCGAGGTCGCACTTAAAGGCCACGTCCGTGATGTTCACGGTCACAAAGTTTCCAATAAAATTAAGGAAGAACTCGGTATTGATGCCGGGGAAGTCCATACCATCAAAGTATATACTGTAGAAGGTCTTGAAAAAGACGAAATAGAGAAGGTTCTCGAGTTGGGCGTCTTACACGACCCGGTTCTGCACACACCTTCCCTTGAGCCTCTGGCCAAGGATTTCGCTTGGAACCTTGAAGTGGGCTTTCGTCCCGGAGTTACAGATAACGAAGGCCGCACCGCTAAGGAATCAGTGATTCTTGTTACTGAATCCGCTAATGCGGAAGCTGTCAAAGTATACACTTCCACTCAGTACCTGTTTGCCAAAGACCTTGGTCTGGAGCAGGTAAACCACATTGCAAAAGATCTGCTGGCAAACGAACTCATCCAGCGTTACGAAATCCGTTCCGCTGATGAGTGGGTCAAATCCCCCGGTTTCGAAGCCAAGGCAGCACGGGTTACCGGCAAAGCAAGCGACGAAGTTGTTATCATTGATCTCGCAGCAATGTCTGATGATGAAATGATGGCCTTCAGCCGTGAGAATACTCTGGCGCTTAGCCTTGAAGAATTCCATTGTATCCGCGATTACTATGCTGATCCTGAAGTTGTTAAACAGCGCGAAGAAATGGGTCTCACCGCCCAGCCTACAGATGCTGAACTTGAAGCACTGGCCCAGACATGGTCCGAGCACTGCAAGCACAAAATTTTCAGCTCCAAAATAGAATATGAAAACAAGGAAACCGGTGTTTCCTCCACAGTAGACAGCCTCTACAAAAGCTACATCATGAACACTACCAAAGAAATCCGCGCTGAAAAGGGCGACGATGATTTCTGTCTCTCCGTGTTCAAAGATAACGCCGGTGTCATTAAGTTCAATGACAAACTCAATGTCTGCGTAAAAATGGAAACACACAACAGCCCTTCCGCCCTCGACCCTTATGGTGGAGCGCTGACCGGTATTGTAGGCGTTAACCGTGACCCAATGGGTACAGGACTGGGAGCAAACCTGCTTTGCAACACTGATGTATTCTGTTTCGCTTCCCCCTTCCATGAAGGCGAGTTGCCCCCGCGTCTGCTGCATCCGCGCCGCGTTTTCGAAGGTGTTCGCGAGGGTGTCGAACATGGTGGTAACAAATCAGGTATCCCCACTGTAAACGGTTCCATTGTTTTTGACGAAAGATACCTCGGTAAACCTCTGGTTTACTGCGGAACAGTCGGAACAATGCCTATTGAATCAGCAGGACGCCCCAGCCACGAAAAGAAAGCCATGCCCGGTGACATCATCGTCATGACCGGTGGCCGTATCGGTAAAGACGGAATCCACGGTGCGACTTTTTCTTCCGAAGAACTTCATGAAGGTTCCCCGGCAACCGCAGTTCAGATCGGCGACCCCATCACCCAACGTAAAATGTACGACTGCCTGATGCGCGCCCGTGATCTCGGTCTGTACAACGCCATCACCGACAACGGTGCGGGAGGACTCTCCTCTTCCGTAGGTGAAATGGCTGAAGACAGCGGCGGTTGTGATCTCGATCTCGCTAAGGCTCCGCTCAAATATGACGGTCTTAAGCCTTGGGAAATCCTCGTTTCCGAAGCACAGGAACGCATGACCCTTGCTGTTCCGCCCGAGAAACTTGACGAGTTTATGGCACTTGCAGATGAAATGGACGTAGAAGCTACAGCCCTCGGTACTTACACCGACAGCGGCCTCTACAACATCCGCTACGGCGAAAAGCCAGTTGCCTGCCTGCGCATGGACTTCCTGCATGACGGGGTGCCTCAGATGAAACTCAAAGCTGTCTGGGAACGTCCCAGGATCGAGTTCACCGGTGAGCCTGAAGTCGCAGACCACACAACTCTGCTCAAAGATATGCTCGGCCGTCTGAACATTTGCAGCAAGGAATATGTTATCCGTCAGTACGACCATGAAGTTCAGGGCCGCAGTGTGGTAAAACCTCTGGTTGGTGAAAAGGAAGACGGACCGGCCGATGCCGGCGTACTCCGTCCTGACTTTGATGATGACAAAGGTCTGGTCGTATCCCACGGTATCTGCCCCAAATTCTCCGATCTCGATACTTACTGGATGATGGCTAACGCAGTTGACGAAGCCATCCGTAACGCTGTTGCTGTCGGTGGCGATATCACTCACATGGCCGGTATCGACAACTTCTGCTGGTGTGATCCGGTTCAGTCCGAATCAACACCTGACGGACATTACAAGCTGGCACAGCTTGTTCGTGCCAACCAGGCTCTGTCGCACTTCTGCCGCGCCTTCGGAGTACCCTGCATTTCCGGTAAGGACTCCATGAAGAACGACTACAAAGGCGGCGGAGTAAAAATCTCCATCCCGCCGACCGTACTCTTCTCCGCTGTCGGAATCGTGCCGGACATCAACATGTGTGTAACCTCCGACTTCAAGAAACCCGGCGAATTCATTTACGTGCTCGGTATGACCCGCGACGAAATGGGCGGTTCCGAGATTGCTTCCCAGCTCGACTTTATCCACGACAAAGTCCCCCATGTGGAAGCTCTCACCGCAAAGACACGCTATATGACCCTCAATCAGGCCATGCGTCAAAGACTGGTGACTTCATGTCATGACCTTTCTGACGGCGGTCTGGGCGTTGCACTTGCTGAAATGTCCCTCGGTGGACGCGTCGGTTGTGAAGTGGATCTGCGTTCTGTACCCACTGAGTATGGCATGTCCACCCTTTCCGTGCTCTACAGTGAGTCAGCATCCCGTTTTGCTGTAACTGTAGCACCTGAGAATGCTGGTAAATTCGAAGAACTCTTCGCAGGACAGATTTGCAAACGCATCGGTATGACCGTTGGCGGCAACTCATTCGGACTCATGGAAGGTTCCGAAGGTATTGTCCGCAGCAAGGTTGAAGACCTCGCCATAGCATTCAAGGAAACCTTGAACTGGTAGCAGATCGATAATACACGCTCAAGGCCGCGTTCCCCAAAGGGACGCGGCCTTTCTTTTTGAAATTAGCACACCTGTGTTCGAGACAGTGGAAACCCGCATCCGGTAAAAAATCACGCCTGTTTTTGTTCTCTGAAAAAACTCTAAACCGTAACCGAACCGTGGGACTGTTACGGCCTCCTGTCCTTATTTAAATAAGCAAAATATAATCATACGTCATTTACAGCCAAGACGTATATTTCAGGAGGATTTTGCCATGGAAGGTTCTAATGTGAGGGTGGACCTGCATGTACACTCTAAATATTCAACCCGCCCGTCCCAGTGGATTCTGCAAAAGCTGGGCTGCCCGGAAAGCTTTACCGAACCGTTGAAAATTTATGACCGCGCTCTGGCCAGGTCCATGAACATGGTCACAATCACTGATCACAACACAATTCAAGGCAGTCTCGAAATTGCTCACCTCGATAACACTTTTATAAGTGAAGAGATCACCACTTATTTCCCGGAAGACGGCTGTAAACTGCATGTACTGGCCTATGATATTACCGAGGAACATCATCGCGAGTTTCAGAAAATAAGAGATAATGTTTTTGACTTGGTCCCCTACCTTCGCGAACAAGGCATTATCCACGTACTGGCGCATCCTCTTTTTGCCGTGAATGAAAGACTCACCCCGGAACATTTTGAACAGGCGCTGCTTCTCTTCAACATTCTTGAGCAAAACGGAACCCGTGATGAAATGCAGAACTCAGCCCTGCGGACAATCGTAGACGGCCTGACTCCTGAAAAAATAGACGAGCTCGCCAATAAGCATGGCATTGAACCGTACGGGTCCACCCCTTGGATTAAGGGGCTTACCGGTGGCTCTGACGACCATTCCGGTATTAATATCGCCCGGGTTTTTACCGAAGTTGTAAACGCATCAACTCCGCAAGAAATGCTCAAGGCAGTCAGCGAAGGACGGACAATAGTTCAAGGTAAGGCCGCCACCCCGCATACCATGGCACATAACCTGTATGGAATCGCCTACCAGTTTTACAAGAGCCATTTTGACTGCACAAAACTTAAGCGCTCTGTGGAATGCTTCAGATACATAGATAACGTTCTTGATCCCGGCGACAAGGAAAGTCCCTCAATTCTTGATAAACTCCAGAATTTTATCTACCGGCAACGTTCAAAGAAATATTTTAATAGTTCTGATTCCGTACAGGCTGCCCTCCTGCGCGAAGCCAACCGTATTGTTGAAAAGGACGAGCGCGCACGCAATATCAGTTGCGGATTCAGATACAGCCCTGAAGAGTTGGAGGATGAGTGGTTTAGATTTGTCGGTAATGCCACCGATAAAGTACTTTCCGGTCTAGGTGATAAAATCATCAACAGTGCTTTGGGCGCAAACCTCTTCGATGTATTTCATACTATCGGCGCAGCCGGTTCTCTTTACACCCTGCTTGCACCTTATTTTGTATCCTATGGCCTTTTTGCCAGTGAACGCGAATTTGCTTGTACCTGCCTGAACACTTTTGGTCATGCAAATCCTCAGGAAGGGGAAACCAAAATAGCCCACTTTACTGACACATTTAGTGATGTCAACGGCGTTGCCCTTACTCTACAACATCAATTGGATGTCGCCCGAAAACACGACAAAAAGCTGACAGTGATCACATGCGGCCCCGAAGGGACAAGTGATCAGGTTGTCAACTTCAGACCTGCCGGAGAATTCGAGCTGCCGGAATACCCGGAACTGTCTTTTAAATATCCACCCTTCCTGCGACTGCTGGCACATTGTCTTGAAAACAACTATACCCTGCTCCATCTGGCAACTCCCGGTCCTGTGGGACTCGCAGGACTGGCCGTAGCAAAATTGCTCAAGCTTCCGGTACATGGAACCTACCACACCGCTTTTCCTCAGTATGTACGAGCTTTTACTGAAGATACCGGTCTGGAAGACATGGCCTGGAAATTTATGATCTGGTTCTACAATCAAATGGACACAGTATTTGTTCCTTCTGAAGCAACCGGCGATGAGCTAACCCAAAAAGGCGTTAAGCCATACAAAATCAAGGTCTATCCGCGCGGCGTAGACATCAACCGTTTCACCCCGGATAAACGCAACGGTTTTTACAACGGACGTTTCAAAGTCAAGGAATCCGTTAAACTGCTCTATGTAGGACGTGTTTCCCGAGAAAAAAATCTAGATGTCCTGACCAGTGCTTTTAAAACAGTGTCCGCCATGCGCACTGAACTGCATCTGGTCGTCGTCGGCGACGGTCCTTATCTGGAAGAAATGAAAAAAAGGCTGGAAGGATGTCCGGTAACCTTCACCGGATATCTTAGTGGCGAAGAGCTTTCAACATGCTACGCCAGTTCTGATGTGTTCGTCTTTCCCTCAGCAACGGACACCTTCGGGAACGTGGTTCTGGAGGCACAGGCGTCAGGTCTGCCGGTAATTGTCACCGATTGCGGTGGTCCTTGCGAAAACCTGATAGAAGACACAACCGGGCTGATTGTTGAGGCTGGAAATGCGGATGCCCTTTCCCGGGCCATCGTTCGTCTTGCCGACCACCCGGAGCTGCTACAGTACATGAAAAAAAGTGCCCGCACCTATACTGAAAAACGTTCCTTTGACGCAGAATTTCTTAAAACCTGGACTATGTACGAAAATTTATCCAAGCGCTCCACTATGCAATAATTTTGCTTTAACCAGCAATAATCGCGTAATTGACAGAACCTATTGCTTAGCTTTGCAGGTAGCTCACAACACAGACATCAAGAACAAGGCCCCGCAATATCATTAAGATATTGCGGGGCCTTAATTTCGTAATTTCTTACACGAAGCGGCGATAAACTGATAACATTTCGGGGATTCCCATAATGGTTTGAAGCTCCCGTAAAGACCGCCCGTACAAAGCTTTTTATAACCTGAAATCAGCCTTTGATATGCAGAACATCAGTCAGTTTTGCGAGGAGTTCAGGTTTGCAGTTAAGGTCTTCTGTCTGCTCAAGGAAATTTCTGCGCTGTTCAAAGCGATCCTTGAGAGTCTGAACGTACTCTTCACTCTGTTCTACGTTAGCCGGGTTGTAGGTATCGTAGAAACCGGGCAGAACACGTTCCATGCAATTGCGCTTGGGAATTTGCGCTCCGGGCAGCAGGTCCCAATCTTCCCATTCCAGCTGATCGGTGAGGATCATTGTCTGGAGTGTAAGTGAGGTCTGAAGCGGGATAGCGTGCAGATCGGTATCTGAAGAACGCCAGAACCCTATGGAGTTGAAACTGTATCCTGATGCACCGCTGTCGAAGACATGCGCAAACGCTTCAACATCTTTCCAGAGTTCGTAAACGCGGAAGGGGTTGGCGTAAGGAATGAAGACCAGCTTCTTGAGCTCTTCCTCAGAAACGTTTTCTGCAAGGTTGCGCTTGGTCATCAAAGCCGCACCCATTGCAACTGCAAGGTAGGTGTCGGTAAAACGGATGATTGGCGGCAGGCAGGTATCTTTCATAAGCCAGCAAAGAGAATTAGGGAAAGAACAACGGTTAACGTAGTCACCAAGCACATCACGATCGATGAGCGCGCGTCCATTCGGGTTTCGGATATCTTCGCCCAACGGCAATACCTTCCCGTCTATCTCAAGCATAGCGTGGTTCATGACGGAAACCATATATTTCCAATCCGGGTTACCCAAGGGACGGGAGTCGGTTTTATCAAAAAGGGTCGGTTCCCATGCACGGCAAACCCGGTTTTCAATATCAATCTGAAAGGCATCGTCATGCAGGACTTTTTTAGCAAATCCTTCAGGCAGGGTTCCGCCATTGTCATGAGCATTGGTGTGCGATGATTTACCGGTACCGGAAAGACCAAAAAATGCGATGGATCTTTTGCCCAGGGCTTTGCTCTCATCATCAGCGCAGTCTGAAAAATCAATCTCCTTGATACCACCGTGGCAGGCAGCCATACCAACACGGATGCCGGAAGTCCAAGCCAGAGTCAGGGTGCCTTTCTTACGCTCACCAAAATAGCGCATACCGAAATTGTAAATAACGTTGCATTCTTCATCCACAAGAGCCAGCTGGGGGAATCCCTGATTGTGGTAAAAAGGATCATCGTTGCGCCAGAGATTGTCGCCGATTATGATTATGTCCTGAATTGGAAGTTTGGCGCTCTTGGCGTATTTCTCAGCAACTTCATCAAAAGGAGTGAAGTTGACCAGCCAGTTGAAAATATTCGCCGCATCATCTTCGCCGCCAAGAATAGTGGCTTTGATCATCAGGTCCTGATCCATCCCTACAATGGCTTCAGCTTTGATAAGCGGACGCTGCTGCATGTCGGAGATAGCTTCCCTCAAATCTCCGAGCACCTTACGCTGGTCCGGCCCGTTTAAACGGTTATAAAAACGGCGGGCCAAGGCTGTGCGGCCGACAATTTTACCATGGCAATGATTGAGCAGTTTAGCTCCCTCGGGCAGACCGAGTCTTTTTGCAGCTTCGGGATAAACAGGATGGTCTGTTTCCATCACGTCCCACTGCTTTCTGGCAAGCTCGTAAGCTTCTGCCGCATTGACTTTTCTAACCCTTTTATCTGCGAGCAGAGTTTCCGCTACAGCGCGAAGAGGCGGAATCTTGGAAAGGTCATCTTTGTAAAACTCATAGGTTGACTGACTAGCCACTGTTTTTTTCCTCCAAAGAAAATGTAAGTCTCAACAACTTCTGATGAGTCGGCCTAACTTCATTTGCAAAAAAATGCCACTGTTCATTTACTTAAAATTAATAAGTTTTCCCTATTGAACAGCTCCCTGTTCGGCATCGCAAATTTTTTCGGCAATTAGGCCGACAATGTTCACACTTCCCCCTGCCGGGGTATCATAAATGAAAAGGCGCATTCCCTGCAAGGGAATGCGCCTTTGATTTGATCAGTCGCAATCTGCTTTAGTCATCTTGCTCTCCGTCTTACCGGGGGCCGTAAGCGCAGTTATATGTTTACGCTTAGACTTTATCACGGTTTTGCTGGAAAGCATATTCATCCGGCTATCTCCTACAATGCCAGAACAGACCAGAGAACACCTGCTGCAACCGCAGAACCGAGAACCCCGGCTACGTTTGGAGCCATGGCGTGCATCAGCAGGAAGTTATGCGGATCTTCGTCACGGGCAACCGTCTGAACAACTCGAGCGGAGTCAGGTACAGCAGATACACCGGCTGCTCCGACCAGCGGATTGATCTTGTCCTTGGAGAACAAGTTCATGAGTTTGGCAAAAGCCACTCCACTTGCGGTTGCAACACAGAAAGAGGCTGCACCCAGCCCGAAAATAAGCAGGCTGTCAGGGGTCAGGAAAGTCTGAGCCTGAGTGGATGCGCCAACGGAGAATCCAAGCAGAATGGTTACCGAGTCGATAAGCGCAGTTCTCGCTGTCTCGGCAAGACGTTCTGTAACACCTGATTCTTTAAGCAGGTTACCGAAAAAGAGCATACCGACAAGGGCGAGTGAGCCCGGAGCTATAAGTGCCGTGATAATGAATCCGCCCACAGGAAAAAGAATTTTTTCGCGGGTTGAAACTTCACGCGGTGCGCTCATGCGGATAAGGCGCTCTTTTTTGCTGGTCATCAGCTTCATGATAGGAGGCTGAATAACCGGAACAAGAGCCATGTAAGAGTAAGCGGCAATGGCGATTGCACCCAGAAGATGCGGTGCCAGTTTGGAGGAGAGGAAGATGGCAGTAGGCCCGTCCGCTCCGCCGATGATGCCGATAGCACCGGCTTCACTGGGAGTGAAGCCCATGTACATGGCTCCAATAAGAGTTGCAAAAATACCCATCTGGGCTGCTGCACCTAGCAGCACCAGCCTCGGATTGGAGAGCATGCACGAGAAGTCGGTCATTGCTCCGATGCCGAGGAAGATCAACGGAGGGAAGATCCCTTTGCTGACCCCGAAGTAGATATAATAAAGCACACTGCCGTCGTCGTATACGCTGAGCGGCATCCCGGCAATGGACGGGATGTTACCGACGATAGCACCGAACCCGATGGGCAGGAGCAGCAGCGGCTCGTAGTCCTTGATAATAGCAAGGGCGATGAAGAAGATCCCAATGACAATCATAATAAAGTTGCCGGGAGTCATCTCTGCAAAGCCCGTAGTGCTTAAGAAGTGCAGAAGTATATCCATAACGTCCGTCTAGCCCTTGTTTTTATGCAGATACGCCACTGCGGCAGCTACAATCTCAGCTTCTGAAGGACCGGATTTGATCACAGGAGCAGGAGCATTGGCCACCGGCCCGCTGTGGTGGGCTGAGGGCGGAATTATCTTATTGCAGAACGCGGCAATCTTGGGCAGCAGCGCAATATAAAGACTCACCAGAATCAAGGCTACGAACACAATGCTCATACCTGTGATTGAGAGTGATACGCCACTACCTGCGGCCACGTTGTCCCAGCTGAACAGCATCTGTTGCATTTAATATCTCCTTATGGATTTTAGGTCAGGAGATTAAACGGTCATCTGGGCAAGGGGCTGACCCTGCTGAACCTGATCCCCGGCAGTAACCGAAAACGAGTTCACAGTACCGGCCTTGTGCGCCTTAACTTCCATTTCCATCTTCATGGCTTCCATTACAACGAGGGTCTGTCCTTCCTGAACCTGTGTTCCCGGCTCGACTGCCAGTCTGATGATCAGGCCGGGCATGGGAGCGGATATAGGTTCGGTAGTTCCTGCAGCCGGAGCAGCCGCACCACCGGCAGGCGCTTCGCCAATACCGACGTTAAAGGACTTACCATTGATGGTCGCGGTGGAACCGTCCACATTAACGGTGTAGGACTTGCCGTCCACTGTAACGTGCACAGGACCGGAATCACTGCCTCCGCCAACCGTGGCACCAAGCTTTTTAAGCTGCTCGGCTTCAACATCCTTCTTGTAACGGATACCGATACGGGCTTCACCTTTAAGGTAGCTGACACCTTTATCTTTACAGGTGGCAATGATGAAGATGTTTTCATCGGTAAGCTCGAAACCTTCTTTTTCGCAGATTTCACGTGCGGGTCCAAGACCTTTGGAAGGATCAGCATCATTGATTTCAAGCGGGGTCTTCTTAGTAGGTTCAAGACCCATCTGCTCTGAAGCAAGCTTGACGATTTCCGGATCAGGCTCGACCGGAGTTTTACCGAAATAACCCAGAACCATTTTGCCGTAACCGTCGGCAAACTTCTTCCATGGGCCAAACATAACGTTATTGAATGCCTGCTGGAAGTAGAACTGAGAAACGGGGGTAACGGAAGTACCGAATCCACCCTTGCGCACAACTTCACTCATGGCACGGATGATTTCGGGATATTTATCCATGAGGCCGTTATCGCGGAGCATCTGGGTATTTGCAGTCAGTGCGCCGCCGGGCATGGGGCTGAAGGGGATCATAGGATCAACCTGAGTTGCTTCGGGCGGCAGGAAGTAATCCTTCATGCAATCGCGGAACACATCTTCAGCTTTGATGATTTTATCGATGTCGACATCAATGGTGTAATCAGTACCGCGCAGGATATGCCACATGGTGACGATGTCGGTCTGGCAGGTACCGCCGGAAGCAGGGGCCATGGAAAGATCAATCGCGTCTGCACCGGCTTCAATAGCAGAGTGGTAGCAAAGACCGCCGATTCCTGCTGTCTCATGAGTGTGAAAGTGGAGCAGGACATCTTCAGGCAGCATCTTCTTGGCGGCTTTAATAGTCTCGTAGACCTTCGCCGGAGTGGAAGTGCCGGATGCATCTTTAAAACATACAGAGTCAAAAGGAATATCCGCATCAAGAATCTGACGCAGAGTCTTCTCGTAAAATGCGGCATCATGGGCGCCGGAGCATCCAGGCGGAAGTTCCATCATGGAAACAACTACCTGGTGTTTGAGGCCGGCGTCAGCAATACACTGGCCGCTGTAGATCAGGTTATTGACGTCGTTGAGCGCGTCGAAGTTTCGAATAGTGGTAATGCCGTGTTTGGCAAAGAGATCAGCATGAGCTTTGATGACGTCACTGGGCTGGGATTCAAGTCCGACAACGTTTACCCCGCGAGCGAGGGTCTGGAGATCGGCATCGGGACCTGCTGTTTCCCTGAACCTGTCCATCATTTCAAAAGCACATTCATTGGAATAGAAATAAAGAGCCTGGAACCGTGCGCCACCGCCAGCTTCAAACCAATTAACTCCTGCTTCTTTTGTTGCTTCTACAGCAGGCAGAAAATCATCAGTTTTTACCCTGGCTCCGTACACGGACTGAAATCCGTCACGAAAGGCAGTACACATGAACCTAATCTTCTTTTTGGCCACTTCCCCTCCCTATGGTCTGAGAATGAGATAAAACTCCGCAAGCGGGGATGCCTGCAGATACACACTCTTGTTAAAACCCAAATTTTTTAAAGGAAACCAGTTGTTTACGAGAACTAATTCGTCTAGCCTGAAATAAAATGTGGCAATGTGACGAGCTGAAAGTAACAGTGTGTTAACACAATACTCTGACAATTTCAGCAAAAAAGAGTGGTTAAAAAATTTTTTAATGGCTACATTTAAAAATGCTGCATTATTGAGACATGAATTTCCCCTTCAGTGCTTATTCAACTATCCTTAAACAAACATAACATCCCAATAATTATTGTTTTTTCAGAAACACAAAAATGAAATTCAAAGTCAATAAAGTTATACCGAATCTCGGTCTAGATTTTATCAACACCATATTTTGTCTCATCAAAAGGTTCAATTTCGAACATAATTTTGCACTAAAACAACATAATTGAACATTTTTTCACAAAACGATTTACATTTTTGTTCCTAAAGCAAAAACAAATGTATATCCTGTTCCGGAAAGACCGGAAAAATAATTAATTGCAAAAGTCTTAATGAAGAACAAATAAATGACCCCAATGACAAAAAAAGCCGCCTACATAAAGCAGACGGCTTATTGATCTTCGTACCCCCATGTTCCGACACATGGCGCGCGATCTTAAAAATAGCTATAAAAACAGCATATTATTATTTTTTACTACTTTTGTCGAAGATCCTTAATGTAAGTGCCATTGCCATTTCCTTCAGCCCCTTTCGAAGCCGAGCAGTCGCAACCACATCCGCATCCTCCGCCTCTTTTACCAAACCACCGTTTTGATAAATAAACGAACGCGACCCCAATTACTCCAAATACAATTATGTTTTCGAAAATACTTTCCATGAAACTCTCCAATGATACGGGAATTCATTTTCATCTATACAAATATTAATTCCAGCATCTCCTAAGTCAACATGTAATGCCAGTTGAAATTAAATTTAATCCGACATTTTTAAGCGACAAATTTATGGAGAACACCAAGCAAGGTATTGACGGGGCCGGGAAATCTTTCCAGCAAGGTCTGACAAGCGATATAAGTTGCGAATATAAATGCAGCAAAACCACTCCAGACGACTACATCAAACAAAATAGGTATTGCCTTCTCTGAGATTCTTTTTTTCGACATTGTTTACCTCCTATCCATGGATAGCAACATGCATACCAGAGAATTAAGCAGCACTTCTTTCACATAAATACTTGAAATAATGTATTAATATTTATCTAAGCTTAAGTTAACGTATTGTCATTTAATTGGCGGAACGCTCTTCGCCGAAATCTGAAAAGCTGGATTTGAACTAAATTTTAGCGCAATCACTAGTACCGTAGACTTCGAAACAAAAATTAATATCTAGGCAAAACGCCAGATATTGTGCCCGAAGTCCTTGGTAGGCAGGACCTCACTATCTCTTGATTTCAGAATCAGTATTATTAAGCGCAACTCAAAGAACTGTTCCCGCATATAATTGATGGATTGAAGAGGATTTCCGTACAAGATTGAGCTGCCCCCTTAAACAACAAAAAATCACAAAAAACAGTGCACTATAGCCAATCTGAAGAAGCCGTTTCCATGCCCTTCACCGTAGGTTTCCATTTTTTGGGCTTGCTTGACACTCCGGTTTGGGTGCTATACTTTCTAAAAAAGTATGCAGACAAATCCCTAAAAATGAAAAAGTAGGAACAAACGAATGCACATATCTGAAGGAGTTCTCTCCCTGCCCGTACTTATAACGGGAGCAGTTGTAACGGCAACAGGAACCATCATCGGTCTAAAAAAAATGGACTCGGAAAAGCTCATTTCCGTCGCCCTTCTGTCTTCAGTTTTTTTCGTTGCTTCGCTGATTCATATCCCAATAGGTCCTTCAAGTGCGCACTTGATTATGAGCGGACTTATGGGGCTATTGCTCGGCTGGGCAGCATTTCCGGCCATCCTGACCGGTCTGCTTTTACAGGCTGTACTTTTCCAATATGGCGGGCTGACAGTTATTGGTGTTAATACCGCGACCATGGCCCTTCCGGCTGTGGCATGCCAGTACATGTTCCGGCCGATGCTTAACAAAAATGCTCTGAACATGAGCATAGGAGCCTTTCTTTGCGGTTCCTTATCAGTCGCTTTTTCTGCAATCCTGACCGCTCTGGCCCTTTCATTCACAGATGAAAGCTTTATTTCTGCAGCTCAGATGATTGTTTACGGACACATCCCCATCATGATTATTGAAGGTTTCATATGTGCATCTGCTTATGGCTTTCTGCAAAAAGTACGACCTGAAATGCTGCTTGCAACGCAAGACACCTGATACCTACTCCGCATTAAAAAAGCCGGGTTGATTTCTTCACCCGGCTTTTTTTTATTCGATGACCTTCATGGATTCCCATTTCCCGGTTCTGAAACGGTAATAAAAGGCGGCGCTCAAAATAATCACATACAGCGTGAATATCGACCACAAAAAATAGGGACCGGAAGGATAAATCTCTACGCCTACATAGCAGGGAATAACCATGACTACTACGCAGCAGAGTCCTACACTTTTCATTACGAACACTATATCTCCGGCTCCCTTTAAAGCCCCGGAATAAACCAGCGCCATTCCGTCAAATAGGATATAGGCTGCGGTAAAAAGCAGGAAGTGTGTACCATAATCAAGTAAGTCCATGAACTGAATGTCGGTTATGTTGTCCGGGCGAAACAGGTCAAGAAGCACTTCAGGTATGACCAGATAGATAATGCCCATAAACAGCATCCAGATGGTAGTAATATGGAAAGCGCACTTGGTTGCCCGCCGTGCGTAATCAGGCCGTCCCTGACCGATGGCCTGCCCCACTAATGTGCTGACACCGACTGCAATTCCATAGGCCGGAAAAAAAGAAACCCCGTCAATGGAAAGCACAATATTACTGGCTGCCAGAATAACAGTTCCCAATCGACCAACCATATAGACAAAAAAAGTGATTGCAAAAATATCGAGAAAAAACTGCACGCCGTTGGACATTCCAAACTTGATAAAGCGCTTGAAAAGCACTGGTTCAAAATGAAAATTACTCCGAATTCTAAATTTTTTTTCATTTTCGCTGTTGAAAATCAGCGGAATATAAATTGATACAATCACTGCCATAGCTGAAATGGTTGCAATACCCGCCCCGCGAATCCCCAGTTCCGGAAAGATCCAGATTCCGTTGATTAAGGCGTAATCAAGAGGGATATTAACCGCAGCACCAATCATATTAACCACCATGACAGTACGGGTCAGACCTCGCCCGGCAAAGAATCCCGAAAGCGCAGTATCCAGCACGGGCAACCCTGCCCCAAGCATGAGGATACGGAAGTACTGAATTTCCAACACAAGCACCTCCGGTGGATGTCCTCCGCTCTTTAGCAGAGGAGTCAGCCAGAACCCCATGACAACAAGTATCAGCCATGAACCGATGGAAAAATAAATGCCCTGCCACAGGCTGGAGGCAACCCGCTCCGGTTTAGCTGCTCCAGTATACTGGGCGATGAATACATTAATATAACTGGCCACTCCCATAAAGAAGGAGATGAACAGGAATGAAAGGATTCCGGCAGGCAATGCAGCAGCAATAGCTTCCATTGAGTAATGACCGAGAAAAATCCGGTCAGTTACCTGCATTATAGTGGTGGAAGCCATGCTCACTGCAAGGGGCATGCTTATATTCAAAACATGCTTATACCCGAAGGGCTCGCTCCATAAACTTTTCATACTATTTACTCCCAAAGCATATGACCCTGATAGGTGTTCTCGGTCCTGCGCCCAACTTTTTATGACCGTTAATCAGTCAGCGGCGTAACGGGTCAGGGAGGAAGGCTATGGGCATATTTAATTATTGTACACATAAAAAAAGCCGTTTCCGGAGTTACCCGGAAACGGCTTTTAAAACTTCGTCTGAACCAGAATTATTTAACTGCGTCCTTAAGAAATTTTCCGGGGGTAAATTTTACGCCACGGGAAGCGGGAATCTGGATTGCTTCGCCAGTCTGGGGATTGCGTCCGGTGCGTGCGGAGCGTTCTACGGTCTTGAATGTACCAAAACCTGTAAGGGTAACATTACCTTCTTCTTTAAGGCCGTCTTCGATAGCACTGAGAACGCCTTCAAGAGCGGCGGATGCATCTTTTGCACTCAGTTCCAGTTTTTCCCGGATTTTCTTAACAAGAACAGTTTTACTCATAATTAACTCCTTCAAAGTATTTTTTCCGCGCTCTGGCGGCGGATGTCCGTACCCCTTAAAGCCCACTACACCAGAAAGCTGGAAAAAGCCATAGTGAAAAGCAAATCTTAACTTTGGAGACATTATTTAGGCAATAAATCAACACGATGATAATGTCCCACCTAACAGGTGCCGGGCTGCGCTGAAAGGGCGGAACGGGCGAATTACAAGGAATAGCGGACATATGTCAAGCGAATAAAGCCTCAAATCAATTATGTTCACAAATTTATGGACTCCGGATAAAAAAATACTCGCAAAAAAGGACATTTTTTTTTTAATCTCCGGTGTTGACATATGCGCAGACTGTCTTAATTTATGTCAGCTTCTACGGAAGTCTCCGGCCTGCTGAGATATGCAGGCTTTGAAATTTAAAAGTATGATCCGCCATAATCACGCGGATTACTTATCTTATCTAAAAAAGTTTATTTATTCTGGAGGAACTATGAATCTCAAGCCTTTACAGGATCGCGTACTCATCAAGCGTGTAGAAACCGAGCAGAAGACCGCCAGCGGCATCATCATCCCCGATTCCGCAAAAGAAAAGCCCATGAAAGGTGAAGTTGTTGCAGCTGGTCCCGGTAAAGACAACAATCCCATGACCGTTAAAGCCGGTGATGTAGTTCTTTTCGCCAAATATGCTGGCAATGAACTGAAAATCGACGCTGACGAATTCATCATCATGCGCGAAGACGAAATTCTCGCAATCGTCGAATAATAGCCCCTTAATAAATTAATTTTTTCCAGATCAGGAGAATATAAGAACATGGCAAAAGCAATTGAATTTGACGTAACCGCACGTGACCGCCTTAAAAAAGGCGTTGATACCCTTGCTGAAGCGGTAAAAGTGACTCTCGGACCCAAAGGCCGTAACGTTGTTATCGAAAAATCCTGGGGCGCACCCACCATCACCAAAGACGGTGTGACTGTTGCTAAGGAAATCGATCTCGAAGACAAATTCGAAAACATGGGCGCACAGATGGTTAAGGAAGTAGCTTCCAAAACCAACGACATCGCTGGTGACGGTACTACCACTGCTACTGTTCTGGCTCAGTCCATCTTTGAAGAAGGTGTAAAGCTCGTTGCAGCCGGACGTAACCCCATGTCCATCAAACGTGGTATCGATTCCGCAGTTGAAGCCATTGTTGAAGAACTGGGCAAGCTTGCCAAGCCCACCCGCGACAAAGCTGAAATTGCTCAGGTTGGTACCATCTCCGCCAACAGCGACTCCACCATCGGTGAAATCCTCGCTGAAGCAATGGACAAAGTAGGCAAAGAAGGCGTTATCACCGTTGAGGAAGCCAAGTCTATGAAGACTGAACTCGATGTTGTTGAAGGCATGCAGTTCGACCGCGGCTACCTCTCCCCTTACTTCGCAACTGACACCGATAAAATGGTTTGCGAATTTGAAGATCCCATGATCCTTCTTTGCGAAAAGAAAATCTCCAACATGAAAGAACTGCTGCCCATCCTTGAGCAGGTTCTGAAAATGTCCCGTCCCCTGCTCATCGTCGCAGAAGACGTGGACGGCGAAGCACTCGCAACTCTCGTTGTCAACCGTCTCCGCGCTAACCTGAATGTTTGTGCTATCAAAGCTCCCGGCTTTGGTGACCGCCGCAAGGAAATGCTCAAAGACATCGCAACCCTCACCGGTGCGACTGTTGTTTCCGAAGACATCGGTCTTTCCCTCGACACCATGACCGTTGACGGTCTTGGTACTGCAAAGCGCGTACGCATTGATAAAGAAAACACCGTTATCGTTGACGGAGCCGGCGCAGTTGAAGAAATCAAGGGCCGCGTAAAACAGATTGAAGCTCAGATCGCTGATTCTTCTTCCGACTACGACCGTGAAAAGCTTCAGGAACGCCTTGCCAAGCTGGTTGGCGGTGTTGCAGTAATCAAAGTCGGTGCTGCTACCGAAATTGAAATGAAAGAAAAGAAAGCACGCGTTGAAGATGCTCTGAACGCAACCCGCGCTGCTGTGGAAGAAGGCATCGTAGCTGGTGGCGGTACCGCTCTTGTACGTTGCGCTAAAGTCCTCGACGACCTCAAAGCAGGCAACGACGACGAACTGGCCGGTATCAACATCATCCGCCGCGCTGCACAGCAGCCCCTGCGTATGATCGCTGCCAACGCCGGTTTCGAAGGTTCCGTTGTTGTTGAGAAAGTTGCCGCAGGCAAAGACGGTTTCGGCTTCAACGCTGGAACCGGCGTATACGAAGACCTCATCAAGGCCGGTGTTATCGACCCCAAAAAGGTTACCCGTATCGCACTCCAGAATGCTGCTTCCGTGTCCAGCCTGCTGCTGACCACAGAATGCGCCATCGCCGACGCAGAAGAAGACGAAGAATAGTTCTGAATCTCAGATAAATTTAAAGGCCCGGAAGCTTGTGCTTCCGGGCCTTTTCTTTTGGGAGATCGCTCCCGGAAAATATTTAAATCCGCATTCTCATACTCAGCCCACCGGGAAGAGCCTTCGCTCCACTTTAGATTTGCCAGTTTTAAGGTCACCCAAATAACCTTACAGCTGAGCAAGCTCCTGCAAAGCCTGATCTAACAACAGGTCCGCAATCTTCAGGACCTCGACGATCTCTTGTTTCGTAGCATTTTCAAGATGAATTCCGCAGGACACTGAGACAATGCACCGGAATGCACTAGCCAGAGTATAAGCAAACTTACGGGCCAGCTCATCCTCTTTGTGCCCTGTAACTGCGAGCACAGATACCGAAACATCTGTTTTGCCAGACTCGCGCAACCCTGCATGGGGTACGGCAAGCGCCACTGCACCGATGTGAGCGGCATCTCCTCCGTGAAGACTGACATTCAAATCTTTTCCCATTTTCTCAATTGCCAGCTTTAACTTGAAGCGTGCAGTTGTTTTTTCAATACAAAACATGGGCCTTCCTCACATTTAATTCTTAAACCAACATAAGAATATACAGGTCCAACCATCCATGCAATTTTTCTTTTTCATTATCGCTAACCCCCTTTCATTTTTGAACAGGTTGCTAAAATTTTCCACGGGATGTAACTTCGGTACGATCTTAGACTCACGCTGAATAGTATTTCCAAGGAGATTTATAAATGAAAATTGCAGTAATCGGAGCTGGAGCATGGGGAACCACCCTTGCAAACACCCTTGCCAAAAAAGGACTTGATACCCACCTCTGGGTCCGTGAAAAAGAACTTAGTGATGAGATAAACAGCACCGGATACAACAGCGTATTTCTGCCTGATTTCAAACTTTCCGAAAATCTAAAAACCAGCAGTGATGCCGGGAAAGTGATTACCGGCGCAGACTATTATATTCTTGTCGTGCCCAGCCAGTTCCTGCGAAGCGCACTGATTGAAATGAAGCAGTTTTTCCCGCAGAATCCTGCGGTAATATGCGCCAGCAAAGGCATCGAGCTTAAATCAGGTGCTCCAATGTCTCAGGTAGTCAATGAAGCCCTGGACGGCTTAAATCCAAGATTCGCACACCTTTCCGGACCCACTTTCGCATATGAGCTCAGCTCGGAATTACCCACATCCATCGTGCTTGGCTGTGAAGACGATAAACTTGCCGCTGAAGTTCAAGAACTTTTCTCTACATCATATTTGAGAATCTACACCAACCCTGATTACCGGGGAGTAGAGATCGGCGGTGCTATCAAAAATATTATGGCCATTGCCGCAGGTATGGCCGACGGTTTGAAATTCGGGCATAATACCCGGGCAGCCCTGATCACACGTGGTATTGCCGAAATGAGCAGACTGGGGGAAGCCATGGGGGCACAACCGTCCACCTTCATGGGTCTTTCAGGCATGGGAGACCTTGTTTTGACCTGCACCGGGGATCTTTCCCGTAACAGGCAGGTGGGACTTAAGCTGGGGCAGGGATTAAAACTCAGTGAAATACTGAAAATGCGCATGGTGGCCGAAGGTGTTAAAACAACTGAATCAGTTCACTTTCTGGCTCAGAAACTAGGTGTGGAACTGCCCATAACCGAACAGGTCTACAAAATACTGTATGAAGACAAAGACCCTGCGACTGCGGTTTGCGACCTTATGAACCGTGACCTCAAGGCGGAATAATTTTTAGAGGAGTTCTGAATGAAAAAGATCATTTTAATAACTACGGCCCTGATGATGCTTGGCGGATGCGCTTCCTGGCATAACCCGGATATCAGCGACCCTGCCAAGGAAAAGGAAGTCTTTAAGCGTGACAGCGAATTCTGCGATAAATTAGACAACCAGAATGTTCCTGTTGGTGCGCAAACTGATGGCGAGCCCCCGGAACCAACGACCTATGAGGCTGAGTTTTCAGAGAACTATACCTATGAGTCAACATTCGAGAAATGCATGAAAGAACGCGGTTGGATTAAAAAATAACTGCTGCTAAATCCCTCTGGATCTAAATCTGGAGGGATTTTTTGCTACCCGCAAAAATAAGATGTCAACTGATCCACCTGCCCACAATATAACTTCGAAAATGCGCTGCTGAACAGGTATAGAGCTAAATGGAGATCCCAGAATTTCTATACTTTTCAATTAAAGCGATGGCCCGTCCGGTGAGTTCATTAAATTCTGGCTTAGTGACCTGATCATCAGCTTTAACCGCTTCTCCCTTGTGGTACAAACCCTTGGTAATCAGGGAAGAAAAAAGAATTACCGGCAGCTTGGACAGTTCCGAATGATCCTTGATATTCTTGGTCAGAGTATAACCGTCCATCTGGGGCATCTCAATATCTGAGATAACAATATCTAGAACATCGGTAATTGCGCCGCCGTTTTCTTTGGCTTCGGTGTTCATTTCACACAGGGCATCCCATGCTTCCTTTCCATTGCTATAAACTTTCACATCAAAATTTGCGGCTTCGAAATTTTTATTGAGCAGGGTTCGCACAGAAACAGAATCATCCACAAGTACGGCTCTTAATTGTTCCGGTGCGGAATAGATCTTTCCATCACTTCTTTCTGCCATTTCAGGATCAAGCTCGCCGAGGATACGTTCAAGATCAATCATCAATACAAACCGTTCATCAAGATGAACTGTTCCGGTAATGCAATTGGTATCCATATCCGCAATATATTTATTGGGAGTCTTCAGGTCTCCCCAGCCTATCCTGTGAATCTGGGTAACGCCGGTGACAAGAAACCCGGTAATCACATTATTGATCTCAGTAACGACGATAAGTTCGTTTTCAGATGCTTTGCGCTCAATATCCAACCAGACTGCGAGATCAATCACGGGTAGAATTATATCACGAAGTGACATGGTTCCCAGATAGCTGGGATGAGGAGCGCCCTCTCCCGCTTCCAGACCGCCGGGAGCTTCCACAACTTCGAGAACCTTGGCCACGTTTATGCCAAAGTAATCTCGATCGTTTTCTCTGCCTTCGAGATCATCAATAAAAAACTCTATAATCTCGAACTCGTTTGTTCCCGCATCAAGTAAAATTTCATTATCACGCATATGGTGCCCCCCGAAATCTATCCTTTGCCCAGCAATCAGGACATAGCATAAGCGCATTCTAGCTACCTAGTCGGCCTATACTAGCAAAATACACTTATTTCCCGATAAACGCTAGGGTCGTTGTTACTCGCACAATCCAATAAAAGGAGTCCTGACATGTTATTGCTTGGCTCTCCGCTTTGATATACAACTGCTGAAACCATCTTTTCGCCTAACTCAAGGGGTAGTTATGTTAAAAAAATCCGCTCTTGTAAAATTCTTTTGTATTTTCCTGCTCATACTCGCGAGCGGCTGCGCCGGACGCGAGGCCAAACCCACGGTTCCCATGACAGTATTCAATCCAACTCAAGGGTCATTCAATGTGCAAGTAGTTCTCTTTGACCTGAAAGGAAACGGCCTGCCCCAAAAGGTCGAATCAGGAGTTGTTCCCATCGAGCAGAATATCATTAGTGCCATGCAGGGTATTGGCTACCAGTATAATCCCGACAGCCGAGCAAACTACCTCATAGAAGCACGCATTGGCTCCATTTCGGCTAAACTGGCAGCAACAGGAGAATCCCAGCAGACCGGAATCGCTTACGACAACTATCTTGGCGGACCATTTTTCAATGAATACCCAGTTCTGATAGATGAGTGGACCCCCGAAATTCAACGTATACGCAGTGGGCCGGACTCATGCTTTATCACCATGCAGATCCTGATTAAAGAATCTGTGGTCGACCGTGACGAAGTGGTTTACCACGGTACTCCGCGTCCGGTTGAGGTCCCTTATGAGCTGGGATGCCCCTTCGCCAAATGCGGACAAAGGGCTGATAAGGCTCTCACCGCTTATCTACTGGATATCTTTACCAGATCCGCCCGGAAATGATAGAATATACAAACTTGCAAGAATTTAAACAGATCACTATACTCGTCCAGCTTTCGGGAGGATGCGTCCCCTATGCGGGGGGACGAAAGCCTGCGCTGCTACCGGTTACTCCGGGAGTTATGCACAAGTGCCAAAAAAGATGAATTCAACTTTTTGAATTAAGCATAAGGGAAGGTTAGGAGTGGAGATTAAACGCCCGTGGCTGGATCATTACGATCCGGAGGTGCCTAAAACTATTGATTTCGTATACCGCCCGCTGTTCGAGTATCTGGACCTGACAGCTGAAAAATGGCCCAAGCGTAAAGCCATTGAATTCCAAAACTGGTCAATTACTTACGGCAAATTGCAGCGCGAAGTGGAAATTATGGCCGCAAATCTGCGCAAATTGGGCATTGAGCCGGGTGACCGTGTCGCGGTCATGCTACCCAATACACCGCAGATGATTATGACCTACTTTGCCATTCTCAAGGCAGGTGGGGTAGTTACCCTGACCAACCCGCTGTACATGGAAACCGAAATAGTTCATCAGCTCAATGATTCCGGTGCTAAAATGCTGATCACCATAGACCTGCTCTGGTCCAAGGTGGAAAAATTGCGCGACAAGCTTCCGGTACGCAAATATCTGGTCACCAGAATTTGTGACACTCTAAAATTTCCACTCAACTTACTCTACAAGCTGAAATCATGGCGGGAAAAAAGCATCCCCGGTATTCCCTACAATGGCTCCTCAATACTGAAATGGGAAAGCCTGCGTACAGGCAAAGAGAGGTTCAGCGCACCTAATATCCGCCCTGAAGATACAGCATTACTGCAATATACAGGTGGGACCACAGGTCTTTCCAAAGGCTGCAACATTACGCACGCCAACCTGGGAGCAAACATACAGCAGGCTCACGCCATGCTTAGCCACCTGGGCGATGAAAGAGAAATTGTGCTGGGAATCCTGCCATACTTTCATATTTACGGACTTACCGTCTGTCTTAACTTTCCCACAATGCTGGGCGCAACCATGGTTCCGTTCCCGCGCTACGTCCCGCTTGATGTCCTTAAAACCATGCACAAACTGAAGCCGACTCTCTTTCCCGGAGCACCGGCTCTTTATATCTCTCTGCTCCAGCAAAAAGAGCTGGATAAATACGATGTTAAATCCGTAAATTACTGTCTTTCTGGTTCCTCCCCCATGCCGGTTGAAGGAATCAAACAGTTTAAAGAAGTTTTCGGGGCAACCATTGTAGAAGGCTTCGGCCTTACCGAAGCCTCGCCTTTGACCCACCTCAACCCCCTGAGGGGCAAGAAAAAACCCGGTTCTATAGGCATGCCTGTTCCATCTACGGATGCCGCAATTGTTGACATGGAAGTGGGAAGTGTTCACCTTCCGCCCGGGAAAATGGGTGAACTGATTATCCGTGGGCCGCAGGTTATGAAAGGCTACTACAACAAACCTGATGAAACAGCTGGTACACTGCGTAACGGCTGGCTATACACCGGTGATATTGCCTACATGGATGAGGAAGGATATTTCTACATTGTAGACCGCAAAAAGGATATGATCATTTCCAGCGGGTACAACATCTACCCGCGCGAGGTGGATGAAGTTCTCTACAAGCACCCCAAGATTCAGGAAGCGGTAACCGTGGGCCTGCCCCACAAAACACGTGGTGAAATCATCAAAGTCTACATTGTGCTCAAAGATGGTCAATCCATGGACCGGGCTGAAGTTATCGGCTACTGCCGCGAAAAGCTCGCCGGATACAAGGTTCCCCGCAAGGTTGAATTCCGTAAATCACTTCCCAAAACTATGGTCGGGAAGGTGCTGCGCCGCGCTCTGCGTGAAGAGGAAGAGAAGAAAAGACAGAAATAATTTTATTCAAATATACTAATATGTAAATCCTGCCTGTAACATTTATAGGCAGGATTTATTTTACCCTTAATTTGACAAGCTCAATCTTAAAGAGCATATTTATTAATAATTACAGCAAATTATATCATTATTGGCACAATTCAAATTTCCATATGCGAGGGGCAGCATGCAGGAAGATCTCAAAACAGTCACAATGCAGACCGGAATTCCGGGAACAATAACCCTGTTGCAAAAAGGAGTGGTTATCCATTCCACTTCCGGTATGAGCATACGCGAATTCATGATCAAGACCATCGGTCTTGAGCCTGATTACGCCGAAAAAAGGGTACGGGCTATTTTCGTGAACGGTTCACCGGTGGATGACATAGACGGGGTAAAAATCAATGACGGCGACGAGATTTCACTTTCAGGTGCTCTACCCGGTATCAGTGGTATCGCTATGTGCAGGGACACACCAATCGGGGCATTTCGCTCTGACATCAGTGCTAAAGCCTCTGACGCGACCAGCTCCGGTGGTGACGCCAGGATCTACTTGAAACTATTCAACCTGATCGCGCAGGAAGCCGGTAAAACACTGCTTCAGAAGGGTGTGATAGCCCTTGCAGAAGATGTCCGTGGTTACTTAAAGGATGGAGCTCCCGGCGGCTTACCTGACTCCGGACCGATTTTACTCAAGATTTAAATAAAAAAACCGCATTCAGAACAGAATGCGGTTTTTGTAGCTACTCTTTTATTGAGTCGGCGCAAGCATTACTCAAGCCCAAGCATCTCCACCATGGCTTCTTTCATGCCCTGAGTGTCGATACCCAGTTCATTGCGAAGTTCCTGCTGTGTTCCATGCTCTATGAACTCATCAGGGATACCGAGACGTTTGATCTGGTGTCCGTCAATGGCATTGTTATCGACCAGCATTTCGACCACAGCTGAACTGAATCCCCCTGCTTTGGCATTTTCTTCAACAATGAGGATTTTTTTGAACCTTGCGGCCAGCTCAAGAATTTCTTTTTCCGGCAGGGGTTTGATGAAGCGCGCATTGAATACCGCAACGGCTTTACCGTATTTCTCATCAATCTCTTCCACTGCCTCAACTGCTGGCCAGACTCTTGAGCCGACAGTTATAATCACACCGTCAAAACCGTCACGCAGCAACTCTCCCCTACCTACTTCAAGGGTGCTGGGGGTTTCTTCCAGTTTGGCACCGATACCGACACCGCGCGGGTACCGCACGGCAGCAGGACCGTCAAAATCCATGGCTGTCCTTATCATGCGGGAAAGTTCCGCCTCATCCTTGGGAGCCATAAACACCAGATTAGGAATGTGGCGCATGAAAGACATATCAAACACACCGTGATGAGTGGCTCCGTCAGCTCCTACCAGTCCGCCGCGATCAAGGAAAAAGTTCACATTCAGGTTCTGAAGGCAGACATCGTGCACGACCTGGTCATAAGACCGTTGCAGGAATGTGGAATAAATCGCCACCGCAGGCTTGTAGCCCATAGTTGCCAGACCGGCTGCAAAGGTCACTGCGTGCTGTTCACAGATACCAACATCCACAAAACGTTCCGGGAACTGTTCACGAAATTTATCAGTTCCTGTCCCTTCGGGCATGGCGGCAGTGATTGCAACAATTTTCTCATCCTTTTCCGCCAACTTGCAAATGGTATCACCAAAAACTTCCGTGTAAGAAGGCAGACCACCCTTGAATTTTTTGGCTCGTCCTGTTTCCGGCTCAAAACTGCCCACACCATGGAAATGGGTAGGATTGTTTTCCGCCGGAGCATAGCCCTTGCCCTTGGTGGTCAACACATGGACCAGAACAGGACCGTCCATCTTCTTGACCTGCTCCAAAACATCGACAAGCTCTTCAATATTGTGCCCGTCAATGGGGCCTAGGTAGGTAAAATCGAGAGCTTCAAACAGCATGCCCGGAGTAAAGAAGCTTTTGAAAGAATCTTCCCCGCGCTTGGCATACATGGCAAGATCGTCGCCGATTTTGGGGATCTGCTTCAGAACTGATTCAAAATCCTTCTTGAACCGGTTCATGACCGGATGCGAAAGCTTACGACTCAGGAATGCGGAAAGAGCACCGACGTTAGTGGAAATGGACATCTCGTTATCATTGAGAATGACCACCATATTACGCTTCATGCCCCCGGCCTGATTGAGCCCTTCAAAAGCCTCGCCTGCGGTCATTGAGCCGTCACCGATAACTGCGACACAGTTACGTTTTTCACCATCAAGGTCGCTGGCGACGGCCATTCCCAGAGCGGCGGAAATGGAAGTACTGGAGTGGCCTACTCCAAAATGGTCATAGGGACTTTCAGCCATACGCGGGAATCCGCTGATGCCGTCTTTCTGCCTCAGGGTATGAAAATTTTTATACCGACCGGTAAGAATCTTATGAGCATAAGCCTGATGGCCCACATCCCAGACAAGACGGTCCCGGTCAAGATCAAAACACTTGAACAGGGCGAGAGTCAGCTCAATTACGCCAAGGGAAGGAGCAAGATGTCCACCGCCGATTGACACAGTATTTATTATGCACTGTCGCAGCTCATCAGCCAGCTGGGTAAGCTGTGCGTCACTCAGCCCGCGGACCTGTGCAGGGTTGTTTATAGTCTGTAGAAGCGCGTAATCGCCGCAACCACAGGTATCACCATGTTTGCTCATATTCCAAAGAACCTCACCACTGGTTTCAATCTATGTAAATTTCAAGCAGTTTAGCAGCAACCTCCCCATTTCCCTCTAAAAATGCTGCCAGGCGCAAACTACTTAACACTGTTAACTAAGTAATGTATAAAAATCCGATCCGTGTCGGGGATGCTAAAATTCTAGCAAACCCGGTCTACTATGTAACGGGCCAGTTCGGTGAGGAACTCGGCCTCTTCACCTGAATAAGGCGAAAGCAGCTCTATGGCCTCATCAACGTATTTACGGGCCAGCTCTTTACTTTCTTCAAGTCCGATCAGGCTGGGGTAAGTAGATTTACCCTGTTCGATGTCACTGCCTACAGGTTTACCCAGGGTAGCTTCATCGCCGACAACATCCAGCACATCATCCACTATCTGAAATGCTACGCCGATGAGCCGTCCATATTCCTCCGCCCTTCTGACATCATCTTCAGTCGCCTCTGCTCCTTTAGCCAGAATTGCGCCTGATTTACAAGCAGAAAGAATGAGGGCCCCGGTTTTCATGGAGTGCATAATTTTAAGCTCGTCAAGGGTAACACCTTCTCGGCCGGTGTAACTCATATCAACGACCTGACCGCCGACCATGCCTGCGCTGCCAGCAGATTGAGCCATAAGGGATATCGCTTCAATAACATACTCGGCAGGAGCATCAGCCTTGGCCATGAAACCGAAAGCTTCGGTAAGCAGCCCGTCACCGGCAAGGATAGCGGTAGCTTCGTCAAACTGCTTATGGTTTGAGGGCTTACCGCGGCGCAGATCATCATCATCCATAGCCGGAAGATCATCATGAATCAGCGAATAAGTATGAATCATCTCAAGGCTTGCAGCAAATGGCATAACCGCTTCTTTGCCCGCTCCGAGCATCTTGGCCCAGACCAGAACCAGCACAGGGCGAAGGCGCTTACCTCCAGCCATCAGGCTGTATTCCATGGATTCAAGAAGATTTTCTGGAATCCCCTTATCCTTAAGACATCCACCCAGATATTTTTCAACATCCGCAGCATGTACTGCGAGTTTTTCTTTAACAGTCATCAGCTGTATCCTCTTCTGTATCAACGTCAAAGTCTTCAACTTCGTCGCCAGTAACTATTTTTACTTCGTTGCGGGCCTTTTCCAGCTGTATGGCGCATTCCTTTGAAAGAGTCTGCCCTTCTTTAAAGAGAGCCACTCCTTCCTCGAGAGGCAAATCACCTTTTTCAAGTGATGCAACTATCGCCTTCAAGCGGTCCAGACGTTCTTCAAATGTTTTATCAGCCATATATATATCTATTTGATACCAAGCAGTTGATCAGTTGTTTTGTGCATTAAGTAGTTAGGGTCAACCAGTTTGCCCTGTACAGATACACTCAGGTGCAGGTGCGGTCCGGTCACCCTTCCGGTCGAGCCGATGCCTCCGAGAAGCTGACCACGCTCAACCATGTCGCCTTCCTTAACATCTATCCGGGAAAGATGGAAATACATAGTGACCACTCCGTTGCCGTGGTCAACATAAATTGAATTACCGGCGTAATAGTGATTACCGACAAGGACAACTTTTCCGTCGGCCATGGCCTTAACGGAAGTTCCTTTCGCACCCCTAAAATCTAGACCACGGTGCGGGTTCTTCGGCTTTCCGTTCAAGATTCGCTGCGCTCCGTAAGGACTGGACTGCGCCCCCTTAGTAGGACGGTTAAAAGGAACATACCATTTTCGTTCCGCACTCATGGTTGCCTTGGCTGCGTTTACCTCTTTACGGTCCCGCGCGATCTTTTCATAGACCTCCTTCGGCGGAGTAACCATTTTCTCGGGCAGAGTCAGGCGCTGAATTTTATACTTTTTTTTCTGAATCCTGACCGTCCGGCCGAAGTTTCGCTCTTCCCCGTTGGAAACAGTTTTAATCACGATCTTATCGCGTCCGGGTTTATCAGAAAGCACATCTGTACCTAACATTGCCAGCGCGACAGAACGGCCTTTCCAATTCCTGATCTCAGGGTTGACACTTTTGCCCTTCCAGTTAATCTCCACAGATGAAAAAGGCTTATCGGAAGTTACCCTGACCATAAAAGGCTCTCCGAGGCCTACTTTCTTGGGATAGGCCAGATAGACCGAAGCAAACGCTGAGGATGCGCAAACTAAAAGTATCAGCAGGGTCAAAAAAGCGATTCGGAATTGTCTATTTCGGTTCATTTTTAAGAATCTCCACAAATTATTCAGATGTAACTCTTGCCCGGATTTCGCCGGATTTCACCCGCACCCTGATGGAATCACCATCTGCAACTTCACCCGGACTGCGCAGGAAAGCACCGCTCTTTTCCACTGTGACGAGTGAATATCCCCGTTCCAGCGGACTTTCCGGGTCCAGCATACGCAATGATGTGGCCACATTTTCAAATTCGGACCTTTTATCTTTAAAAAAGGAATCAGCAGCACGCGCAAACCTGCTTTCCAGTCCGGAAAATTCCTGTTCCATACGCATTATCCTCTCTTCACCAAAGGCAAAGGATAACCGTCGCAAAAGAATCTCAACTGTATCGCTTTTAGCTTCAACAAACTTGGCAACAACACGGTCCAGGCGCGCCCATTCCTCATCAAATGAAGTCAGCAGCCGTTCAATACGTTGCGCCGGAGAAAGCCAGCTCAATCCTTTCTGCAAATTTCCCAGACTGGATTCGCGTATATGTAAAAAATTTTCAAAGCTTCGTTTCAAAGCGAAATCAAGTTCATCGACACTCTGCATCAATATTTCACGCCGGGGCCAGAGTTCCTGCGCAGCATGGCTGGGTGTGGCCACCCGCTTATCAGCAACGTAGTCTGCAATGGAAACATCAACCTCATGCCCTACACCACAGACCACCGGAACAGTGGAACGAAACAGTGCATCAGCCACCTGCTCGGTATTAAAGGCCCACAAGTCTTCCAGTGAACCTCCGCCTCGAATCAGTACGGCGACCTCAGCCCATCCGTCTTCGCCCACAGCATCAAGAGCCTGCGCGATCTGGCCCGGAGCAAGATCACCCTGAACCAAAGTCGGGTAAATTCGTATTTCAGCTCCGGTTCCGCGGACTTCAGCTATCTTCAGGAAGTCCCGCACTGCCGCTCCCGTAGGAGCGGTAACTACCGCAACCCTTTTCGGGGAACGGGGAATTTCCATTTTGCGGTCATCATCAAAGTAGCCTTTCTCGGCAAGCTTTCGCTTCATGGCCTCGAAGGCCAGCTTCAAATCACCGACGCCCTGCTCCTGTACCAGCTCTGCTACAAGCTGGTACACCCCGCGCGGCGGGTATACATTCATGTGTCCGGCGCAGAGAATCTCCATACCGTCTTCAAGCTCAAGCGGACTGCCGGACTCAATCTCTCCGGTTAGCGGATTTATTGTTTCTTCGCCGTCCCCTACGCCGGTGCGCTGGTTGCCTTTGAACCAGACCACGGAGAGTCCCGCGTCACCGTCGGTGAGCGTAAAATAAATATGCCCGGATGCAGGCCGGGCTAAATTTGTAACCTGACCCCGCACCCATATAAAAGGAAATTCTGTTTCCAGAACATCTTTAACAGCTCGGGTAATGTCAGTTACTGAGAATATTTTCATATTATTATTATGGGTTTGGTGCTGTTTGGCAGCACCAAACCCATTAAATTACTTAGATTCCAATCCCCAGGACTGCCATATTTCAGCACGCCATGCTTTAAAAGCTTCAGTAAAACCTTCAAGGGGCAGTTCGATCTTTTCACCGGTCTTGCGGTTCTTAGCTTCCACAATACCGTTCTTGAGTCCCTTGCCGCCGATAACCAGCTGCATAGGGTAACCGATCAGATCGGCATCGGCAAATTTTACGCCCGGCCGCTCACTACGATCATCGTAAGCTGCGTCGATTCCCATCTCCATCAATTCGTTATAAAGCTCTTCGGCCTTTTCGTTAACTGCCGCGTCCTTACCGCCAAGGGAGATTACGCAGAGTTCAAAAGGCGCGATGGTCGGCGGGAAGATGGCACCGTTCTCGTCGTTGTTCTGCTCAATGGCGGAAGCAACAATACGGGAAACACCAATACCGTAGCAACCCATAACCATCGGCTGGCTTTTGCCGTTTTCATCAAGGAAAGTAGCTTCCATGGACTTGGAGTATTTGGAACCAAGTTTGAAAACGTGTCCAACTTCAATACCCTTGGTGAACTCGATAGCTGCGCCGCACTCGGGGCAGGGGTCAGCTTCGGTAATCACACGCAGGTCAGCAAACTGTTCGATCTTGCAGTCGCGGCCGAGGGAAAGGTGTCTGATATGGGTATCGCCCTTATTGGCACCGGCAATCCAATCGGTTGCGGAAAGCAGCTCATGGTCAGCAAAAATACGCTCAATCTTGAGACCCACAGGTCCGGCAAAACCGACAGGAGCGCCGGTCCATTCCTTGACCTGCTCTTCGCTTGCCATTTCGATCTCATTTCCGCCGACAAGGTTGCGCAGCTTTACGTCGTTCAGTTCGCGGTCACCGCGCACCAGTGCAGCAACAGGCTCACCGTCAACGGTGAAAAGCAGAGTCTTAACCAGCTTGTCCTGACTTACACCGAGGAATTCGCAGACTTCTTCCACAGTATGCTTACCGGGCGTAGCAACTTCTTCAATGGCGGGACACTCGGCTTTAAGCATGGATTCACCAGCAGGCGCTGCAATCTTCGCTTTTTCGAGGTTCGCTGCATAACCGCATTTTTCGTCTTTGCAGACTGCGATGGTATCTTCACCGGTCTCAGCCAGCACGTGAAATTCATGGGAGAAATCACCGCCGATAGCACCGGAATCAGCCTGTACAGGGCGGAAGTTCAGGCCGATGCGGGCGAAAGCTTTTTTATATGCTTCGAACATTCCGCGATAGGACTCTTCTGCGCCGGCTTCGTCTTTATCAAAAGAGTAAGCATCTTTCATGATAAATTCACGACCACGCATCAGGCCGAAGCGAGGACGAATTTCGTCACGGAATTTGGTCTGAATCTGGTAAAGGTTCAGCGGGAGCTGCTTGTAGGATTTTACTTCACCGCGCACAAGGTCGGTAATAACTTCTTCGTGAGTAGGTCCGAGGCAGTAATCACGACCATGACGGTCTTTAACGCGCAGCAGTTCCTTGCCGTAGTAATCCCAACGCCCTGTCTCCTGCCAGAGGTCGCCGGGCTGAACCATGGGCAGAAGCACTTCTAATGCCCCAGCACGGTTCATTTCTTCACGAACGATGGCGGCAACCTTGTTTACGGATTTAAGGCCCAGCGGCAGATAGCTGTAAATACCGCTGGTCAGCTTGCGGATCATACCCGCACGCATGAGCAGTTTATGGGAGACTACTTCCGCTTCGGAAGGGTCTTCTTTCAAAGTGGGAATATAGAAACGGCTTAAACGCATTTATTGTCCTCTCTTTTCTTTCAGGAATATTTCAATTTCTTTCATAAATTCTGGCAGCAGGTTCTCGTCACCCTTGACTTTGCGGATAACTTCGCCCTTGCGGAAAATGATACCAAGTCCCCGGCCCCCGGCAATGCCGATGTCGGCTTCGCGGGCTTCTCCGGGACCGTTTACAACACAGCCCATGACCGCAACGGTGAAGCTTTCCTTCACGCCGCGCAAATTGTCTTCCACTTTCTGGGCCAGCCCAATTAAGTCGATTTCAGTACGGCCGCAGGTCGGGCAGGAAACAATTTCGGGGCCGCGTTCACGAAGTCCCAATGAACGCAGGATTTCCCATGCAACACCGACTTCCGCCACCGGGTCATGGGTCAGCGAAACGCGCATGGTGTCGCCAAGTCCTTCCCAGAACAGGATACCCAACCCCACAGAAGATTTTACCGCGCCGCGAACCAGAGTCCCGGCCTCGGTGATGCCGACGTGCTGAGGGTAATCCACTTTCTCGGAAAGCAGTTTGTAAGCGGCAATGGTGTTCAGCACCGATGAAGATTTAAGTGAAATCTTGGTGTTATAGAAATTCCTTTTTTCCAGCAGAGCCACGTGTTGCAAAGCACTTTCGACCATTGCTTCCGGGGTCGGACCGCCATACTTGGCAAGCAGTGATTTGTCCAGCGAACCGCCGTTCACGCCGATGCGGATAGGGACATTGCGTTCCTTGGCTGCTGCGACCACAGTATCGACCTTATCCTCACCGCCGATGTTACCGGGGTTGATGCGCAGGGCGTCAATACCAGCTTCCAGAGCTGCGAGAGCAAGGCGATAATCAAAATGGATATCGGCCACCAGCGGAACCGGGGAACCTTTACGAATCTGCGGCAGGGCTTTGGCTGCCTCTGCGTCCGGCACGGCAACGCGTACAATCTCACATCCGGCCTCTGCCAGAGCGTCGATCTGAGCACGGGTGGAAAGAGCATCGCGGGTGTCGGTATTGCACATGGACTGAACCCTGATCGGATTGTCCCCGCCAATACCCACATCCCCGATGAACAGCTCACGGGTCTTTTTTCTATTAATCATTTTTCACCTGATTTATTCAGTTTGGCAGCTAATTCAAAAATAACGTGCGCGGTATCATAGTATATATCGGTCCGATAGCCAAGGCTTGCATCCGGCTGCGCCACCGCGGTGCCATCCAGGGGCTAAAACCCTTTTGCTAAAGGGTGTTAGAATCCCAAAACCTTTTATTTGCCCTACGAGCTCGTTATTATCAGGATTATGCGCAATAAAAACCGCGATAGAGTCAAATTTCTATTTTACCCAGTTGATTTCCGAACAGTCGGCGAAATGATTTTCACCAAGAAAGGAACCGGGGGTTTTGTTGAACAGTCGCGGGTGATAGCTGGTCTTTTTCTGGTCTTCGGGTACGAATGCTGCAAATTCCTGTGCATCCTTGCCCCAAAGCAGCCATTTTGCGGCCATGTTTTTTTGGGCAATATATTGCAGGAGTGCGCTGCTGAACTCTCTCCATATTTCAGTATGGCTACCGGAATTATCAATCTGGCAGGTCAATGCAGTATTCAGGAAAAGCGCGCCTTCTTCTTCGAGATGGCCAAAAAGTTTTTTAGGGGGGAGAACCGGGAATTTACCGGACTCAATATCAGTCCTGATCTTGGCGATACCTTCTACATCGTCAGCCTGTAGATAATTCTTGTGCAACAGCTTGAGGATATTCACCAGTGAAGCATTGCGCTTAAGCTCTGCCCAGTTTTGGATATCACCAACTTCAAAAGCACGCCCGGTAGCAACACCCATCTGCGGGTAAGGGTCCTGCCCGAGAATAATAACCTTCACCTTTGAAAGGTCAGTCTGGCAAAAGCGTAATACTTTGTCTGCGTTGGGGGTAAAATCATTACCGATGGATGAACTGATGCGGTCCAGCTCCATCATTCTTGGAAGGGTAAAAAATCCACGCCAGGACTCGTGGACTTCATAACTTGATAAACAAAAATTAACTCTCATAATAATACTCTCTTTATATTAAAAAATCCGTTCTCCTAATCAAAACAGAACGGCCTGAAAATCATCGCGGCGAAGCCCTAATAAAAGTTTTTGAAGAGTCCAGAGAAACTTTTTCCAAAAAGTTTCTCTGGCCGCCGAAGGCATATCCTTAAAAATAACCCATGGAAGTAAGCTGTTCCAGATTGCGTTCTTTTTCCATATTACGCCCTTCGCGCTCGGAACTTTCACCTTTGCTGGTGCAGGGCTGACAGCCCAGCGAGCGATAGCCTTGGTCGTATAGTTCGCAATGCGGAATCTGATTCATGGTAATAAACGACCAGATATCCATCTCAGTCCATTCGAGAATCGGATTGAGCAGGGTATGATCGGGATCATCACGCACTTCCATATATTTACGCCCGGCCCGGCTGATATGTTCATCGCGGCGTATTCCGGTGATCAGCAGGTCAATTTCAAACTCTTCGATAGCCTTCTGCAAAGGTTTGATCTTGAGTTCGCCACAGCATTTAACCGGGTCCTTGGCAACTGGATAACTTGAGATATCTACGCTCGGGCGAATTACCTTTACGTCAACACCCCATTGCATGGCAATCCGGTCCCGAAAGCCCATGACTTCTGGAAACTTAACCCCTGTATCAATGGACACAGCCTGTGGAACCAGAACCAGAGAAGCCTCTTTGCCCTTGCTCTTAAGCACTTCCCGCCACAGGGCAAGCACCACCGTGGAGTCCTTGCCACCGGTCCATGCTACATAGATATGTTCCGGCGGATACATTTCCAACATGCCGGACATGAGCCCTGCACTGTGCGCAATCTTAGCATCCAAAGGTGAAGATGAGTTTATTTCTGTCAAAACCGACTCCTTCGTTCAAAGTGGTTCCCTTGTTGCCTGAAACGGCTCTTTTTGCAAGTCAGAGCCGGAATTAAGACAAAATACGCCTAAAAATGAGAAGCCAGAAGAATTAAACTTACTTTATAAAAAGCATGATTTCTTAACTTAAAATTTTCACATGAAAAGCGAAAAGCCCCCGCATCCGGTGGATGCGGGGGCCTTGTTATTATACAGACTGTTCCTAAAACAACCTAATCGACTTTGTAGTCTATTTCAGCCAGCTGTTTAAGAAGCTTGTAGCGCTGGAGGCAATCCTTTTCGATGCCGGCACGCATGGTCTTGGATGCTTCAGGCATCATGCGCTCAAGCATTGCGTAGCGGCTCTCACCGGAGAGGAATTCCTGCAGGGTTCCGTCAGGTTCTTTGTACTCAACAACCAGCGGATTCTCGCCATTTTCTTCGCGGCGGGGATCAAACCGGTAAAGCGGCCAGTAGCCGGATTCAACTGCGAGTTTACCTTCAAGCTGGGTTTTACCCATACCCTTACGGATACCCTGGTTGATACAAGGTGCGTATGCAATGATCAGGGAAGGTCCGGGATAGGACTCAGCTTCCATGAATGCTTTCATGACCTGATTCTTGTTGGCGCCCATGGAAACGGAAGCAACATAAACGTAGCCGTAGCTCATCATCATACGGCCAAGATCTTTCTTGGAAGTATGCTTACCAGCTGCAGCGAACTTGGCAATGGAGCCGAGCGGAGTTGCTTTGGAAGCCTGACCGCCAGTGTTGGAGTATACTTCGGTATCCATAACAAGGATGTTGATATCCTTGCCGGAAGCGAGAACGTGGTCGAGACCGCCGAAACCGATATCGTAAGCCCAACCGTCACCGCCGAAGCACCATACAGACTTCTTGGTGAAGAGGTCTTCCTGCTCTTCGATTTCGAGCAGCAGGTCATAGTTGTCCGCTTCTACAGCAAGAAGTTCACGCAGCTGATCACCGTATTCGCGGGACTTGTCAGCGTCATCTTTATTTTCGATCCAGCCTTTGAGGGCGTCTTTGAGTTCATCAGAGATCTCAAGTTCAAGAGCCTCTTCCATCTGCATCTTCAAACGATCACGGCGGTTGGAAATAGCCATTTCCATACCGAAGCCGTACTCGGCTGCATCTTCAAACAGGGAGTTACCCCATGCAGGACCGTGACCTTCGATGTTCTCGCAGTAGGGAGTGGAAGGAGCGGAAGCGCCCCAGATAGAAGAACAACCTGTGGCGTTGGCAATAATCATGCGTTCGCCGAAGAGCTGGGTGAGAACCTTAACGTAAGGAGTTTCACCGCAACCGGCACATGCGCCGGAGAATTCCATCAGGGACTGCTGGAACTGGCTGCCCTTTACGCTGGTACGCGGCAGGAGGCGATCCTTGAAGGATACGATTTCGGAGAAATCGTAGTTGGGAACTTCTTTCTCGGTCTGGGTAGCCAGAGGCTTCATTACCAGAGCTTTTTCCTTTGCCGGGCATATATCCGCGCAGTTACCGCAGCCCTGACAATCAAGGGTGTTGACCTGCATGCGATACTGATAACCTTCCATACCCTTGCCTTTGGCTTCCTGGGTTTCGAAGCTGTCAGGCGCGATCTTCATTTCTTCTTCGTCTACGAGAACAGGACGCAGGGCGCTATGCGGGCAGACGAAGGAGCACTGGTTGCACTGGATGCAGTTGTCCTTGATCCATTCGGGAACCATGATTGCTACACCGCGCTTTTCAAAACGTGCGGTTCCCATGGGGAAACGGCCGTCAGGGGAAAATGCGCTGACCGGAAGATCATCACCCTTCTGGGCGAGGATAGGCTTGACCACATCGGTGATGAATTCAGGCTCGTGATGTTCATGAGCGTCTTCATCTTCGGCAGTTGCCCAACTTTCGGGGTATTTAATTTCAATAAGGTTCGCTTCGGCCTGATCAACAGCAGCGTTGTTCATGTTGACGATCTTTTCGCCTTTCTTGCCGTAAGCGGTCTGAATTGATTCTTTGAGGTATTTGACTGCGTCTTCAAAAGGAATAACATTTGCCAGTTTGAAGAAAGCGGTCTGCATAACCATGTTGATGCGGCCGCCAAGTCCTACTTCACCGGCAATCTTAACACCGTCGATGACGTAGAACTTGAGCTTGTTCTGCGCAATTTTGCGGCGCAGTTTTGCTGGAAGTTCGGATTCGAGATCTTCCAGTCCCATGCTGGTGTTCAGCAGGAAAGTACCGCCTTCACGGATACCGTCCAGAAGATCGTAAAGTTTCACGTAGCTGGGGTTGTGACAGGCGATGAAGTCCGCAATTTCCACAAGGTATGTGGACTTGATGGGACTTTTACCGAAACGCAGGTGGGATACGGTGATACCGCCGGACTTTTTGGAGTCGTAGGCAAAGTAGCCCTGTGCGTACATGTCGGTCTTATCACCGATAATTTTAATGGCCTGTTTGTTAGCGCCGACAGTACCGTCGGAACCGAGACCCCAGAATTTACACTGAACAGTGCCTTCGGGGGTAGTATCAATGCTTTCGCCAACGTCGAGGGAAAGGCGGGTCACATCGTCGTGGATACCGACGGTGAAGTGGTGTCTGGGAGACAGGGACTTCATGTTGTCGTAAACAGCCTTGACCATTGAAGGAGTAAATTCCTTGGAACCGAGACCGTAACGTCCTGCATGCACGGGCAGGTCGATATTCATTTCTTTCAGTGCGGTGCAGACATCAAGGTACAGGGGATCTCCGATTGCTCCGCCTTCTTTGGTGCGGTCCAGAACGGTGATCTGCTGGCAGGTCGCGGGGATGGCGCGGCCAAGATGTTCAATGGAAAAAGGACGGTAAAGGCGGACTTTTACGAGACCGACTTTTTCACCTTCAGCCACCAGCTTCTCGATGGTCTCTTCGATGGCTTCACAACCGGACCCCATGGCGACGATAATGTCTTCGGCTTCGGGGTGTCCCACATAGTCGAAAAGTTTGTATTCACGTCCGGTAATCTCTTTGACCTTGGCCATAGCATCTTCAACATGGCCGGGAACAGCGTCACGATAAGGGTTGATTGCTTCCACACCCTGGAAATAGATATCAGGGTTCTGAGCTGTTCCGCGGGTGTGCGGATGCTCCGGGTTCAGTGCGCGGTCACGGAAGTCACGGACTTTATCCCAGTTCAGGGCGGCGGCCATGTCTTCGTAATCGATCAGTTCAATTTTCTGGATTTCGTGGGAAGTTCTGAATCCATCGAAGAAGTGAACAAAAGGAATGTTGGACTCAACTGTTGCCAGATGGGAAACAAGAGCTAGGTCTAGGGCTTCCTGTACAGAGTTTGAAGCCAGCATTGCAAACCCGGTCTGACGGGTGGCCATTACGTCCTGATGATCGCCAAAGATGGACAGTGCGTGGCCGGCCACTGCACGGGCGGACACATGGAAGACTGTAGGCAGCAATTCACCCGCAATCTTATACATGTTGGGGATCATCAGCAGCAGCCCCTGCGAAGCGGTAAATGTGCAGGAGAGGTTACCTGCGGCAAGAGCACCGTGCAGGGCTCCTGCTGCGCCGGCTTCGGACTGAAGCTCGCGAACTTCCATAGTGGTGCCGAAAATATTTTTCACACCCTGAACAGCCCACTCGTCAGCCAGCTCGGCCATTGGGGAAGAAGGGGTAATAGGATAGATGGCGGCGGTTTCGCACATAGCATAAGCCACATACGATGCGGCTTGGTTACCATCCATGGTTTTCATTTTTTTTGCCATTCTTTAAATCTCCGTGTCTTTATTGTTAGGAAGGCGTGCGCGGAAAAGTGTATCACACTACCCTACACGTTGCCTACCCGTATTTGACTGCTTCAAGGCCGAATTATGTAAAAAATTGGTCGCCCGTTCAAAGTACCTGAAAAAAAAGACGCTTCCATTTTTTTACATCCAGAGACGAGGACCAGATCGCCCGCTGGAACCTTGTTCAGTATAATTGCAGATGATTTATACAATACCCCTAGAGGTCATCACTTCTGCTCTTTCTCCTTCTCCGCAATTGCCTGAATAGCCGTGATGGCCACGGTATTGACAACATCGCGCACAGTACAGCCTCTGCTGAGGTCATTGACCGGTTTTTTCAAGCCCTGCAGTATCGGACCTATTGCTACAGATTCCGGCTGCGACCGCTGTACGGCTTTATAGGTATTGTTCCCGGTATTAAGGTCGGGAAAAATGAGTACAGTAGCCTGCCCGGCAACATCGTTATCAGGCATAAGTTCAGCGGCAACATCCTCATCCACTGCCGCATCAAACTGCAAAGGACCCTCCACCGCAATTTCCGGGGCCAGCTCACGCACAAGTCTGGTGGCCTCCTTGACCTTATCAACAGAACGCCCTTTACCGGACTCCCCGGTAGAATAGGAGAGCATAGCCACACGCGGTTCAATACCGAATATTTCAGCCGTGTTGGCGGAACTGATTGCAATTTCAGCCAACTCTCGCGCATTTGGATTGGGATTCACTGCACAATCACCGTAGGCCATAACCCTGTCATTCTGGCACATGAGAAACACACTGGAAACTATGGAGAATCCGGGCTTGGTTTTGATAAACTCAAAAGCCGGGCGGATAGTCTGTGCTGTGGTAGTTATGGATCCGGAAACCATGCCGTCAGCAACACCGGTATAAACCATCATGGTTCCGAAATAAGTCGGATCACTCATACGGTCCCGGGCATCATCCTTGACTATGCACTTATGCTTGCGCAACTCGAAATAAGTATCCACAAAACTCTCGAAATGTTCCGATTTGACAGGGTCAACAATGTCAATACCTTTGAGACTTATTCCAATATCAGAAGCAGCTTTAGCCACTTCATCCTCATTCCCGAGCAAGGTTAGTTTTACCACATCCCGGCGCCTGAGAATGTCAGCCGCCCTGAGTATGCGTTCTTCCTTACCTTCCGGCAGCACTATATGCTGCTTATTCTCGCGCGCTTTATGCAGCAGAGTATGCTCGAACATGTACGGCGTAATTCTGGTGGAGCGACTGGAAACCAGCTTGCGCTGCAGTTCATGTGAATCAACGCATGTTTCAAAAAGCCCCATGGCCGAAAGAACTTTGGCCTGATTCTCGGGATCGATCTTACCATGCAGACCGCGCAGAATCTGGGCGGTCTTATATGTATGGTCCGGTGCCACCAGAATAGGCAGCGGGACCCCCTTCCAGCCCTCAATCAAATGGTGAACGGTCATAGCCGGCCGAATACCCCCGGTAAGCAAAATTCCGGAGACATTTGGATAGGAATCGGAAAGGCGAGAGGCAAGACTGGCAAGGATTATATCCGACCGGTCTCCGGGAGTGATTATCAAGCTGCCGTCTTTGACGTATTTCAAAAAATTCTCAATCTGCATGGCCGCAACCACGTAGTTATCAATGGGCGTATCAAGACGGCTCTTACCGTAAAGAACCCTGCAATCAAGCCATTTAACAACATCATTCATGGTCGGATTGCCCAGACGTTTATCATCCGGCAACACATAGACAAGCGGATGGTTTTCACTATTCAGACAGTTACGCAGCCGTTCGGCAAGATCCGGAGAAAATTCGCTGGATGCACGGTTGATCATGACCGAGATAACATCCAGTCCCTTATCCTCGAACATGGCTACTGTCCGGTTTGCAAGGTCACAGATTTCATCTTCGTAACTATCCATGGCATTGAGCACCGCCAGCACCGGACTGCCGAGATTGCTTGCTACATCAAGGTTGATTTCAAACTCTACAGCAGCCTCACCACCGAGGTAATCCGAACCTTCGCAAAGAACGAAATCATAGTTTTCCTCCAGTGCCTTGAAACGCTCAAGGATTTTTTCCATCAGCAGGGAATGCTTGCCGTCGTTAAGCAGCCGGGTAGCCTCACTCTGGGTATAGGCGTAAGTGGTTTTATAATCCTGAGGAAGTTTGAAATGGCGCAGGATAAGATCAATATCGTGGTCTCGATCCCGAAAATTATCATGAATGATAGGTCTGAAAATAGCCACCTTGCGTAGATGGGTCAGAAGCAGCTGCATCACCCCGAGGACGATTGCTGATTTCCCGCTCCGGGCCTCTGTTGCCGCAATATACAAGCTCTTTGACATTCTTTCTCCTGAATTCAGTTACTCATAGGAATTAAGTAATACCAAATCTTTCATCATTAATCACGTCATTGCGGTCACGGAAAATAGAACGGAGCAGATGTAACCTCTCAAACTTATGATTTGGAGACACCCGGCAGCAGCCACAATAGGGGGAGGTGCTGATGAGGTCCGCCGTGCTGACTTGAATCTTATGCTTCAACGCGAATGTAGAGCTAAAGAGACAAACAGATCATGGCTCTGCCGGAGGATGCTTGCGGAACATCCGGTGTCTCCGGGTCCGGTTTTCGGACACAAATTTAGACCCCGCAATTATACGATTGCAGAAAATTTAGAGGAAAAACCAAGTTTAAAATATCTTTATGAAGTACGTTTCCGGGCGTGGCCAAACGCCCGGAAACTTTAGGGAGTATTACTTAGGCATAACTGCCCAATCAGGGAGCATTGTTAAATCTATACCCCAGAGTACCGGCAGCAGATAGACCACGGAAATAGTGATCAGGATCGCGCCGATAATGTTCAGCCAGAAACCTGCCGAGGCCATCTGTTTGATGGACACGCATCCGGAACCGAACACTACAGCGTTAGGCGGAGTCGCAACCGGAAGCATGAATGCAAAGGAGGCTGCTACACAAGCACTAACGATGGTGGCAAAGGGGTGCACGCCCATGGCGATTGCCGCACTGCCCATAATGGGGACAAGCAGGGTCGCGGTGGCGGTATTGGAGGTAATTTCAGTTAGGAAGATAGTAATCAGGACTACAATGGCAACGAACATCAAGAGGGTCATACCGTCGAGCATGGTCAATCTTGATGCGATGTAGCCTGCCAGACCGGTCTTGGAGAAGCCGTTGGCTATTGCAAGACCACCACCAAAAAGCAGGATTACATCCCAGGGAATTTTAACTGCGGTTTTCCAATCAAGCAAAAATTCCCCTTTCTTGAAATTGGTAGGAATCGCAAACAGGATCAGTGAGCCCATTATACCGATGGTAGCATCATGCACATAACCGAAATTGGGCCAGAAGTCCTTGACCAGAGGTTTCATGAATCCGCGGGACAGCCAGAATGCTGCCACGAAACAGCCGACAATAACTATGTATTTCTCTTCCTTGGACATGGGCCCAAGGGCTTCGATTTCCCTGTTGATAATGGCTTCACCGCCGGCAAGTTCCAGACCTTTTGAGGGGAAAAGCACTTTGGTTAACAACCACCAGGAAAGAGCGATCATAAGTGTAGCAAGAGGAACCCCGTAAAGCATCCACTGGCCGAAACCAATGTGAACACCATACATTTTGTCAACCATACCGACCATAACCGTGTTCGGCGGAGTACCGATGATGGTACCGACACCACCCATGGAAGCAGCATAGGCGATACCGAGCATAAGACATTTACCGAAGTTGGATTCCGGTCCTGCATTGGCACAGGCTTTGAGATCTTTGGAATCAAAACCAGTGGCCTGCTGGATAACAGCTAGACCGATGGGAACCATCATCATGGTTGTTGCGGTGTTGGAAACCCACATGGAAAGAAAACCGGTAGCGATCATGAATCCCAGGATCATGCGACCGGGGCTGGTTCCGACAGCCTTAATTGTGTGCAGAGCTATGCGCCTATGCAGATTCCATCTTTCCATAGTTACGGCCAGAAAAAAGCCACCCATGAACAGGTAAATAAGATGGTTGGCATATGGAGCACAGGCCGCTGCGGATTTAACAATACCCAGCAACGGGAATAAGGCTATAGGAATAAGAGAAGTTGCGGGAATAGGAATTGCTTCGCTAATCCACCAGATTGCCATTAAGGCTGTTACCGCCGCCACCTTCCATGCCGCAGGTTCCATTCCGGAAGGGACGGGCATCATTAACATAATTAGGAAAACTATCGGACCTAAGAAAAAACCAATTTTACGACCGTTACCACCATCTTGTTGATCGCTCATAGTCCCTCACTTGAGCTTATGGCAGGCCATGCCGGATAAAATGGGTATCACCGCCCCGCTACGCGGGTTGTCAGCGCAGTTCAATCCATACTGCCTTGATCCGGTCAGACTGCCGATACTTTACATACAGGACCTCACCACCAGTTTTGTACCCTCCCGGTTAACAAAAACCGGGAGGGTGTAATTAACTAAATTAAATGATCTTTGCCTAAGGAATTCCCCCCCCTCAGGCAGAATCAATCCTTTCTTCAGCGCTTGAAGCGGGAATTAGGAATCGAAACTATAAGTTTCAAGAAATTCACCTACGCGTTTTCTGGAAGCAGCCAGACGTTCGCGCAGTTCTTTCTTGTACTCATCAATATCAATCTTCTTGCGGGCTACACCGGTATCCATTGCAGCCTGTGCAACAGCAGCGGATTCCCATTCGATCAGACGCAGGTCGAGCGGTTTGGGAATAATGTAGTCGATACCGAATTCGAGCTTATCGACACCATAGGCTTCACAAACGTAATCCGGAGCCGGTTCTTTGGCCAAAGCAGCAAGAGCAGTTGCTGCTGCAATCTTCATTTCTTCATTGATGGCACTGGCGTTTACATCAAGTGCACCACGGAAGATGAAGGGGAAACCGAGGACGTTGTTAACCTGGTTGGGGTAGTCGGAACGTCCGGTACCCATGATGGCATCGGGACGGGCTTCTTTGGCATCGGTATAAGATATTTCAGGATCAGGGTTGGCGCAGGCGAAAATGATAGGAGAATCGGCCATGGATTTGACCATATCCTTGGTTACCATTCCTTTTACGGAAAGACCGAGGAACAGGTCCGCACCCTTCATTGCATCGGCAAGGTCTTTATATTCCTTGTCAGTTGCAAACTGGAGCTTCTGCTCATTCAGACCTTCGCGGCTCTTATTGATATGGCCGCGGGAGTCGAACATAGCGACATTTTCACGTTTGATGCCCAGAGACATGTAAAAGTTTGTGCAAGCGATAGCCGCCGCACCTGCTCCGGAAACAACCAGACGCATATCTTCGATTTTCTTGCCTGCAATTTCAGCGGCGTTGATCAGACCCGCACCGGAAATAATAGCGGTGCCGTGCTGATCATCATGAAAAACCGGGATATTCATTTCTTTCTTGAGTTTTTCTTCAATGTAGAAGCACTCAGGAGACTTGATGTCTTCAAGGTTGATACCGCCGAAGGTGGGCTCAAGAGCTTTTACGATATTGCAGAGTTCATCAGCATCGGTGACATCAAGGTTGATGTCGTAAACATCAACGTCTGCGAAAACCTTGAAGAGAACACCCTTGCCTTCCATAACCGGCTTGCCGGCTTCAGGTCCGATATTACCGAGACCAAGTACTGCGGTTCCGTTGGAAACCACAGCTACAAGGTTTCCGCGCCCGGTGTACTCGTACGATTTTTCCTTATCCTCGGCTATTGCAAGACAAGCTTCGGCTACACCGGGGCTGTAAGCCATAGAAAGGTCTTTCTGAGTGTTGCAGGGTTTTACGGGAACGACCTCAATTTTCCCTTTTCTGCCTTTGGAATGATAATCAAGAGCTTCCTGTTTCGTAAAAAGAGCCATAAGTTTTCTCCTTAATTGTCAGCTGCAATGCAGCAGACTTGTTACTCAACACCTGCCGCTTTGCGGTCAGGTACGGCATACAGTTCGCCACCATGGGAATCATTAATGACCAGCAGAGGAAAATCCTCAACGGTCAGTTCCCGGATGGCTTCGGGACCAAGTTCATCAAAAGCGATAACCTTCGCTTCTTTGATGCACATGGAAAGCAGAGCACCAGCACCTCCTGTTGCTCCAAAATATACAGCTTTATAATCCTTCAGGGCCTGCTTGACCTCCTCACTACGCTTCCCTTTACCGATACTTGCCTTCTGTCCTAGACCGTGCAGACGGGGGGCATAAGTATCCATTCGGTAGCTGGTGGTCGGTCCGGCGGAACCGATAGGTTTGCCTGGGGGAGCCGGGCTGGGCCCGACGTAATAGACTACGGAGCCTTTCAAGTCGAAAGGAAGTTTCTCACCCTTATCAAGCAAGTCGCAAAGTCTCTTGTGGGCAGCGTCGCGCGCGGTATAGATGGTTCCTGTCAGTTTAACCACATCCCCGGCCTTGAGCTGGACCATATCTTCATCAGTCAGCGGAGTCTTCAGCTTATATTCAGCCATTAGAGTATAACCTCCTCGTGCCTTGAAGAATGGCACTGGATGTTCACAGCCAGCGGCAGGGACGCAATGTGGCAGGGGCGCATTTCGATTTTCACATCAAACACGGTTGTCTTGCCGCCAAGTCCCATGGGGCCGATGCCGAGTTTGTTCAACTCTTCCATTAGTTCGGCTTCCAGTTTACCGATTTCAGGATCTGGATGCGGCTCACCAACTTTGCGCATCAGGGACTTTTTAGCCAGCAGTGCTGAATATTCAAAAGTTCCGCCAACACCGATTCCGACCATGGTCGGGGGACACGGGTTGGGACCGGCTTCTGCAACACGTTCAATGACGAATTTCTTGATGCCTTCCCAGCCCTGAGCCGGGGCAAGCATGGTCACACGACTCATGTTTTCGGAGCCCCCGCCCTTGGCCATAAAGGTGATTTTGATTTTGTCACCGGGGACGATATCAAAATGTACGATAGCCGGGGTGTTATCCTTGGTATTGGCACGGGTCAGAGGATCACATGCGGATTTGCGCAGAAATCCTTCCTCGTACCCTTTGCGGGTACCTTCATTGATGGCATCACGGATGTTCATGCCTTCCACGCGGACATCCTCGCCCATTTCAACAATGAATACAGCCAATCCGGTATCCTGACAAAGAGGCAGCCCTGATTCAGCAGCAAGTTCCCAGTTTTCCTTGATCTGACGGAAAACTTCCTTAGCTGCTGGAGAATCTTCGGCGGCAGCACATTCGTTAAAACGCTTTTTCACGTCTTCGGGCAGGTAGCGGTTTGCGCTTACGCACATTTTCGCCACGGCTTCGATAACCTGTTCAGCTTTAATAGTACGCATAGGTTACTTCCTGAATATTTCCTTGATTGCGGTAATACCCATCTTGCGGCGCAGGAACCCGAGCTGGTTCTGCAACGGCAGATTCTTGGGACAGACATCTTCGCAGCCGAGCAGGCCCATACAACCGAAGATACCTTCATCATTACCGATGATTTCAAAATAATCGCGGTCAGTACGCTGGTCACGTGGATCTACGACAAAACGGGCAACGCGGTTGAGCGCAGCAGCACCGAGGAAGTCATCACGCAGACGGGCTGTGCCGCAGGCGGCAACACAGCATCCGCATTCGATGCAGCGTTCCAGTTCATAGATCTGTTCGGCAACCTCGTTCTCCATGCGCTCTTCAATAGCGTTGGGATCAAAGGTCTTATTGGTATGAATCCATGATTCAGTGGTCTGGTACATTTCACGGAACCAGACACCGGTGTCCACCGAAAGGTCACCTATGAGTTTATAAACAGGGAGTGGCAGCAGGGTTATCTGCTGTGGCAGCTCGACAGTCTTCGTCTGACAGGCCAGACGGGGCTTGCCGTTGACAACCATAGCGCAGGCTCCGCAGATACCAGCGCGGCAGCAGAAATCAAAAATCAGGCCGGGGTCCTGCTCTTCACGCAAACGGTTCAGCGCGATGAACAGGGTCATGTTCTCGGTTTCATCCAGCACAAAGGTCTGCATGTGCGGAACCGACCCCTTATCCTGAGGATTGTAGCGGAATATATCAAATTCGAGTTGTCTGCTCATTTTAATATCCTTTTCAGGGGTTATTTCTTGATCATTTTGGCTTCAATCTCTGCCTTGTCGGCTTCGATGATGGAACCGCCGCCGTAACCACGGTCTCCCGGAGGAATTTCGTAGCAGGGAGTGGCTTCCTCGTATTGCAGTTCAGGCATGTCTGCGCCATCGCGCCAATAAGCCAGTGTTCTGTTCAGCCAGTTCTTATCATCGCGTGCGGTGTAATCCTCGCGGTTGTGGGAACCACGACTTTCAGTACGTTCCAGAGCAGCTTTAGCAATACAAAGGCCGAGCTTGACCTGACCTTCAATCTTAAGGGCCGCAGCCAGCTCGTGGTTGGCGCCAAGTCCGTCGGAAACAAGACCGACCCTGCGGGCTTTATCAAGAGTACCCTGAAGGGTTTCAATACATTTTTTGAGTCCGGCATCATTTCTGAATACAAAGCAGCCTTCCATAAGGGCATCCTGCATTTCTTCACGAACCTTGTAGACATTTTCTTTGCCGTTTGCGCCGCTGCGCAGTTTTTCAATGCGTTCTTCCTGCTTACGGACAGCGTCATTAACCAATGCCGTCTTGATTTCGACCTCATACCCCTTAAGGAATTCAACAATCTTGGAACCGATGATACCGCCTGCGACAACTGTTTCAGCCAGAGAGTTACCGCCGAGGCGGTTAAAACCGTGCATGTCCCAACATGCAGCCTCACCGGCAGAGAACAGCCCTTTGAGACCGTAAACCGCACCATCTTTATTGGTACGTACACCAGCCATGGTATAATGCTGGGTCGGGCGGACCGGGATAAGCTGTTTGCGGGGATCAACATTCAGGAAATGGTGGCAGATTTCATCAACTTCACGCAGTTTAGTGGAGATGTGTTTATCACCGAGATGACGGATGTCCAGCCAGAGGTGCTCGCCATAAGCGGACTTAACACCTTTACCCTGACGCATGTGATGAGTCATCCAGCGGGAAACAACGTCACGGGAGGCCAGTTCGGCCTTTTCCGGTTCGTAAATGTTCATGAACCGCTCTTCGTTGACGTCGAGAAGTGTCCCGCCGTCACCGCGGCACCCTTCAGTTACCAGAATATCGGTAGGTACAATTCCGGTGGGGTGGAACTGGATTGCTTCCGGGTTACCAATGGGAACAACCCCTGTATCATGGGCGATGATATGCCCGCCGCCATCACAGATGACCGCATTTGTTGTTGCCTTGTAGATACGCCCGAAACCGCCTGTGCAAATTGCAGTAGCCTTGGAGAGAAACACTTCCAGCTCGCCAGTCCGTAGGCAGCGGACAACCGCACCTGTGCATTTGTCACCGTCATGAATTAGAGAAATAGCTTCCTTGCGGTCAAAAACATCAATTCCAAGTTCAGCGCAACGGTTATCCATCGTACACATAACCGCATGGCCGGTTCCGTCGGAAGTATAGCAGGTACGCCATTTAGCGGTACCGCCGAAGGAGCGGGCGGTAATCAGGCCGCGCTTCTCTTCTTTTTCTTCCTTTTCAAATTTCTCGCCGCCTTTGAAATAGAAAGATTTACCGGGAACAACGCGGTTCCAGGGCACACCCCAGTGCGCAAGTCGACGCATTTCAATTGGAGCAGCGTCAGCGAAAAGACGGGCCACTTCCTGGTCACAACCCCAGTCGGAACCACGGACAGTGTCGCCAAAGTGGACGTCTACGTTGTCCCCCTCGCCTTTGGCACAGTTACCCAGAGCAGCCTGCATGCCGCCCTGTGCTGCCGATGAGTGAGATCGGCGTGCCGGGACAATTGAGAGACAGATTACATCAAAACCTTCCTGGGCCGCCTCCACAGCCACGCGCTCGCCAGCAAGACCAGCGCCGATAACAAGGAGATCAGAGTAATATGTTTGCATTTAAGAACCCCGTTTAACTTAAAGTGATGAACCTGATCAGGGTGAGGATGCCGATGACCATGAAGGTCGCAAAGAGAATGGATTCAAGCTTTTTGGCCTGCTTCCGGTTCTCGGTCCTGATGAATCCCCATTTGACGCCAATACGGTAGAAGCCAACGCTGACATGAAGCTCAACGCAAGGCAGGAGAACCAGATAGAAAAGCGTCCATCCGCCTTCACCTACACGAGCCGCCGACTTCGCGGCAGTAATGGGAAGATCATTGAGCACAACCCACATGTGGATGGCACCCATCACAAGGATAACCATTGCGGTCACGGCCTGAACAACCCAAAGCCAGGTATCACGATGCTTAAGCATCTGTGCATGCTGCAATATGGTTGCCTGGCCTTCCGCGCGGAAAGGAATCTTTCTGGCCGCCAGCGCGAAATGTAACAAAAAAGCTAAGAAAATCAAAGGACCACCGACCTGAGCCATATACGTGGCTTCGAAAAAATGTGCAATGGCATTCATGATTTTCGGTGAAAGGACAACCGATGACACCAGAATCATATGGCACCACATAAATGCCACAAGTCCGGCCCCGGTAAGCATCTGCAGCCAGTCGAGAACCGCATCCCTTTTGCCCGGTCGAGCCAAGTGCATACCTACGTCTACAGCCATAACAATCCTCCTTTGACGGAATTTCTCCCGAATTAATGGATTACCAACACAACCCCATCAGCACCTAGTCAGATAAATACAGTAGTACTGAACCGCTGCCGCATAAGATGCAGCAACTCCACTTCCAGAAAACCGCCCGAGCATGTCGGGCACCGGCTAAATACCCGGCTTAAAATGAATAATCCCCTTAATGGGGAATATTTTTGAAAATGGATCAAGGCAATTATGCAATAAGCACATGGAATTATCCGCCTCCGGAATGGTAAGCGAACTATTCGTGTTGTCGTATGTAGTGAAAGGCATTATGGAAGCCGGACCGGTTATTACCCCGCAGGACACGGAAAAAGGTACGGCAGATAAGTTTGAAAGGGAAAAAGACATAAGGCAGTTAAAAAGAGGCAGGCAAGCCCGGAACCAAAAGTCGGAGCGACCCATGTTACAGCTTTTTCCTGCGTCCGAAGAAACGGGTCCCACCCCATTCCTCGCGGAGATGTTTTGACTTACAACTGGCATTTATCCCCCGGCACCCGAAGAGAGAATTCAATCATTCCCTTCGGAGAGATTTATATTGAACCAGAACCAAAACCCAAAACTCACACTGTCAAATATGTGTCTTTTATGTTAATAAAAGACCACTTTGTCTTCTCGTTGTAATCTTTCTAACACCCCTTAATTGGCTGGTCAATCAATTTTGAAATTTTTGTTGACAACTTCGTGAATTTTTGCACACACTCATAAGTGCCACTAAACACACCAAACGTGTCACTGTCATAATGGATTGTAATTCATAATCTTATCCTGAAAGATTGCATTCAGACCTACCGGCAAAGCAAATAACACTTAAAAAAAATGGCAAAAACAATAGCGAAGTTATTAATATTGAACCTTGTTAATTTTTCTATTGAGTACTAATGGAAAATATGGAAGTCAGAACCCAACTTCCACAAAATATTATTTCATAATTAAGGCGGAACCGAAGACACACTTGTGTTACATTGGCTGGGAGTTCAAGAAAATGTCGGCTCTGACACATCTGGGGACTCCATTAAAAACGTGACAGACCAACAACGGAGATCCTATGACCAAGAAAGAAAGAATCCTGCTGGCCGCACAAGAACAATTCGGAGAACATGGCTACACTGATACAACACTAAAAATGGTTGCCGACCATGCGGGAGTAGCTTCTGGACTGGTATCGCACTACTACGGAAACAAGGACAATCTCTTTCTTGAGGCAGGCGGAGAACTAATCGACCAAATGCTGGGAGTGCTTACAGATAAGGCAAACAAGGGTGGGAATGGACTTGAGGCTCTTGGAATTTTCGTACAGGCATATTTTGATTTCACTGAAAGTCACCGGACCACATTCCCGACCCTACTGCGCAGCTCACCCTTCAGCGACGAATATCCCCACCTTGACCGCACCCACATCGCAGCTAAATTTAAAAGACTGATTGACCGCATTGATGAATACATCAAACAGGGGATAGAGGACGGCTCAGTCCTTGATGTGCCCTTGCCGCAAACATCTTATCTTGTTTACGGGCACATAATCGGAGCAGTCCGCACTCAATTTTTAACACCTTTCCAGATTGACAATCTCTTCAAAGAAGCATGCCTATTTATAACCCGAAGCTTAGCCAAATCCTGACCAAATTCAATATGCCCATGCTTATGGTGGCGGTATTTGCCGCTTCCATGGGGACCGGGGTTTTTACATTCACCCTGCCGCTGATGAACCTTGACGAAAAAGCCGGCGGCATGTGGCTTGGAACCGGTTTCGCCGGATATTTCCTCGCCAAACTGCTAATCGCACCGCTCTCCGGGAGTTTTGCTGACCGGCACGGAAGCGCGAAACCCCTACTGTATGCCTGTGGTGCAGCAATACTACTTCCACTGCTCTACGTGCTGTTTCCAACCATCGAGACTCTCTACGCAATTCAATTTATCCTCGGACTTTGCGCCGGGACAATACGGACTGTCAGCATGGCGGCAATAGGGGCCGGTATGGAAAGCGACAAGTTGTCCTCCCGCTTTGCCATACTTTCAGCAGTGATGAATTCATCGTTTCTACTTGGCCCGCTGCTGGGTGGACTATTATATATAGATAAGGACTACCTGCCCGTACTGGGAACAATGTCCGCTTTCATGGGACTGGCCTTCATCATCTTCACGTTCAGCACCCGGCATATGCCCACCCGCACTACGGAAAAAAAAGACGAAGCCCACAATTCAACAGGTACAAGCCATTACATAAGTATAATGACCGCCCTTTTCGGACGGGGAATGGGTATAGGAAGCTTGATTGCATTTTATCCGGTTCTGCTGACTTCCTCCCTGCAACTAAGCCCGGGCAGCACTGCGATATTCTTCTGTATGCCCAGCCTGACAACTGTGCTTCTGCTCCCTATTTTCGGGAAACTTCTGGCCGGATTCGATCGGCGTCTGACCACATCTGCCGGGATGCTCACCAGTGCACTCGCTCTATACATATTGGGTGGATGCTCAACAGCCTCCGGTTTTCTATGCGGCGGAATACTCTCCGGGATAGGTGCAGCCGTGTCCATGCCGGCTTCCATGGCTGTCTGTTCTGAACTGGGCTCTGCCAAGGGTAAGAACCTGGGATACGCCAATATGGCCGCCAACCTCGGCTTCATTACCGGGCCTCTTTTTTGCGGTTTCATGGTCAGCAGCAGCGGTCATGTAGGCACTCCATTCAAGCTGACCGCCATTGCCGGAGCAATGGCTGCCGTGCATCTTATATATGAAGGGGTTAGTGGAAGAGGATTCAAAAAGAGTGCTCTGACCATATCAGCGCTCACATTTATCGGCCTGCTCATGCTCATCCCCCAGAACCTCCAGCAGAATACGCACAAGGATTTTTTCCGCTACAGTGATGTAGCCATGGGTACGGTAGTCAACCTGACTATCCCGGAGACAGATTCCCGCACAGAAAAAATCGCCAAAGAAGCAGTATCCATAATGCACCGACTGCAAAAGGACCTCGACCATCGCAACAAGCTCGGTTCTATAGGGCAGGTCAACCATGAGGCTGGCAAAAAATGGGTGCACGTCTCAAACAAGACGCTGCAGACTATCAAACGCGGTCTTGATATCAGTGCGAAATCAGGTGGCAGCTTTGATATTACCATCGGCGCCATCACGACTACACCGTTTTACTACGCACTGGATAAGAGCCGATTTGCCGGGCATAAAGAATTGATTAACTACCGTCTTCTTAAAATTGATCCTGAACAGACTAAAGTATTTCTCCCTAAAAAAGGAATGGCTATAGACCTCGGCGGACTTGCCAAAGGAACCATCATCGATGCCGCCGCAGATTACCTTAAATCTTCCGGCATCCGCACGGGCATGGTTGAAGCCGGTGGAGATTTTATGGTCTTCGGCGACAGAGACTGGTCTATCGGAATCCGCAATCCCCGCGGCGACGGAATAATAGGTCACATCATGGTTAAAGATAAGGCTGTTTGCGGTTCAGGTGATTATTATCAGTTCATCATCCCGATATCCAAAGAGGATAAAACAAGGAAGCACCATATTTTCGACCCTGCCCTGCTTCAATCATCATCTGAAAGCATTGCTACCACCACTGTAGCTCCTGATGCCGAGACAGCAGACGCTCTAGCCACTACAGTTTTTATCATGGGTCCGGAAAAAGGGAATAAATTCATGGAGGAACATTTCCCTGACTGCTCGGCAATGTGGATTCTCCCGGATATGTCCATTGTGACCACAAAGAACTTTCCAAAGATCATTACACATTAATGATCAATATTAACAGTTACTTAAGTTGACACAACCATACTTGAACCAAATTTATTTCACAAAAAAAACAATTTGTTTTAAAATAACCCTTGACCTTAAGAGCGTTTCTCCATAGAACCCTCTTCAACGCGCGCCTGTAGCTCAGCTGGATAGAGTGCCGGACTACGAATCCGTAGGTCAGAGGTTCGAATCCTCTCAGGCGCGCCACTAAGTAAATACAAAGGGTTACGATCATAAGATCGTGATCCTTTTTTCGTTTCAGAACCTATTTTTTCTATCCCGGTACAAAACACAAAAATTCAAAATTCATTATCAAGAAAAACTCACCCACGGGGATGCTCTAAGATTTTGAATTCCATTTTTATAAAATTGACTCATAACAACTTTTTTTTATTTTTTTTAAATTTATGCTTGACGGTTCCGGCAAATACACATAAACACTTCTTCTCGACGCGCGCCTGTAGCTCAGCTGGATAGAGTGCCGGACTACGAATCCGTAGGTCAGAGGTTCGAATCCTCTCAGGCGCGCCACTTCGATAAGTCAAAGGGTTACGATCAAATGATCGTAACCCTTTTTTTATTGCCTTCCGAAAACGAGCCTATTTTACCACCTAAAGACAATACCACCTTGTTACCATACTTCAGGAATGGTATAATCCAAAGTGACGTTTGCACTCTTTATTACTTCCATAAGATTAAAAGACAACGGTATCCATATGAAAAGTATTGTCTCTACCTTATCACGGAACACTCTTGCCCTATGCTTCTCAACTATTTTTATTTTCGGAGGTCTGACTGTTTACTTCATGGTTTCAGATTTCCAAAAGAAAAACGCCGAAGCAGAGACCATCATCTTTGGCGGGGTGGAAGATCAGCTGATCAAAGAAGTCACACGCATAAAACACTCTATCGAATTCACCCAGAACAACAATCAGCGCAACAGCATTAAAAATATTAAATTTGCGGTGACCGAGGCCCACAATCTGGCGAATTACATTTATAAAAAATATAAAACAACCATGTCTCCAGCTGAGGCACAGGATCTGATCAAGGAAACCCTGAAATCATTGGTCTTCGATTTCTCTGATTCATATATTTTCATTGTCTCAATGGATGGCAAGGCTATTTTAAACCCGGGTAGGCCGTCTCTTGAACAAACAAATGTTCTGAATCTCAAAACAAAGGACAACAAATTCCTGATTCGGGATATGATCAGACTCATAAAGAACCAAAAAGAGGGGTACATTGAATACACATGGCCGCGTACAGGCGGTAAAAGCACCCTGCTGCAAAAGATCTCGTACATTAAGCTTCTTGAACCCCTGAACTGGATAATCGGTACGGGAGTATACAAGTCCACAATTGTTAATAGAACAAAGAAAGAAATTCTGCTTCGACTGGCGCAGGATTACCAGCAGGACGACAAAATAACCATAGGAACTCTCAATGGAGAGCCTCTGCTAGGCAAAGTGCAAGGCGTAAACACACTTAATACCAACACCTCAGGGGGTGTATTCATTACTACTGACCTGATCCGGGCAGCCAAAAACGGCGGAGGCTTCGTAACATATAAAACACCGTCGTACAGCCAAAACATGCGGTCCTACAAAAAAATGAGCTACAGTTCCGCTATTCCCCAATGGGGATGGTTTGTGGCCTGCGGCATAGATATAGGAAAACTGGAGCTGAAACTTGCCGAAAGAAAAAAAGAATTGTTCGAAGCACTGATGCTTAATACCGGCGGAGTAACAATTATTGTTGTCCTTATTTCTTTGTCCAGCATTTATATTTCAGGAAGATTCAAGCGAATACTCACCAACAATTTTAATTACTTTGAAAACTTTTTCCGCAAAGGAAACGCAGAAAGCTTAAAAATAGATCGCTCAAAAATCAGTTTCAGCGAATTTGATATCTTGGCAGAACTGGCCAATAACATGATCGACAGCAGGGAATCAGCCAAAAGAGAATTACTCAAATCTGAAATAACTTACCGGGAAATTTTCAACTCCACCAAAGATGCAATCGGTGTAATGGATTTGCAAAAACGCACATTCACTGATGTAAATCAGGCCTTTCTTGATTTCTTTGATATGGACCGTAACGAGGCAATAGGCATGAGTCCCGAAGCCATCAGCTTTAACAGTCCTCCATATGATAATAAATACGTAGCTGAATTGTTCACAAAAGCCCTTTCCGGCAAATCCGTTCACTTCGAATGGATGGTAAAAAAAAGTACTGGAGAACCATTCTGGACTGATAATCTGGCAAGAGTCGCTTCCATTGGCGGAAAGAAAAAACTGATTATCGTAATGCGGGATGTGACCGAAAGACGCCGGATGCAAAAAACAATGGTCCAAACCGAAAAAATGATGTCCGTGGGAGGGCTTGCCGCTGGCATGGCCCATGAAATCAACAATCCGCTTGGCGTCATAATGCAAGTTACCCAGAACATCATCCGGCGTACATCTCCAACACTTAAGAACAACCTTCCGGTTGCTGAAAAATGCGGCATAGACCTCAACAATCTGCGTAACTACATGGATAAACGCGGAATAACAGAATACCTGCACAGTATTCAGGATGCCGGAACCCGGGCAGCGTCAATTGTAAAATCAATGCTCGACTTCAGCCGTAAAAGCAACTTAGCCAAATCTTCGGGGACCATTGAGCCGGTAATTGAAACCGCCATCTCGCTGGCTGGAAACGATTATGACTTCAGGAAAAAGTATGACTTCAAAAAAATAAATATTGTCCGGGATTTCAATTCATCACCAATATTCAATTTCACCGAAATGGAGATCTGCCAGGTAATACTTAATCTCATCAAAAACGCTGCACAGGCCATTGCAGAAGAAAAAAACGCCCACAAAATACCTACGATAACCATTAGAACATCGTCTGATGAGAATTTCGTACGTATAGAAATTGAAGATAACGGTCCGGGAATTGATGAAACAAGCCTTAAAAGAATTTTCGAGCCGTTTTATTCTACCAAAAACATAGACATTGGAACCGGCTTGGGTCTTTCAGTATCCAATTTCATCGTGACCCATAACCATGGTGGGACAATAACGGTAGACTCCACCCCCGGAGAAGGGAGCAGGTTCACCATATCATTACCGATATTGACATAAAACCGGAATATTAACTATTACCCTCCAGCATCATATCGGCATAGACCTGACTTTTGCTTTTGCCAAGATCGGGGAGATATTCATCGCCGGCAATCAGTGTCCAGACCAACCGGGTAAGGCGCTGGGAAGCTACATCCGTGTAGGTATTACCACATTTGCTCAATTTTTCCCGTAAAACACGGGTTACATTTTGATCTCCTGTAAGATCAAAGATAATCTCAACACCTAACCCCAGCTCAACTATTCCAGTTAAATCAAGAACAGGAATCCCTTTTTCTTCTGCGAACTTACGCCCCGGAGTATCAAACATTTCACAAACAGCTTTAACCTTCATCACACAATCGTCAGAAAGAGCTTTCTGCAAAAAAGCCGTACCAATCCTACCCAAACCTATTATCGCAATATTGTGATTTTCCATCAGTTCTCCTTTTGGCATATCTTAACATCTGTTTAGTGACAGAATTAGTGACGCAACTATAGCACAAGCCATAAAACAGGCAATACCCAGACAAAACGATAAAAAACATGTTATTGACGGGGGACAGCAGATTTTGAACGATGACTGTGCAGCAAAAAGATGTCATAATCCTGTCTGTTAACAGAATGTAATTTTTAATAGTTTATATAAGAGGTTTCCAACATGGACAGAGGACCTACCCCGTTCAAAGACAAGAAGAATATTATTATCGCCCTGCTGCTCATGCTCTGCATCATTCAGGCAGCCGGTCTGCTTAAAAACAAGTACGACTCGGTGTCCGCAAGAATTAGTTCCGGAGAAGGTGTTAAAGTAACAGATGTAAGCCTCGACAGTCAGGGATACTCTCAGCTTCTGCTGGCCTTTGATATGCCTATCGGCCCTGAAGAGTCCTCACTTGCCCTGAAAAAAGCTCCTGCGACCATCACCCCGGAAGTAAAAGGAGAATGGAGCTGGATCAACCCTTATGCTCTGCGCTTCACGGCCGATCCGGCCTTTCAGGCAGACACCCGCTTCACCGTAAATCTTAAGCCTGATAATTTCCTGCTTAACGGCCAGACCCTTAGCGGAGAATCCACTTTCCACGTTCAGACCGGAAGCTTTGGAGTCAGTGAGATTAACCTGCGAACCGAACCTGTCGCAGGTCAGGGGCGCAAAATACGCATTGAAGGACACATAAACTTCAGCAATTATGTCACACCTGAGAATACTTTGAAAAACATTTCTCTCAGCGGACCGGATGGACAAGACATCCCCTTGAGCGTCACAACCAGTTATGATGACAACTACCAGCGCTTCGTCAGCACCCCTATTGAAAAGGACACCACACCTAAAACATATACCTTCAAAATAGACAAAAACCTGCCCGATGGACGCGGAGCGATGGTATTAGGCAAGGATTATGAAAAGAAAATCGAAGTTGTTTTCAATCCCGTACTGAAATATTCAGGTTACAAAGCGGCAAGCTCCTTCTCCGGAGCAAGGGTCGAGCTGGGCTTCTCCAGTCCGGTCATACCGTCGCAGGGTCTTGAGATGCTGAAAATCAAACCCGCTGTAAATATTTCCGCTGCCGCATCCGGGAACAAGTTAATCCTTTCCGGTCCATTCAAGCCGGGCACAAAATACACCATCAACCTCCAAAAAGGACTTACCGCTGCTGACGGCGCCATACTTGAAGAAACTGTCACAGAAAACGTTGCTATCCCGGACATCAAGCCCAGCGCTGATTTTTCTTCTGCAGGCATGTTCCTGTCTGAATCGGGGTATCAGACTCTCGGCATCAAGACCGTCAACACACGTGAAGTAAACGTAACTGTGGACAGAGTCTTTCCCAACAACCTGTTTTCGCTTTTCACCCATTACGGATACATGGCCTTTGATCCAGAAACATACGGCGGCGGAGTTTCCGCAGCACTGGGTAACCGCATTTTCTCAGGCAGTATCAAGACTTCCGGCCCCAAAAATAAACAGAAGACTACTCCGCTTTCCCTGAAAAGCTTTATAGCCGAAGGTGGCAAAGGACTTTACCGCATTGCAGCTACAATTCCGGGTCAAAGCCAAGGCGTGCAACGCTGGGTAATGATCACCGACCTCGGCATGGTTGCTAAGCTTGGCGACGAGGAAACCATGTTCTGGATATCATCCCTTTCCGACCTCAAGCCTGTGGTAGATGCCAAAGTTCAGCTGATCAGCAACCGTAATCAGGTTATGGCTTCCGGGACAACCAACTCGCGGGGAATGCTGATCTTAAAAAATAAAGATATGCGCGAGGACCTCGGTCACCCATACATGGCAATAGTCAGCCGTAAAAATGACATGAGCTTCATGCTCATCGACCGTTTCAACACCGACCGCTCAGGTCTGGACATCGCAGGGCAGCGTTTATCCCCCAAGGGTTTAACCGCGTTCACTTATGGGGAACGCGACCTCTACCGCCCCGGCGAAACCGTAAAGGGCGTAGCTGTAGTTCGCGACCGCAAATTACAGGCTCCTGTAAAAATGCCCGTTGTACTGGTCTACTCCGATCAGCGCGGACGGGAACTTTTCCGCCGCACCAGACATACCGACAATCAGGGAATGGTTGAATTCAAAAGAGACATTCCCGATTATTCACCCACTGGACAATTCAACATCAAACTGCTGGCCGGGAAAGAAAGGATAGGCAACTTTCACTATTCTGTTGAAGATTTCATGCCTGACCGCATCAGTGCGGAAATTATCGCCGCAAACCAGGCTGCCAGCGGGCAGGAATTCAATTTTGAAGTTGAAGGCCGTTACCTGTTCGGTCCTCCGGCTGAAGACCTTCCTGTAAATATCCGGGTGATGCTTGAACCTTCGCATTTCTCCCCTGCAGGATATGAAAATTATCGTTTCAATACCGACGAAAGCTCTTTCAAAGCACGCGAAATTTTAAACACCGACGCCAAGCTTGATGACAGCGGGAAGTTTTCTTTCAAAGTTACCATACCGGCATCCATAAAATCGGAATCAGCCATTCAGGCCCGCATGACTGCGCGGGTAAGTGAAACCGGGGGACGCGGTGTAACTGCTACCAAGACCGACCCGGTACTGATTTCAAAGTTCTACCCGGGACTGAAAAAGCTGACCAAACAGGGGTATGAACTGGGAGAATCCGTAAAACTCGATTACGTAACCCTGACCCCGCAAGGCGATAAAACCAAGGCCGGAAAGCTGAGCATGAAGCTTTACCGCGATCGCTGGCAGACCATCGTGCGTTCCACGCCGTCAGGTTCATATAAGTATGTAACCGAGCGCGATCCGCAATTGCTGGAAACACGGGAAATCAACGCCGATTCTCCTGCAGGTTCATTCAAGGTCACTCCGCCGGAATTCGGCAGCTACCGTGTTATTCTCAGTGATCCCGCATCCGGTGTTTCCGCTCAGGCAGACTTCTTCTGCGGTGGCTGGGGATATTCTCCGTGGGCCTTGGAAAATCCGGCCCGCCTTGAAATTATCCCTACCCGTAAAGGTGATTACAAACCCGGTGATATGGCCGAGTATCAGATCCGCACTCCCTTTGCCGGACGGATGCTGGTAGCCATTGAAGACGATTCCATCCGCTGGACCAAGACTCTCACAGTGGAAGGAAACACCGCCACAGTAAAAGTTCCGGTCCAGAAAGGGATCAGCACTAACGCCTATGTAACCGCAACCCTTATCCGCTCAGTGAATAAGCTGGAAACAGGCTCCAGTGCACGGGCTGTCGGGGCAGTTCCGCTTTTCGTCGATCGCGAAAGCAACAGACTCGCCATCGACATCAACTGCCCTGAAACTACCCGTCCGGAAAAGATCGTGACCATGCAGATCCGGACCAAACCGGGGGCAAAACTGACCATCGCCGCTGTTGATGAAGGAATCCTGCGCCTGACCGGGCAGAAGACTCCAAACCCGTTTGATTACTTCTATGCCAAGCGCGCGCTTGGAGTACGCTGGTCCGATACTTTCGGGCTTCTCATGCCTGACGCCGGTCCGATCAACAAGGCCGTTGCCGGTGGCGGCATGGAACTGGCCATGATGAAGCAGTTTGCCGGAAGTTCCGCCATCCGCAGGGTCAAGCCGGTCACATTCTGGTCCGGCATCCTTACAGCCGACAAAAACGGCAAGGCTACATTCGATGCCCAAATTCCCGAATTCAGTGGAGCGCTCCGCATCATGGCTGTCGTCAGTGACGGCAAAAAATTCGGGTCTGCCTCGAAAATCTTAACCGTGCGTTCGCCGCTCATGGTTACACCCACCCTGCCCCGCTTTCTGGCCCCTGATGAAACTTTCAGCGTACCCGTTAGCGTTCGTAACGACACCCCGAAGGACGGCAAATTCAACATTGCTATCGACGCCAGCGGTTCCCTGCATCAGAATATACAAATGAATGATTTTGCAGTGCCTCATGGGAGACAGAAAACAGCCATTTTCAACACCAACACCGGACCGGACCTCGGCCCGGCGACCTTCAAATTCTCGGCTGTAGGAAATAATGAAACAGCCAAAGCAGAAGTAGAAATGAACATCCGCGCGGCACTGCCTGTGCAACGCTCTTCAAAATCCGGGTTCATCAAAGACAAGGCAACTGCATTTCCCGCGAATCTTGCTGGAATGCGAGTTGCCACTGCCGAGCGCACCCTGACCATCGGAAACCAGCCCATGATCAGACTTGCAGGGCAGCTCGACTACCTGCTCCATTATCCGTACGGATGTGCTGAGCAGACCGTATCGCAGGCGTTTCCATTATTGAAATTCCCGGAACTGGCCCGTGAGCTTTCGCCGCAATCCTTTGAAATGGAATCGCCGCAATATATGGTCCAGTCAGCGCTCAGCAGACTTTCCATGATGCAGACTTCCGACGGCGGATTCGCTATGTGGCCCGGCGGGAACCATTCCGAGCCATGGGTATCCATTTACGTGCTCCATTTCCTGCAACAGGCTGCCATCTCCGGCTTTCAGGTAGACAGCATGCTCCTGAATCAGGCCAAGCAATATGCAGCTAACAACTATGCCGACACCATCCGTGAAGGCTATTCATACCGTCTTCCCTGCTACGCCCAGTATGTGCTGGCCCGTTCCGGCAAGGTGATGCACGGCCCCATGAACTACCTGCGCGAGCGCAAAGCTGCTGACATGGACAAGCTTTCCCTGACCCTGCTGGCCGGGGCGTTTGCCGCTTCCGGCGACATGGCCGCGTATCGGGAACTGATCTCCGCCAAGCCAGCTGAAGTAAAAGGTAAAGACAAGGACCAGCTTTTCAGCTCAGAAGTCCGTGACCTTGCCCTGGAACTGCTGGTGCGTATGGAAGCCGACCGCAAGGATGACGCTATCCCGCAATTGGCAGACAAATTATACAACCTGATGGCAGACAGCGGACGCTACGTGACTCAGGATAACGCACTGGGATTCCTTGCACTGGGAACTTTCTTTTCCCAGACAAAATCTGCACCGCATCCCGCCGGAAAGATCATGTCCGGTGACAAAGAGCTGGCCGTATTCAAGGATGGCGAAACAGCTCAGGTTACTATCAAAGGCGATGCACCGCTTTCCATTGAGTTGGACGCCGCTCCCGAAAAAGGGACTTTTATCTGGTCCATTAGCAGCAGAGCTGTCCCAACCGCCGAAAGCTGGAAACCCTATTCCAACGGCCTTGAGATCAAACGCGAATTCCTGACCCGTGACGGAGAACCGCTGGATATCAATTCCATCAAGCAGGGCCAGCTTGTGACCATGCGCACAGTGGTCAGCTCAAGCGGCACGCCCGTGCCTAATGCGGTAATCAGTTGCCTGCTCCCGTCAGGCTTGGAACCTGAAAACACCAAGCTTGCCACGCGCGAAGACCTGCCATGGCTTTCCACAGGTAATGTTAACCCTGATCATGTAGATATTCGCGATGATCGAGTGTTGGTTTTCTCTGCAATTCCCGCCAAAGGAAAGATTGAGAATGTGACCCTGCTGCGAGCTGTCACCCGTGGGGAGTTCAAAGTCCCCCCGGTGCAGGTGGAAGGGATGTATAATCCTGAAAAATCCGCAGCCACTGCGCTTGGTAAGATGATTATAAAATAGCATGAATGCCTCCGGCGGCCCTTCGGGGAACCTGCCGGGGGCTTTTTGCTGCGCTAAGCGCTTTTAGTTTATATTATTTTGCCTCCTGCGACTTAAACCCTTTTTACAAAAAGGATTTAAGAATCCCAAAAACTTTTAATAGTACTGTCGGTAAATTAAATTTCGTGATGAGGAAGAAAAGTCTTTATATTTTTGCTGGAATTTTGTTCTTCCTGATCGCGTCTTTTTTGGCGCTAGATCTGATTTTTCCATTTCCTGAACATAAATTGCATCCACCGGTGGCCTCAGTTGTGAAAGACCGCGAAGGCAGAGTCCTGCGCATTTTTCTGCCCCCGGACGGAGCGCGGCGGATGCATGCTGATTTTGAAGACATCTCCCCGGTATTGAAGAAGACTCTGCTTGCCTCCGAAGACCAGTGGTTCGAATACCATCCGGGAATCAATCCTATTTCCATTATCCGTGCGGCCATCAGCAACATCGCAGCCGGACGCGTTGTTTCAGGGGCTTCGACTATACCCATGCAGATTGCGCGCATGGCAGAGCCTAAACAGCGCACATTGGGTTCCAAAACCATTGAGGCTTTCAGGGCCATACAACTCAAGCTGCATCATTCGAATAATGAGTTGCTTGAAATTTATCTGAATATGCTGCCCTACGGCGGTAATATTGTCGGGGTTGGAGCGGCTTCCCATTTTTATTTCGGTCATGGCGTGGAGAGTCTTTCACTCGAGGAATCCGCGTTATTGACCACTATCCCACGTGGTCCTGTTTACTATGATCCCCTGCGCAATCCAAAACAGTCCCGCGCGGGACGCGACCTTGTAATGCATCAGTTGGCGCTAAAAGGGGTTTTCCCGAAGGACGAGATCGAACGCAACTTAAAGATGCCTCTGCCTGATTCGATAAAGGATGTCCCGCTGAATGCCCCACATTTCTGCCGTATGGTCTTGGAACGGAATGGCCGTGTTCCGGTAATTAAAACAACTCTTGATTCTGATTTGCAGCAGGCTGCACAGGAAAAACTCAAGACCCATGTAGCGCGCCTGCGCGGGGACGATATCGACAACGCAGCCTGCGTAATCATCCATATTCCAAGCCGTGAAATCCGCGCCTTGGTTGGCTCGGCCGATTTTTTCGAGGAGGGATTCGGTGGCGCCATAAACCTTGCTAATACCGAGCGTTCCCCCGGCTCAACCCTTAAGCCTTTCATCTACGGTCTGGCGTTTGATCAGGGCAAACTGGTCCCGGAAACTTATGTCTATGATATTCCTATAGATTATGCAGGGTACTCCCCGGAAAACTATGACCGAATCTACCACGGTCAGGTAACAGTGCGCCAGGCTTTGGCAAAATCACTGAACATTCCGGCAGTTACCACCCTTGCCAGCATCGGAGTTGCGGAATTCATCGACCTGCTCAAAAAAGGCGGAATCAGCACACTTGATAAAAAGCCCATGGAATACGGTTTGCCGCTCGCTCTTGGCGGTTGCGAAATCAAGCTTACCGAGCTGACAAACTTATACGCAACACTGGCTGACGGAGGCAGGTTCAAACCTTTCAGAACTACTGCCGGAAAAGAAAATATTGGAAAAGAAATTTTATCACCTCAATCGTCATGGCTGGTGCTTGAGATGCTGTCTTCGGTGACGAGACCCGAGATGAACGAGACTTGGATGTTGACCCGGGACATGCCGGAAACAGCATGGAAAACAGGGACATCCTTCGGACACCGTGATGCCTGGGCGGTTGGAATTTCGGGAGAGTACGCAATCGGAGTATGGGTGGGCAACCCGGATGGCAGGCCGCGCAAGGGAATTTCCGGTGCCATGCATGCCGGACCATTGCTTTTTGAACTGCTCAGAATGGCCTCACCGGGAGCCAGACTGCCCAAGCCGCCTGAAGGCCCCGGCCTCAGCAGAGTGGAAGTCTGTGCCCACAGCCGCCAGCTCCCCGGACCGTTCTGTACTGAGCTCACCAGCATCCGGACACTTTCCGGAAAAACAAGGCTGCATCCATGCGAGGAATGCCGTCAGATATTTGTGGACGGCAAAAGCGGATACCGCATTTCAGGTGGATGCCTTGGACGCAAGGGGGTCAAAACAAAAATTATCCACACCATTCCGGCCAGACTGGCCCGCTGGCGGGCGGAGAATAATCTCGAAATCCCGCAACTGCCTCCGCTGGCCCCGGATTGCGGACTCATCCCCGCAGGAATTGCTCCGAAGATCATCTCCCCGGCATCCGGCACGCCCTACCTGCTGCGCAAAGATACTCCGCTGAAATTTCAGCAGATCGCACTGAAAGCCGAGGCAGGTCCTGATAGCGGAACCCTGTACTGGTTTCTAGACGGACGTCTTGTAGCCGCAGGCAAATTTAATAAAAAACTTTTCACAGAAATAACAACAGGCAAACACAGGATATCAGTAAGTGACGAACTGGGCCGGACGGACGCGCTGGAATTTGAGGTGCGTTAACCCCACCTATCCCCAAGCGCCCTTGCGGCAATGCAGCCAAACTGCGATAGAAACACCAGCGAAGACAAATAAAACTTCACTTCATATATTTATTAGGGTATAAATCATAACTCATACTAACTACCATATATAAGGACACACATGATTTCTATCTACTCGTTTTACAACAACAAAGGTGGTGTTGGCAAAACAACCTTATGCCAAAATGCAGCAGCACTCTACGCGCAAAATAACCCCAACACACAAGTTTTAGTCCTAGATCTTTGCCCCCAAGCAAACGTTTCACAGTTTCTTCTCGGGGGAGGGGAGAAAGGGTATAAAGAAAATCAAAAACTACAACAAACAATGTCACGAACAAACATTGTTGGATTTTTAGAATGGATGCTTAGAGGCAACTCTGGTTTTACAAGTCTTCAAAAAAATAACTTCGCAATTCAAGTATCAAAACACAATCAATACATCCCCGACAATGTATATTTAATAGCGGGTGACTCATTTCTTGAATCACTTTCCTTAGCACTCAATTACTCTGTCTTGAATCCAGCCAATCTAAACGCGTGGACGGAAAGCATGAGTGCAATAAAAAGACTCTGTGAACTTCAATTTCAAAAGACAAAAGATCAATACAAAAAAATGACTGTATTTATAGACTGCAATCCAAGCTTCTCTATCTATACGCAAATGGCACTAGCTTCATCTGACTACCTAATAGTACCAATGATGGCTGACTATAGTTCTTTAGAAGGAATCAAGAGTTTATTGATGTTACTTTATGGAAAGTACCCATCGTCTGCACTAAAAAAATATGCTGATAACATCTTAACTTTTAATAGACAGATAGAAAAAGATAATCTTTCCCTTCCAACCCTTTTTGAATTCGTATTCAATAACTATACAATTAATTCTGGTGTAGCTACAGCTTTCGACTCAGTTAAAGAAGAATTAGTGAAATTTTGCTATGACCAATATAACAAATTTCCGAACCTATTCACGTCACCAACTAACAATATAAATTCATCATCCGATTGGGAAGAATTGTATTTATCAAAGGTGAAAGATTTTCACAGTGCAGGAAAAGTCTCAGCTAGCCTTGGAATACCAATGCATGAATTACCAAACAGAACAAACTATATTATGCCTGATGGGGAAAAAGTAAATTTGCCCAAAAAAAACTACCAAGAATCCCTCATACATATTCAACAATTTGTAAAAGAACTAATCTAAATTACAACAGAGGTAGGGCTTAAATGGCCCTACCCCACCTGTCCCCTAAAGCCCGCGAAGCTATACAGCATCCGGCAGCCATTGCTGACCATTCGATTATTTCCGGCAAAGATATGGTACTGTTGAAACCCCCGAGATGCGGTCCGGTTACCAAGGGAATATCTTCCTTGTTCTTCTCTATGGAATATGCCTTATCCGGCTCCATGCCGCATTTGATAAGATATTTGCGAAATTCACTCTCTTCCAGCAATTCCTGATCCACCACCCGCATGAATTCGAACATGTGACGGTCTACGCCCATCTCATTAATCATGTCCTGCACCAGTTTCGGGATGTGCAGATCTATTTCATTGCAGAAGTCTTTTCCGGTAAAGCCGGAATAGTACTGGTCAAAACAACGCTTGACCGCTTTCTCAAAGAATTCAGAATCAAACAGATGACGTGCGTCTATAGGATCGTTGTCCGCATCTAATCCGCAAAGTTCTGGTTCCTGCGCCCTGAACCAGCTGCCCAGCACCAGAAGGATGGACATGAAATGGGAGCCTATGGCCCAGTAGAAAGAATCACGCCCCGGTTTCATTACCCGCAGGTGTTCAAAGTCACGTAGACCTGACCGCCCGAAATTCGGGTAGCGGCAGGAATCAAGCCAGCGGTCCAGCCTCCCGAATCTGCGCCATTCGTAGACTCCTTCATCAGTGCGGCGGGTGGCCTGAACACGGTTATGAAAAAGAGGAATGGGCGCTTCATGAACTATTCCCCGTCCGGCAAGCTGTCCAAGCAGAAACGAATTGCGTCCCATTATTTCAAGCATTTCTGCCGCGGTACTACGCTTATCATCCCGGTCATCATTAGGATAAACAAAGTAGTCGCTATGGGCATGATAGGCCATGGCGTAAAATTCCGGATGCAAATTTTCCGGTACGCAATCGGGAAGACCTTCCAGCCGGAAAACAACATGCCCACCGATAGTGTAAGGACTGGGACAATCAAAACGTACATTCTCCGGTCCACCTTCTGCGCAAAGCCGCTCCATCCAGCGTCCTTCAAGATGCAAGCCCTGCGGGTCTTCACCCTTGCGCAGAATCTTAATCGCAAAAATACGCTCATTGCCCTCGGCCTGCATAACCGCGCTGCGACCGGAAAAAACAGGTTCGCCGGTAACTTGTGCATTCTTAAGCAGGATCTCCCACTTTACGCTGGGCGCGAAACCGGAAAAATTATCCGGGGGGTCAGGCAGCGCAATACTAAACGGAAGTCCACCCAATCCGCCGGAAGCTTCGATTGATGCGTATTTTTTGCAACTGGATGCAGCCTGAACCTGTAATTGCAACGCAGATTGCGAAACTGCGCAGTCCGGGCAGCCATGACCTATGGCAGCCATAGCTTTTGAGCATTCACGGTAAAGGAGCTGGGACATCCGCTGTGAGCTGTAGCGTTGCTCCATAAGAATATCCCACACTGCATGCAGTATTTCATCATCCGCGCATTCCGGTTCTTTCTGGAGCAATGAACGCAGGTTGCGTACATCCATATAAGCGGCACTGAATTCTCTTTCCGGGGTAAGTCCCCGCGCGTACGCTCTGGCTTCGTCTTTTCTCAATTTATCCCTCGCTTAAAAATATGCAGCAAAGAGTTATACGAAACAGTATAATTAAGCCAGCCCAAGCATTCTCCCAATATTGAAAATACAAATCTAAGAATGTCTAATTTATATATTCTATCTATTTGTCGCAGCACGGGAACTCATTTATTCAGGACATATTTGGCTACAACATTTCTCAACAATAAATTCGGGAGATTTGATCATGGAAAAAGCTTCATACACAGAAATGTGGGAAAACCTGAACCTTGACATTGAGGCCCACGAGGGGCTGCTGGAAGTTCTTGGTAAATTTTACGGCGATATCTACATGAGCCAGCAGGGCCGTCTGCAAGGCATGGAATATCTTGATTTCGTACTTTCCGAAGTACACGGACTGCGCATTCAGGAACTGGTTGATGCCAAGAAACAGGGCCGCAAAGTAATCGGCACATTCTGTGTCTTCGTGCCCGAAGAGCTGACCCTCGCCGTTGATGCAATACAGGTCGGCCTTTGCGCCGGAGCTGATGCCGGTACCGAAGCCGCCGAGACGGTTGTCCCCCGCAACACCTGCGCTCTGATCAAATCTTTCATCGGCTTCAAAATGGCCAAGATCTGTCCTTACACTGAATCCTGTGACCTGATCATCGGGGAAACCACCTGTGACGGCAAAAAGAAAGCCTACGAAGCATTCGGTGAAATGGCTCCCATGTACATTATGGAAATCCCGCAGCGCAAAGAAGCTTCTGACCGCGCGCTCTGGAAATCAGAAGTAATGCGCTACAAGGAAGAGCTTGAAAAGCTGACCGGAAAAACCATCACAGCAGAAGCTCTCAAGAAAGGGATCAAAACCGTTAACGATAAACGCAGGGCCCTGCAACGTCTGAACAAGCTGCGTGCGGCAGTACCCACCCCTATCTCAGGCCGCGATGTACTGCTTATTAACCAGGTCAGCTTTTATGACGATCCGGTCCGCTTCACCAACTCCATCAACACCCTCTGCGACCAGATTGAAGAACGCATTGCCAAAGACGAGGGAATTGTTCCAGAGAAGACTCCCCGCCTTATGCTCGCCGGCTGCCCCATGGCTGTACCGAACTGGAAGCTGCCCTACATAGTAGAAAGCTCCGGCGCAGTCGTCGTGTCCGAAGAGTCCTGCATCGGAACCCGCAACACTCGTGATCTCGTAGACGAATCAGCTGAGACTTTAGAAGAGATGATCGACGCTATCTGTGAACGGTATATGAAAATCGACTGTGCCTGCTTCACCCCCAACAGCGAACGTCTTGAAAACATCACTAAACTGGCCGAAGAGACCAAAGTGGACGGCGTGATCCACTATTCACTTATGTTCTGCCAACCATACACTCACGAAACTTTCAAAGTGGAAAAAGCTCTGGCCGAAGCCGAAGTGCCCATGCTTTCAATTGAAACAGATTACAGCATGGAAGACGCCGAACAACTAAAAACACGTGTTGAAGCATTTGTAGAAATGATATCTTAGTTTTGTTTAAGGGTAGATGCTCAAGCATCTACCCTTTTTAATTTGGAGTATTCATGATTGCAGGCATCGATATCGGATCGCGGTCCATGGAGCTTGTAGTTCTTGACGGTGATAGCATCGTCATGAAACGCAAACTGCCGACCACTTTTGACCCGTCCGCACAAATCAATAAGATTTTTACTGAGATAGATGTAAAACGTATTTCGGCCACCGGATATGGCCGCAAGCTGGTTACTGAGGAACTTACAGGTTGTGAATGCATTTCGCTGACCGAGATCAAAGCCTATGCCCTGGGAGTTTCACACATTGTCCCGGAAGCACGGACCATTCTGGATATCGGAGGTCAGGACACCAAAGCCATTTCCCTGCTCGGCAAAGGTAAGGTTGCCAAGTTCGAGATGAACGACCGCTGCGCAGCAGGAACCGGAAAATTTCTGGAACATCTGGCAACAGTATTCCAGATTCCCATTGAAGAATTCGGAAACTATGCATTGGAAGGCGATGAACCGCTTATGATCAACAGCATGTGCACCGTTTTTGCGGAAACTGAAGCGACCTCGCTTATGGCACAGGGGAAGAACCCACGGGACATAGCGCTTGGTCTGCACGGATCAATTGTGCGACGCACTACCAACATGCTCAGCCGTGTCGGGCTGAATGCTCCGCTGGTATTTGCTGGGGGAGTGGCAAATAACCCATGTGTTGTCAGCATGTTAAAAGAGGCACTAGGCATGGAACCTATTATCCCTGACGACCCGGATTTCGTTGGGGCGCTTGGAGCTGCCATCCATGGAACGGCACAATAAAAAATATATGAATAAATCGTTTGAAAATTGTGTCTTTTCCCGTTAGGTTCCCAATGTCCATGGCGCTATAAAAAACCTACCTTGCCGGGACCAATTTGCCCTTTCAGGAGAAATAAGAGCATGTCCGAGAAAAACTTGGAAACCAATGGCGAAGAAAACTTTGCCGAACTGTTTGAAGCCTTCCAGTCTGAATCAAATGACAACCTCCAGGTTGGTGATCAGATCAAAGGTACCGTCATTTCAATCACCAAAGATTCCGTCTTTGTCGACACCGGGTCCAAAGTGGACGGGGTTGTTGACCGTGATGAACTGACCGAAGAAGGCGAACTGACCGTTAAGGACGGAGATACTGTAGAACTCTACGTGATCTCCATGAACAACAATGAAATCGTCCTTTCCAAAGCCATGTCCGGCGCGGGCGGTCTCAATATGCTTCGCGAAGCATACGAGAACAAAGTCCCGGTTGAAGGCAAGGTTGCAGAAACCTGCAAAGGCGGCTTCAGAGTTAAAATGATGCACCGCACAGTATTCTGCCCGGTAAGCCAGATCGACGCTTCCTTTGTTGAGGACGCAGAAGCTTTCGTTGGCAGCACTCACAATTTTCAGGTCATCAAGTTCGAAGAAAACGGTCGCAACATCGTTGTTTCCAGAAGAGTTCTTCTCGAACAGGAACAGGAAAAAGCCCGCGAACAGTTTATGCAGGATGTACAGCCCGACGCTGTTCTCGAAGGTAAGGTCACCAAACTGATGCCTTTCGGCGCATTTGTAGAGCTTGCCCCCGGTGTAGAAGGAATGGTTCACGTTTCCGAACTGAGCTGGTCCCGTTCCGCCAAACCTGAAGATATCGTTCAGCCCGGAGACGAAGTTTCCGTACGTATCCTTTCCATGGAGCCCCGCAAAGACGGCAAAGGCCTCAAAATCGGTCTTTCCCTCAAGCAGCTTCAGGCTGATCCCTGGGATGAAATCGGAGATCAGTTCAAAGCCGGCGACAAAACCAGCGGTACAGTTGTCCGCTGTGCCGACTTCGGTGCTTTCGTTGAAATCGCCCCCGGCATTGAAGGTCTGGTTCACGTATCCGAGATGAGCTACACCAAGCGCGTTCACAAGCCGGAAGACGAAGTCTCCCCCGGTCAGGAAGTTGCTGTCATGATCAAGGAAATTGATCCGGTTAAACGCCGCATCAGCCTGTCCATGAAAGACGCTGCCGGTGATCCCTGGATGGATATGGAAGACAACTTCAAAGTCGGTCAGGAAGTAGAAGGGACCGTGGAGAATCGCGCCGAGTTCGGCATCTTCATTAACCTCGTTCCCGGCATCACCGGTCTGCTGCCCATGTCACGCATCACACGTTCCGGTAAACAGGCTGAACTTGAAGCCCTCAAACCAGGTGACAAGGTAAAAATCTCCATTGAAGAGATCAATACCAAAGACCGCAAAGTCACTCTCACTGCCGGCGAAGCAAAGAAAGCTGACGGAGACAGCGACTGGAAAGAGTACACCAAGACCGCTCCCAAAAAATCTGCTCCCCGCAAATCCGCTCCTAAATCCACCACTTCCGGTGGCTCCGGCGGATCTACCGGCTCTGGCGGTTTCGGCGGCCTGCTTGGCGACAAGCTGCAGGAAGCCATGAAAAACAAGAAATAATTATTTAAGGGCCGGGTATTCTATTTGAATATTCGGCCCTTTTTCTATTTTACCATGAATAATAACAACGCTATCGTCTGCTGGAAAGATTGCTGATCCGGGTTCAAGGAGGTGAGTTCGCACCTTCAGGAATTGGAATCAGGCATGACCTTACAGGTGGAGATCCGCCAAGACCAGCGTTCTAATATTGATATTATCTGCCGGGTCAGAAAGTCAGAAATTATTGCTGAAGAAGCTATCCCGCAAAACCTCACCCTGCTGACCCTGCGCAAACTGTAATTACGGAAAAAGGATAGCCATGTCCCCTTTCCTGCTTGTACCCATTATTTTCCTTTTCGCCGGATTCATTCAAGGCTTGACCGGATTCGGACAGGCACTGCTTGCTATGCCGCTACTGGCTTTTGTTATGGACATTAAGCTGGCGGTTCCGGTCTGCACCCTTTGCGGACTGGTTATTAACACGAACATGACGTTCTCGCTGCGCAAAAAACTTGAGCGCACCAAAATCATGCCCCTGATCATCGGCAGCATCCCCGGTTCAATTTTCGGGACCATGATGCTCAAGGAATTGAACGGTGATTATATCAGGCTTTTTCTAGGTTGTCTGATTACCGCTTTCGCCTCCTATTCACTGTTCGGTAAGCCGATAAAACTGCACTTGAGTAATAAATATGGCTACTTCTCAGGTTTCCTAACCGGATCAATTGGCGCAGCAGTCAGCGCGGGCGGTCCGCCAAGCATTATCTACGCATCAATTCAGGGCTGGAATAAAGATACCATTAAGGCCACACTGGTCAGTTTCTTCCTCTTTTCCGGTAGTCTGGCAGCATCAGGCCATCTGCTTAGCGGACTGACAACTTTTTACGCTTTAAAGCTGGTTCTGGCCTCAGTTCTGCCCATTTTGGCAGGGACGTATCTCGGCAGCAAACTCTCCTGCTGTATTTCAGAGGAATTTTACCGCAGAATCATTATGACTCTGCTTGTCTTCATGGGATTAATGCTTATATTCCAGAACGTCTAACTATGAAATTAAGCACGGGAGATTAAATGTTTGCTAAGATTTTTCTGGGTTTTGTCCTTATTCCCCTGATCGATCTCTACATTCTGGTACAGATCGGTTCCAAAATCGGGACCCTTAACGCCATTGCTCTCTGTCTGCTGACTGCGTTTGTGGGTGCAGCACTTGCCAAATCCCAGGGTGTTGCCACCATGCAAAAGGTTCAGGAAAACCTGAATAAAGGCATCATGCCCGCAGAGGACATCCTTGACGCGGTACTGATTTTTCTTGCCGGTCTCGTCCTGCTGACCCCCGGATTCATGACCGATATCTTCGGACTGCTCATTCTTTTCCCTGTCACCAGAGGCTACTTTAAACGCATACTCAGATCCCAGTTTGAAAATATGAAGAACAACCCCAACATCCACGTTGTCCACCACAATTCAGAATTTACAGCCTGGACCAATCAGGAACAGCCCAAAAGACGTATTGACCACGATGTCATTGATGTTGAAGTAGAAGCCAAAAAAGAAGATAAACCGCTCCAGTAGCGGCGAACGGCAATAAGAAAAGAGCCCAGCAACATTTCCATGTTCGCTGGGCTCTTTTCATTTTATATTGCTGATTTGATGCTAATCCTGAATCACATCCGCCAGAACAAAAGTACCCGGAAAACCTTTACCTAAAGACATATGTGCTTTGCGGGCATTGGCTAAGGTTTTATACATACCCAACTGGACCTTAAAAATCTGGGCACTATCGGTTACCACCCGGACAATACGGGTGTTATTGAACCCGGCCTTGCTCAAACGTTCAATCAGGCGGTCGGCATTAGCTTTTACCTTGTAGGCTCCGGCCTGAATGTAGAAAGCACCATAGATATTTCTTTGTGCTTTGGCAGCGGCGGGGACTACGACAGGCAGGGGATCAGGTTCCGGGCGATAAGGCTCAATAAGAACCTTTGCCTTACCGGAATCTATAAAACCAAGTTCCTGTGCTGCGGCGCGAGAGAGATCAAGAATACGATCAGGAACAAATGGCCCTCGATCATTAATGATCACGGTAACTTTTTTTTTATTGCTGAGATTGGTAACTGTGACTTTCACACCGAGCGGCAGGTAGTTATGAGCTGCGGTCATTTTTTCCATGTCATACGGTTCACCACTGGCGGTGAGCTTACCCTGAAACTTTTCGCCATACCATGAGGCCATGCCTTCTTCACGGTAATCAGCTGGAATTACAATCGGATCTGTTAAAATAACGGCTTCCGCGTTCTTATCTGAAGTTCCGTTCTGCGCAAAAGAAGGTGCTGTAAAAAACAGCATCAAAACCAGAACTAAAAATATCTTTTTGATCATTTATCTCTCCTGCCGAATTTAGTACAATGCACGTTACCTTTATGCATATTTCGGGGCGGTGGCAAGCTTTTCAGCATTAAGACAAAACTCACTCTCATAACTTTTTCATTTCTCGGAGATGTTTATCTTCATTGTATTCCCCAAGTTCATACATACGGATTTTATTGCTACGCGGAAACTCCCTTTTGAAAAGAACCTTCAAAAGTTTTTTCATGTCCTTCAAGGCTGCTTGATGCTCACTTGTTTCATAACCGTCTTCGTAAATAATATATTCCTGCTCCCGATCATGCAAAATTAGAAGGGAACGGTTGCGTTTGTAGGTGCGCAGGTCTATGCAGTGTCCCACAGGGAGCTTTTTCAGCTTTCGCAAAACCGATTCAAGTGCTGTTGCTTTATCAATCATGAACCCGAGCGTACAGCGGCCAAAGGAGAACTGTCAAACATGCCTAATGAAAACAAACCCATCAATAAGGGTGATATAGTTGAAACTGAAATCGAATCACTGGCCTTCGGCGGCAAAGGGATAGGCCGCTATGAAGGACTGACCCTCTTTGTTGAAGGAGTCGTTCCGGGCCAGACTGTGCGCTGCGAGATCACCAAACTAAAAAAACGCTTTGCAGAAGCCCGCTGCATAGAAATTGTTACCCATGCGAAAGACGAACAGACTCCGCTTTGTGAACACTTCGGCACCTGCGGCGGCTGCCTGCATCAGGATATAAAATACACAGCGCAAGCATACTGGAAAGGTCGGCAGGTTTGTGAAACCCTACAGCGAATAGGCAAAATTGCCGAAGAGACTCCAGGCATGGGTAATGAAGCCCATCCATCACCTTTGGAGTACGGATACCGCAACAAGATGGAATTTTCCTTTCACGGCATCGGTGATTCACTCAAACTCGGTTTTAAACGACGCGGCTCGGAAACCGATGTGTTGAACATTCACAGCTGTCCCCTGCTCCCTGAGCCGTGCGCTGATATCCCGGCCTTAGTCCGCGACTACTGTGCCAGCACCGGAGTCGGAACCTACCGCCATAATAAGGGTGGATACTGGCGCAAGTTGGTGGTCCGCTACTCCCACAGCAATGGGGAGATTATGATCCATCTGCTCACCGGACCTGCCAAATCTCATCATACAATAAAGGGGCTGGCCAAACTTCTTTCCGACCATCTGCCTCAGCTGAAAAGCTTTGTTCACTCTACACGTAAAGGGCGTGCGGACCTTGCCACCGGAGAACGGCTTATTTCATTGACCGGAAAGGAATTCATTACCGAAACCTTGACCCGCAGCGACGGGACGGAAGTCAGCTACCGGATTACTCCAAACTCGTTTTTCCAGACCAATTCAAAAGGCGCGGAAATTCTTTACCGCAAAAGTGTTGAGCTGGCTGCCCCCAAAGCAGATGATGTTGTATGGGATCTTTTCTGCGGCTCCGGGGGTATCGGAATGTTCATGGCAAAGGATGTGGGCGAAATGATCGGGATTGAAGTCTCGGAAGAATCCGTGCGCTCAGCAAAAGAGAATGCCAGACTTAACGGATTGGAAAACACCATCTACATAGTCGGCAACCTCGCCTCGGCCAAAGGGCTGCCTGAGGATCTGCCACGCCCGGATATGGTAATTGTCGACCCGCCGCGTTCCGGTGTTCCAGATCCATCATTGCAAAGGCTTATTGAACTGGAACCGGATAGAATTCTATACATTTCATGCAACCCCTCAACACTTGCCCGTGATGTGGAAAAAATAGGCGGGAACTACAAGCTGGAGCGCTTTGCCGCCGTAGATATGTTTCCGCATACGTCGCATATTGAATCCGTCGCTCTGTTGACGAAAACGGTCTAAACAGGTCAGAATATTACATGGCTGCGATTGAAACACATGATACCCTGCTTGATGAGCTACGCAGATTAACTCTCTACCCTCCGGAAGAGCGCCAGCTGGCTGAGCTGCGTTATAAACTGGAAGGTAAGTTCAGTAGAGCAGAAAATAATCCAGAAGGACTTGAAGCTGCAAAATACGGCGTACTTCTGCATGCCATGGCAATAAAAGCAATTGTGAAAGAAGCCGAGGACAGCAGCGCAATATCTTACAGCCCGGACGTGTCCGACAGCACAGCAGCCATATGCCTCGACTATCTGGCACAAATGGGAATATGCGGCAGAAATCTGGCAGCTTTAATTCTCTGCCATCGAGCCCTCCCATTTTCACGGGTTAAAGAATGGTTCGCCTCCCAGCAGGACGAAACCGCCATAGCAGTTGCCGACCGCTTGCTGGTCGTGAATCCCGGAGACGTCCCGGAACGGATCAAGTTCGCGCGATCGCAGCTGGACAAGGTCTCAGAGCTCTCTATTCTAGAATCAATGAGTTTTTTTAGCAGAAACGGGACTCGTAAAGGCGAACTCTCCCTGCATACGCTGGGAAAATTTATGACCGGGAACTATGGTAAAACCTGTCGCGAAAAATTACACAACCCGGACAGCCTCGAAGAGATATCGTCCTGTACTGAGACAATGCCTCCTTACCCGGACAGGGAAATTGTCAAAGATATTTCTTTCCACCTGAAAACAATGGACCCGATCATCATGGAGAAGGTCCTGAGGGCTGTAGAAAGACTTGCGGATGAAATTGATGATGACCTGCTGAAGGAAATAATGCCCCTTGCTAAATCTCCTTCACTGCCGCTTGCCAAAGCCGGCATGGATATCATGGTCAAATTCGGCGGCACAAAACGTGGACGTATATTCGTTCAGCTTTTTAATGAAGCCCCGAAATTAAGGGCAGAATTGATAAACAGGGTTCCCCTGCTCAATAGTGACAGTTTTGCCAGATTCATGAAAGAGATACCGAGCACATTTCATGTACCTGTTCTGGCTGTTTTATTCTCCACCATAAGTGAAGAAGATCCACAATGCTTCGGAAATATACTCAGCAATGTACTTAAGCAATCGCGCAGCAACAAAGCCGGCGGTCTCAAAGCTTTGCTGGTTCGGACAATGGAGACCGAAGCCTTTAATGAACCGCCACGGCCGGAAATGATTGCGGGAAAAAGCATTCCCGGAGTCGATTTTATAAAATCCGGCGGCCCGATTGTCCTTAACATTGAAAAAAAGGAACAAGAGAGTACCGGATTCAAACGTATTTTCGGCAAAAATGAAGTCCAATCCGACGGCCTACCGGACATATACACTGACGGACAGATCACCAATCAGCGGCTACACAAACTCAACAAGTGGAAAAGTATTTCACAAGGGCTGACATTCCAGAACTGCACCTTTGAGGCCTGCGAATTACGGGATGCTTTCATGGAAGAATGCTCCTTCAAAGGATGTGTTTTCGAAGCATGTTCATTTGCCGATGCCGTCTTTCTTGAAAGCAAATTCACTAACTGCACTTTCAAAAACAGCTCGCTGAATGGAAGTATTTTCTATGACTGCTCCCTGAAGGATTGCATATTCCAAAATTCCCACTTTGACTCTGCGGTTACTTTCCTTAGTGAGTTTAAAAGCTGCAGTTTCAAAACTGTCGCCACTCCTAAAGCATATTTTTGCCGCACCAGATTTTTGACCTGCCTATTTGATATCTGTGACTTCCGCGGAACATACTTCTACAAAGGAACAGTCAAGGCATGTGACTTCAACCTGTCCGATTTCAACAGCGCCCTATTCAAGGATTCAAGCGTAGCAGGCTCAAATTTCGAAGAATGCAGCATGAAAGAATGTCAGGCCATGAATGTTAAAACGAACTCCCCCGAACTGCTCAAATCCATGCAGCGCTATTTAGCCCACAGGCTAAACAAAAGGGAGAATCTGAAAAAACGTTCCATCGGATTTGGCAAAACAGATGAGTACAGCCGGGGGGTGCTCTATAAAGCAATTAAACGCTGGTTCGTTCTTAAGGACATTGAGAGAAACCAAACGCTGTTTACCGATAACAACAAACGCCGACTGGACTGGGCTGCCTCAAAACTGAATAAACGGGGACGTATATTTTTGCAGATACTTCCCGCCTTGCTGCACACAAATATTTTTGAAATTAAATCCGGAATGGACAGTAATGGCAGTGAAGCAAAAATCAGCAACTATGAAATAACCTCACAAACAGCCGAACTATTGGAAAATGTTTTCCCCGAATTAAAATATGAAGAGAGCAGGATCGGTGCCATACCTATTGAAGCCTTTATGTCCATAGGCAGCACTGGAACAATTGCCCAGACCGCTGACTCCGACCTTGACAGCTGGGTCTGCTGCGATTTCAGGGGAATATCTTCTGATAGGCGGGAAAAACTGAATGAAAAGCTGCAAAAAATAGAAGAATGGGCCCAGGAAGAATTCGCGCTGGAAATTCACTTCTTCACCATGGATGTCCGTGAAGTGCGCAACAACCAATTTGGTCTAAGCGATGAAGAAAGTTCCGGTTCAGCCCAAAGCGCCATTCTTAAAGAAGAATTTTACCGAACAGCTCTGCTGCTGGCCGGAAAACCTCCCCTGTGGTGGTTTTCCCCGCCTGAGGCAGACGACAGGACATATGAGAACTGCAGGAAAAGGATAAGGCTGCTCAAGGGGAAAAGCTTCTGCGTTGACCTCGGCAATATTCCGAACATTCCTATGGAAGAATTCTTTGGCGCATCTCTCTGGCAGATTGTCAAAGGAATAAAAAGTCCATTCAAGGCTATCATGAAATTCGGATTATTGGAGCTTTACACTTCAGACAGCAAATATTCTCTCCTATGTGAAAAATTAAAAAAAAATGTCCAGCAAGGCTCCCGCTCAATCTTCAGCACAGACCCGTATATGCTTCTGTATCAAGAGCTGGCTGAATTTTATACCAAACGCGATCAGGATGAAAAAGCATGGCTCACAGCCATGGCTCTGCGTTTAAAATGCGGTCTCGTAGGGGAAAACAAAGTTGAAAAAGATTCTGCAAGACCTGAAGACATTGAACTGGTAGAATTCAATGTCAATCTTTCCCAAAAGAGTCCACAAGGAATGATTGATGGTTTCAATAACCTGAGCGATTTCAGTTCAGTGACAGAACTGGGTAAACAGATCAACCAGTTCATGGTCAATACCTACATGAAAGTACGCGGAGAACAGGAAAAATTTCCCGGCGTTGCAATTACTCCTGAAGACCTTACCAGACTCGGCAGAGTCATCTTTTCCGCTTTTGCCAGACGCAAGGACAAAATTTTACGTCTTTCCCTGCCCGGACCCAAAACCCATTTTTTCAACACCATAATCATATCCCGCTCCGAAAATGAGATAACATGGCATCTTCAGGGAGAATATATGGATGAATCCGGGTCCAGAAAGATACAAACCAAAATCGAGTCAGGAAAAGACCTTAACTTCATGCTGGTATGGCTTGCCCTCAACAGACTGTACAACCGCGAGATGCAGATCAAGACTGATATCAGTTCAGGACCGTTGCGCGAAAGAGAAGTAAAAAAACTCATCCAGGATCTTATGGTTTTCTTTCCGGAAAAAGACACTTTCAATATTCGCATCGAAGAAACTCTTAATACGGAGCGCATAACAAAAGGGTTCTTCATTGTTAACCTCTGTATACCACCGGAAAACAAGAGAATTCAGGAAGTACACTTTGTATACAGTACAAATTGGGGTGAGGTTTTCTGCAAACAGCTGAAGGTGAACCGGAAACTGATTGAGACCCCGGAGCAATATCTGAAAGATGACATGGGATCACTTTACCACGGTGAGATTGAGCTGGGCCAGTTTCTGCCAAGTCATGCCGAATGCCCCTTCCTTAAAATTCCGGTCAGGTTAGGACATTAAGCAAGCTCAAACACGACCGGACAAAAAATTCCCACCCAAGAGGACGAACTGTAATGCCAATTATCAGAAAAAGCCTGCTGCAATTGATTTTCTCCGGTTCATTCATGAAAAGGTGGAATGACAAACTCCGGCCAATGGAAATGGTCGAGGTAGATAAACAGGCCCACAAAATGATCGCAGCATGGATCCTATTTGTGCTCAATCAGGATCAGCTAAGCCAGCGTGAACGGATCAGGCTGGGGGATGATATAGTTGAAGGAGGTATATTCGAGTACCTTTTCCGCATGGTCATTACTGATATCAAACCACCTGTTTTCTACCGAATCAAAGAAAATCCCGAACATTACCGCAAGCTGTCCAAATGGGTTCTTAAACAATTGCGCCCCAGACTCATGCCTCTGGGCAGGGATTTCTGGGAACGGCTGACAGAATACCACCTCAATCCCGACGAAACATCTCTCGCCCGGCAACTGCTTGATGCCTCGCACATGTACGCCAGCTATTCTGAATTTAAACTTCTTAAGCACCTCAACCAGATGGATGACGAGCTTGCCGGAATAGAACAAAACTTCATTGACAGGCTGGAAAGCTATTCAAATCTTTCCGGGGTGAACGAACTTCTGCACTCCGAAGCAAACGCCCTCGGAAGATTTGCTGATCTCTGCGGCCGCCTGCGTTTTCAGACCCGCTGGTCACAGACACCGCGTGTTCCCGAAACGTCTGTGCTAGGGCATGTCTTCATCGTAGCAACCTTTGCATGGTTCTTCAGCCTTGAGAAAGGGTCATGTTCTGCCAGAAGGCAGAACAACTTTTTCACCGGATTGTTTCACGACATCCCGGAACTGCTGACCCGCGATATCATATCCCCGGTCAAGAAATCAGACCCCACCATCGGTGAACTTATCCGCGAATATGAAGAGCAGGAAATGGAAAGACGGATAATGTCCCCGCTGAAAGAAAACGGATACGGGCAGATTGCAGACCGATTAGGTTATTTCCTCGGAGTTGATACAGGCTCGGAATTTGACGCGGCAGCCCTTATCGGAGGATCAGCCAAGAAAATATCCACTGAAGAACTTGATGCCCGCTACAATGATGATTCCTATGACCCCAAGGATGGAGAGCTGCTCAAACTCTGCGATCACCTCGCAGCCTTTATGGAAGCTTATAACGCCATGCAGAACGGTATAACCTCACCGCACCTGCATCAGGCTTACTGGCGGATCAGCCAGAACTATATGGAAAATCCGGTGGTCGCCGGAATTCATGTTGGACCTCTGCTGGCTGACTTTGAATAATCCGCCTTTGCGTGAAACCTCAAAATGTGGTTTAAACAATATGAATGATTGCAAGCTGAACTTGTTCAAACGCTAAACACAGATAAGTCCAGAAGGAGATTTCAATGCTGCTGAGAAAACGTGCATGGGATATAATGAATGAAGATTTTTCCACTATTGAAGAATCCGCAAGTCTTGCCGAAGCTGTGCGCGCACTGCGCGACAGCATGAAGGAAAATCCGGACAACCACGTTATAGTGGTAAAAAAGAAAAACGGCTCCCTGCGCGGTGTTGCCTCCATCTGGACCATGCTCAAAGCAGTGGAAGACATGGTGCTCAAAGATGAGGATCTAAGCCTGACCGAGGAAGCGGATTGGGATCGCGCATTCAAACGGGCAGGAACAGCCTGCTGCTCTGAAGGACTCGACGGATACATAGAAGAAGATGTTGCCATCCTTAAACCAACTGACCCTATGCTGGTCGTGCTGGAAATTTTTCGTAAAAAGAAACGCACTTGGGCACTGGTGCAAGAAGGCGGGAATATCATCGGAGTAGTTCTGCTGAGTGACGTATACCGCGAAGTGACCAGCGATCTGGTTCAGCAATTTTAATTTTTTGACTTCGGATATCTTGCCGTGAATCCTGAAAAGTTATATTCAGGTTTCACGCTCTACATTTCTAGCACCTTTGTAAGCAAAAAAAGAAGGCCCTGCTTTCCACTACCGGAAACAGGGCCTTTAATATTCTTCATACGATATTAATTTATTTCTTTAAGGTCAGAGCCCATGCCTGGATATTCTTGGTAACTTCCGGGTCATAACCCTTATCCTGAGAAATATCCGCTGCTGCCTTGAAAGGATCGATGGCTTCTGCAAAAGGCCGTTTGGTGATCATAGCGCAGTAGGAATCAACCGCTGCGATAATTCTACCCAGTTGCGAAATATCCCGCCCGGATTTTTTTTGTGGATACCCCTTGCCGTTCAGCCTTTCATGATGCTCAATCACGCAAGCCTCAATTTCCTTGTATTTGAGGTCAAGCTTGGCAAGCATCTCATAACCAAGCATGGGATGCTTATCGACCTTTTGCCGCTCGTCGGTTGTCAGCGGCTTTGGTTTCTCCCGGATAAACAGAGGAATCTTGCTCATGCCCATATCGTGCAGGAAAAAACCGGCGGTAAGCCTGTTGAAGTGGGTGCGGGTTATAGCTGAACTGGCAATGCCGTCCCCTTTCATACGAATGTAGATCATCAAAGCCAGCACGCCACAGTTTACACTATGCTGCCCGAGGGTGTGTTCCTTGTGGAGTCTCTTGGTAAGAGCCTTTATGCGGTATGGGTCGTTCCATAGATATTCAGTCAGAACCATGAGATCCGACCATAGCTTATCCATAACCGCAGCCACAGGCTGGTCAAGGAATTCACTCATGCGCATGGTCAGTGCTTCAATAAAAATATCAGCTATTTCACTTTCTTTAAGGTTGCGGTCGATCAGGACAAGATCAAGCTGATAGGCAATATGTTTGACGTATACAGGGTGGTCCTTACGGGAGACGAAAATCAATCCCTCTTTAACCATCCCGGCCAGCTGTTCAATCTCATCCTTGCTTAGTCTCCCACCCACCGTATAAAATGCTGAAATGCGGGCAACGTCTTCATTGAACATGAAAATATCCAACGGAGGTCGGAACTTATTGAAACTCTGGAGAATATCAGGACTGATCTGATAATATTCCTCATTCAATCCATCTGGAACATCCATTCTACCTTTTGCATGCATATATCAACCTTACCCCATAGCTTATAAGCACCTGAAAATATTTACTTTAGTAAAACAGACCCACAATCAACATTAGCTAACCACAAAAACAGTTAGCTGTGATTCAGCACACGAAAACCGATATGAATCATGGATTTCACTTGCCCTATAGCATTCATAGCTCTGTTCGTGAAGCCTGTGTCCGACATGTTACGATTTTTATCTATTATTTTTGAAAAAAATATAAACTTTTTTTGCGTTTTATTAATTCTTTCTAAGGGCTGTATATATAAGCTTTTAGAGGAGCCAAAATCGGCTTTAAGCATTGAAAACAGCCTGTTTTCGACCCTTTTATTTTTTTGAGGGTCTTGACTTTTTCACCATTTTCAAACACAGGTGGTGAGACGGGGGGAATTGGTGGTAAATCTGTGTGATTGAGTGGTAGAAAAATGAAGTTTAGAGGTCACGCACATAGAAGCATGGATGCCAAAGGCAGACTGATGCTTACGCCTGAGTACCGGGATCAAGTATACGCTGATTCCCCGAAAGGCTGCGTGACGCTGACTATTTTCGAAGGAAACATAGTCGGATTCACACCACCGGACTGGGCTATACTTGAAGAAAAGCTCACCAGCATCAAGAGCCCCAGCCGGAAACTCAGAAATTTCATCCGAATAATCATTTCAGGTTCCGAAGAAGTTCACCTTGATAAACAAGGTCGAATCACCATTCCTTCCTATCTGCGGAAAAGCGGCAAGCTGGACAAGGACGTAGTCCTTGCCGGAGTCGGCGACAGATTCGAGATCTGGGACAAGCGTGAATACGAAGCACTGCTTGAACAGGATTTTGATGATGTGTCAGATGAATTGGCAGAATGCGGAGTAGAACTCCCTTTCTAGCCGATTTCGCGTTTCCGTCCCACAAACACGCGCATTTATAGACTTTAAAACTTGATTTTCAAAACCGCTGCGGTTTGCACCGACTCCCCCCGAGTACGGTCCTAAAACCGACAAAAAAGTTTTGAATCAGGAAATTATGGAAAGCAAGAAATTAATACCTGAACAGGTCCACACTTCTGTCCTGCTGAACGAGGTCATTGAATGGCTGGCTCCCAAATCCGGTGGCCGCTACCTTGACGGTACCCTCGGCATGGCCGGACACTCCAGTGCAATCCTTAAAGCCGCAGGTGAAGGAGCAGAACTGGCCGGTCTGGACCGCGATGAGCAGGCCCTTGAACTCGCCGGTGAACGGCTGGCTCCTTTTGGCGATAAGGCCCATAGGTTCCACCTTGCTTTCAGTAAGTTTGAAGCGGCACTCAATGAACTGGGCTGGGACACCGTGGACGGCGTGGTTCTGGACCTTGGCGTGTCATCCCTGCATCTGGACCATGCCGAGCGCGGGTTCAGCTTCATAAAAGATGGACCGCTGGATATGCGCATGGACCCGGCAGGTGGTATGCCCCCGGCCTCTTCCATCGTTAACAAAGGTTCATATTCCGACCTGAACAGAATTTTAAAGCTGTACGGCGAGGAACCACTGGCATCAAAGATCACCAAGGCGATCATTGCAGCTCGTGAAGAAGAAAAAATCACTACAACTCTGCAATTGGCCTCCATTGTGGAAAAGGCATACCCGGCAAAACGCAGGGCTTTGTCCCGAACCCATCCGGCGACAAAAACCTTTCAGGGACTGCGCATTGCCGTGAATTCCGAACTGGAAGAGTTGCAGAACTTCCTTGACCGGGTTCCGGAACGCTTAAGCCCCGGCGCAAGGGTCGCGATCATATCCTTCCACTCTTTGGAAGACCGCATCGTGAAAAAGACCTTCAAGGCGCAGTCGCAAAGCTGTGACTGCCCGCCCATGCAGCCCATGTGTACATGCGGAAAGGTCAAACGGATGCATGTGCTGACCAGAAAACCTGTCCTCCCCACAGAGGAAGAAATGAAGGTCAACACCCGCAGCCGAAGCGCAAAACTCCGCGTAGCCGAAAGGACCGGGGAGGACGGGTAAGAAGCCATGAAAGGTGATTCCAAGGGAATAGCCATGGCTCTGGCCCTGACTATGGGATCGGCACTGATACTGGGGCTGGTTTCGGTCTGGCTGAATATCGAGCGGGTCGACAAGGCATATGACCTGAGGCGCATGGAAAAAAGGCTCGATGAACAGGAAGCTCTGGCTGCAAAGCTGGAAGTTGAAAAAAATAATCTTCTCTCTCCAATTAGGTTGAGGGAACTGGCAAAACAATACGGTTTCGGTCCGGCATCGCAAGGACAGATAAGACGGCCCGCGAATAAGTCGAAACCATAGGCATAAAACACAGGGAGCCCTAAGCAATGGCCAAAAGGAAAAAAGAAAGCCTGAAGGCGAGCAGAACAAAGCTGCTCTTCGTCATGGTCCTTTTCGCCCTTGTATGGACAGGACTCCTGGGCAGGGCTGCATGGTTGCAGTTGTTCAAAGGGTCCGACCTTTCACGCATGGTTTCCCGGCAGCATCTTGCAGCGGAACTGGAACGCGGAGAACGCGGCTCCATTTATGACCGCAACGGCAATCTGCTGGCTACCAGTGTAGAAGCCTCTTCTGTATACATCCGTCCTGTCAAAGTGACCGATGTAAACGGAACGGCTCTTAAACTTTCAAAGATTCTCGGTATTTCACAAACTAAACTGAGAAAAAAACTATCAAGAAAGTCCAACTTTATCTGGATCAAACGGCAGCTCAATGACCGTATTGCCCAAAAGGTAAAGCAGGCCGATCTACCCGGAGTATACCTGACCACAGAATACGTCAGGCTTTATCCCAATAACTACCTTGCGGGGCAGCTGCTGGGCTTTTCCGGTATTGACGGTAAAGGGCTTGAAGGACTCGAAAAGGAATTCAACGACCGTCTTGCAGGACGCAAGGCCCAGTTCGTTGTACAACGCGACGCTTCCGGGCGCAGGCTCTACCTAGATGCCATGGGCCGAGAAATGGACGTACGCGGTAAAGACATCCACCTGACCATTGATTCACATCTGCAATCAGTCACAGAGAACGCTCTGGCTGAAGCAGTTAAGAAATACAACGGGCAGTGGGGGTCCGCAATAATTGTTGAAGTATCCAGCGGCGATATTCTGGCAATGGCCAACTGTCCGCGCTTCAACCCGAATATTTTCCGCACCAGCTCCCCCAACATATGGAGGAATCGTGCGGCTCTCGACGTTGTTGAGCCGGGATCAACCTTCAAACCCTTCCTTATGGCTGCGGCACTTGAGCATAAGGTTGTCACCCCGGAAAAGCTCTTTGATTGTGAAAACGGACGCTGGAAAATCCACGGTAAGTATATCAAGGACACCCATAAGGAAGGATGGCTCCCAGTACACAAAATCCTACGCTATTCCAGCAACATCGGCTGCGCCAAGATCGGTCTTGAGTTGGGTGTGCAGAACTACCACAAGTTCATCAACGACCTTGGTTTCGGCCATAAGACCGGATTGCCGATTCCCGGTGACCGCAAAGGGTTGATCAGGCCGGCAGCCAATTGGAATGACATTGACCTTGCCGCTGGATCATTCGGACAGGGTATCGGTGTCACTACAGTGCAAATGGCCAAAGCGTTCCTTACCCTGGCCAATAAAGGTGTTGAAAAACCGCTCCACCTGGTGCAATTCCCCCGCTCCAAAGAAGAGGAGGCACCCAAGCGCATCTTCAGTGCTGACGTTGCGGAAAAAGTGCTCTCAATGATGCGCGAGGTAGTACAGGACGATGGAACCGGGCGCAGAGCCCGTATAAGCGGGACGACTGTTGCCGGTAAAACCGGAACCGCGCAGAAAGCACAGGGTAAAGGCGGATACGGAACTGAGTACATTGCATCTTTCGCAGCGCTGGTTCCGGGGTACAACCCGGATTACATCGTCTACATGATGGTTGACGATCCAAAACCCGATCATTACGGCAGCACTGTTGTAGCTCCGGCGGTAAAAAAGATTATGACCCAGACCCTTGCCTACTACGGCAAGCTACCGGAACACCGCAATCCTACCCCGGTTATAGCTGCGGGAAAAACAGTTACCGATATGCCTAAGAAGGCGCTCAGGGCTACCCCGCCCGCGGCTGTTGTTTCCGGTGACACAGTTCCGAATTTGGAAGGAATGCCCATTCGCAGGGCAATTGAAATATTGGTCCAGAAAGGATTCGTCCCCAAACTGAAAGGTAATGGGATGACCGTAACCAAGCAGGTTCCCTCCGCAGGCGACAAATGGCCTGAGGATAAACAAGCAGAAATGGTTCTCTGGGTTTCTTAAAGGAAAATTTATGTCGGAAACAGTACTGAACAAAGTTAAATGGGACGCGCTCCTCGCCAAAGTCGGCGAAGGGTTGATGGTCCGTATGGATTCACGGGTTGTCCGAGAGGGTGAAGTATTTGTCGCCATCTCCGGTCCTCTTCGTGACGGTGCTGATTTCGTACCACAGGCACTGAAGAACGGTGCCGCTTATATCGTCTGCGACAAAGAAATCGATACCGGGACAGCCGAGCTGATTATCCACCCAGCCCCCCGTGAAGCTCTCGGCGAACTGGCGATGACTTATTTCAAGACAGCAGACAGCAGGATCAAACTTATAGGTATTACCGGAACCAACGGTAAGACAACCACTACTTATCTGATCGAACAACTGCTTTCCTCTGCCGGAATGAAAGTAGGCGTGCTCGGCACTGTAAGTTACCGCTGGCCCGGTTTCGAACAGGAAGCGCCGCTGACGACTCCCGGTTGCTGGCAGTTGCATGAAATGCTGTCCAAAATGGATAAAGCCGGAGTCGAAGTGGCAGTCATGGAAGTGTCTTCACACGCTTTGCACCAGAACCGTGTTTGTGGATTGTCCTTCGACGCGGCGGTAATAACCAACGTTACACAGGACCACCTTGATTACCACGGTGACATGGAAGAGTACTTCAAGGCCAAGTGCCTGCTCTTTCAGCACTATCCCAGCGCTCTCAAACGGGGAATCATTAACTTCGATGACCCGTATGGCAGACGGCTGCTGGAATGCTACACCCCGGCAATAGGGTACGGTATGGACAAAAGCTGTACCACCGGAAATAAGTCCCTGTGCGGTGAAATGATTTCCTGCTCCGGCGACGGAATGCGGCTGAAAATGACCTTCGGCAGCGATGAATGGGAAATCGAAACCGATCTGATCGGTAAATTTAACGGTTCCAATCTGCTGGCTGCGCAGGCCATCGGACTGCATATGGGCCTGACCCCGGCCCAGATGGATGTCTTCAAGGAATTTGCCGGTGTTCCAGGTAGGCTTGAGCGTGTACGCAATGATATGGGATTCAATATTTTCGTGGACTATGCCCACACCCCGGATGCGCTGGATAATGTCCTGCGCACCCTTAAAGATCTTGATTTCAAAAGGGTTATCACCGTGTTCGGCTGCGGTGGAGACCGTGACCGGGCCAAGCGTCCGCTCATGGCTGAAGCAGCCTGCCGCCATTCCGATGTGGCTGTGCTTACTTCGGACAACCCGCGGACTGAAGACCCAATGCAGATCATCGAAGATGTGCGCCCCGGTCTCAAGGGTTGCGGACATATCATCGAAGAAGTTGACCGCGCTGAAGCCATCAGGAAAGCAGTTGCGGAAATGACTACGGATGACGTTCTGCTCATCGCAGGCAAGGGCCACGAAACATATCAGATAATTGGTACAGAAAAACGGGACTTCAGCGACAGCGTAGAAGTTTCCAAGGCGATCAAGGAGATTTACGGTTGAAGCTGACCTTATGTGAACTCGAAGAACTGCTCATGGGAAGCAGCGATCTGCCCTGTGCGACAGACATCGAAATCACAGCCGTGCGAACTGACAGCAGGCTTGTGAATAAACACGATGTCTTCTTCTGCATTGAGGGCGAGAATTTTGACGGCCATAACTTTGCTGAAGCGGCACTTGATGCCGGAGCGGCAGCCGTTGTTGTTTCCCAGTTCATGCCCGAACTTGAGGGCAGGCAGGCAATAATGGTCCGCGATACCGTACAGGCTCTTGGCCGGGTGGCCGCGTACTGGCGCGAAAAATCTCAGGCCCGCATGATAGCAGTTACAGGTTCCGCCGGAAAAACAACGGTCAAGGAGATGCTCGCCCACGTACTTTCCGGGTCTCATTCTGTGCATAAGAACTTTATGAATATGAACAACCAGTTGGGTCTGCCCCTGTCCATGCTTGAAGCAAGCGGAGAGGAAACATACTGGGTTATGGAACTTGGCATCAGTCTGCCACACGATATGGGAGAACTGGGTCCCATCGCCAGCCCCGATATGGCCATAATCCACAACATCGGACCTGCACACCTTGAAGGTCTGGGTTCTCTGGAAAATGTGGCTGTTCAAAAGGCATCACTTTTCAAATACATCCGTCCCGGCGGCAAGGCTTTGTGCTGCAAGGACCATGAACTGCTCTGGAACGCAGCCAGCGAAATTACAACCCCCGTTGCATTTTCCTCCAGAGATGAGACTGCTGAGTATTACAGTACCCTGTTGCATACCCTGCCTGACGGTTCGGGACGTTTCCTGCTCAAGGCAGGAGAAGAAAGCACAGAGGTCGTGCTTCCCACCTGTGGTGAGCACTTTGCGGAAAACGCAGCAGCGGTGACCTGCGCAGCCCACCAGCTGGGCATGGAGTTGACGGAAATCGCGGAAAGGCTGGCCACAGTTGAAATGCCTAAACAGCGCTTCCACTGCCATACCCACGGCGAATGGGTACTTATTGACGACTCCTACAACGCCAATCCCCTGTCCATGAACCGGGCTATTGACACTGCCAAACGCATTGCCGGGGAAAAGCCGCTGGTACTTGTGCTTGGCGATATGCTGGAATTGGGCAGTGAAGCCGGATCTGCGCATTATGATCTGGGCGAAAAAATCGCCGAGATTAAGCCGAATGCAACTTTTTATTTCGGTCAGCATTATGCTGAAGTGGCAGCCAAGACGAACGGTTGCACCTTGGTTCCGGTCAAGAAACCGGATGAATTTCTCAACGGAATACATGAACTGGGTCTCAGCGACGCGGTAGTCCTCTTTAAAGGGTCGAGGTCCTGCCACATGGAAGAATACTTCTACGCTCTGAACAGCGACATTAATGGGGAGACCGGAGGAAACAAAGCATGATTTATCATTTTCTAGTCCCCTTAAGCACCGAGCTGGGACTGCTTAACGTATTCCGTTACATCACCTTCAGGTCCATCTACGCCCTGCTCACAGCGCTGGTTATCACCATCGTGCTCGGCCCCATGATGATGCACTGGCTGCAAAAAGTTAAATGCGGGCAGTACATACAGGACGAAGTAGGCGAAATGCACAAATGTAAGGCGGGGACACCGACTATGGGCGGGTTGCTCCTTGGCTTCGGAGTGCTGGTTTCCACCATGCTCTGGGCTGACCTGACCAACATATACGTTTGGCTGACCATGCTTGTTTTCGCCGGATTCGGACTGGTCGGATTCGTGGACGACTACACCAAAATCAAGGGCAAAAAGAATAAGGGCATCTCTCCCAAAGCAAAGCTTTTCGGACAGTTGCTCGTAGCCGGAACAGCCGTGGCACTGTTGATCATGCAGCCTGCTTATTCAACTGAACTTGCTGTGCCGTTTTTTAAAAATTTCACCCCGAACCTCGGCTGGCTATATCTGCCATTCGCACTACTGGTCATGATCGGGGCGTCAAACGGGGTAAACCTTACAGACGGACTGGACGGATTGGCCATCGGCCCTTCCATTACCAGTGCCACCTGTTACGCATTTTTTATCTACATTGCCGGTCATGTTGGAATGTCCAGCTACCTGAGCGTTCCCCATGTTCCCGGAGTCGGCGAGGTAACTGTTTTCTGCGGCGCACTGGTCGGCGCGGGACTTGGTTTTCTCTGGTACAACGCTTACCCGGCACAAATATTCATGGGCGATGTAGGTTCACTGAGTATCGGCGGCGTGCTCGGTTTTATTGCCGTTCTCTGCAAGCAGGAACTGCTGCTGATCATAGTCGGCGGTGTTTTTGTCTTCGAGACCATCTCGGTCATCATGCAGGTCAGCTATTTTAAAGTCAGCGGTGGTAAGCGCATTTTCCGCATGGCCCCGCTGCACCATCATTTTGAACACAAGGGAGTTCCCGAATCAAAGATCGTAATCAGATTCTGGATCATCTCGATTTTAATGGCCCTCATGGCCCTGAGTACCCTGAAAATCAGGTAAGGATGTTATGGACAGCGCATTTGTAGAACAGGTCACATCGACCCGTATGTTCACCGGAAGACTGGCAGTTGTTGCCGGAGCCGGACGTTCAGGTCTTGCTGCAGCAAAACTGCTGCACAAGCTTAAGGCCACCGTGCGCATTGTGGACAGCAACGAAGACCTCAGCACTGACATCCTCGCTGGTCTGGGCCCGGATGCTGAACTCATGACCGGACCTTTCTGTGAAGAACAGTTCGCAGGAGCCGACGTGATTATCGCCAGCCCCGGAATCCCGGCCCGAAAGATCGCTCCGTTTATCGGCAACTTGCCGGAACGGGCAATCATCTCCGAACTCGAAATGGCTTCATGGTTCGCCAACGAGCCGAAGATCGCCATTACCGGAACCAACGGCAAAACAACGACCACAGCGCTTATCGAGCACATCCTGAGAGAGTCGGGACGTGAACCTTTTGCCGGAGCCAACTACGGTACTCCCCTTTCCGAATTCATATATGAAGACAGAAAGGCTGATGTGCTGGTGCTTGAAGTTTCAAGCTTTCAGCTACAGAACTGCCGTTTGTTCAGACCGAAAGCCGCAATTCTGCTCAATATCGCACCGAACCACCTCAATTACCATGAGGATATGGACGAGTACCTTGCGGCCAAGCTCAAAATTTTCGAGCGCCAGAGCGCTGAAGAACTGGCTATCCTGCCTGCGCAAATGAAAGGCGAACTCGATCCGGCCAGTTTCACCAACGCAGAAGTTAAATGGTTTGACGGTTCCACATTCCCGGAACAGCCAAACCTGCCCGGACACCACAACCGTTTGAACATTGAAGCGGCTTGGCTGGCTTTGGAAAAAATAGGGCTGACACGTGAAGAATTTGAAGCCGGGCTGAAAACCTTCAAAGGCAAACCACACCGTATTCAGAATATTGGTACTGTGAACGGGGTCCGTTTCATTGATGACTCCAAGGGTACAAACCTCGATGCGGTCCGCGCGGCGCTGAACAGCTTCGAAGGTCCGGTTAGGCTGCTGCTGGGCGGCGTTTTCAAGGGCGGTGATGTAAAAGAACTGCTTCCGGCCATGCACGGCAAAGTTGTCGAGGTCGGGCTGTTTGGTGACGGGCGCGAGCACTTCGAACCGGCCCTGAAAGATGATTTCAAAATTTCCTGGCACGAAAATCTCGAAAAGGCGGTAAAGACCCTTTTCGCAAACGCACAGGCAGGCGAAACAATCCTGCTTTCCCCGGCAACAGCAAGCTTTGACGCTTACTCCGGATATGAGGCTAGAGGCGATGATTTCAAACGGATCATGGAGGAACTCTCTTGAATAAGAAAACGGACCTCTCCGGCAAACCGGAACGCTTTGATTACTGGCTGTTAGGCGCAGCACTCCTGCTGGCCTGTTTCGGCCTGATGATGGTCCTTTCCGCAAGCGGAATCATGGCCGAGCGTTTCTTTGACGATAAATACCTCTTCTTCAAGAAGCAGGCTATTTTTCTCGTGGCCGGAACCTTCATGATGTACATCAGCTCCCGTCTGCCCAAGGCCGTTTTCTATAACATGGTCTATGTCTGGCTGATGGCGGCATTTGTACTCCTGCTGCTCTGCGACTTTTCTCCGCTGTCTGTTGCCGCAGGCGGAGCAAAGCGCTGGATCATGCTCGGTCCGCTACGCATTCAGCCGCTGGAGTTCTGTAAACCGGCGCTGGTCCTTTATCTGGCTTATTTTTTCTCGCGCAAGCAGGAACTTATAAAAACTTTCAGTGTAGGTTTCCTGCCGCCTTTCGCCATTACCGGAGCGCTCTGTCTGCTGCTGATGCTGCAACCGGACTTCGGCGGATCGGTATTTTTGTGTATGATTCTCTTTTTCATGAGTCTGGTCGGCGGAACCAGAGTCAGCTACCTGCTGACCTCACTGGTTTTCGCAGCCGGGGCAGGATACATGCTCATTACCAGCTCCCCGTATAGACTCAAACGAATGACCGCGTTCATTGATCCGTTCAAGTCCGCTCATGAAGAAGGCTATCAGCTGGTACAGTCCCTCTATGCTTTCGGATCGGGCAATGTTTTCGGACAGGGCCTCGGCGCCGGTAAGCAAAAACTTTTCTTCCTCCCGGAAGCACACAACGACTTCATCATGGCCGTTGTGGGTGAGGAACTCGGTTTCATCGGCGTGCTGGCCGTTTTCGCTGTAATCGGATTTCTGGTCTGGCGTGGATTTAAAATTGCGCTGGCACAGGAAGATCTGCAAGACCGTTTCACTGCTTACGGGCTGACCATTATGCTCGCTCTCGGCTTCTGCCTGAACCTTGCCGTGGTCATGGGCACCGTACCGCCCAAGGGTGTACCCATGCCCTTCGTCAGCTACGGCGGATCGAGCTTAATAATTTCGTGCATCTGCATTGGCATTCTCCTCAACTTATCGAGGGGGAAAGTCTGATGAAACGCATAATCCTGACTACCGGCGGAACCGGTGGACATGTTTTTCCAGCTCTGGCTGTTGCCGAAGAGATAAAAAAACGCTTTCCGGAATGCGAGATTCTATTTCTCGGCGGCAAGGGACCGGAAAAGGACATGGTCGAGCGTGCAGGAATCAACTTCAAGGGACTTCCTGCAAAAGGAGTTCTGGGCGGTGGCCTGAAAAAAATTTTCAGCTCTTTCTGGATTGTGGGTGCGATGCTCATGTCACTTAAGGAAGTTGCAGGCTTCAAGCCTGACGCAGTCCTGGGTTTTGGCGGTTATGCCGGATTCTGTCCGGTACTTGCGGCATGGATGCTTGGTATCCCCACCGCAATCCATGAGCAGAACAGCGTTCCCGGTGTTACCAACAGGATTCTTGGGAAGGTAGTAAACAAAATTTTCTCCTCATTTGAGGACAGGAGCGGATCATTCCCCGCAGCTAAAACTATCGTTGTGGGTAATCCGGTCCGCAAAGAAATCATTGCTTCCGAAACAAAAGCAAACCAGAAAGCTGTACTGGTTTTCGGCGGGAGCCAGGGAGCGGCAGCCATTAACGACGCCATCGTAAACGGACTTGCCAGGCTCAAAGGTGCTGGTATCAGCTTGCGCCACCAGACCGGAAAAACCGACTTTGAAAAAGTACGCAAGGCGTACATGGATAACGGAATGGAAGGCGATGCAGTCTCCCCGTTCATCCACAACATGGGCGAAGCTTATGCCGAGGCCGCCCTTGTGGTCTGCCGTGCTGGTGCATCCACTGTTTTTGAAGTAGCGGCTGCGGGTAAGCCGGCCATTTTTATCCCGTTTCCGCATGCAACCCACGACCACCAGACCGGGAATGCACGTGCTCTCGCTGATCTGGGTGCGGCAAAACTTATTCCGCAGGGTGAACTTGGCGGAAACAGGCTGGCAGATGAAATTATTGCGCTGATTGAGGATCAGGACCGACTGGAAGCCATGGGAAGAAAAGGGCTTTCATTTGCGCGGACTGATGCAGCCTCCGCCATTGCGGAAGGCACTTTAGATATTATTAGAATGAAAACAGTGAGAGGTGCAGCATGATCGCAGCAGAAGGACCAAGTGTACCACTGGCAACGGACACAGCATGTCCAATCATGCGCAGCAGGGTTGGCAACATCCACATGATCGGTATCGGCGGCTCAGGCATGAGCGGTATTGCCGAAGTACTAATCAACATGGGCTTCACCGTAAGCGGCTCCGACCTCGCCGCAGGTGCTCCCGTTAAGCGTCTGCTGAAAATGGGCGCACAGGTATTTATCGGCCATGGCGCGGACAATGTGACAGACGCTGATGTTGTGGTTAAATCAACCGCTATTTCCGAGGACAACCCGGAAGTGCTCAAAGCACGCGAGTTAGGTATTCCCATCATTCCCCGCGCGGAAATGCTGGCCGAACTCATGCGTCTGCGCACAGGTATTGCCGTAGCCGGAACACACGGCAAGACCACAACAACCTCTCTGCTGGCAACAATTTTCACTGAAGCAGAGCTGGACCCCACTGTAATTATCGGCGGCAGGTTGAACACGTTCGGCAGTAATGCCCGCCTCGGCGACGGTCAGTTTCTTATTGCCGAAGCGGATGAGTCCGATGGCTCTTTCCTCTGCCTCTCACCCATTATCACCGTTGTAACCAACGTTGATAAGGACCACCTTGATTTTTACGGCGGTCAGGATGCCATTGACGAATCCTTCCGTAAATTTATGAACTCCATTCCCTTTTACGGAATGAACGTTGTTTGCGGTGATGATCCGGGTGTGCAGAGGCTGCTGCCATCCATCAAGCGCCCCTGCATGACTTACGGGCTGAATAAGAGCAACAGACTGCGCGCCGAAATCCTTTCCTGCGAAGTCCGTTCCCTGTTCAAAGTCTTCCTTGACGGAGAACTGCTCGGTGAAGTTTCCCTTGCCCAGCCGGGAAAACATAATGTGCTTAATGCGCTTGGTGCTATCGGCGTATCCCTTGAGGCCGGACTTGACCCGGAAGTTATCCTCGCAGGTCTTTCCAACTTCATGGGGGTTGGGCGCAGATTTGAAAAAAAGGGAGAATCCAAAGGTATTCTCGTGGTGGATGATTACGGACACCACCCCGCAGAAATTCAGGCTACCATTGAAACAGCCAAGTCCTGCTTCCCGCAGCGCAGACTGGTCGTAGCCTTCCAGCCGCACAGGTTCACCCGCACTCAGGCCCTGTTTGGCGAATTTTGCAAGACTTTTGAAAAGGCCGACGAACTGTTGCTGACTGAAATCTACCCCGCATCCGAAGACCCCATTCCGGGCGTAAACGGAATGTCACTTGCGCAGGGAATCAGGCAGGTAAGCGACACCAAGGTCCGCTTTTACCCGGACTTTGAAATGATGCAGAACGAACTGCCTAACATTCTACAGCCCGGTGACTTGTTCATCACTCAGGGTGCCGGTTCGATCTATACCGTTGGTGAAAAATTTTTGAAATATCTGGAAGAGGACGGTGAAAGAGTTCTCAAACCGGAAGAAATTACAGCATTGTAGCGGATATTAAAGATGACTTTGGAACTGCTTCACAAACCGGGCATGGCACAGCTCACCTCCCTAGGCATTGGCGGAAACGCCCGTGTTCTGGCCAGGGTGCGCAATGAAGCCGGGCTGGATGACCTCTCACACTTTGTTGAGCGTGAGGGGACTGATCTGCTTGCCATCGGTGAAGGAAGCAACATGCTTGCCGAGGACGGGGAACTGAACCTAGCCCTTGTGCAGGTAGCATGTGACCGCAAGGCGGAAGCTGTGATATCCGGCACCAAAGTGCTGGCCCCGGCAGATATGCGTCTGCCCGGTTTACTCTCCGTACTTATCAAGAGCGGTCTTTCCGGTATGGAAGGTCTGGCCGGTATTCCCGGTTCAATAGGCGGTTCCATAGCCATGAATGCAGGATCATATGGAACCGACATGCAGGCATCCGTGAGCAGGGTCCGCATCTGGACTCCTTCCGGGGGCCTTATATGGAAGAATGCTGACGAACTTGCGTGGGGCTATCGATATTTCTCCACCGGAACAGACGAGTTCTTTCTGGTCTGGGAAGTCGAGTTTGAACTTTCCCGCTCGAGTGAAGAAAAAGTCCGCAATGCGATCAAAGAAACTTTCGCAAAAAAGAAAGCCACCCAACCGGTCACCGCAAAGACCGCCGGATGCGTTTTCAAAAACCCTGAAGGGCACAGCGCGGGCAAACTGCTCGACGATGCAGGATTCAGGGGCAAGAGCATCGGAGGCATAGGTTTTTCCGAAATGCACGCCAATTTCCTTGAAAACAGGGGTGGCGGAACTGCAAAGCAGGCATTGGAACTCATGTCTCAAGCAAGCGAAGCCGTGGCTGAAAAATTCGGCGTAACCCTTAAGCCGGAGGTCATCATACTGTCATGAGCGTAGCAGGAATAAACAAAAGCAGGCTGAACCTGAGTAAATCGGGTAAAAAACGAATCAGCCGCAACAAGACAAAAAAGCGTAAGGACAGCTCTCAACCTATTTCGGGTATTTTCGGTGCTCTGCTGCGCAAGCTTTGCATTTCCGGCGCATGTCTTCTGGTGCTGGCTATAGTAGGCATTGGTTGCCTGGCCGGATACCGCTGGGTTACAGCCCTGCCGTACTTCGCATTGCAGGATATCAAAGTCAGCGGCAACCATCGCTTAAGCTACGGTGAAATCCTGTCCATCGCAGATGTCAGCCTGAACAAGAACAGCCTCGCGGTGAATATCGGTGAAGTTGAAAGCAGGCTCAGTGACAACCTGTGGATTGAATCCGCAGCCATACGCAGACAGCTGCCTGGTAAAATGCAGATTCATGTGCGGGAAAAACAGCCAAGCTTCATGGTGCGCCACAACGATGTTCTTTATTATTGCGACAGCAAGGGAGAGCTTATTGCTCCGGTGGCTCCGGGCAAGTTCAGCTCCCTGCCCTATCTGAACGTTGAGGCAGATGCCATGGACAAAGCAGATATTCTGCCAGAATTCATGAACATGCTCAGCAAACGGGAACTGCCTTTTGATCCGGGCCAGATTGCATGGATCAACATCAAAGGCGGAAACAGAATGGAAATTTTTATGGACAGGCTTGGCCTTACGGTGCAGCTGGGCCTGGACAACTGGCAAGAACAGCTTTCACACCTGAACACAGTTTGGAAAGACCTCAAAAATAGGGGAGAGTTCAGGGATGTGGCAGTCATTTCAACCGGTAAAAACAGAGTCTGGGTTGAAAAACACAGTTCCGGGAAATGATTGCCTCAATTGGCAACACCCCGAATTTATAAAGGATGATGAGGAGAAATAAATTATGTCCAAGTCTGATCTGATAGTCGGCCTCGATGTCGGCACCACCAAGATCTGCGCTGTTGTGGGTGAGCCCACCGCGGACGGAGTTGACATTGTCGGTATCGGCACTGCCCCCTCCACCGGGTTGCGCAAAGGCGTGGTGGTCAACATCGAGCAGACAGTACAGTCTATCAAGAAAGCTCTTGAAGAAGCTGAGCTCATGGCCGGTTGCGAAATCCGCTCAGTATACGCGGGTATAGCTGGCAGCCACATTAAAGGTTTCAACAGCCACGGCGTCATTGCTGTTAAAGGCGGCGAAGTAACCCAGAAAGATGTTGACCGTGTTATCGATGCGGCCAAAGCCGTCGCCATTCCATTGGACAGGGAAGTGATTCACACTCTTCCGCAGGAATACATTGTCGACGATCAACGCGGCATTGCCGACCCGCTGGGCATGGCAGGTGTGCGCCTTGAAGTTAAAGTTCATATCGTTACCGGAGCAGTGACCTCAGCCCAGAATATAATCCGCTCCTGTCACCGTTCAGGTCTTGATGTTTCCGATATCGTGCTGGAATCCCTGGCCTCAAGCAAGGCAGTGCTTTCCGAAGAAGAACGTGAAATAGGTGTTGCCATAGTCGATATCGGCGGCGGTACAACCGACCTTGCGATCTTTGCCAACGATTCGATCAAGCATACATCGGTTATTGCCCTTGGCGGTAACAACCTTACAAACGACATCGCCTTCGGACTGCGCACTCCCATGGGTTCAGCTGAGCAGATCAAGGTCAAATACGGAACAGCTCTCACCGATCTGGTCACCACCGATGAAACCATCGACGTGCCCTCCGTAGGTGGACGCGACCACCGCAAGATGTCTAAACGTGTTCTGGCTGAAATCTGCGAACCGCGCTGCGAGGAAATTCTTTCTCTCGTAGATCAGGAACTGGTACGCAGCGGTTACAAGAACATGATCGCCGCCGGGGTCGTGCTCACCGGCGGGACCTCCCTCGTCGACGGCATGCAGGAACTGGCAGAACAAATTTTCGACCTGCCGGTTCGCATCGGCTACCCAGCCGGCATGGGCGGCCTTAAAGATGTTGTAAACAGCCCCAAATTCGCAACAGCGGTGGGACTGCTTATGTATGGTGCGGAAAAAGAAGGCTGCTCCGAGCAGGTCTTCAGAATCCGCGACGAAAATGTTTTCAATCGCATTCTGGGCAGGATGCGTAAGTGGTTTACTGATATTGCTTAATTAGTTGAAGTGCTTAGCATTTTTATTAATTGATTTCGCCTCCGGCGTATTGAAATCCTTGAAAAAGGGTTTAAGAATCCTAAATAGTTAGTAGGACTCGCCGCTGGGTTTTGAAGGTAGGGTGGAATCCCGCAATTTCAGTATACAGGACAAAATGAAGGTATTCCGGACCCCGATCACCGGAAAATTCTCAGCAAAAGTTTAACAGGGGAAATGAAAAATGATGATGGATTACATGGAAATCGAAAATGACGGTCAGGCCCGCATCAAGGTTATCGGTTGTGGTGGCGGTGGCGGTAACGCTATCAACAACATGATCCAGTCCGCGCTTTCCGGCGTGCGCTTTATCGTGGCCAACACTGATGCACAGGACATCAACAAGTCTCTTGCTGAATACAAAATTCAGCTCGGCGACAAATTGACTAAAGGTCTCGGTGCCGGTGCAAACCCCGAAGTGGGTAAAAACGCAGCCCTCGAATCTGTCGACCAGATCCGCGAGCTGGTCAGTGACTGCGACATGGTTTTTGTTACCGCCGGCATGGGTGGCGGAACCGGAACAGGAGCTGCTCCGGTTATCGCTGAAATAGCGAAAGAAGCAGGCGCACTGACCGTTGCCGTTGTAACCAAACCTTTCTATTTCGAAGGTAAGCGCAGACTCCTGCAGGCAGAAAAAGGTATTGAGGAACTCAAAAAAGTGGTTGACTCCATTATCACCATCCCCAATGACCGTCTGCTCCAGCTTGCCGCAAAAAAAGCAGCTTTCTCCGAAATGCTGAAAAAAGCTGACGAAGTCCTCTACTACGGCGTCAAGGGTATTGCGGATCTGATCACCGTTCACGGTCTGATCAACCTTGACTTCGCTGACGTACAGGCTGTTATGTCCAGCTCCGGTCTCGCCCTTATGGGAACCGGTATCGCACGCGGAGAAAACAGAGCGCGTGAAGCAGCCATGAAGGCTATCACCAGTCCGCTGCTTGAAGATGTTTCTATTGAAGGCGCTAAAGGCGTACTCATCAATATCACCTGCTCTCCTGACATGACCATTGACGAAGTCAGTGAAGCAGCAAACATCATTTACGAAGAAGCGCACGAAGAAGCTCAGATCTTCTTCGGAACTGTTTTTGACGCAGAAGTCGGAGACGAAATGCGCATTACAGTTATCGCTACCGGTATCGACAGCGCAGTCGAGCAGGCAGCACCAGCTCCAGTTGAACAGCAGTCTTTCGGCCAGCCTCAGCGTCCAAACCTTACCCCGCGCGGCATGGCTCCCAAAAAAGAGGATGCCACTAGCGTACGCCAGATGGGAAGTGCCCACGCTGAAGAAGACCGTTCCATTCCCGCTTACCTGCGCCACACTGCAAGTAAGCCGGTAGAAGCGGCAGGCAGCAACGAGCCTATCCATCTCAAGCCTAAGCAGGCTGCAAACTCCGGAGGCGAAGAATTCATTTTCCACGATGACGATGATTTTGAAGTACCGACCTTCATCCGCAAGCAGGCTGACTAGCAACTGCTTGCAATGAATATAAACCGGAAACAGAACGGACCTGATAGTCCGCACCGGAATTAGTCCATGTCCGTAACTGAAGACTTCTTCTACTACGGCAAGGAAGAACCCTCGCCCGATGAAACAGGTGGCCGTCTGCCCACGGCCCTTGTCTTCCCCGGACGGAAGGGGTCTGCACTTTCAACCTTAGGTTGGCAGGCCGTATACCGTCTGCTTGCTCCGGATACGGAGCTTGCTGTGGAGAGGTTCTTTCTTGGCGAACCGGGTAAACCGTCTGTTTCCATGGACAGTGATAAAGAGCTGTCCGAGTTTCCCCTGATCGGTTTCAGCATCAACTTTGAGGAGGAATACCTCCATCTAGTCAGAATGCTGAAAGATTCGGGCGTTCCGCCACTTGCTGCGGAACGCCCGGACTTCCCGCTGGTCATGGGCGGAGGCCCGGTGGCATTTATCAATCCGACCCCCATTGCGCCCTTCTTTGACTTTTTCTGGGTGGGTGAAGCTGAAATGGGCTTGAAGGAACTATGCCTTGAGCTGAAACAGCACATATATAACGGGGGAAGCAAAAAAGAATTTCTGGAACTGATTAAAGACCGCGACGGAGTATATGTCCCCGGTATGACCAAGGGACAAGTTCGCAGGGCAGTACTACCGCCCGGCCCCATTGATGAAGGTCATGGTGTCCCCCTGCTGAGCAATCCGGCGTATTCATGCTTTATCAGCCCGGAAGCAGTATTTAAGGACATGTTTCTGGTAGAAGTAAACCGTGGTTGTCCATATGGATGCCGGTTTTGTGCCGCCGGTTATATCTACCGTCCGCCTCGTCATGCTTCCATTGACCAGCTTAAAAGGATAGTGGAACAGGCCGATCCGCCTAAAGTAGGATTAGTGGGAACCGCACTAACCGACTGGCCGGATCTCATTCCCTACATAGAATGGCTCAAAAAGCGTAAAACCAAATTTTCTCTGTCATCCGTTCGCGCCGATGGGCTGACCGAAGAACTTCTCGATATACTGCGCGCTTCTGGAATTCGAACTGTAACACTCGCACTCGAAGGTGCCAGCAAACGTTTGCGTGATGCCGCCAGCAAAAACCTCGAAGAAGAGGACTTTCTGCAAGCGGTGGAACTCTGCGCCGCAAAGGGGGTTAACCATCTGCGCGTGTATGTAATCGTGGGCTGGCCCGGAGAAACTGAAGACGATTATGAAGAGCTGGCCCGCATGCTCGAAAAAATGGATGAGGCCCGCAAACGCGGCCAGGGCAATAAGAAAAAACAGTTTATGCGCATAACATTTGGTGCCAGCTGCCTTGTGCCGAAACCGTGGACTCCTTTGCAATGGGCCCCTATGCCTTCCGAAAAAGAGCTCAAAGATATTCTTTCCAAAGTAAAAGGGCTTACAAAAAAATATAAAGGCATGGCCTTTTCCGGCGATAATCCTTTTCAGGCCCGCTTGCAGGGAATTCTTTCCCGTGGCGACGAATCGCTGGCCGAATTTATCAGCTACGCAGCTGAAAACGGTGGATGGAAAAAAGCTTCCAAGTTCTGCAAAGGTGACTACGAACGTTTCATAGATCAACCGCTGGACAAAGACAGCCTCCTGCCTTGGGATTTTATTGATACCGGAGTTAAAAAATCCTACCTCTGGCGCGAATGGCAACGCTTTCAAAAAGCCCAGAAGACCCCGGTCTGTCCCCCAAACGGTTGTGCGGATTGCAAAAGCTGCGGTATGCATCAGTGGCTTGAAGAGAGCTAAAAAAATCTTTTGCACTTATGTGCAAAACCCTTGCACAAACACATCGATCTGGAGCTGATTACTCCCATCCAAAATCATTTCTCCCTGAAATAACACTCTTTGCACAGCAATTGCATACCTTGGCGGTATAGAATTCTAAAGGAGATTTTTAATGAGAAAATTGATTTTGCTTTTGGGACTTTTGATGTTGCCGGCAAACAGCATGGCTGGAATGCAGATCGGGGAGAAAGACCTGACGATTCCGATCAAAGATATCAGTGCAGATAAAGCACATTACTATTCGATTGACGTTGACGGTAAAGAAATACGCTTCTTCGTAATCCGCAGTAAAGATGGAATCATAAGGGCTGCTTTTGATGCCTGTGATGTTTGCTACCATTCTAAGAAAGGCTATTCACAGCAGGGCGATTTCATGGTCTGCAACAATTGCGGTATGCGCTTCCACTCCACTCGCATCAATGTCGTTAAAGGTGGCTGCAATCCTTCACCGCTTGAAAGACGAACAGAAGGCGACAACCTGATCATATCCCTCGATGCGCTCCGGGCCGGGGCAATTTACTTTTAGGGAGTTTAGCAGGATGAATCTATTCACAATTCCACTGCGTAACCTTGGACGTAGGCCCATGCGCACCATTCTGCTCTGCGCAGTCTTCACCATCGGGGTAATGTCGGTAGTCTCCATTCAATTACTTTCTACGGTTGTAGGCAACAACCTTGAAGAGAAAATGAGTAAATTCGGTGCCAACATACTGGTCACACCGAAGACTGAATCTTTAGCTGTGAGCTATGGCGGACTGGATCTTGGCAATGTGGCTTACGGCTCTCATGAGCTTAATGGAGCACCGGTGCTTAAAGCTGTGCGTGGTATTGATTTAAAGGAAAGACTCAGCGCAGTAGCTCCTAAATTCGCTACAATTTCAAAAATCAATAACCAGCAGGTAGCGATCGTCGGAGTAAGCATGGATGACGAGATCAAGATCAAGACCCACTGGTATCCGCAGGGACGCTTCCCTGAAAGCCGGAGCGATATTCTAGTCGGCTTCAATGCTGCCGCAAAACTGAACCTTAAGCCAGGAGATTCCCTTAATATTGAAGGGAATGATCTTTATGTTGCAGGAATTCTGGATCCTACAGGCGCAGAGGATGACAATGTAGTTTTCATGGACATAGACCTGCTGCGTAACAGCGTAGGCCGCCCCGGGGCAGTTCATTTTATCGAAGTGGCTGCCCTATGTTCCGGATGTCCCATCGATGAAATAGTGCAGCAGATCTCAAAAGCTGTACCTGATGCTGAAGTAAAAGCACTTCAACATGTGGTTAAACAGCGTATGTCGGCTATCAGTTTTGTGAACCAGATGGCCTGGACTGTCAGCGGGGTTATCCTGCTAACGGCCTGCTTCATGATCGGGCTGTCTATTTTCTCGGCTGTGAATGAACGCAAGACCGAGATCGGACTTATGCGTTCACTGGGCTTTTCCACAAGCTCGGTATTCTCCATCTTCTGCCTTGAAGCCCTGCTTATGGGTTGTATTTCCGGGATTATGGGATATGCAGGCGGTTTTTTTGCCAGTACTGAAATACTGCAAAGATTGGATATGGGTGAAGCTGAAATTGTTTTCGCCACACAGTCTTTCGGGCTGACTTTCCTTGCTGTTGCGGGGCTGGCTTTCCTCTCGGCGACTATTCCTGCTCTGCGTGCCACACGCATTGATCCCTCGCGAACCCTTGTTTCACTATAAGGATTTATCATGCTTCGAACTGAATCAATAACTCATCGCTATGGCGAAGGTTCCGCAGCGGTAACAGTGCTGGATAACGTATCCATCAACATCCCCAAAGGGGGATTCACATCAATTGTTGGGCGCTCCGGCTCAGGAAAATCAACCCTGCTTAGCATCATATCAAGTCTGTTACGCCCTGATCATGGAGAGGTCTATTTCAAGGACCGAGAAATCACATCAATTTCAGGAGTAGAAACAGACAAGCTCAGAAAAGAGGATTTCTCCATAATTTTCCAGTCCCATCATCTGCTTCCGTATCTAACCGCACATGAAAATGTGCTACTACCTTTTCTTGATCGCTTAGCCCCTGCGGGCAAAGATATTCTGCAACGCGGACTTGATTGTCTGGAACAGGTGGGCCTGTCTGGAAAGGAAAACCGCCTACCCGGTCAGCTCTCTGGTGGAGAGCAGCAACGCATCGCCATTGCCCGGGCACTGGTAAAATCACCTTCTATCCTTTTCGCAGATGAACCATGCGGCAGTCTGGACAAAAGTACAGGCAATGAAATCATGGAAATCCTCCAGCAGCTGAATCGTGAGGGACTCACAATTGCCATGGTCACTCACGACCACATCCACGCAAGTATGTCCAAAGACACAATTTATCTTGAAGACGGGCGAAGTATATAGAAATATTAAGTTTGTATTGTGCATTTTAACATTATTCTTGCACAAGTTGTGCACTCTTGCGCAGCTATTTGCATGTTCTTTTCCAGACCTTTCCGGTATAAAACTGTACCATAATTCAAGTAGTTTAGCAGCTTATACACTTTGGCACGACTGATGCTTTAGTGGGGTTAACGAGTTAGCAATAGTTTTTTCGCAAAGCCCAAGGAGAGCAACAATGAAAAAGAAAATCATGATTCCCATCGTAGCCATAATGGTCATGTCGATGGCCGGAACAGCAATGGCCCGCGGCTGCTACCAACGAAACAGCAATGCCGGTTACAGCAACAATGGCCCCCGCATGATATTCGAACAGCTTACCCCGGAAAAACAGCTGGAAGTAAGAGCTATCTTCAAAAAACATCAAAAGGAATTACAGACAGTCAAAACTCAGATGTGGGCTAAACGCACTGAACTTAACGCACTGGTAAATTCGGGTAAAGCTGACCAGAAGACCATCACCAAACTGGTAAAAGAAATGACCGAGCTCAAAACCAGAAGCTACAATCTCCGGGACCAGCTAAATGATGAAATAGAATCAGCAACAGGAATTGTTATGCCCACGCGTGGATGCGGCTTTAATTTCGGTGGACGTAACTACGACGACAGTCACCATATGGGCGGCCGCTATTTCGATGGTGGTTCCCGTAATGGACGCGGACACTACAATGAAAACAGAGGATTCTGGAACTCCTATTAAAAAATCCCTAATTACAGAACATCTTATCATCCCTGCGTAGACCAGACAGGTTCACTCCTTCCCCCCTGTCAAGAGGAGGCCCCCATCCCCGGGCCTCCTTTTTTTTATTCTCCAGCTATAAACTGTCAATTCTTCCGCTATCACCTTAGTTGCATGCATAATTTCTAATGCACGAACGCATGCACTATTGTGCAACATAATGCACTTTATTTTGCACTTTCAACAGACAAAAAGGCGGCCTTCCAACCTACAAGACACTGTTTTTAAACATTTTTTACTTTTGGCACGGCACATGCTTTATGTCTTGCCGAGAGGGCAACAACTTTTAACCACATCAGGAGATCATATGAAGAAAAAAGCTTTTGTTCCCTTGATCGTAGTGCTGGTTCTGGCAGTAGCATCTGTCGCAATGGCACGAAACGGTTACCGGAACACTGGTTACCACTGCGGTAACTGGGCTGCATATGAGCAGCTGACACCTGAAAAACAAAATCAGGTACAAGATATCATCAAAAAATATGAATCCACTTTCCAGAAGCTGAAAAGCGAGCAGTGGGCAAAGCACACTGAACTCAACGCGCTGGTGGATTCAGGTAAAGCCGACAAAGAAACCATTCATGCTCTTGTGCAGGAACTTACAAAAGTAAGGGATAAGCTCAACGAAGAACATGAAAAGATGACTGATGAAATAGAAAAAGCAACCGGCCTGACCTTCCCCCCCATGGGGCAGGGATATGGCAGGGGCGGTGGGGGCTGCGGATACAACCAGAGGGGCGACTGTCCTGCGGGTGGATGTCCCGGTCAGAATTCCTAAGCCACTTAAATAACGTTCATCTACACTTGATTACAGGAAAACGGGCAAAAAGGAGGACTTAACCGGTCCTCCTTTTTTTATTAAAACACTTCCAAGCGCGCCCATATTTAAGATATTGCTATCAGAAAAGAAGCACAGGAGCGCAAAATGTTTAGAAAGATCACTTCCCTTACCAGTTTTTTTTCCTTCATCACACTCATCATTACCAGCCTTGTCCTCTATGTTGTTCCGCAAGGACGTGTCGCTTACTGGGCGGACTGGAGCATGCTGGGCCTCAGCAAAGAGCAATGGGGAGACATGCACATTTGTCTTGGAGTATTTTTTCTCACCGTTTCCATGCTGCACATCTGGCTGAACTGGAAATTAATCATTGCCTATCTAAAAAAGAAAACCGGAGAAGCGGTTTTTACCTCGCCGGCGTTTTTCATCAGTTTGTTTCTCACTCTTTTCGTATCCATCGGTGCTCTGACAGGACTTCCACCCATGAGACAAGTTCTGGAATTCAGCCGGTACTTTCAGGCAAAAGGAGAGGCCAAGTACGGAGTTCCACCTTACGGTCATGCCGAACTCAGCCCGCTTGATATTTTCTGCAAACGCACCGGTCTTGATTTGGAGAAAGCTGTAAATTCACTCAAAAATGCAGGTCTGGAGCTTGAATCAACCAAAGAGACAATCAAATCCATTGCCGCTAATGCCGGACTTACACCGAAAGAGGTGCATGATTTAATTCTCAAGGACCAGCCGGAGCATGATTCATCCATGAACAAAGCAAACATGAATTCAAAGCAACACTCCGAGCAGTCCGGGGCCGGAATCGGGCGCATGAGCATTGAACAGTACTGTGCAAAATATAATCTTAATCTAAATACAGCTCTCGATATCCTGCGTGAAAACGGCGTAGTTGTTGACAAAAAAACCACCATCAAGGAAATTGCAGGGGCACTGGGGCTGGACTCGCCTCGGGCGGTCAGCTCTCTTCTTAATCCTTAATCAAGATATTTAATGGAACTTAGCTCAAAAAAATCGCAGAAACTGCCACTTGCACTGGCCCTGCTCGCCCTGATCCTACTCGGGGCCGGAAGTTTGTACCTGACATGGCACAACCTGCGCCAGATGCACCAGACAGTGTTTGAACATATGCTGCTTTCCGCCCGCTCCATCGCACGCGGCCTGGATATCCAGCTTGTTGAAGGCGCGCGGCGTATGCGTCCTCCGGGAATGCATAACAGGCGTATGCCTGACCGCCTGATGCCGGAAGCACGGGAACTTTTTCAAGAAATGGTGGCCGAAGGAGATCTGCTGTACATAGCGCTCTACGGTCCTGACTATAAACCCATGCTGGTTGTGGAACAGAATGTGGACAACAGTCCGATTTATACTCCGCCTTCGTCACTTTTCAGTATGATTACGAAAATGCGTGAATCAAGCACTCCGGTAATGATCAAGGGCAAAGCCGCCCTGCTATACGGGACGGTGGGACAGCCTATTCTCCAGCGATTATATGGACACAACAAACACCAAAGAGGATTTATGCCCCCGCAGGAAAAGGAAACCTACCTGCTGCTTGGCTTAAGCGCGGAAAAGCATCTGCGCCAGTTCAACCAGTACCGCAGGGCCGCGCTTCTCCAGACCGGATACATTTTTCTGGCTGGACTGGTCCTCTGGCTGCTGGCTGTTGCCTATTTCCAGCGCAGGGAAGAAGGCAAGAAACTTACCCGGCTTGAACGTTTTCAGGCCAACCTGCTGGACAATATGCCCGACGGGCTGCTGACCCTTTCACCGCAGGGGGCCATTCTGGCCGCAAACGGTTCGGCGCACGCACTGCTGCAAAGTTCCGCAAATGAAGCACTGGTCGGTAAAAACTGGAATGAATTTTCATATGAGTCCCTGCAGGACTTCAAACGGGGCGAAGTTGTATGGGAGCATGTCCGTCTGGGAGGGAAAAACCTGGAGCTGATTCTCTTTCCTTATTTTGAAAGCAGAGAAGAAAAGCGGACAATGATTATCATCCGTGACCGTACTGATATTGCCGGACTTGAAGAAGATCTTTACGAAGCACGCAGACTGGCTTCAATCGGTTCACTGGCCGCCGGAGTGGCCCATGAAATCCGCAATCCGCTCAGTTCGCTGCGCGGATTTGCCCAGCTTTTCGCCGACAAATTCAAAGAAGAACAGCCCTACGGGACTTATGCCACGACCATGCTGACTGAGGCGGACCGCCTGAACCGGGTTGTGACCGACCTACTCTACCTCTCCAAGCCGCATGAGCTTGCGCCGGAAATTTTAAACCTTCATGAAATCTGTGATTCGATGCAGACTCTTATGGGATTTGACCTTGAACACAAAGGAACCATCTTGCATACAGAGTTAAACACAGCCGAAGTCTACGCCGACCCGGACGGGATAAGACAGGTCTTGCTGAACCTGCTGGTCAATAGTCTGGATGCAGTCCCCGAAAAGGATGGACACATCTCCATTACCGCAGTCACAGCTGAGCACGGTGTCTGGATCAGCGTATGCGATAACGGTTCTGGTATGCCTGAGGATATACGCAAACACGCGCTTGAACCATTTTTTACCGACAAGCCCAAGGGGACCGGCCTCGGCCTTGCTATTGTCAACACAATCATGCGCGGCCATAACGGGCGTGTAACAATCACCGCGCCGGAGGACAGTGAAAGTCCGACAGGAACATGCGTCAAACTATTCTTCCCGGCCATGCGTAATGAGGAAAATTAATAATGAATGCATCAGGAAAACACGTACTCATAGTTGATGATGAACCTTCGCTGCGCATGCTTATCCGCGCCGTGCTGGAAGGCGACGGCTGGACCGTACACGAAGCACAGTCAGGTGAGCAGGCGCTCGAAATTCTCCCGGGACTGTCCCTGAACGCGGCTCTGATCGACATGCGCATGGAAGGCATGGACGGCATGGCCCTGCTCAAGGAATTGAACACCATTATGCCGGGACTTCCGGTCATAATGCTTACTGCGTTCGGTAATGTTAACTCCGCAGTTGTGGCTATGAAACACGGGGCTTTCGACTACCTGACCAAGCCTGCTGATAATGAAGAATTAAAAGCGGTCATGGCCAAGGCGCTCAATTATTCACGGCTGGTGGATGAAAACGAAAAATTAAAATCAGCAGCGGGAGCAACCGAGGAAATGATCGGCAACTCTCAGGGCATGCTGCATGTAAAAGATCTTATTGAGCAGGCCGGACCTTCCGAAGCTACCATTCTCGTACTTGGAGAATCGGGTACAGGTAAAGAACTGGTAGCCGAAGGTCTGCACCGTTCCAGCCAGAGGGCTGACAAGCCGCTGATCAAAGTCAACTGTGCCGCGCTTCCTGCCGATCTGCTGGAAAGCGAACTTTTCGGATATATGAAAGGAGCTTTTACCGGCGCCAATGCTAACAAGCCGGGACGTTTTCAACTCGCCTCGGGCGGAACTCTTTTTCTTGATGAGATCGGTGAAATGGACCCGGTACTGCAAGCCAAAATCCTGCGAGCATTGCAGGAAAAGGTGGTTGAACCGCTGGGCAGTGTTTCTCCGGTTGAAACAGATGTGCGTATTATTGCAGCAACCAACCGCGACCTGAAAAAAGAAGTGGAGAACGGGAATTTCCGCGAGGACCTTTATTACCGCCTGAGTGTACTTGAGATACGTATTCCTCCTTTACGGGAACGTGTGGGAGACCTGCCGGCTCTGGTAGCCTATCTGCTGGAAAAACTGGGTCGTAAAAACAATAAAAAAGTCCGTTCGGTGACCCCTTCCTTTCTCGATATCCTGGGATTTTATGATTGGCCTGGCAACGTCCGTGAATTGGAGAATGTTCTTGAAAGGGCAATTATCCTAAGCCGCAGTGAAGTACTCGGGCCGGAACTACTGCCACCTCAAGTCCAGAATCCCGTGCCACGGCAGACACAATTTGAGCAGACCATGCAACAAGCATCCGCAGACCAGCGACCGGTGCAGCAACCTGCCACGGCATCAGCAGCGCCAGCCCAAGCAACAGGAACGCCAACTTTAGACGATGCCGAACGTCAGGCATTGATAACCGCCCTTGAAGCCAACCAGCATCACCGAGAGCGTACAGCAGACGCGCTTGGCATCAGCCGAAGAACTCTGCAATATAAGCTTAAAAAATATGGATTGACCCGCCGCTAATCTTCAATTGCAAAGCTGTACGCAGCATACACAAATAGATCACGCTGACATATTGCGGTCAGCTTTATAAAGCCCGAAAACATACGTTTTCGGGCTTTCCTTTTATTAACCGTAATTATTCGTGATTATGAGCACTCTCCCCCCATTCAGAGCAAATAATCTACTACGATATTTGCCAAGCTAAAAATACTTCTAAAACAGATAAAAAATGAATGCTTTCAATCAAAATTCAATCTTATTTGACATAGTCCTTTATTTTATCTAACCTTAAAACTCGAAGTCATAATTTTCAATCCCTCAGAAAAACTTATTACGCTATCTTAACACGCCAAAATTGATCGACAGAAGTGAGCTTTTACTACCAATGTAAACAGCTTCTACACACTGTATTTACTCAATGTAAAAACAGTACTTTTAAACAGTAACATTAAACACAACTATAAAAAACAAACACTGCATAGAAAGATGCACTCCAAACAACATTACTACATTAAAAAGACCGGCACTTCCGTTCAGGAAATCAATTTAAATTCTGCCCCGGAAAAAATACCCCCTCCTTTAATCCTGATCGTTGTTTGTTTATTTTACTAATAATACCACTAGCCTCTACAATAGCGAGAAGGTGTTTGGTTTTACTTAACGGAGAAATCATGGAAAAAATCAGAGTCGAAAATCTCTATAAAATCTTTGGAAGCAACCCCAGCAAGATAATTCCTATGCTTAACAAGGGTGCAACTAAAGATGAAATTATGGAAAAAACAAAACACGGTGTAGGTGTAAACAACGCCTCATTCAGTGTTGAAGAAGGTGAAATTGTTGTGGTCATGGGGCTTTCCGGCAGCGGAAAATCCACCCTTGTCCGCTGCATAAACAGGCTAATCGAACCCACTGGCGGGAAAATATTTATTGATGGTGAAGACATTACAACCCTAAGCAAAAACAAGCTGCGCAAGATTCGGCTGGAAAAACTGGGAATGGTTTTTCAGAACTTCGCGCTTTTCCCACACCGTACGGTTCTTAAAAACACTGAATACGGGCTGGAAATAGCAGATACAGACCCTAAAACCCGCAAGCAGAAAGCCATGGAAGCCTTAGAACTAGTTGGGCTCAGCGGCTGGGAAGAATCTTATCCAGACCAGCTCTCCGGCGGGATGCAGCAGCGTGTGGGGCTCGCCCGGGCATTAGCCCTGGATCCTGACATTCTGCTTATGGACGAAGCTTTCAGTGCACTTGACCCGCTAATCCGTCGCGATATGCAGGATGAGCTTATCAACCTGCAGGAACGCATGCACAAAACCATCGTCTTTATCAGTCACGATCTCGACGAAGCCCTCAAGATCGGAGACCGTATCGTACTCATGAAGGATGGTGAGATAGTTCAGGTAGGAACACCTGAGGAAATTCTAACTGAACCTGCTACAGAATACGTCCGCCGCTTTGTCGAGGACGTTGATATCACTAAAGTCCTTACCGCAGAATCCGTAATGAAAAAAATCGATGCCGTTGCAAACATCAAAACCGACGGCCCAAGGGCTTCCCTGCGCAAGATGCGTAAAAACAATATTTCAAACCTCTTTGTGCTTGACGAAAAGCATAAACTGATCGGCATGCTTAACGCAGCAGACTGCGCCAAGCTTGTGGAACAGGGAGGCAAGGACATCCGCACTATAATGAGTACCGACCTACAAGCTGTTGATCTGGATTGCCCCGCTCAGGAATTGTTTAATATCATGCAGGACCGCACACTTCCACTGCCGGTCATAAATGAGGATAAAAAACTGAAAGGTGTTATCGTCCGCGGCACTCTTATCGGTGCACTTGCTGAAAGAGGGGGAAACTAAGATGAATATCCCACGCATTCCCATAGGGGAAACAATCGAAGCGTTTATCAATTTTCTGGTGGAACATTTTTCTTTTGCCACCAAGGCCTTTTCGGCAGTTCTCGATGCCGGACTGGATGTAGTCGAAGGTGCCATGAAGGCATGTCCGCCGTGGGCATTCATCCTCATTGTGGCAGCAATAACCCTGAAGATGACCAAGAGCAAAAGAACTACAATATTTTCCATAGTCGGACTTCTGCTGATCTGGAATATGGGCCTATGGCAGGCCACGGTCAGCACGATTGCTCTGGTAATTGTTGCTACGCTGCTGGCGCTCATGATCGGCATACCGATAGGGATTCTTGCCGCCATGAACAAGCATGTGAACCGGATAGTAATGCCGATTCTGGACGTGATGCAGACTATGCCCGCTTTTGTCTACCTTATTCCGGCCATCCCATTTTTCGGACTGGGCAAAGTAGCAGCCATTTTCTCAACAATTATTTTTGCTATGCCGCCATCAATCAGGCTGACCTGTCTCGGAATCAAGCAGGTTCCTGAAGACCTCGTTGAATGCGCAGAAGCGTTCGGCTCCAACCGCTGGCACAGACTTTTTAAACTTGAACTGCCTATCGCCACCCCCACCATCATGGCCGGTGTAAACCAGACAGTGATGCTGGCTCTTTCCATGGTTGTTATCGCTTCCATGATCGGAGCCAAGGGGCTCGGCGGCGAAGTATGGAAAGCAATCCAGAGACTACAGATGGGCAAAGGCTTTGAGGCCGGTATCGGAATTGTCATCGTAGCCATGATCATGGATCAGGTGCTTCAGAAAATCGGTTCCGGCAAGAAATAACCGGGCACAACACCAAAAGAAGGAGACTTAACGATGAAGAAGATTTTAATTTTAACACTTACAGTACTGCTCTTCGCAGCTTTCAGCACAGCAGCTTTCGCCGCGGATAAAAAAGTAAAACTGGCTTATGTTGAATGGGACTGCGCAACTGCGACCACCAACGTAATCAAAGCAGTAATTGAAGAACGCCTCGGCATGGAGTGCGAGATCATCCCTGTTGCTGCCGCAGCCATGTGGCAGGCTGTAGGAACCGGTGATGTCGATGGTCTGGCAACAGCATGGCTGCCCGTAACCCACGCAGACTACCTGAAAAGGGTTCAGGGGAAAGTCGTCAACCTCGGCCCCATTGTTTCCGGGGCAAAGCTCGGCTGGGCAGTTCCTACTTATGTAGAAGCTGATTCGATCGCAGATCTCAACAAGTATGCTGACAAATTTGATGACAAGATTATCGGCATCGACCCCGGTGCGGGGCTGATGCGTCTCTCCGAGGATGCGATGAAAGAATACAACCTCGATAAATTTGAACTCATGGAAGGTTCCGGCGCTACCATGACTGCAGCATTGTCCAACGCCATCAAAAATAAAAAATGGATTGTTGTCACCGCATGGTCCCCGCACTGGATGTTCGGCCGTTGGGATCTTAAATACCTCAAAGATCCCAAGGGGGTCCTCGGTGAATCCGAAACCATCAACACTATAGTGCGCAAAGGTCTCGATAAAGACATGCCCAAGGTTTATGCTTTCCTCGATAAATTCGCATGGAAGGACGCAAACCAGCTTCAGATGGTTATGGCTTGGAACCAGGAAAAAGGAGCTGATCCTTATGAAAACGCAAAGCGTTTTATCAAGGAAAACAAAGCTCAGGTTGATTCCTGGCTAAAATAATCTACTCAACACAGACTTAACTTCAAAGCCCCGGCAGTTACACTGCCGGGGCTTATTATTTTATTTGTGTGATGCTTCCCCTGACACATCTTTTAATATAACATATAGTTAAGTATTCCATTGAAATCCAAGGCGGTTGACCATGACTGAACAGATTACCACACCCGACGAATTTATCCATAAGGCCACTGCTCTGATGGAAGATCGCTTTATCCACACCGATCGGGAACAGCCGGTTATTGCAACCCTATTTGAACTTGGTGTGAAACATGTTGCCGAGGATATCATGGCAAACCCAGAACTTTACAAGCCGCATGCCGAACGGCCCATGCCTACCAAGCGGTTTGAAAAGGTGGACCCGATCTCGCTTATGAGAACCGAGGTAAAACTACCTTCGCTGCCGCAGGTTTTCATAGAAATGCGCCGGGTAATCAACGACCCGGCAAGTTCTGCATCCGACCTTGCCAAGGTAATATCACGCGACACGGCCTTGTCCGCTTTTCTGCTGCGTATGGTCAACAGCGCGTTTTACAATTTTCCCGCCCAGATCGATACCATCTCACGGGCAGTCGCAGTAGTTGGAACCAACCAGCTTTCAACGCTGGCAATGGGGACTTCAATCATGGACATGTTTAAAGGACTCCCTGCGGATATAATCGATCTGGAGTTATTCTGGCGGCATAGTTTCGCCTGTGGAATCATAGCCAGCCAGCTTTCCAAAACCTTTAAGCAGGGAACCCCTGAAAAATGCTTTGTGGCCGGCCTGCTGCACGATATAGGACGCCCGGTACTGCTGATCGCCCTGCCGGAACAGGCTATCGCCGCAACCGCCATTTCGCGGCATAAGAAAGCACTTATGTTCAAGGCCGAACAGGCAGTGACAGGCTTCAACCATTCTGAACTCGGAGGCATGCTGCTGCGCAAATGGAATCTGCCCTTCTCGCTGGTCAACGCCGTGCTCAACCACCACAATCCTGCAAAGGCCTCCAAATCACCGGAAGCTCTCTATGTATATTTCGCCAACATTATCGCAAAAACCATGGGTGTCGGCGGCAGCGGAGACTTTTTCATCCGTAATGTAAACAACGAAAGATGGGAAAAGCACGGGCTGACACCTGATAAATTACGCAAGCTTGATACCGAAATCACACCTCTCCTGCATGATGCATTCGCCATTCTCAAAAACACGGCAGCTCAACGGTAATACTCTGAAACAACTGGACTTCATTATTCATACGCTGCAACACATATTGCATAAAGGCATAAAACAAGTACTCACGTGTTTGACAAGGCTGTTTAAAGAAAGTACTTGAGCGGGCATAGCAAACGGAGGATTTACCATGCTCGATAAAGTCGAAGCCGCTCTTAACAAAGTCAGACCTCTTCTTCAGGCTGACGGTGGCAACGTAGAACTCGTTGAGGTAACAGACAAAGGCATCGCCAAAGTGCGTTTGCAGGGAGCCTGTAAGGGCTGTCCCATGTCCCAGATCACCTTGAGAAACGCGATTGAGCGTACATTGCTCAAGGAAATTCCCGAGCTCAAAGGCGTAGAGCCGGCCGAATAATATCAATCCGGCCGGGGCATGCTTCGGCCGGATGGAAAATAAAAACAAGAACGAAGCAAGTTCAGAAAATACAATACCGCCCCTTGTTGGCGGATTTTTTGCGTTATACTTCCCGCATATAATTTTTCAGGAGATAAAAATAATGGCTAAGACTGTAACCAGATTCGCGCCCAGCCCAACCGGACATTTACATATTGGTGGAGCCCGCACCGCGCTTTTCGCATGGCTTCTTGCCAAACACGACGGCGGAGACTTTGTCCTGCGTATCGAAGATACCGACCGTGAGCGTTCCAGGCAGGAATACACTGATGCTATTCTCGATTCCATGAAATGGCTGGGTATGGACTGGAACGGCGAACCAACTTACCAGAGCGAGCGTTTCGATCTTTATAACAGCTACATCGACCAGTTGCTGGACGAAGGCAAAGCCTACTGGTGTGACTGCTCTCCTGAGCAGGTGGACGCCATGCGCGAAAAGGCCATGAAGGAAAAACGCAAACCCAAATATGACGGTTCCTGCCGCGAGAAGAATCTCGGTCCCGGCGAGAACAGAGTCGTACGCTTTAAGGCTCCCCAGGATGGCCGCACCTCATTCACTGACATGATCAAAGGCCCTATCAGCGTGGAAAACGCTGAGATGGACGACATGATCCTACGCCGCAGCGACGGTTCTCCGACCTACAACCTTGCGGTTGTTGTTGATGACCATACCATGGGTGTTACCAGCGTTCTGCGCGGCGACGACCACGTTAACAATACTCCGCGCCAGATCCTGATTTACAAAGCTCTTGGCTGGGATGTTCCCAAGTTCGGCCACGTACCCATGATCCTCGGCCCGGATAAGAAAAAACTTTCCAAGCGCCATGGTGCTCTTTCCGTTATGGAATATGAAAAAATGGGTTACCTGCCCGAAGCTGTGGTTAACTACCTCGTGCGTCTGGGCTGGTCTCACGGTGATCAGGAAATTTTCTCCCGTGAAGAACTTATCGAACTGTTCAACACTGACAGCCTCGGTAACTCTCCATCCGTTTTCGACACCAAGAAACTGGACTGGCTTAACAGCGAATACATCAAGGCCAAAGCTCCGGCTGAACTTATTCCCGGAATGCGTTCTTTCCTTCCCGAAGGTGTGGAAGCTGAAGACGCATATCTTGAAAAGATCATCCCTCTGCTCCAGCCGCGCTCTACCAATTACAAGGAAATGGCCGACATGTGCGACTTCTTCCTCGTGGATAGTGATGCGCTGGAATATGATGAAGCAGCCGTTGCCAAGGTATTCAATCCTGAAGCAGTGGAAATCATCAAAGAGCTTACCGCACGGATCGAAGCAGACACCGAATTCAGCCACGACTCTCTTGAGGCTCTCTGCAAGGGATTCCTAGAAGAAAAAGAGCTGAAGTTTAAAGTAATCGGACAGCCTGTCCGTCTGGCTCTTTGTGGCCGAGTCCAATCTCCCGGCGGCCTCTATGACCTTATGCTCGTGCTTGGCAAAAAAGAGACAATCGCCCGCATGAACCGTGCAGTAACGTTGGTTTAGGCAGATATACACAATTAAGAATAAAGCGCCGTACATCACAGAATGTACGGCGCTTTATTTATGGAAAATCAATTCGGCAATCCCGGCGGAAAATATTTATCTACAATTTTCTGCCATTTCCCGCTGGCTTTCAATTCATCAAACGCAATCTGCCATTTCCTGACAACTTCATCCGGGACATGCTTAGCAAAAGCAATGTAGTTTGTTGTAAAAAATACCGAAGGCCCGACACGCTCCACTTTATTAAGATCAAGCTCGGGGTTGCACTTAAAAAAATATGAGATCACTTTCCGGCCCATGGGGACAAGGTCTGCACGGCCACGAATCAATTTCATAAAATCGCACTTCGTGGATGCGCTCAAATCCAGATTAGTATACCCCATGCTAACAAGGTTCTGGTGTAGAATATCATCTCTAGTCACAGTAATCATGTGCACTTTTCTGGCATCATCCACATTGTCAAGCTCTACACCGCTGCCCTTCCTTCGATAAAAATAAATATCATCCCAAAAAACCGGGCCGACAAATTTAAATTTCAGTGACCGCTCTGGGGTCATACACATTGGCATTAAAATATCCCCGGAACCGTATTCTAATCGCTTGTATCCCCTAGCCCAAGGGTAAAAGGTTACGCCAGAAGGCTCTTCATCCAACATTTCCTGAATGTTACGCACTAGGTCAATGAAAAGACCACGGGCCTTTCCTTCCTGCTGATAGCTATAGGGCGGATATTCCTCAGCCATAATTTTCAGACTGGAAGAATATGCATTTGTTGAAATGATCAGCAGACACGTCAACATGATTAGAATAAATAACCTTGTAACCATTTTCACATGTTATCAATAAAACCCAGTTAAAAGCAAATGTGACTATTCTGACACAAATCAAGCCCAAGCCTCTCTCAACACGCAATAATACAAACTCTTTTCATCATGAGTATTGCCTTTTACCTGCTACTTCCACTACCATAACGCAAATTATTAATACTACATCCGGAGCCGCAACATGCATCCTTTTGAGATTTTCAACCATATCCACCCTAAATTCACTTTCAATGCACGTCGATCCCCGGTTTACGCCACCAAAGGAATGGTAGCATCAAGCCAACCTCTGGCCACAGAAGCCGGGCTGGAGATTCTTCGCGCCGGCGGTAATGCTGCAGACGCAGCCATTGCGGTAGCTGCGGCTCTTTCTGTACTTGAACCGTGCAGCACAGGGCTTGGCGGGGATGCTTTTGCATTATTTTATAAAGCCAAAGAAAAAAAAGTATCTGCGCTGAACGGTTCCGGTAAATCTGCGCAAGCAATTACACTTGAAAAAGTGACTAAAATGGGAATCGGCAGTGAATTGCCCCTGCGTCATGCCATGACTGTTAATGTTCCCGGCGCACTGGGACTGTGGGCAGATCTTATTGAGCAACACGGAAGCATGTCTCTCTCCGAGATCCTAAGTCCAGCCATACGCTACGCTATGCAAGGATTCCCGGTCAGTCCGGTTACAGCGCAACTGTGGGCGGAAGACGCCGAGATACTAAGAACGAGTCCCGGCGGAGACCAGCTGCTGATTAACGGGAAAGCACCACGCTGCGGCGAAATAATGCTCAACCGCAACCTTGGCCAGCTCTTAGCCCGGCTGGCGGACTGTTCTCCTCATGAAGCGAAAAAACTTTTCTATGAGGGAGATGCTGCAGAAAAGATTGTCAGAGTCGTCCGTGAAAATGGCGGATTTCTTTCTGAAAGAGATATGGCTGATCATAGCAGTCTGTTTCAGGAATCCATCTGCGTGAATTACCGTGGCTATGAGATTCACGAATGTCCGCCTAACGGACAGGGTATGGCGGCTTTGCTGGCGCTGAACACCCTGGCCGACATCAATGTTTCCGGACTTGGCAGCCCTGATTCACCGGAACGCATGCATCATCTCATCGAAGCCATGCGTCTGGCTTTCGCCGACGCACGGCAGCATGTGGCCGACCCGGAGAAATATTCAGTACCGCTGTCCAAACTGCTTTCACCAAGCTACGGAGCACGCAGGGCCGCATTAATTCTCCCGGACCGGGCCATGCTGGAGATCACCAACGGAGTTCCGGTAAATTCATCTGACACGGTCTATTTCTGCGTGGTGGATAAAGACGGTAACGGATGCTCCATGGTTAATTCCGTATATCTAGGCTTCGGAACAGGTATCGTTCCCGAAGGACTCGGATTTTCACTGCAAAACCGTGGACACAATTTCTCCCTTAACCCGGAACATCCTAATGTACTGGCCGGGGGAAAGCGCAGCTACCACACCATTATTCCCGGCATATGCCTACGCGCAGACAAATCCCTGCACTCCACATTCGGGGTCATGGGCGGATTCATGCAACCGCAAGGTCACATGCAGATTATATCAGCCATGCTCGACGATGGAGTCGACCCGCAAGAAGCGTTGAACAGACTGCGGTTCTGCATTGAACCTGATGAAACAGGCGGGAAGATACGCTTGGAAGAAGGTATGCCGATGGAAACAGTAGAGCGTCTTTTCGACATGGGTCATGCTCTAGAAATGTGCGGCGGCTACGAGCGTTCAGTTTTCGGACGTGGGCAGATCATAGTGCGCGATCCGGGCACAGGAGTTTTATGCGCCGGATGCGATCCCCGCTCTGACGGATATGCCGGAGGCCTTTGCTAAATGCAAACAATTGTGAGGCTAGCCGCCTTTGCACTGATTTTTATTTTGCTGCCATGCGATGTATCCGGCAATGCAGGGATAACTATTGCCATAGAACAAAATTCTCTGAAACAGATTAACGACCTTGCTGCAAAACTTGCTACCCCACTTGATAAACTTGAAAACGTTCCTGATATAGAAATGAGCCGATCATCGGCAGACGTAATTATACTGCTTCGAGCATTAAGACTCGGCGGAATAGACTCGCCCGTTGAATTTATTTCTGTCCCAAATGCGCGTCGATCAACTGAGGAAACGGCAAGAGGCAGGACAGTGCTATGCAGTCAGCAGCTGAACAAAAAAACCAACACTGTCCCCGGCTATGAAAATGCCTTCCTGACTACAGCACCGATCACCAGATTCGGAGAATTCCAAAAGGGATTCTACTGCCTGCCGGGAAACACGGCACTGCTGTCTGCAACGAGCGCTGAAGAAATAAACATGCGCGGCAGGGGCATAGTCGGCCAGCATTGGAATAATGACATTCAAATCCTCAGATCCATAGGCATCACAAACTTAATAACAGCACCGACGTTTAAATCCATGTTGAAAATAATTGAAGTAGGAAGAGCTGGCTGGATTCCGCTGGAAATCGCCAATTCAAAAAATTTCAGCATAACTATGCAGGGCATTACTCTCGTTCCTATCCCGGGAATCAAATTTTCACTACTCGAAAGCAGGCATTTCCTGGTTTCACGTAAACACCCAAGGGGAAAAGAAGTATATGGTGCCCTGCAAAAAGGAATCAAAAAACTCCGCAAGCAGGGATTCATCCGCAAGATACTGTCTCAAGCAGGAATATTTAATCCGCGCACGAATTCATGGAAAATTTTGAATGAGGACGCTATTCAACGGGGCGGGTATTAAAAATAACGCTTGACCCAATCACAATTCGATGCTTAAGGCTTCTAGCGTCCGTCCATATCCGGTTGTTTTGGGTCCATAGAGATCCAAGTTTTAATTGCAAGGGCAGTGTACAAAGTTTCGTACATCGTCCTTATGTGACGATTCCCCTGAAACCTAATTAGAAGATTGGGACCAGTTATGCAGGCAGTTCGCCTTGCTGTTTCAGGAGAAAGTACGATCTGCCCTTGATGAGTTTTAGCCCTCCTTAAGTAGATCGAGATAACCGGACGGTCCCTCCAAAAATACCGGACATTTATTACGGTAGCTAAAAACCTCCCCTGCTATTAAGGGGCAGGTATTGCTTTGTTTTTCACCCCCTTTTCCGCAAGACCGGAACTTCCCCGGATCAGACCGCACGTGCGGTTTGCTGATTCGTGTTGCTGTACTTTTGCCAGTGATAACAAACGACCCGATTTAATATATCCGGCCCAGCTGAAACGGGACTAAACACGCGCCCGGCCAGTGTCGCACTCATTAAATTCATATTGATATGGATTTATGCATCCACGCGAGACTCAAGCCCGAGACGCGGTTGTGTTTTTTTACCCTTTTAATATTTTGACTACATTTTAGAGAGACAGATAAATCATGGAAAAATTCAGAAACCTCGGCCTTTCCGATATCACAATTGAAGCTCTTGAGAAAAAAGGCTTCACAGCTCCCACCCCCATTCAGGAAAAGACCATCCCCATGCTCCTTTCCGGAGAAAAAGACATCGTAGGTCAGGCCCAGACAGGAACCGGTAAAACCGCAGCTTTCGGCCTGCCCATCATTGAAAATATCCGCGAAGGCGCCAATCACGTTCAGGCCATCGTACTGACCCCGACCCGCGAACTGGCTCTACAGGTTGCGGATGAAATCATTTCTTTCCGCGGCAAGCGCAAAATTTTCGTAGCCACAGTTTACGGTGGACAGCCCATGCTTCCGCAGTTCAAGGCTTTGAAACGCGGTGCAGACATCGTTGTCGGTACCCCTGGCCGTGTGCTTGACCACATTCGCCGCGGCTCCCTTGACCTTTCCCAGATCAATAACTTCGTACTCGATGAAGCTGATGAAATGTGTAATATGGGTTTCCTCGATGAAGTTTCCGAAATCATGGAAAACGCAGGCGAAGACCGCCGCACCCTGCTCTTCTCCGCAACCATGCCGCCCGAAGTTATGCGCATCGCCAAAAAATTCATGGGCGACTACGATGTTGTCACTGTAAAACGCGAGAAAAACGAAACACCGCTCACCGAACTTATCTTCCATGAAGTAAACGAGCGTGACCGCTTTGAAGCACTCTGCCGTGTTGTTGATGCACAGCCCGAATTCTACGGTCTTGTATTCTGCCGCACCCGCGCTGATGCTGACCGCGTGGCCGGCACACTTGCTGAACGCGGATACCCTGCCGAGCCGATCCACGGTGACCTTTCTCAGGCCCGCCGCGAAGATATCCTCATGCGTTTTCGTAAACGCCGCTGCAAAATCCTCGTTGCTACCGATGTTGCCGCCCGTGGTATCGACGTTCCCGATCTTTCCCATGTTGTTAACTTCGCCCTGCCGCAGGACCCGCAGAGCTTTGTTCACCGCGTAGGCCGTACCGGACGTGCAGGTAAAAAGGGTGTAGCTGTAACCCTGATTTCACCCCGCGAATTCGGTAAACTGCGCTACATAACCAAAGTCACCGGCCTTCGTGTTGATAAAAAACCCCTGCCGAGCATCGATGAAGTCATCGAAGTCAAAAAATCCCGTGTGGGAGCCGAACTGAGCGACATCATTGAAGCAGGAGAACATCTTTCCTACCTTGATCTCGCCCATGAACTGCTCGAAGAGATTGATCCTGTGGAAGCCGTTGCCGCACTGTTCAAGCATTCTCAGGGCAGCGTTCTCGACAAGCGCAGCTACCATAAAATCGAAGAATGCGGCGGTCCCGCTGCGAACCGCGGCCGTGTTCGTTTTACCGCACAAGTAGGTCGCTCTCACGGCATGACCCCGCGTAAACTGGTCGACATGATCTGCCGCCGCGCCCGCATCAATCCTGTTCGCATCCAGCACGTCAAGATTCAGGGCCGCCAGTCCACCTTCACCGTGCCCGCAGGCGACTCTGATAACGTGATGCGCTCTGTGAATAACACTTCCCAAAATGAAAGGCCCTTGCTCAGACGCGGCTAGTCTGAATAAAGCCGATTCATATAAAATTTAAAAATCCCGGTCCGAACTTAGTTCGGACCGGGATTTTTTTGTCTGTTACTCTAATCCCATTCCGGGATGGTGCGCAGGGTACCCCATCGCGTCTTCATGGCAGACGGTGCAGGTTCCGGCTGCCCCTATGGGCCGGGCTTCTCCCATATACTGCAGCGCACGCAGATTGTCCCTCTCGTCGGCAGCCGGGAAGATGGCATGTGGAGAGTTATGACAGGCAGCACACATAACCGCGTCCATTTCATCTTTGCGGTTACTGAAAAGCCTTTCCTTACCTTCTGTCCACTTGCCAAAAGCCGAGTCTGATTCCGGTGCACCGAATTCAACATGACAGGTAAGACAGTCAGGCTGCTGCTCCCACGGCTTACGCGGATCAAGCTCATCTCCATCCAGATCTGGCGGAGTAACAAGCTTGATCAACTTTTGAGCTACAGGCTTGTCTTCTTCGGACTGAAGCAGGGCCAGCGCATGTTTGGCCATTTCACCATGACAATTTATGCATTCCAGCCCGGCATCCAGATGCATGCCGCGCAAACTCTGCTGCGGGTGGCACATCATGCAGGTCTCGTTTGATGTGTCACGCAGGTAGACAGCGTGAAAGCCGTGTAACGCAGTTGACAGGTCGAGCTGTAAATCTCCGTCATGACAGGACATGCAGTCAATTACTTCGCTGTTTTTAAGCCTTTTTTTGAAATCAGTATGATTGTCCCGGTCATGAACAGCAGCAATATCAGCTGCCGTCTGCGCTGAGAATCCCCCCTGATCAGGAAGATTCCAGCCACCGCCGTGACAATTGTTGCAGCCCGGGCGGGTGGATACCGGCAGCACAATTGTTGTGCTGGCAAGCAGATTCCCATCGACGTCATATGCACTGACCTCAACCGGCGGCTGGGACTGGTAACCAGTCATGGTGTAGGGCAAAATTTCAATAGGCGGAGACTGGAAATAACCATCTTCCGCATTGAGTTCGAAAGCCTCCTCCATACCCTGAGGCTTGCAAACAATCTTTACTTCCCCGGTAACCACTTCCGGCGGGTCTCCACGCAGCAGAAGCTGGGCGCGCACAACACTGCCCTTATCGGTAATGGACATGGTCCGGTCTTTATCAATAACCAGCCGCAACCCCTCAAGAGGCCATGCCATTAATACGTATTCCTGATTAGGCTTAAAAGCAGCTGGTTCAATCTTTGCCGACTTCTGCTCCGGCAAGGCTGGATTGTAGCCCGGACCTATTGAGTGAATATACTCGGCCAGAGCCCTGCGCTCCTGCTCCGTACCTAAAAATTCAGGCATATATTTATTCATCCGCCCCATACCGGACATAAAGGCATCAAGCCCGGCAGTTGTATATTTTGAAGTACGGCGGACAATATCATTCATGGGCCCGTTGATTGAATGACAAGGCCCGCACTGCATCTGATAGAGCCATGAACCGACCTCAAGCCTGTTGTCATCGTTTATTTCGCGCAGATCCTGCGGAATCCATTTTGAATTTTGCAGAATTGATTCACCATGAAGCTTTCGGGCCTGATCCACAGTGATATTTGTTGAATAAACTTCACCCCAGACCACATAGGGCTTACGTCCGGCTTCACGCATGAATTCGAAAGAACCGTAAAAAAGCAGGGCCACGACCAGCAGTAGCATGGCCGAGCTGAAATTTACTCTGCGCGGAGCACAGATAGCCATAAACAAACCGCCGAACAGCAGCACCGGAGCGGTGAACTTGAATACCTGCATGAAAAATGCGACGCGATGGGACTTATAAGCAACAAGCAGAGCTTGTTCCGGCGGAAGGGAATTCAGGTACCAGTAACCGGAAAGCACGGTCAGGGCCAATCCGGTCAGGGTCCAGATACCGCAAAAGCGGACCATCATACAACGCAGACTCTTATCCTGAATTCGCGCAGCAGTCACAAACCCGAACAACCCGGCCAGCATGCCGCAAAGTGCGGTCCTGAAAAAGAGTGCGGGCCAAAATGTGGGGTTAAAAATGGCATCCCAGAAACTACGGGTCGCTACCCACTGACCGGGGGTAAGCATGAATGAAACCACGCCGTTAATGGTCAAGAGGGAAAGAAACGCAAATATAAAATAAAACCAGCCTATGATCAGGTGATCTCGGCGGTTCATCTTTTCCCAATAATAGTAATATATTAGCAGGGCTACTACCTCGCCAACAAACCAAACCCACTCCGTAGCCCATGCGAATAGGAATTCACGAACCAGAACAAGGGTTCCTTCCGGGCTAAGCAACGCCATGCAGAACCAGAGTGCAACCCCGGAGCCTCCACCAAAAACCATGGTCAGCAACAGGAAAAACTTGGAATGTTTTTTTACGTAATCCAGAAGCTCACTTGACTCAGTCTTGTAGGCCAATTTCTCAGTGACCACCAGAAACAGACCGCCGCCGACAGCAAACTGGGCAACAAAAACATGCAGAGTTGCAATCACCGCAATCCAGAAACCGCCCCCGAAAGATGTTAAATGCCAGATTGGATATTCCATCATTAACTCCTTTCAGCCCTGAGCATGAGTTTGAGCATGTAGACGATGCAGAATCCTCCTGCAATAAGCGCGGCAATGAATAGAATGAATGGGTCCCAGCTACCGGAAACAGGGGCTGTATCAAGCGTGAAGTAAGGCTCAAGATATTTCATCCGCACCAAATGGCGCATAGTCGCCATCACCGGGACAATAAAAACAGTTGCAGCAGTCGCAAGAAAAACATTCTTCGTGAATCCGGCATGAAGCATTGCGAAAAGAGCGATCAGCCCTGCACAGAGCAGCCCGGTGGCAAGTAGGTCCTGCCCCATAAAAATGAGCATAACTTCTTTAGGGAGGGCGACAAGAAACCAGAAACCCATCAGCACATTGACAAGGGTTGAGCGAGAAAACCACTTCATGCCCGTATCAACAAATCGCGCATCATTCCTGCGCCTTCCCACAAGAGCAACGAACAACCCGCCTACTGCCAGCGCGGATATGGCAAAATGCATAAAACGCGGATAGAGGACCGGGTCTCCCAAATTGAGCACAAACCCATGAGGATCATCAAAGTACTCTACCCAGACTTCAGGGCGAAGCATCAGGGTCATTTTATTGGAAAGCATGAAACCGATGTATGTAATGCCTATCAGCACAGCCAGCATGAGGAACATACGCCCGGATGCGCCCAATTTTTCATAACGGTAGTTATGAATGTACATGGCATAATATCCACTGATCAGTACAAAAATCACAGCCAGCCAGAAAACAGCCATTAATATTGAAGAAACATAACTGAACTGCCCGTAGACCGCTTGCAGAAACAGCAGCGGCGGAACTCCTGCATTTATGGCCAAAGCCAAAAGAGTCGGAAGTTTATGTGAAATATTTTTTGAGATCAGCGTCCCGCCTGACAAGGAGTGGACAAAAACTATAGCAGCCCCTCCGAAAACAGCATTCATTAGCAGAAGGTGGACGGAAAAAGTCACAATTGAAAGGGCCACCGGCCAAATGGGATGTACAGAAATGCCGATGGCAGCTGGTACCAGAACGGACGGGTCCATGAGTTTCCCCCTATTAATTTTCTAATTGAGTAACTTATAGCAGGAGTAAATTGCATCCACAATTAGAAAACCCATATTTACGGTTTGTCATTTTCTTCGGCCAGACTATAAATTTTGGTTAGCCATAATGTTTTTCGCTAATTTTACAATTTATTTACATTTTAACTAAAAAAGTACTTGCCAAAGCAGACTGAAATCAATAAACACTTTTCTACCGAGTGCCGAAGTGGTGGAATTGGTAGACACGCTAGGTTCAGGGTCTAGTGGAGGTTTCTCCGTGGAAGTTCGAGTCTTCTCTTCGGCACCACTCGTAAATACGAAAGCCGCAACGCAAGTTGCGGCTTTTTTCGTTTTTGCAACCATAAAATAAACCAGCCTGTCTATTAAGACTGGTCGCGCACTGACCAGACGGTGACTACTGCCACCGTCCACTTTATTTTCATCCCGAAAAAATATTATTCCTTCAAAAGTTCCAGCCCATCAGCTGTCATAGACGGTACAAATTCTGTTACCACGTAATCGGCGACCCCATTTTGCTTGAAGGGATCAAGAGCGAGTATTTCCGCAAGAGCACTTTGGGACTCGCAGCGGGCTAGAATCACACCGCCTGTACGTGGAACTTTCCGCCCAGAAGCCACAAAGACACCCCGCTTATACTGTTCCTTAAGGTATTCAACATGAGCTTTAAGATGGGCATCTACGGTATCAAGATCAACCTTGTAAGTAAGATCAATAATAAACATATACGGTCTCCTTGTTCTGTTTTTAATTACGATAGCGTAAAGCCTTATGATTTACTCAAAAACAGTACTCCCAGCGCAAATATTGTCAAATAACTTCACTTACCCAAAAATTTCCAAAGTTTTTTTTAATCAGTACAAGATAGACCAGTTTTAAATTCCAGAGGACTTTATGATTAATAATTTTAAAGTCAAACAAACACAGAATTAAATGATACTCCATCCAAGATCTTCAATAATCATAATTCAACATTCAGATATGAAGACAAATATAATGCTCTAAAATAGACCTATCCTGTTTTTTAAGCTAATATCTCCGAACGTCCTCACAATTCTTTGATCCGCACACGGAAAATGCTTTCAAAAAAACAGCAACGGAGAAAGGATGCTTAATAAATTCTCATTCCTCATTTTTGTATGTGCTCTATGCCTTGGCTTCACAACGACTCCTTCACATGCAAGTGCTAATAAGTTGACCATCGCCACCGCAACTCCCGGCGGAACATATTATCCTGTCGGAGTCGCAATCGGCACACTGCTAAGCATTAAGCTCGCTAAGAAACACCAGATCACAGCTACTGCAATCAACTCCGCCGGAGCCGCAGAAAACATACAAATGCTTAAAAACGGGAAAGCGGACCTTGCCATTCTACAGGCTCTCTGCGGCATCAACGCATACAAGGGTAAAGGAGCACACAAAGGTAAAGCCTTTAAAGAGTTCCGGTCTATCACCATGCTCTGGGAAAATGTTGAGCATTTTCCCCTCCTCAGGAAATACGCAAAAACAGGAGACATATCTGATCTCAATGGCCTGCAAAAGAACTTTTCAATAGGCACACACGGCAGCGGCACAGAAGTTTCAGGATGCACCCTACTAAAAACATTGGGTATTAATATAAAAAAAGACTTTGAACTCGAGTTCATGGACTACAATCATTCGGCTCAAGCTATGATTGACGGCCGTATTGCCGGAGCCAATATTCCCGCAGGACCTCCCGTAGCAGCGGTCAACCTACTTTATACCCAGCTTGGCTCTGATAAAATAACCGTACTGGAATTCACAGATGCCCAACTTGAAAAAATCCAGAAGTCATATCCAATCTGGAGTCGATACGTGATCCCCGCTGGAACATATCCTTCGCAGGACAAGGCTATCAATACTGTGTCCCAGTCGAATTTTCTGGCCTGCCGCGCCGATCTGCCTGAGGCAGTGGTCTACGAAATAACCAAGACCATCTTCGAGAACCTGCCCTTTTTAAACAATACTCACGATGCAACCAAGGCCATATCCCTTAAACGCGCAACCGCAGGACTGCCCGTCCCGCTGCATCCCGGTGCTGAGAAATTTTACCGCGAAGCCGGTGTAATTAACTAAAGCTTGAATCAGCGCCGACAGCCCTTGTGTCAGTGAAATCTACCGCCCTAAGAAACATCAAATCTTAATACCAAAAAACCGGATACCTGCGAGCTTTAGCCATATTATTCACTAATACCGCCACAACGAGCATTATGAGCGCACTTAAGCCTACAGGAACCACTGCATACCAATATCCCAACGCATGTAACTTGGGACTGCCGATCACCGCAATAAGCGCGGAAGCTCCTCCCGGAGGATGCAATGTATTAGTCGCATGCATAACAGCAATAGCCGTTGCCACAGCTAGCGGCGCAGCAAGACAAAGCTGATCAGGAAACATTTTGTAGCATGCCACCCCGATCAGCGCAGACATGATATGTCCGCCGATGAGATTGCGGGGCTGGGCAAGAGGGCTGGTTATTGCACCGTAAATTAAAACGGCAGACGCACCGAATGATCCGATAATGAAGACAAGATCAGTACCGGCAAAAATATTGTAATTCAATATGGCCACGGGCAGAATCCCGCAAAAGGCACCAATCCATGACCATAAAATTTCACTCAGGCAGGTCCGGGGCGGGCACTGCCCCCCGCCTTTCATTTTATCAAAATAATTCATCCACTCGTTCCTGATAATTATCAATTCGAATAATTTCGCGGAAGATTACCGCTGTATGCGTAATGAATACATCGGTATTATCTGCTTTCCTTGACCTGAGTCAGTTTTACATGATTAAGTAATTTAATTCCTAAGCGTATGTGATAGACTGAGCCCTGAATCATTCGGAAAATCAGCAATAGGAGATTAGAAATGATCACAATCATGAAAGAAAGCAGCGGCGCTATGCTGGCGGTAACAGCCTCAGAAACAGTCACAGGAGAGGATTACACCGAAATATGGATACCTGCCCTGCAAAAGGTCATTTCCGAACATGGTAAGTGCAAAGCACTGCTCTACATGGATGAAAATTTTAAAGACTGGGACCTGAAAGCCATGTGGGAAGATGCAAAGTTCGGTATGGCCCACCGAAATGATTTTGAAAAGCTGGCTGTTGTCGGCGGTCCCTCATGGTCAGAATGGGGAACAAGAGTTGCCGGAATACTGTCCAGCGGTGAAGTAAAAACATACTCGGCTGATAAACTGCAAGAAGCTCTTAAGTGGGTAGCAGAATAATAAAAAAAAGCCCCAGCCATAAATAATTATGACCGGGGCTTTTTACACGACAAGTCGTGCGAAAAATAAAAATAAGAACTAGCTTACTTTTTGTTAGCTACGGGCTTAACAACAGCGCCGGAGCGGATGCAGCGGGTGCAAGCTTTGATGCTTTTAACTTCACCGCTGGGAAGCTGAGTGCGGACTTTCTGCAGGTTGGGCATGAAACGTCTCTTAGTCTTGTTGTGAGCGTGGGAAACGTTATTGCCTGTCTGAGGACCTTTACCGCATATATCGCATACCTGGGACATGTTGAACCTCCTTAATGGTAGTCACTTATTTAATATTGCCGGAAAGCGCGATTATCCACAAGGGAAACTACTCTGCCCGAACAAAAGAGGTATCATTTAAACGCTCGCTCTGGAAAATGCAAGCTCTTTTTCCTTGACATAAGAAAAAAAACTCATATAGGAAACCCTTCCGCGAGGAAAAATATGTCTGAACTCTGGATTACATTAAACGACATTCCCGAAGAGGGACAAAATTTTGTTTTTGAGGACCAGAAATTCTGGTCCGATGCATGGAAACAGTATAAAGTAGAGGTCAAACCCGGCACTGCGCTGGTGTCTGACGTCTATGTCCTTCCTCAGGATAAAGGATGCCTTGTCAGAGGTGGAACCAAAGGTTCCGTGACAATTGCATGCGACAGGTGCACGGCAGACTACAAGCATAATATTTCCACCGAATTCGAGGAATATGAGCAGGTCGCTGAAGACGGAGATGATGAAGAATCACCCGTTGTAAAGACCAAAGAAGGGCTCAAAATCGATATCGGTGCCCTTCTCTGGGAGCATTTCGTAATAGCTCTTCCGATAAAACCCCTGTGTAAGGAATCTTGCAAGGGGCTTTGCGCCAAGTGTGGAGCCGACCTTAATAAAGGCGGCTGCGATTGCGAACAGGAACAGGGCGATCCAAGGCTTGCGGTTTTCCGCAATCTTAAGATAAAGAACTAGATTCCGGTCCGTACGGATCGGTTTAAAAAAAACTCTTTAGGAGACTTAGTCATGGCACAGCCGAAAAAGAAAACTTCCAAATCCCGCAGAAACATGCGTCGTTCACACGACCACGTAGCAACCCCCAACGTAGTATACTGCGAGTGCGGTGAACCCATCATCCCTCACAGAGCCTGCTCTTCTTGCGGTTCCTATAAAGGTCGTCAGGTAATCACTTCTGAAGATGCCTAACATTGTACCCCGCATTGCCGTAGACGCCATGGGTGGCGATTACGGCCTTTCGGTTATAGTTCCCGCAGCGGTTAATGCCGCAAAAACGGGGCTCCCGATTACGCTGGTAGGTGATGAGCACATGATCCGGTCCGAGCTGGAAAAGCTTGATACCGGATCATGTGCTATTGATATTGTTCATGCTTCCCAGGTTGTCACAATGGAGGACAAACCTGCTGACGCTATGCGCCGGAAGAAGGACTCATCAATTCAGGTCGCATGCAGACTGGTCAAGGAAGGCAAGGCCGACGGTGTCGTCAGTGCCGGTAACTCCGGGGCCACCGTTGCTTGCGGCATGTTCACTATCGGTCGTATCAAGGGTGTCCTGCGTCCGGGCATGGCCGGAATCCTGCCCACTGAAAAGAAGCCTATGGTCCTGCTTGATGTAGGTGCCAATGTTGACTCCAAACCGGAGCACCTCTTCCAGTTCGGTCTCATGGCCGACGTGCTGGCCCGTGACGTGCTGGGATATGAATCCCCGCGCATCGGGCTTTTGACCATCGGTGAAGAGGAAGGCAAAGGAAACTCGCTGGTAAAAACAACCTTCGACATGCTCAAAAATTCTTCGTTGAATTTCGTTGGCAACATCGAAGGGAGGGATATTTTTACCGGAGATGTTGATGTTGCCGTTTGTGACGGGTTCGTAGGCAACGTAGCACTGAAGCTGGCCGAAGGGCTGGCGACAAGCTTCGGCAGCCTGCTGAAGGGAGAGCTTAAACGTGACATCGTTTCCAAGCTGGGAGCAATGCTCGCGATGAAAGCTTTCAAAAGATTCAGCAGACTGTTGGATAAATCCGAATACGGCGGAGCTCCGGTCCTCGGACTGAAAGGAATTGTCCTTGTCTGCCACGGTAAAGCCGATTCCCGGGCTGTGGAACGTGCCATTGAAATGGCCTCCACATTTGTTAAAAACGATGCTGTCTCGCACCTGAAAGAAGGATTGGCCGCGCACAAGGAGATCACCGAACGCGATTTTTAGCGTCCGGTGCCATATCCTGCGGCCCCTGCTTAAGATACAGACGCATCCCCGGATGATCAGCTCTCTTTCCATCCTAAAACAGGACTGGTGTAATGAGTACTTTCTCGCACATCAGGGGTCTTGGTTTCCATGTCCCTGAACGGCTATACACTAATACTGATCTTGAAAAATTTGTCGATACTAACGACGAATGGATAACCACCCGTACCGGAATTAAACAACGTCATGTTGTTGAAGACGAGACATGCCTGGATCTTGCCTATGCGGCATCTGTAAAAGCCCTTAAAGATGCAGACATGGAAGCGGAAGAACTCACACACGTTATCATCGCCACCTTCACCGGCGATATGCCTATTCCCACCACATCCTGCCTGCTTATGGAGCGGCTGGGTATCAAAAACAGAGCTGCCATGGACCTTTCTGCGGCCTGCTCCGGTTTTGTATACGCAGTTGAGGTGGCCCGGGCACTCATTAATCTCGACCCCTCTGCTAAAATTCTGGTCTGCGGTGCGGAGATTCTTACCAGCCGTGTTAACTGGGAAGACCGCTCCACCTGTGTTCTCTTCGGAGACGGCGCAGGCGCGGTAGTTATGACTGCCGGTAAAGACGGAGAGCCAGGAAAAGTTATCGACACTCTCATCCGTGCTGACGGAGGGCCGGGGATGAACCTGACCATAAAAGGCGGGGGATCAGCTCTCCCTTACAGAATGGGTGATACCATTGGAGCCGATCACTTTGTGGAAATGCAGGGCCGTGAGATTTACAAACACGCCGTGCGTTCCATGACCTCAATTTCCAATGAGATTATTGAAAAGCAGGGACTGACCACAGAAGATATCGACGTACTGGTGCCACATCAGGCCAACATGCGCATCATTGAAGCTGTGGGAAAAAAACTTGGCGTTCCCCGTGAAAAAGTTTTTGCGAACGTAGACAGATTCGGAAATACATCGGCCGCCTCCATCCCTATAGCACTTGCCGACGCACGGGAATCAGGTTTCATCAAAGACGGAGATTTGGTCCTTTTGACCACTTTCGGTGGTGGATTGACCTGGGGTTCTTCTTTAATTCAATTTTAAAGAGTTGTTTTGTAACATTCTGCTGTTCATCACGGAATCTTAACAACACTGCTGTATAAAAGGTAAAAACTACATTACGCAAACGCGCATGTATGTTTAAACAAATTAATTTAGATTAAATTTGCAGTCACAGCCGCTTTAGGCTATGAGACGCATGACTAGATTAATTTTAAATAGAGGGAAGTACATGAGTGAACTGCCAAGCACCGCCCTTGTAACGGGCGGGTCCAGAGGAATCGGTGAAGCCTGCGCCAAACAGCTAGCCAAAGACGGATTTGAAGTGTTCATCACTTACGTAAGCCGCCCTGACGGAGCTGAAAAAGTCTGCGCTGAAATCGAAGCCGCAGGCGGTAAGGCCCGTGCATTCAAGCTTGATTCTTCCGACCGTGAAGCTGTAACCTCTTTCTTCAAAGAAGAGATCAAGGGTAAGGTTAAACTGGATGTTCTGGTTAACAATGCCGGAATAACCCGGGACGGCCTGCTCGTCCGCATGAAGGATGAAGACTGGGACAAAGTTCTGGACATCAACCTGACCGGTGCTTTCACCTGTCTTCGCGAATCAGCAAAGATAATGATGAAACAGCGTTATGGACGGATCATCAACATTTCCTCTGTAGTAGGTCAGGCCGGTAATGCCGGACAGGCCAACTACGTATCTGCCAAGGCCGGCCTCATAGGGCTGACCAAGGCCAGCGCTATTGAACTTGCTCCGCGCGGTGTCACCGTGAATGCCGTTACCCCGGGATTCATTCAGACCGACATGACCGCAGAACTGCCTGAAAAAGTCATGGCGCAAATGATGGATAACATACCGCTGAAAAAACTCGGCACATCCGATGATATAGCGAATGCGGTTTCATTCCTCGCCAGGGAAGAATCCGGTTATATCACAGGCCAGACTCTCGCTGTTAACGGCGGGATGTACATGTAATCAAGAAACACTAAATAATGATTTGGAGGGGACTATGTCCGCAGCTGAAAAAGTAAAAGCAATTATCGTAGACCAGCTTGGCGTATCCGAAGACGAAATTAAAGACGAAGCATCCTTTGTTGAAGATCTCGGTGCCGACTCTCTCGACCTTACCGAACTCATCATGGCTATGGAAGAAGAGTTCGACGTTGAAATCGAAGACGAAGAAGCTCAGAAGATCCTCAAAGTCAAGGATGCTATCGCATTCGTTGAGAGCAAGCAGTAGAGCTGATTGCTTAGCAGGGTTTTAAAAAGAGCGCCTTATGGCTCCTCACGGGCGTAAGGCGCTCTTTTGCTTATCCGCCCAAAAATAACCCCAACTCATACAGGTTCACATATATGAATAGGGTAGTAGTAACAGGCGTTTCCGCCATCACCCCTCTTGGGAATGACATCAACACCAGTTGGGACAACCTGCTTGCAGGCAAGTCTGGGATTGCTGAAATTTCCGCCTTTGACGCCAGCGAATTCAGTGCTCGCATTGCTGGCGAAGTCAAGGGATTTGACGCCAAGGAATTCATCCCGCAGAAACAGGCAAAACGTATGGAAAGGTTCACCCAGTTTGCGGTGGCTGCCAACCAGATGCTTGTCGAGTCCACCGGACTCAAACTTGAAGGGGATGAGCGCGAACGTGCCGGAGTTGTTATCGGTGTTGGTCTCGGTGGTCTCGACACCATTGAGAAACAGCACACCAAACTGATGAAATCCGGCCCCAAGAAAATCACACCTTTCTTCATTCCGATAATCATCGGTAACATGGCTTCCGGTCAGGTTTCCATCTTTGCCGAAGCGCAGGGTCCCAACCTGTGCATGTGCACTGCATGTGCATCCGGTACCCATGCCATAGGCACTGCGTACACCGACATTATGCTCGGCCGTGCTGATGTTATGATCTGCGGCGGTGCAGAATCAACAATCACCCCGCTCGGTTTTGCCGGATTCACAGCCATGAAGGCTCTCTCCACCCGTAATGATGATCCTGCTACCGCTTCCCGTCCTTTTGACGCAGGTCGTGACGGCTTTGTCATGGGTGAAGGTGCTGGGCTGCTGCTGCTGGAATCATTGGATCATGCCCGGAAGCGCGGCGCCGAGATTCTCGCAGAAGTTGTCGGTTTCGGAGCTTCTTCCGATGCCTACCACATGACAGCGCCCCCGGAAGACGGAGCTGGAATGGCTCGGGCCATGAATGCTGCTATCCGTGAAGCAAAGATAGATCCCTCTGAGATTGACCACATCAATGCACACGGGACATCCACCAAGTTGAACGACGCATGCGAAACCAAAGCTATTAAAAAAGTTTTCGGTGACCATGCAAAAGATATTGCTATCAGTGCCAACAAATCCCAGATCGGCCACCTTCTCGGTGGTGCAGGCGGTGTTGAAGCAGCTTTCGCTGTCAAAACACTTTCAACCGGAATCATCCCCGGTACTGCAAACCAGATCGAAGCTGACCCCGACTGTGATCTCGATTACGTCAAAGACGGTAAACGTGAGCAGCAGGTCAACTACGTACTGAGCAACTCGTTCGGCTTCGGCGGAACAAACGGCTGCATGCTTTTTAAAAAGTTTGAAGAATAAGAATTAATTATATTTGTCGCGGGGTAGCTAATACCCCGCGACTAATCTTATCAAAGGAGCTTGTCATGGAAGAACTTATGATGAAAGACCCGGCAGTAGCGGCTGCTATCGGACTGGAAGTAACCCGCCAGATGACCAAGCTTGAACTCATCGCTTCGGAGAACTTCACCTCCACAGCGGTCCGTCAGGCCATGGGCAGTGTTATGACCCACAAGTACGCAGAAGGTTACCCCGGCAAACGCTACTATGGCGGTTGTGAATTCGTTGACCTTGCTGAAGACCTCGCCCGTGACCGTGCAAAAGAAATTTTCGGCTGCGAATACGTAAACGTACAGCCCCATTCCGGTTCTCAGGCCAACATGGCTGTTTATTTCGCAGCTCTCAAACCCGGCGACACCGTACTCGGCATGGATCTTTCCCACGGCGGACACCTGACTCACGGCTCCCCGGTAAACTTCTCCGGTAAACTCTTTGACATCAAGTTCTACGGTGTTGACCCCGAAACCAAGACCATCAACTACGACAATGTTCTTAAGATTGCCAAAGAGTGCAAACCTAAAATGATCATTGCCGGTGCTTCCGCTTACCCCCGCATCATTGACTTCGCCCGCTTCCGCCAGATTGCTGATGAAGTCGGCGCAGTCCTCATGGTAGACATGGCGCACATCGCAGGTCTCATCGCAGCAGGCGTACACCCCTCCTGCATTGAGCACGCGCACTACACCACTACCACCACCCACAAGACCCTGCGCGGTCCCCGCGGCGGTATGATTCTCTCCTCCGAGGAAAACGGCAAGGCACTGAACTCAAATATTTTCCCCGGTATTCAGGGCGGCCCGCTCATGCATGTAATCGCAGCTAAAGCAGTTGCTTTCGGTGAAGCTCTCAAGCCTTCCTACGTTGAATACCAGAAACAGGTTGTTGCCAACGCTCAGGCTCTGGCCAAGAACCTGATGGACGCAGGTTTCGACCTCGTATCCGGCGGTACCGACAACCACCTGATGATGCTCGACCTGACCAATAAAGACATCACCGGTAAAGACGCAGAACACGCTCTTGATGAAGCAGGTATCACTGTCAACAAGAACACCATTCCGTTTGAAACCCGTTCACCGTTCGTGACATCCGGCGTACGTATCGGTACCCCGGCTCTGACCACTCGCGGAATGAAAGAAGCAGAAATGGTTAAAGTCGCCGGATGGATAACCGCAGCCATCGACTCCATAGGCAACGACACCAGACTTGCTGAAATCAGCAAAGAAGTTGCAGAGTTCGCAAAAGACTACCCGCTCTTCGCATACTAGGATCGCACAATTTGCCATGCCAGTGGCGAAGCCTGACAAAAGGTTTTGGGATTCTTAAACCCTTTTGCAAAAGGGTTTAAGCCGCCGGAGGCAAAATGCTTTCACCAAAAGCGCGAAGCGCGACATAATTCAAATAAAAACGGACCTGAATATTCAGGTCCGTTTTCTCAGCTTCAAAGAAGGGAGCATTTTCATGGATAACAGAATGCCTTGGCCTGACTATTTCATGCGCATAGCACACCTCGTTGCAGAGCGTTCCACCTGCATCCGACGCAAAGTCGGAGCCGTTGCTGTGCTTGACAAACGAATTCTTGCCAGTGGCTACAACGGCCCGCCTTCCGGCACTGCCCACTGCGCAGATGTAGGCTGCATCCGCGCGAAAATGGGCATCCCTTCCGGAGAACGCCATGAACTCTGCCGCGGTCTGCACGCTGAGCAAAACGTTATCATTCAGGGCGCAACCCACGGAGTTTCCCTGAAAGGCGCTGAAATCTACTGCACCACACAGCCGTGCCTGATCTGCACAAAAATGCTGATCAACACGGGTGTCAGCGCTATTTACTATTCAGAGAGCTACCCGGACGAACTGTCCCAGCAGATGCTCAAAGAAGCCGGAGTCGAATTTGCTCTTCTTGAAATCGACATCTAGCCCTGACGAAACCTTCATGGCCCGCGCGGTCGAACTGGCCCTGCTCGGGCGCAACCGTACCGCGCCCAATCCGACTGTAGGCGCGGTAATGGTCCGTGACGGTGTGATTGTTGCTGAAGGTTACCACCGTTTCTGCGGTGGACTGCACGCGGAACGGGAATGCATAGCTGATGCAAAATCAAAGTCCGTGGACATGAGCAAATGCACCATGTACGTGACTCTGGAACCCTGCAATCACCACGGTAAGACACCTCCCTGCACAGAAGGAATACTTGAGTCCGGAATCCCGCACATTGTAGTGGGTACCCGCGATCCCAATCCCAAGGCTGCCGGTGGAATCGAATATCTTGAATCCAAAGGTGTTCGTGTTGATCAGGGCGTACTGGAAGAGCAATGTAAGGACCTGATTTCCGATTTCCTCTGCTGGCAGTTCAAGGACCGGGCTTACTCTATCCTGAAACTGGCCTGTACCATTGACGGCAAAATCGCCGGCGCAACAGGAGTGCAGGAAGCGGTTTCCTGCCCGGAATCCTTTCAGGATGTGCAGCTGCTGCGTTCCATGGTCGGAGCGGTTATTGTCGGCGGCAACACCCTGCGTGAAGACAACCCCAGCCTGAATTGCAGACTTTCACCGCTTCCAGATGGATTCATCCAGCCAAAGGCTGTTGTGGTCACCGGAAAACTTCCTGAAAACCACGCTGATTATATCCTGACCACCACCCGCGCCGCAGAAACAATTTTCTGGACCACTAAAGATCAGGCTGAGACAAAAGCCGCTATGGAACTTAAAAAGAAGGGTATTGAAATCCTGGCCCTTCCCAGCGGGGAAAAAGGACTTATATTTGAAGACGGATTAAAAATGCTGCGCCGGAAATATGGTATTCTGCGTACCCTATGCGAGGGTGGAGGCAAGCTGGCCTGCTCAATGGCTGAACAGGGACTTGTAGATGAATTCGTGATGTATCAGGCACCAAGAATCCTGGGTAATGTACAGGGCAGATCAAATTTTTCAGGTTCGGACAATAAGCTCATCAGCGAAGCCATGGACCTATATGTAAGCCGCGTGGAACAAAGCGGCCGTGATTTAAAAATAGTTTTCAAACCTGAAGGACAATAGCATGTTCACCGGACTGATTCAGGGAAAAGGACGCATTGAAAATGCCGAGAACCGGGGCAACGAAACCCGCTTTAAAGTCAGTGCGCCCAAAATTAATGATTACGAGAAAGGCGAATCCATCGCAATCAACGGGGTCTGCCTCACTGTAGAAACTTACGGCGACAGCTGGTTCACCTGCTACGCCAGTAAGGAATCCATGTCAGTGACAAATCTTGGCAACTTGAAGCGTGGCTCCATGGTCAATTATGAACGCGCACTGGCCATGGGAGACCGTCTGGGTGGACATATCGTTTCCGGACATGTTGATTGTCTGGGGCATGTTGAATCCGTCAGGCCCTCAGGTGAATCCAGAATTTACCGCATCAAATTTCCTGCTGAACATGGCAAGTATGTTGTTACCAAAGGTTCTGTCGCCCTTGATGGAATAAGTCTCACCATCAACGATTGCGGTGAGGACTACCTCGAAGTAAACATCATTCCCGAGACTCAGGAAGAGACCACCATTTCCCTGTGGACCCCGGGATATCCCGTTAACATCGAGACCGATGTTATCGGTAAATATGTGGAACGGATGGTCGCGCCATGGACAGGCAGAAAGTCGGATGACAAGCCGCAGAGTAAGCTTACCATGGATTTTCTGCGTGAAAATGGATTCTGATGTTCCACTGGACTCTTGAAAGAGTACTATTTGGGCTTTGTCAATCGTGATTTAAAACATTTTAGACATTTAACTACCTGAAATAAAAGACATAAAATCTTAAAAAAAACATATTTCACCCTTTGTGCATTTTGATGTATGAAGACAGACCTGTTTGTTAAACAAACAGCGATTTTTTTAAATAACTCCGCCTGGCGGAGCAAGAGGATAACAAATATGCCTTTCTGCACTATTGAAGAAGCAATTGAGGACCTTCGCGAGGGTAAAATGGTCATCATGGTTGATGATGAAGACCGTGAAAACGAAGGCGATCTTGTCTGCGCGGCAGAGAAAGTGACCCCTGAAATCATCAACTTCATGGCAACTCACGGTAGAGGGCTTATCTGCCTCGCTATGTCCAGTGAAATGGTCGACCATCTGAAGCTGCCGCTCATGGCACAGACCAACGCCTCACAGTTCGGAACCAACTTCACCGTTTCCATTGAAGCACGTGAAGGCGTAACCACCGGTATTTCCGCAGCTGACCGCGCCACTACAATTCTGGCTGCTGTCCGCGACGGCGCCGAACCCGAAGACATTGTCTCCCCCGGCCATATTTTCCCGCTGCGCGCTAAAGACGGCGGCGTTCTTGTCCGTGCCGGTCAGACCGAAGGAAGCGTTGACCTCGCCCGCCTTGCAGGTCTCAAGCCCGCAGGTGTAATCTGCGAGATCATGAAGGATGACGGGACCATGGCCCGCCTCCCCGACCTCAAGATATACGCCAAAGAGCATGGCCTCAAAATATGCTCCACCGAAGACCTCATCAAATACCGCATGAAATTCGGCAGCCACACCGTTACCCACGAGGCTGACGCTGAACTGCCTACCCGCTGGGGTGATTTCAAGGCTTCCGCCTTCCATTCCACAGAAGATAACCGCACCCACATCGCCCTGACCATGGGTGATGTCCGCCCCGGTGAACCTGTTCTGGTCCGCGTACACTCCGAGTGTCTGACAGGTGATGTTTTCGGTTCCCAGCGCTGCGACTGCGGCGACCAGCTTGCTTCCGCAATGTGCATGATCCGCAACGAAGGCAAAGGCGTACTTCTTTATATGCGTCAAGAAGGCCGCGGTATCGGCCTCGGCAACAAAATCAAGGCATACCACCTGCAGGATCTCGGCTGCGATACTGTTGAAGCCAACGAAAAACTGGGCTTCGCACCCGACCTGCGTGAGTACGGAACCGGAGCACAGATTCTGGTTCAGCTCGGCATAACTAAAATGAAACTTATGACCAACAACCCAAAAAAGATTGTCGGTCTCGAAGGCTACGGTCTCGAAGTAACAGAGCGCGTGCCCATTGAAATGGATGCCTGCGAAATGAACCTTGATTACCTCAAAACCAAGAAAAACAAGATGGGCCACATGCTGGAACATCTTGAAGATAAAAAATAAAAGGGAGAAGCACCATGCCTCATGTCAAAACTATTGAAGGTCAGCTCGATTCCAAGGGTCTGAAAATAGCACTAGTAGCCGGTCGTTTCAACGACATCATCGTTGACAGACTGGTTGGCGGCGCAATTGATTACCTTGCCCGCCACGGCTGCGACAGGGATAACATGACCCTGATCAAAGTACCCGGTGCATTCGAAATTCCCGTGGTTACCAAGAAGCTTGCTGAATCCGGAAAATATGACGGTATCGTAGTTCTCGGTGCTGTAATCCGCGGTGCAACTCCACATTTTGACTATGTCTGCAACGAGTGCGCAAAAGGCGTTGCTCAGGTAAGCCTGGACAACGGCCTGCCCATTGGTTTCGGTCTCCTGACCTGCGATACCATTGATCAGGCAATTGAGCGCGCCGGCTCCAAAGCCGGTAACAAGGGCGTTGAAGCAGCTTCCGCCATGCTGGAAACTGTCCGCGTTCTGGAGCAGATTTAACTAGAGCTTGAAAATTAAAGGTTGTTTTTAGATAAACTACCTTAATTGATTAACATAATTTGAAGGCATACGGTCTCCGTCCAGCTGTTTGGAGACCGTATGCCTGTTGTGTTGTTTAAATAACAATTTAGATGTATCTTGCTTAGCACAGCAACTATGGTCCACTGAGACCCCGCAACCGCAGGATAGTGATGCAGATGTCCCAGACTAAAGGTTTACGCAGAAAAGGCCGCATAATTGCTTTTCAGGTTCTTTACGGCCTGAGTTTTGTCCCTCCCCACGGCGGATGGACATGTGAACGTATATACAACCAGAGCCCTGCAGTGCTCCGTGAAACCGAGGAAGAACTAATTCTCTACGGTCGCGAACTGCTGCTGGGAATCTGGAATGAACATGAAGAAATTGACGAAGTAATAGGTCGCTACTCCAAGCATTGGAAGATCGAAAGAATTGCGAAAGTCGAACTGGCGATCCTAAGACTCGCCGCGTACGAACTGATCCACAAAGCCGACATCCCGCTCAAGGTCGGGATAAACGAGGGCATTGAACTGGCTAAAAAGTTCGGCGACGGCAACTCCCGCAACTTCATCAACGGTATCCTCGACGCTATTGCCCGCGATATCGATACCGGAAAGTTCAAAATGGAAAAAAATTTCTAGGAATGCCTTCGGCGAGTCTACCGACGGTCACCACGGGTCTCAGCAGCCACTAAACTCGAAGCAAAGCTTCTCGTTAAATGGCTACAAGGCCTCCGGAGTCCAAAGATCTTTTCAATAAGGCTTTGCCGCTTCGTATCTACAAACGGCTCATTGAAATACAGATGCGTAGCATAACTAAAAGTTTTTGGGATTCTTAAACCCTTTTTACAAAAAGGGTTTAAGGCCCCCGGCTGGGCCGCCGGAGGTGATATCCCATCATAAAAGGATTTCATAATGGGTTTTGGGAAATACGAACCGGAATTAATTGAAAACAAGTGGCAGAAGGAATGGACCGAGAAGGGTGCTTTCAATGTGGAAGCCGACGAGTCCCGCCCCAAATACTACGTGCTGGAAATGTTTCCCTACCCTTCCGGGAAAATCCACATGGGCCACGTACGCAACTACTCCATCGGTGATGTTGTTGCCCGTTACAAACGCATGAAGGGCTTTAATGTGCTCCACCCCATGGGTTGGGACGCATTCGGCCTTCCTGCTGAAAACGCTGCTATCAAGAATAACACCCACCCCGCTGAGTGGACCTACGCAAACATTGATGACATGCGTACCCAGCTCAAGCGTCTGGGATACTCATATGACTGGCGCCGTGAACTGGCGACCTGTCATCCCGGATACTACAAATGGGAACAGCAGTTCTTCCTCAAATTTCTGGAAAAAGGTCTGGTTTACCGCAAAAAATCGCCCGTCAACTGGTGTGAAACCTGTCATACCGTTCTCGCTAACGAGCAGGTCGAAGAGGGCCTTTGCTGGCGTTGTGATACCGAAGTTGTTCAGAAAGAACTTTCCCAGTGGTTCATGCGCATCACCGACTATGCTGAAGAGCTGCTCGAAAGCCTTAACGGACTCGAAGGTGGCTGGCCGGAACGCGTTATCACCATGCAGCGCAACTGGATCGGTAAATCAATCGGTGCGGAGCTCGACTTCGAAGTTGAAAACTCAGATGAAACCATCAGTGTTTTTACCACACGCCCGGACACCCTTTACGGTGCTACTTTCATGTCTCTGGCTGCCGAGCAGCCTATGGTGGAAAAGCTGATCGAAGGCAAGCCTGAAGCAGACAAGGTCCGCGAATTCGTAAATAAAGTATCCAACATGGACCGCATTGTGCGCGGGGCTGATGACCTCGAAAAAGAAGGTGTATTCACCGGTGCATACTGCATCAACCCGCTCAATGGTCAGAAGATGCCTATCTACGTGGCAAACTTCGTGCTTATGGGCTACGGTACCGGCGCGGTAATGGCCGTTCCCGCTCATGACCAGCGCGATTTCGAATTCGCTACCAAATACAAACTGCCCATGCAGGTAGTCATTCAGCCTGAAGGTGAATCCCTCAATCTGGACGAAATGACTGAAGCGTACGGCGCTCCAGGTGTGCTGACCAATTCCGGAGAGTTCGACGGAATGCACAACGAAGAAGCCAAGGGCGCAATCGTTGAATTTCTCGGCAAGTCCGGCAAAGGCAAAAAGTCCATTAACTACCGTCTGCGTGACTGGAACATTTCCCGTCAGCGTTTCTGGGGTTCACCAATCCCGGTAATCTACTGTGACGATTGCGGAATTGTTCCTGTGCCGGAAGAAGATCTGCCAGTGGTCCTGCCTGAAGACGCAGTAATGAATGAAGACGGACGCTCTCCACTGCCGGCCATGGAAAGTTTCCACAAAGTGGTCTGCCCCAAATGCGGCAAGATGGCTACCCGTGAAACCGACACCATGGACACCTTTGTGGAGTCCTCATGGTATTTCATGCGCTACACCGATTCCCGCAAGACAGATGCTCCTTTTGACAGCAAGTCCCTTGAATACTGGACCCCGGTTGACCAGTATATCGGCGGAATCGAACACGCTATCCTGCATCTGCTTTACGCAAGATTCTTCACCAAGATCCTGCGTGACGAGGGCTACACCGAACTCAGCGAACCGTTCAAAAACCTGCTCACACAGGGTATGGTTCTCAAAGACGGCGCTAAGATGTCCAAATCCAAGGGCAACGTTGTTGATCCCAACGCAATGATCAACAAGTACGGTGCGGACGCCACCAGACTGTTCATCCTCTTCGCTTCACCGCCTGAGAAGGACCTTGAATGGTCTGATCAGGGGCTGGAAGGAGCGCACCGCTTCCTGAACAGAATCTGGAGACTGGCCGAAGAATTCGAAGGCAAACTCAGTGCAGTAGGCGCTTGTGCCAAGCCTTCCATGGAACTCTCTTCCGACGCTAAAAAACTGCGTCTCAAAGAGCACGAAACTGTTAAACGCGCCAGCCGTGACATGGAGAACAAATTCCAGTTCAACACCGTCATCGCCGCTACCATGGAACTGGTCAACGAGATTTACTCTCTCAAAGACAAGCTCATGGAAACCGAGGACGGCCGTTTCGCGGTATCCTCAGCATACAGCACAGTGCTGACCGTGCTTTCCCCCATCGCACCGCACATCTGCGAAGAGCTTTGGGCCGCCATGGGTTACGAAGGCTATATCGCTGAAGTTGAATGGCCCGAGCACGATGAAGATGCACTGGTTACTGACGAAATCCTGATCATTATTCAGGTTAACGGCAAAATGCGCGGTAAGCTCTCTGTACCGGCAGCCGCGTCCAAGGAAGAAATTGAAAAAACAGCTCTTGCCCACGAAAACGTGACCAAGCACACAGATGGTAAAACCATCCGCAAGGTTATTGTAGTTCCCGGCAAGCTTATCAATATTGTGGCGAACTAGGTTCGCCTCCGGCGGCTGGGGAAGGGGAACTTTTGAAAAGGTTCCCCTTCCCCGGACCCCATCCCTTCAAATTTTTTATCAGGGCTTCGCCACTTCGAAATTAAGATGTGCGAGAAGCCTAAGGCAAAGACAAGGAGTTAGAGCTGTGGTTGTTATGAATTATGTGAAGAAGCTGATCCTGCTGCTGTGTATTGTTTTTGCCGTCAGTGCCTGCGGATACCACAACTCTGCAACAGAACCGAGCAGAGTAGGTGAGCAGTTCCGCGAAATTGCCATCAACAAAGTGGAGAATCCTACTCTGGAACGCTGGTTGGAGCCTAAAATACGCTCCATGCTGCGCGACGAAATTACCCGCCGCGGTCAGCTGACCTGGACCGATAAATCCAAAGCAGAAGCTCTGATCAATATTCGAATCATTGAACTTTCCGACGGCAGCCGCATCCTTGGAAATAAGGATACCACCCTGAAATACGACATGACCCTGAAAGTTCAGATGAAGGTGACGAGTGCTGCTGACGGTGCTCTTATCTGGAACTCCGGTCCGGTATCAGTCACCGAATCATATTACACCGGACAAGAAGATGAGACCCAGCAGCTTATCACCAGACTCATGGTCCGGCGCCTCGTAGATAAAATGAATCAGGCGTATTAAGACGAATTTCTCCAATTAAGGATTCCAAAGGGGATAATCCCCTTTGACCGCCGGAGGCGAAATCAAATCGCCAAAAGCGCGTAGCGCATCAAATCCCACGCCCCGCGAGGCCGCCGGAGGCCCGCAAGCATACTTTTCGAAGCCAAGGTACCAATGTCCAGACCCGGTTACATGTTTCTCATCTGCCCAGATGCAGAATTGCTTCACGCAAATATTGCCGAGCTTCAAGAAAAGCACGGGGCTACTGATTATGAGAAAAAAGTTTACTGGGCGGACGAAGACCTGCCGCCGCAGTTCTGGGACGACCTCACTTTACAGACATTGTTCGGCTCCAGTAAAATCGTTATCCTTCGCCGCGCGCATAAGCTGAAAGCGGCAGTCTGGGACAATATCGATAAAACTGTAGCTTCCCTCTCAAGTTCCTCGTTTCTTTTTATCTGCCTCGAAAGTCAGTGGAAGGGCAAAACCACCCCGATACCGGCTGTGCTAAAAAAAAGAAAATGTTGGAAATACGCTGAAAAACAGAAATGGTTCTGGAAATCTGCGGGTCTTGATGAAAAATCTATCTCCGGATTTGTAGGCAAGTGGGCCAGAGCAAACGGATTGCAAATAGATAGCCCGGTTCTTAATGCTCTTGCCAAAGCACTGCCTAAAGACGCCCGAGCAGCACGGCTGGAGCTCGACAAACTTGACCTCGCAGCCGGATCGGAACGCAAAATACTAATGGAGCATGTTGGGCTCATCGCCCATTCTGAAGAAATGGACTTCTTCGCATTCATGCGCTCCATGTCTGAAGGCGGCGATCCCGTAGAAATATGGCGTAGAGTTTTGACCAACCACAGTGAAAAAGATTCAATGATCTTCATGCTCACCGCATCACTAACCCGTGAGGCTCGTGCCCTGTGGATGATGATTCACGGCGAGGACTCGGAAGTCCGTCTGCCACCCTTTGTCAAAAAGCAGAAGCAGGCTCTAGCCCAACGTCTAGGCCCGATCCGTATAGCCCGGCTTTTCGACATTGTCATGGAAGCAGAAATCGGCATCAAAACCGGACAGCGTAAGCCGGAGCAGGCGCTTGAGCTGCTCGTGGCCGCCCTGACATCGCTATTTTCTCCACCGGCACGCAGACGTTAAGCTGACAATTTATAAATTTTGCACCGTGTAAAAAAATCTTTTTTACACGGTTTTTACGTTTCAAAGCCCATTTTACATCATTTTGAATGTTAAACAGGTTGCTTTGCACCTGTATCCGGTTTATCTCTGTCAAAAGCGAATCAGGGTCCCCATACCAGACTTTTATCTGAATCATGGCCTTGATTTAAAACGTACCACTTGCCAAAGCATGCATACTATTTATTATGAATGATAGACCTCATTTCCATGGTCATCGCCAGCGGCTTAAAGAACAGCTGGCTAAAGATGCTACAAGTCTTCGCGACTATGAAATTCTTGAGCTGTTTCTGGGACAGGCTATTCCCAGAAAGGACACCAAGCCTCTGGCAAAAGAATTGATACACGAATTCGGATCCTTGGGGGGAGTATTCAAAGCATCGCAAGAACAGCTCAAGAAATTTAAGGGCATTGGACCCGGGGTTTTGACATATTTTACGCTCATGCGTGAATTCTGGACCAGAATTGCCGAAGAACCTATGACCAGCCAGGATGTTCTTGCTTCTCCTGAAGCAGTATGCAAGGCAGCCATGGCCAGAATCGGCAACTTGCCCAAAGAAGAATTCTGGATTGCACTGGTCAACAACCGCAACAAAGTTATATGCTGGGATAGGCTGTCGGAAGGTACTGTGGATAAGACCGCAATATACCCGCGGGAAGTAGTGGCATGCGCATTACGCCACAATGCCAGCGGAATAATTCTGACCCATAACCATCCCGGTGGGGATCCGTCTCCATCTCCTGAAGACATGGAGAGGACTATGGAAATAGCCGCCCTCTGTCAGGATATGGAAATACGTCTGCTGGACCACGTCATCGTGACCGCGGACAGTTTCCACAGCTTCAAGGAAACAGGATACTTGTAGTGCACCTCAACTTTCAAAGGAGGGTCCTATGATCAGAAGCTATCATTGTGTTGTTACCGGAAAGATTCAAGGCGTTTTTTTCCGAGCATGGGTAAGTGACCATGCTGCTGCTCTCGGCCTTAACGGCTGGGTCCGTAATCTGGACGAAAACAGGAAAGAAGTACTCTTGCAGGGTGACGAGGCCAAAGTCGCGGAAATGAGAACCCGGCTGCTGGTAGGCCCACCTCTTTCGCAGGTTGCTGATGTGAAATGCGGATGGATGGATTATGATACAGAACACACTGGTTTTGAAATGCGCTGATGAAATAACAGCAACATACAATTAATGATGACAAGCTCTCCTGCCCCGGCCTGACCGGTTTGGGGCCGGAGATTTAATGCTTTTGGATATAAGCAAAACAACCATTTCTGAAACAAGGATATTGCGTTGAAGAAAAAAAAATCACCAATCAAACCGCTGAAGCTGAAGAACAAAAACAAAGATGAAGTTCAGAAAAGAGCGCAACCTCAACAGAAATCCGCACCAGATGCAGGTAACGACCAAGGCCTGAACAAACCCCCGGTTTCGCCGCTGAATGTACTTCATGATGCAGCCGACCTTTTAGACGATGCCGGCAATATTCCGGAAGAAGCCTATGTAGATATTCCCACAACCCTGCCGGTGCTCGCAGTTAGGGACATTGTTGTCTTCAATTATATGATCCTGCCACTCTTCGTTGGCCGGGAAAAATCAGTCAATGCCGTTGAAGCGGCAATGACCGGTAACCGCTACGTCATGGTACTTACCCAGAAGGACGAAAGCATTGAAAACCCCGAACATGAAGATCTTTACCTCACCGGAACAGTGTGCATGATCATGCGCATGCTCAAGATGCCGGACGGGCGCCTGAAAGTACTGGTGCAGGGAGTGTCACGGGCAAAGGTCAAAAGATTCATAGGCTCCGAGCCTTTCCATATTGCTGAAATCGAAGCTATTCCTGAAGCTGAATCTGGAAAACTTGATGCCACTCAGGAAGCTCTGGTTCGCTCTTCACGGGAACAGAGCGAAAAAATTCTGACACTTCGCGGCATTTCTTCCGCTGATATCATGAGCGTTCTGAACAGTGTAGACGAACCGGGCCGCCTTGCCGACCTGATAGCTTCCAACCTGCGCATGAAAGTCGATGTGGCTCAGTCCATTCTTGAATGCGGAGATCCAGTTGAGAGATTGACGCTGGTTAACACCCAGCTGACGCAGGAGGTGGAAGTCGCCTCCATGCAAAACAAAATCCAGTCCATGGCCAAAGAAGGAATGGACAAGGCCCAGAAAGATTTCTACCTGCGTGAACAGCTCAAGGCCATTAAAAAGGAACTGGGCGAATCAACCGATGAAGCTGAAGAAGCTGAAGAAATCCGGGAAGCCATAGCTAAAGCTAAAATGCCCAAGGAAGTAAAAAAAGAAGCGGAAAAACAGCTCCGCCGCCTTGAAGCTATGCATCCCGAAGCATCCGAAGCCACCGTTATTCGCACATATCTAGACTGGATGATCGAGATCCCCTGGTCCAAGCAGTCGCGCGACCGTATTGATATCATTGAAGCCAAGAGAATTCTCGATGAGGATCACTATGACCTTGAAAAGGTCAAAGAACGTATCCTTGAGTACTTGAGTGTGCGCAAACTCAACTCGTCCATGAAAGGACCTATCCTCTGCTTTGTAGGCCCTCCGGGTGTCGGTAAAACATCACTGGGACGTTCCATTGCCCGCAGCCTGAAGCGTAAATTCCACCGCATGTCCCTCGGCGGCATGCGTGATGAAGCCGAAATCCGCGGCCACCGCCGCACTTATATCGGCTCCATGCCTGGACGCATCATTCAGGGCATCAAACAGTGCGGAACACGCAATCCGGTGATTATGCTTGACGAAATCGACAAGCTCGGTTCCGATTTCCGTGGCGATCCTTCTTCCGCTCTCTTGGAAGTTCTCGACCCCGAACAGAATAACTCGTTCACCGACCATTACCTGAACGTGCCTTACGACCTTTCCAAGGTCATGTTCATCTGCACTGCCAACGTACTGGATTCCATCCCCCGCCCGCTACTGGACCGCATGGAAGTTATCCGTATCCCCGGCTATACAGAACATGACAAGGTAAATATTGCACGCCGTTACATTCTTGGACGCCAGTGCACGGAGAACGGACTGAAAGAAGATGAAATGATCATGACAGATGCAATCATTGCCAAGATCATCAAAGAATATACCCGTGAAGCGGGACTACGTAACCTTGAACGTGAAGTCGGCTCAGTCTGCCGCAAGCTGGCCCGCAAGAAAGCAGAAGGCGAATCCGGTCCCTTTGAAGTCACTGCAGACAACCTGCACAAATATCTCGGTATCCCCAAACATCTAGAAGATGAAAAGGAAAGCGAGCTCCCAGCAGGTGTAGCGCTTGGTCTGGCATGGACACCGGTAGGCGGTTCCGTACTGCATGTGGAAGTCTCCGCCATGCCCGGCAAGGGGAAACAGCTGCTCACCGGACAGCTTGGCGACGTGATGAAGGAATCCGCACAGGCTGCGGTCTCTTTTGCCCGTCTCCATGCAGATGAATATGGTATCAGTTCAAAGTTCCATGAAGAACAGGATCTGCATATACACGTCCCGGACGGAGCCACTCCCAAAGACGGCCCGTCTGCAGGTGTAACCCTCGTTACCGCGCTGGTCTCCGCCCTGACCGGAATTCCGACCAATCCGGAACTGGCAATGACAGGTGAGATTTCCCTGCGCGGACGGGTACTCCCGGTAGGCGGGATCAAGGAAAAAATCCTCGCAGCAGTCTCACTGGGCATGAAACGGGTGCTCATTCCTTCACAGAACCAGAAAGATCTTGAGGATATACCTAAAGAACTCCTTGAAAAGATCGAGATCACACCCATTGAGCGAATTGACGAAATATGGCCCATTGCCAAGACTAAATAGTCTTATCAACAGATGAAAACAAAAGGCCCGCAAGTAAAACAACTTGTGGGCTTTTTGTTTTAACATCAGAACATGCGAGACCATTTTAAATGAAAAGCGACACTAATATTTCTCTAACCTCAGCAAGACCGATGCAGAAGGTACTCGTTGGTGCTTTTATCATCAGTTTTTCAGCTGTATGGGTCGGATTTGCAGATGTTCCGGCAACCACTTCTGCTTTTTACCGGGTAGCATTCGGAGCAATTTTTCTGTTTATAGCTGCTGTTTTCACTGGAGAATTGAAGCAGATAAACCTTACACAAGTATTTCCATATAGCATATGCGGGCTTCTATTCGCGCTTGATCTTTTCTGTTGGCATAAGAGTATCTTATCTGTGGGACCTGGTTTGGCCACTATTTTAGGTAACTGCCAGGTCTTCATAATGGCCATCTGCGGGGCTTTGTTTTTGGGTGAGAAATTAACTCCAAGATTTGTTTTCTCTTTACCCATCGCAATTTTTGGCCTGCTTCTCCTAATTGGTTTTGACTGGTCAGGGCTTTCTCAATCATCAACCAGAGGTATTATTTACGGCTTACTAACTGCTCTTTCCTATGCATTGTTCATGCTTATGCTGAGAAGAGTCCAAGCAAGTACCGACGGAGAGCTTTTATACTCGCCGCTTCTTTTTGTGTCTGCCTTCTGCGCTGTTTTTCTGGCTGTCCCAATCTTTATGACAGATACTTCTCTTGTCATTCCTGACCTTGAATCATTTGGGTCACTGCTTGCGCTGGGTTTATTCAGTCAGGCTGCGGGCTGGATCATAATAGCGACAGCCATGCCGAAGATTCCGGCATCCCTTACCGGGCTGGTCCTACTGCTCCAGCCGTTTCTCGCATTTCTCTGGGATGTTACATTATTTTCAAGACCCACAACGTTTGTCCATTGGCTGGGTGTATTAATTACCCTCACAGCAATATATTTAGGAATATCAGGGAAACAAAACTAATATTTAAAACTTTGCATATCCTTGCCATATTCTCATCCATACTTATATGTAGCCCAGACATTGCCCCGCTTGACAATTTGGGCTATGCAATTTTTCGCAACATATATTTCAAAGTACGGAGTAGATATAGATGCCTATTTTCGAATATAAATGCGCAGACTGCGGTAAGGAATTTGAGGAGTTGGTTTTCAACCGTGATGAATGCCCGCCCTGCCCGGACTGTAAATCAGATAAAACCGAAAAACTTATGTCCGCATGCAAGTTCACAACAGGCGGCGGAGCTCCCGACATGGGAGATTTCTCTTCTTCATCCGCTCCTGCCACTTCCGCCAGTAGCGGATGTGCCGGATGTTCCGGCGGTAACTGTTCTTCCTGCGGCAGTTAGATCCATAAAAATTTCAAAACAAACGGCAACACAATGAGAAAAATTACTATCGCGACCCGCGGCAGCAAGCTCGCCCTCTGGCAGGCTAACCATATTTCCGATCTTCTGCGTGAAGAATACCCCGGTATTGAAGTTCAACTGCTCAAGATCAAAACCAAAGGCGACAAGATTCTGGACGTTCCGCTTGCAAAAGTGGGGGGTAAGGGCCTTTTCGTTAAGGAAATCGAAGAAGCTCTGCTTGATGGCCGTGCAGACCTCGCCGTACACAGCATGAAGGACGTTCCCACCGAACTTCCCGAAGAGCTTGAAGTTGGCGTGATTCCCCCGCGTGAAGCTGAAACCGACACCCTGCTTTCCGTGAAATACGATTCCCTCAAAGACCTGCCGGCAGGTGCTGTTGTGGGTACAAGCAGCCTGCGCCGTCAATCTCAGCTTCTCGCTCTGCGCGATGATCTCAAGATCGAATCCCTGCGCGGAAACCTCGACACCCGTGTACGCAAACTGATCGATGGTGAATTTGATGCCATCGTGGTTGCCACAGCAGGGCTGAACAGACTAGGTCTTTCCGCTCCCAAAAGCGAAATTCTCGGCCCCCCGACCTTTCTTCCCGCTGTAGCTCAGGGCGCGCTGGGAATTGAATACCGCATCGAAGACACTGAGATTCAGGACATTCTTAATTTCATCCACGATGAAACCACAGCCCGTCAGGTTCGCGCCGAACGCGGTTTCCTGACTGGACTGGACGGCGGATGTCAGGTTCCTATCGCAGCATGGTCTCAGCTGGAAGGCGATCAGGTCAAACTGACCGGATTCGTAGCTGATATCGATGGATCAAGCCCCATCCGTATGGAGAAATCCGGACCCGCTGATGATGCATGGAACCTCGGTCTAGCTCTTGCGGAAGAAGTTCTGGCCGCTGGCGCGAAAGAAATTCTCGATCGAGTTTATGACAAGTGCTAAACACGCCTTCATAACAAAATTGAAGCCCGGAACATTTCGCTGTCCCGGGCTTTTTTTATATATTTTTTTTATTTTAAACTGGAAACCTAAAGTTGACAGCAGACCGTCCGATAAGAACATAAACAGGAATATTGTTCTTTTAAAACTTTCATTTATAACTTCCAAGGACGGAGGTATACAATGTCAAACGGACCCGAACTCAATAAGGTGTCACAAGTACCGCCCATCAGGGACGAAGACCTTGCGAACTCCATGAAGAATTTGCAGAAGAAGAGACTGCAAAGAAAGGCATACGCGGACCCGGAGATGCACCGCGAGCTGGTAAAGATCATATCCTCACCAGTCTACAATGCCAATGCGGAACTTATTCAGGTAGTGACAAGCGACCGTGGTTCCGCCTAAACAAAATTTCAGATACTGGAATCGCTAATTCCTCCTTATAAAACAAAAGGCGCAATTTTCAACAAAACTGCGCCTTTTCTTATTCTTCTAAAAAAACTGTTAGCCGATCCGTAAACGTGCAACTCCATCAGCATGGGCTTTGACCTCCCCGACATGAGCAGCCAGATCACCAGCCGCCAAAAGCATATCTATGGCCTGCTGCAATTGTGACTCAGGCACAGCCAGCACCAACCCGCCGGAAGTCTGGGCATCGAAAACAAGGTCGGTTTTAATGGCATCAACACCGGATGCAGCCTGCACCTGAGAACTGCAGTAGTTACGGTTAGCGAAGCTTCCAGCCGGAATCATGCCCATGGAAGCAAGATCAACAACATCGTCCATGAAGGGGATCTTATCCAGCCACAAATCAACTGCCACACCTGAGGCAGCAGCCATTTCAAGCACATGTCCGCCAAGACCGAAGCCGGTAACGTCTGTAGCACCTTTGAGACCCAGCTCGTTAATAACCTTCCCGCCACCGCTGTTCAGCTTGGAAGCCCATTTATAAACGTCTTCCTCAAATTTCTTTGCACCATCCCAGTCAGCCTTAAGCGCCGTTGCCAGCACCCCGGTCCCAAGAGGCTTGGTCAACAACAGCTGGTCGCCTTCACGTAAGCCTTTGTTGGATGCAAAGCCATCAGGATCTACCATACCGGTAACAGATAGGCCGTATTTGATCTCGTCGTCTTCCACGCTATGCCCACCAGCCAGAACCGCACCGGCTTCACGTATCTTATCCATGCCGCCCTTCAGAATCTCACGCAGAATCTCCGGACCCATTTCTTTCATGGGGTAGCAGACAATATTCATGGCCGTCCATGGAACGCCGCCCATGGCATACACATCCGACAGGGAATTGGCCGCGGCTATCTGCCCGAACCAGTAAGGATCATTAACAACAGGAGTAAAAAAATCCACGGTCTGGACCAGAGCTTTGCCCGCAGGAAAAGAGACTATGGCGGAATCCTCGTTCCCGCCCAGCCCGGTAAGAAGACGCTCGTCCTCTACGGCTAAGCCGCATAAAACCTGCTCCAGGTCCCCCGGAGCGATCTTAGCTGCTCAACCTGCCGCTTTTACAGTCTTAACCAATTCTTTAGGCATAGTTAGATCCCATTGGATTTGATACGTTCTCACGCTTTTATTTATTGTCGCTTCCGGCGGCCCTACCGGGGTCTTAATCCCCTTTGCAAAAAGGGGCTGGTAATCCTGAAAACATTTATTAAGGCTTCGTCATCTATATACCCAGAGAATGTAATAAAAAGCTATAAGCGAAACCTACTAAAACGTATTTGAAAGAGAGATGGGGTCTGGGGAAGGCGATCATCCCCCGGCATCAACTCCGGCATCATCAAATGACGCCATATCGTTATAAATATTTGCGGCAGCACGAAGCATGAACATGCTCAGTGCTGCGCCGGAGCCTTCTCCAAGACGCATGTCCAGATGCAGCAGCGGTCTGCGTCCTATAGCTTTTAATACTTTTGAATACCCCGGTTCAGCCGAGGCATGACTAAGTACACAGTAACCGGATACAGCAGGGCAGAGCTTTACGGCTGCGGCATAGGCTGCTGTGGAGATGAACCCGTCTATACAGATCATCTGCCTGTTCTTTGCGCCGCCGATGATCAATCCGGCAAGAGCAGCTATTTCATATCCACCTAATGCGGATAGAATGGCAAGGGGATCTGAGGTACGCACGGTTTCGGCATTGGCTTCTAGAGCCCGTTGCACAACTCCTATTTTGCGTTTGACTCCTTCGGAGTCAATGCCGCCACCCGGCCCTGTTATTTCAGCCGGATCAAGATCAAAAAACGCGCAGTACAGTGCGGTGGACGGAGTTGTGTTGGAAACTCCCATTTCCCCTGTTCCGAGCACCGTTACGCCATCTTCATGTGCTTCGTGGGCAAGGTTGACGCCAAGAGCTAAAGCCCGCAGGCAACTTACCTCGTCCATGGCCGGACCTATGGAAATATTTGCTGTTCCGCTGGCAACCCTGCGTTGAATAAGACTCGGGTGATCCGGAAAAGGTCCTCCTTTGCATCCGGCATCCACAACCATAAGTTCAACTCCGGATGTTCTGGCCAATACATTGATACCCGCTCCACCAGCCAAAAAATTCTCCACCATCTGGCGGGTAACTTCCTGCGGGAAATAGCTGATATTCTCCTCGTTAACCCCGTGATCACCGGCAATGGTATAAATACGAGCCGGATCAGACTGCGGAGCCTTACCTCCGGACGCAACGTACATTTTAACTGCAAGATCTTCCAACCTGCCAAGACTGCCAAGCGGCTTGGTCAGGTTGTCCAGATGAGCACGTGCGGCAGATTCAAGGTCCGGGTCGACATGCTTCACGGCATTAACAATTTTTAATAATTCCGATCTTGAGTATTTATTCATTATTTTAACCTTTTTTTGCCCTGCTGCCGTATTGAGAAACCATAAACTGCTATGCTAGAATCTATCTGCAATGAAAAAAATTTGTCTTCTACATGCCAATTGTCAGGGTGAACCGCTTGAAGAGCTGCTCATGCTCAGTTCTGGATTCCGTGAAGAGTATGAACTGCACCGCTTCACAAATTATACACATGAATTCATCCCCGACAATATAATCAGCAATTGCGATATTTTTCTATACCAGACTCTTGGCGACAACTGGGGGGACCACTCGTCTGCAAAACTCTGCGCAAGACTAAAAAGCAATGCTCGCTCCATAGCTATCCCGAATATGCTTTTCCTGCACTATTGGCCGTTATGGTCTAGCGAACCGGGCTTCGACTACCGTGATAAATTCCTTGATTCACTGCTGGACCGGGGATTGAACGAGTCTCAGATTCTGCACCTGTGCATGAATACAAAGCTTACTAACATCTATAATTTGAAAGAAATTATGGAACAGTCGGAACAGATTGAGAGGGATAAAGAAAAACTTACCCCGATCAAATATGTAGACTGGGTGCTTGAGCATTACAGACAAAAACCGCTCTATAACACCATCAACCATCCCCGACTGGAAATACTGCTCCTGATGGCCAACGGAATACTGAAAGAACTAGGCATACCGAATCTGACAGGGCAGGATTTAAGTGGTTTCCCGCCGCCTTTCGCAGACTTTGAACAGCCCATCCACCCACAGATAGCCGAATATCTCGGATTGGAATTCGGCGGGCCGCAGCAACATTACCATGTATATGGGGACGAACTGACTTTTGAAGAATATATCATCCGCTACATCAAATGCCGTAAAAACAATATTGATGATTTCATAGGCTTTCTAATCGCCGCAGCACGCATGGAAAAGAACTAACCATTCAAATTCGGCGGTCCCATAACGATCATTTCAGCCAGAGTCAGGTCCACTTTGGGCATAGTCCTGATCTTGTTGCCGAGTAATCCCATTTCAAGCCCCACCAGCTCTTTATAAAGAGGAGTACGGTCCACGACCGGAACATTCTCCATACCGCTGGTCAGATCCTGACACTTGAAACAACCGGGGAATGACAACTGGCGTCCGTTGGGCTGGCGCAGGGTGTTGACAACACCATGCATACGACAAATCATGAGCCTGTGCTTGTATACCCCGCAAAGCCCGTCATCGTTAAGGGGGCACATTACCTTGGGCCGCATTCCGTTTTCCAGCATGCCGTTGGCGCTGCGCACATAGTCTTCGGAGCGGCGTATATACTCATTACGCTTTTCTTCTGGCAACTCATTCAAACCCTGCCAAAGATAGCTCCATTCAACATAAGTGTGGTGCTGGAAATAACTGGTACAGCAGTTTTCTTCACAACCTTCGCAAGAAAGGCCGATCTTGGCAGATGTTTCCGAATAAACAGATGCCATGCGGTCATAAAGGGCAGCCAACTTGCGGAACACGGCCTGTCTGGTCATTTTCTTCATTATTTATCCTTAACTTCACTTATTTCTTTTGATTTAAGCCAATCATGAATCTTATTAACACATTCATCAGGAGAACAAAGGTCTGTGTCCACAGCAAAATCAGCATACTGCTCGTAAAGCGGAACGCGCTCGGTGTAGAGATCTTCCAATGTCTGCCCCGGAGTTATGGCCAGTCCGCGATTCTCGCCACCGCCGACCCGGTTCATACAGGTCTCACCTGAAATCCGCAGATAGATTACCGGGCCGAGGAGTTTAAGTCTTTCCATAGCCTTTGGCCCGTAAACTACACTCCCTCCGGTTGAGATAACCATACGGAAAACACCGATACCGGATACAATATATTCTTCGGCCCTGCGGAACTCTTTCACGCCCAGATGGTCGACGATTCCCTGTAAGGGGCGCCCATAATAGCCCTCAATTACTGAGTCGGTATCCATGTCCTCCCAGCCAAGCCTCTCGGCCAGAAGTGGAGCCAGAGTTGATTTCCCGGCCCCGGCCATACCAATTAAGATAACAGAGCAATCCTCTGAAAATTTTTTATTCCATGTTTGCATAAAAAAAATCAAACCTTCCGGGCGCTAAGCGCTCCGCCGCTGAAAAAGTGGGATATCAGGAACGTATGATAACTACTTTATCTTCATCATCCCGTTCTTTAACCAGAACATTTACATGCTGGTCTTCAAAAGTGACCACTTCCTTCCCTACATAGTCGGCCCTGATCGGCAGTTCGCGGTGACCTCGGTCCACCAGCACCAGAAGCTCTACCCGGCGGGGACGTCCGAAATCAAGTACGGCCTCAAGGGCAGCGCGCACGGTGCGACCGGAAAAAAGAACATCATCAACCAGAAGAACTGAAGCAGACTCAATATCAAATGGAATTTCGGTGCAGTTGATGCTTGGCTGACGGCTCAGGTTGGTCCAGTCATCACGGTAAAGGTTGATATCCAGCTTACCCAATGGAATCTTACGGCCAAGTTTTTCATCAAGAATCAGTTTCAATCTTTCTGCAAGGTCAGCACCACGCCGCTGAATCCCGATGATTGCCAGATTTTCGTCATCACCACGACGCTCTGTGACCTCTGAAGCAAGACGATCCAAAGTACGGGCCATATCCTTTTCCGAAAGTATAATTTTTTGTTCTTTCATATTTCCCTACATCAAAAGACGTTGATTCTTATTATCAAATTTGTTCAAATAACTTTTTTTACACAACCTACCGGGACTAGCTATAATTAATGTATCCGGGCAATGCAATCCCCGGCCCCCGGCAAATAAGGATATATACAAATGCAAAGCAGATTTGAAATCAAAGGTATGACCTGCTCGGCCTGCTCCTCGCGGCTGGAGAAGGTTATCGGGAACATGAAAGGCGTGAACTCCGCCGCAGTTAATCTGGCCGCAGAAATACTATCAGCGGACTATGACCCGCAGACTGTTTCGGTAGCAGACATCATCAACTCTGTTGAGATGGCTGGATTTGAAGCCGTTGAAAAAATTGAAGGAACCGAGCTGACCCTGCCGATTTCCGGGATGGCCTGTTCTGCATGTTCGGCACGGCTGGAAAGAGTTCTTAGCGCGACAGAAGGGATCAGCGGTGCACAAGTCAGCCTTGCTTCCGAGACTGCAAATCTGAATTTCAATCCCTCAACAATTTCACTACGCGACATCAGGCAGATAATCGCGGACGCCGGTTTTGAGTCCGGCCAGATTCAATCCGCGCACAATGCCAAAGAAAATTTTGAGAAAAGAAAAGCCGAAAACGCTGCAAGACTGGGCAATATGAAGCAAAGGCTATTCGCAGCACTCGCATTCACCATACCCTTACTGACCATCACCATGGGACATATGGTCGGCATGCCTTTGCCGGGCGCTATCGACCCGAACACTTCTCCGCTGGGGTTCGCCATAATCCAGTTGCTCCTGACCGCTCCTGTTCTCTGGTTCGGGCGCAATTTCTACCAACAGGGCTTTCCGAATCTGCTGCGCAGAACTCCGAATATGGACTCGCTCATTGCGGTGGGTACTTCAGCTGCTGTGGTCTATTCTTTGTGGAATACCATTGAAATAGGCCTCGGAATTGACGCTCAAGCGCGGGCCATGGATCTTTACTACGAATCAGCTGCCACAATCATCGCCCTGATACTATTGGGTAAATTTCAGGAAACCCGTGCCCGCTCAAAGACCTCCGCTGCCATTGAGAAGCTCATGGACCTGACCCCGGCTAAAGCTATTCTGCTACAGGGTGGCGAACAGATTTCCACACCGCTTGAAGAAATCGGCCCCGGAGACCTGATCCTGATCCGCCCGGGCGACAGGGTTGCTGCGGATGGAAAAGTCGATGAAGGTCATTCTGATATTGATGAATCCATGCTCACCGGGGAATCAATGCCCGTTTCCAAAAATATAGGTGACGAAGTCGCTGGAGGTACAGTTAATGTTGGCGGAGGAGCACTCAAGGTCCGAGTCACCAAAGTCGGTGAAAATACGGTTCTTTCACGCATTATCCGTCTTGTGCAGGAAGCACAGGGTTCCAAAGCTCCGATTTCAAGCCTCGCCGATACCGTAAGTTTTTATTTCGTACCCACGGTCATGGCTATCGGTGTTATGGCAGCTCTGGGATGGTTTATATTCAGCGATGAACCGTTTACTTTCGCATTGCGAATTTTTATCAGCGTAATGGTCATAGCCTGCCCTTGCGCTATGGGACTGGCAACTCCCACAGCCATCATGGTCGGGACCGGACGCGGCGCCCAGCTTGGAGTGCTTGTCAAATCCGGTGCAGCACTCGAAACAGCAGGTAAAATCGACACAATGATATTCGACAAGACAGGTACCCTGACCTATGGAAAACCTGAAGTTGTTGAAATATTCACCACGGAAGGGCAAACGCAGGACGAACTTCTGCTGCTGGCCGGGTCCGCTGAAAAACAATCCGAACATCCGCTGGCGAAGGCTGTGGTAAAAGCAGCCGAAGCACTTGGATCTCCCCTGCCGGAAACATCTTCTTTCAAAGCCGTTTCCGGGTTGGGCATCGCAACCCAAACGGGTGGTCAGACCATGCTGCTAGGTAACCGCAAATATCTGGAACAGAATCTCACAGGCGGTTTGGACAATGAAGAGGCGGAGGAAGCGAGTGCCCGTTTTGCCGCTTCAGGACAGAGTCCGCTTTACGTTGCAGTAGACGGAAAACTTGCAGGAATTATGGCGATTGCAGACCGCATCAAGGATGAAGCCCCGCACACAATCAACCGGCTCAATAAATTAGGTGTGCAGAGTGTAATGCTCACTGGTGATAATGAGCGCGTAGCCAGCACAATTGCCGCAAAAGCGGGTATTCAGAAAGTTATAGCCCAGGTAATGCCTGACCGTAAGGCTGAAGAGGTTAACAAGGAAAAAGAAAAAGGGCGCAAGGTCGCCATGATTGGTGACGGAATCAACGATGCTCCGGCTCTTGCCTCTGCTGACCTTGGAATCGCAATGGGAACCGGAATTGATGTTGCAATTGAATCCGGAGACGTAGTACTGATGAAAGGCGATCTGGGCGGCGTAATAACAGCGCTATCACTCAGCCGGGCAACAGTTCGCAATATAAAACAGAACCTGTTCTGGGCTTTTGCATTCAATGTGCTTGGTATACCTGTTGCGGCAGGTCTGCTGCACATATTCGGTGGTCCTACGCTTTCGCCGATGTTTGCGGCAGCGGCGATGTCACTCAGTTCCGTTACGGTTGTCAGCAATGCATTGAGGCTTAAATTCTTTAAACCGGAAGATTAGATTTGAAAGACATCACTCTTGTTTTCCCGCAATGGCAGGGTTCCATTGACAACGAAGCTCTTTACCATGGAGCTTTCGCTCTGGCAGAGGGAATACATGGACTGCCCTCAGTTCAACAGGTTCCCACTGCCCCATTTAGGGAACTGGAACCCGGAGGCGACATTGCCGGCAAGAATGATATAATCAGACAGCTACACGAAGTAGCAAGTATACTGGAACGAGAGCAGCCCGACCGAATACTTCTGCTTGGCGGTGACTGCTCTACGGAGACAGGTCCGGTCTCATGGATGTCCCGTAAACACGGTAAGAATCTGGCCCTGATCTGGTTTGACGCCCACCCGGACCTTAACACCCCGGCAAGCTCAAAGTCAGGTCGTTTGCAGGGGATGGCTCTTTCCGCTGTTCTTGGTAATGCAGGAAAAGAAATAACTGAAACCATGTTTGAACCGTTGCATCCGGGTCAGGTTTTCTGTGCCGGAACCAGAACTTTTGATCCACCGGAACTGGAGTTCATTGTCAGCAGAAAAATTCCTTTTTTCGGTCCGGGAGAACTTGAGCGAGACCCGGCATGGCCTGCAAAACAGATAACTAAAGCAGGATTCAGTAAAGTGTATATACATCTGGATGTTGATGCTGTTAATCCCATGGGCTTTAAACATGGAAAGCCTGCTCCGCCCGCAGGACTGCCATTCGGAAACATCTTACAGATTATCGAGGAAGTCGGTAGAAGGACTGAAATCTGCGGGCTGGGAATCACAGAATTTCATCCCGGAAGTGAGCGAGGAATAGAAAAAGCTGCTACTTTGATTGAAAAGACTCTACCTGGCTTTATTAGCAACTAATGCAACTAAGAATGCCGTACTGCAGAATATATTGCAGTACGGCATTTTTGCTTTAACATTATTTGATCGAGATCTAGGAAAGATCATTGATCATATCTTGGATATGCTTTCCATTCGGTGTTTTGGCAGCAGGATTCATCTGGAGCAGCCCTTTCCAGGCTTGAATGGCTCCGGCCTTATCCTTTAAATCGTAATAAAGTACTATCCCTTTATTGAACCGGGCTGTCTCATGTTCCGGAGAAGCAAGAATTGCTTTATCAAAAAACTCCACAGCCTTTTGTGGCTTTCCTGCCCGACGATACATAACGCCCAGATCAGTCAGGACATGAGGATCATCAGGGCTTAAGGCAATTGAATTGCTGTATGCTTCAATCGCCTTTTCAGGCTGATTGGTATCGAAATAAATATTGCCGAGTTTAGCCCACAGCGTTGCTGAATCAGGCTGTGCTTCAAGCATCCTCTTAGTATCTGCTATCTGTTGTTCGAATCCGCCACCGGCGCTCATGCCGCCTGTTGATTGAGGGGTTGCCGAGTCCTTAAATGCAGGAATAATTACACTTCCAAGAAATAAACCCGCTGCCAAAGCCGCAATTACGATTATGATAGTATTGTTGCTTCCGCTTTTTGATGATTTACCATTTTTTCTATTCTTTTTTCCCAAAATACTTCTCCGAGCCCATCCGGCCCCAAAATCCGAGGTGGACGCTGTGCACTTTGCACAAGCAAAGTGCAATAACTTACCTGTTTGTGCAAAATCAGATCCGATTTTACACAATGCAAAAACAAAATACCGCCATTCGACATTTACGAATTAACAGCAATGAGTATACCAGAAAATCATCAACCTTTCTTCAGAAATTCTCGGTTGAAGAATTTAATTCGTAAAAGCATCACTATTTAACAAAATAGTGAAACAGCAGAAGAGCGACAAACAGCAAATTTACTATTTTCTCAAAATACGCACTCTTATTTTTCTGAAAACGCAACCTTCTGTGTTAATATTTTTTATTTTGAAAGTTTATTTATAATGCACAAAATTGCAACACACAACTACATAATCGTAGTTTATGCATACAAAACTATAGATGTAACATTCACTTTCAACGTAAAAACATTATCATTCCGCAATAAAAACACGCAATTTTTGATGCTATAAAAATTACGCAACAAATTTCTTGCTCAATTCTTCTGTTTTATGTACTTCTTTCGAAACAATATTTTGCAAAGAGGCGATCCTGCGAAACTTGTGCTATTCTTTCGCAGAGTTTTGGTGCTAAAACAAAACAAGGGATGATTTATGGACTTCATGACTTCATTGGACGCAATTGTTGGTAAAATCGGCGCATTCGCATGGGGACCGCCCATGCTGGTTCTTCTTGTCGGTACAGGCTTCTGGCTCACACTCGCACTGCGCGGCGTCCAGTTCAGCAAACTCTTTTACGCTTTGTACCTTGCACTCATCAAACGCAAGGAAGAAACCGACGAACCTGGTGATATCACTCACTTTCAGGCCCTGATGACCGCGCTTTCCGCAACTGTCGGCACCGGGAACATCGCGGGTGTTGCGACCGCTGTTGCTGTCGGTGGACCGGGAGCACTGTTCTGGATGTGGATCACCGGCCTTGTGGGCATGGCAACCAAATATGCGGAAGCCGTACTGGCAGTTAAATACAGAGAAGTTGACGAAAATGGCGAAATGAGTGGTGGTCCCATGTACTACATTTCCAAGGGCCTTAACATGCCCTGGCTCGGTACTCTCTTCGCAATCTTCGCTTCCTTCGCTGCCTTCGGTATCGGTAACATGGTTCAGTCCAACTCCGTTGCTGATGCTGTTGAAGCCACCTACGGAGTCTCCCCTTACGTCACCGGCGGACTGCTGATGGTACTGACTGCTGCGGTTATCCTCGGTGGTATTAAAAAGATCGGTAAAGTTACCGGTCTGCTCGTTCCTATCATGATCGTTTTCTACATGGCTGGATCATTATACATCATTCTGGCCAACCTCGCTGAAGTTCCCGCTGCTTTCGCACTCATTTTCGAACATGCTTTCAACCCGGCTTCCGCTGTTGGCGGATTCACTGGTGCAGGCGTAATGCTGGCTATCCGCATGGGTGTTGCCCGCGGTGTGTTCTCCAACGAATCCGGCCTCGGTAGTGCTCCTATTGCAGCAGCTGCAGCCCAGACCAAAGAACCGGTTACCCAGGCTCTGGTCTCCATGACCCAGACTTTCATCGACACTCTCGTTGTCTGTACCATGACCGGTCTGGTCCTTATTCTTACCGGCGCATGGTCCAACGGCACCACCGGAGCAGAGCTGACCACTATAGCATTCTCCGCAGGCATGACAGGTGGTGCGCATATCGTTACCATCGGCCTGATTCTTTTCGCCTACTCCACCATCCTCGGCTGGTGCTACTACGGTGAAAAATCCATGGAATACCTGTTCGGCGTCAAGGCGATCCTTCCCTTCCGTCTCGTTTTCATCTGCTTCGTTGGTCTCGGAGCCATTGCTAAACTCAGCTTTGTATGGAACCTCTCCGACACATTCAACGGTCTCATGGCCATCCCGAACCTTATCGGTCTGATCATGCTGACCCCGGTTGTTGTGCATGAAACCAAAGCGTACTTTGCTAAAAAGAATCAGTCCGCAGCAGCTCAGACTGAAACTAAATAGCCCTGACAGAAAGTTAATGAACTAAAAATCCCCTGTCGCAATGCGACAGGGGATTTCTTTTTGGGACTAGCAGAATGAGAAGAAACAAGAGGTACATGCTATTCTAAAACAAAAATTTTGACTGCCATCCCCATAGAAGGAAGTAACTCAAGAGGATATGTCATTTTCCAGAATGAAAACTATGTGAAAGATCATCTCCTTATGGAAACTCCATTGTATAGTAAAAAAGGCCGCCCCATACGGAGCAGCCTTTTTAAATTTTCACCTATCGAGAAAAAAACTATTTCACTATACTGCGACGGCAGAACTCTACGGCTTCTGCACGAACATCCCTGCGGTCAGGCCAGTATAGCTGCATTCTGGTCAACCCAAAAATAATAGTCATAACCACTGTCGCGTTCTCTTCGACAGCCACATCTTCGATTGTACCCTTCTTGATGCCAAGTCTGATGCAGTCTTCAAGAATCAATTCCAGATTTTTAAGAAATACTGCCATCAATCGCTTGGAAGAATCAAGCAAGCCGTATGTAGAAAGCATAATCTTCATATCGATCTCGTTATCTTCCACAAAAGTAAAATAATCATTCATGATCTCTTCTAGCGAACAGTCGTCACGATCCAACTTCTGCCGGATGGCTTCAATATAATAAGAGAAATGTTCTTCCAGAGCATCTAGAATATGAAGAAGGATATCTTCTTTACTTTCAAAATGGCGATAAATCGTGCCCTCGGAAATATTGGCCATTTTCGCAAGATTGGCAGTTGTAGACTTATGGAAGCCAACTTCTGAAATCATTTCCTTGGCTGTTGCGAGAATGATGTCTTTGGTTTTCATTCTTCGGTCTCCCTTGAGCGGACGAACGCCCCTGTTCAATCATTTTTAAAATATTTTATCAGATTTTTTCCGATTACTAACACATTCTCTAAACTACATTATTTACCCCATGCAAGGGACAAGGTCAACTCGCGTTGATTGACAAAAACTAATAGAAAACTTATTTTGTATAGACAAATCCTATGAGGAGGAAAAAATGGTTGAAATCACAGAAGCTGCGCAAAAACAGCTTGAAAACTATTTTGCAGACAAGGATAGAACTCCTATTCGTATCTATCTCGCCACCGGCGGCTGAGCAGGCCCCAGGCTGGCATTGGCTCTGGATGAGCCAAAAGACAACGACGAAAGTTTTGAAGTAGAAGGATTCACCTTTCTACTGGATAAAGACCTGAATAAACAGGGAAGCCCATTCCGCGTTGACCTGAGCTACACCGGTTTTGTAATTGATTCCAAGATCGAGCTCGGCGGCGGAGAATGCGGTTCCTGCTCTGGAAGTTGCGGTTAATCCGACTTTTGGAGCTTGAGAACCCCTTAAATTACAGTTTATTAATCTGACAGTCACAGCCTTACAAGGCTTCAAGACCGTCTCATTAGAGGCGGTCTTTTTTCATTATTAAACCCTAACAATTTGGATTTGCCCTGAAGTCTGACAACGGGTATTATGTCCTTCTCTTGACTGAAAAGCGTGGAGTTTTATGTGAGGAAAAAGGAAAAGATACAGGGTATTTTTTCAGTACAGACATTATCCGTAATCGGTACGGGAACGACTAAAAAAAGAACTAAACAGACTACTTACTGGTACGCAGAAGAACAAGCAAACGGCGTACTGCAGGTACAGGCAGTCAATGATAAGTTTATCCCTACAGGACCTCAGGTGGCTGTTGAAATGGAAAAATTCCTGAACAATTACCAACCGGAACCTGAAATATATATAGATAAAGTCCTTCCCAACTTGAAAAAGCTGGAAAAATCAATTTCTTTAGGCGAAAGCCACCGGAAAAACGGTGAGATATACAGCGCTGAATATGAATTCAACAAAGCCATGAGCCTTGATGAAATGAATGTTCGCGTCAATTTCGGACTGGGACTGACCTACCTTGACCGTGGTGAAATAGAGCGCGCTGACGATATTTTTAACCGCCTGGTCAAACTTGATAGCTGCTTCGAACCGCAGCATAAGCATTTGTTCAATGAATTCGGCATCTCGTTAAGAAAAAACGGAATGCGGCAGCAGGCTTTACAATATTACAAAAGAGCAGAAGAACTGGTCCCGCATGACGAGAATCTACATTTGAACATAGCCAGAGTACATTTTGAAATGGGCGAAATAAAGCCATGCCTTGAGCATTTAAGATCTTCGCTGCGCTTGAACCCGAAGCTGGAAGAAGCCAGTATATTTCTGAACTTCCTGAAAGGGAAACATTTCATTAAAGACTGCACTCTGGATCAGATAATAGAAAAGACAGACAACGACAAACATATACTGGAATCACTAATCAAAAAAAGCCTCCTTACTGACGAACAGAACAATCCTACAGTAGCGTCGAACACAAAATCTGCCACTGAAAAATTACACTTCCTGTAAACTCGATATGTTAATCCATGCTGATATGAATTGATCAGTATTCAGTAGTGAACAAAAAAAGGCCGGGAACAGATTCAATCTGTCCCCGGCCTTTTTGAAAACAAAAAGTTCGAAACTTGTAGTTAACTCCATTCCGACATAAAGTCTTCAGGGCCGACAACCTTAAAACCACGCTCTTCAAGTGCGGTCTCAATTGGGGCAGCATCTTCAGTGTCGACACGGACCACAACCATCCTGCGATGATTATGGTGGAACAAACCTGTACTGATAATACTGTACTTCATGTTGGAAATGATCCCCGCCACTTCGTAAAGAACTCCTGTACGCTCCTCAACATCAACTACAATGCGGGTACCGCCCTGCTTGAGGCCCATTTCCTCCACAAGCAGTTCCAGCATCTTGTTGCGGTTGATATAGCCGATGAGCTTCTTATTCTCACCAACTACAGCAAGTCCGGAAAGATTCATTTCAAACATTAGGTCAGCAGCAGCTTCAATCTCGGTTTCCGGGGGAATGGTGGTAATGGTTTTACGCACCACTTCACGAACAGTCAGTTTGCTTAGCAGATAGCTCAGCTCGTGCTTATCCAGCGAGTTTATCACAGAAGGCAGGGCCGCACGGACATCTTCCTTGGTGACATAGCCGACGAGTTCTTCCCCGTCCTTAACTAGAAGCATCCACAACTGATTATCTTCCAGAATTTTGTCCGCTTCCTTGATCAGAGTATCAGGGGTTACGGTAACAAAGTCCTTGAGCATTTTCAGTCCCACATACATCTGCATGTCCTCCAGAATCCGGGAATAGCCCGGTGCATAAAAAAGTTAATTAGAAACCCCCTCCCCTTACCCAAGCTTTCACTCACTTGCAAGCAGAGTCCGCTGCGAACCGGAGTTTTTTCAGCAAATCATATAGCGCTTACCGGCACTCCAATAATTTTAAACATGGCAGTTGTGTAAACTCCAGAGGCCCAACTCCAGGAAAACACCTGAACTCCTGACAGCTAACTATCCGTAAGTGCGGTTTATATCACAACTACAACGCAATTTTTTTCGACAACTTTCCGTCAAATGTTAACCATTTATGCGCCAAAGCACCTTGCCCCTGATAATTTTTTGAGTTAGTCCAAAAACATGCACGAAATGTCAATAGCGCAAAGTATACTTGCAATCATTGAAGAGGAAATGGAAAAGCGACCCGGTGCCAGCCTCAAAAAAGTTGTGGTAGGCAACGGCGCGCTTGCGGGAGTAGTATCTGATGCACTCACGTTCGGATGGGAAGCGATTACCTTAGGCACTGCCTTTGATGGCTCTGTGCTTGAAGTAAATGAAATTCCCATCAAAGTCCGCTGCGGCGGATGCAAACACGAATTTTTACCCGAAGATAAACTTTACATGGCCTGTCCGAAATGCGGCCTTGAAATTGGGCATGAAGTTCTTCAGGGCAAAGAATTGCAAATCGATAGCATCGAGATTGACGATTAACTTTAAGGAGTTTGGAAATGGGTGAAATCCCTGTGATACGCAACATTCTGGAAGCAAATGACAGAATTGCCGACGAACTGAAACAATTTTTCAAAGAAAGAAATATTCTTTGCCTCAACCTGATGAGTTCACCCGGGTCCGGTAAAACCAGCCTGCTGGAAAAGACCCTTGCAGACCTCAAAGGTGAATTCAATATGGCTGTTATCGAAGGCGACCTGCAAACCGACAACGACGCCCGCCGTGTTGCCGCCACCGGGGCACAGGCCGTGCAGATCAACACTGAAGGCGGATGCCACCTGAACTCCAGCCAGGTGAAAGAAGCTCTTTCACTTCTCGACCTAGAAGGGCTCGATATCCTTTTCGTGGAAAACGTGGGGAACCTCGTATGTCCCGCCGAATTCAACGTTGGTGAAGATCACAAGATCACCCTGCTGACCGTGACTGAAGGTGACGACAAACCTGAAAAATACCCACTCATGTTCCACATTTCTTCCGTCATGATCCTGAACAAGATTGACCTGCTGCCTTATGTTGATTTTGATCTCGAAAAAGCACAGCAGCACGCACGCAAGCTCAATGCTGATATAGCCCTCTTCCCCCTGTCCTGCCGCACCCGCGAAGGATTGGAAAACTGGTACGACTGGCTCCGTAAGGCCCGCGAAGAAAAGAAATAAGATAAGATTGCCTCCGACGTCCTGGGACGGGAAACTTTTGCAAAAATTTCCCATCCCAGGACCATATTTCTTCGAGACCTTCCAGCAGACTGCGCCGCTGGGAGCCACCGGAGTATTTTGGCGCTAATTATTTTTCCCACATCAGTTTTGCGCTTTTTGGTTATCTATTCATTTTGCAGCTAATCGATGCGAAGCATGATAAATTTTTTTGGGATTCCTAAACCACTTTTCCCAAAAGGGCTTAAGCCCTCGGAGAGCCGCCGGAGGCACACAGCATGAAATTCCCAAGTAATCTACCTTGTTCCTCTGTATTGGATTCCCTTGCAGACGGTGTTTTTACGGTAGACCGGGACTGGAACATCACCTTCTTCAACGAAGCAGCCAGCCGGATCACAGGTGTCCCTGCGGATGAAGCTGTAGGTTCCAAATGCTGGGATGTCTTCCACTCAAGTCTCTGCGACGGCGATTGCGCTTTAAGGGCCTGCATGAAAGATTGCGGGCGCATCTCCAACAAATCCATATTTTTCATCCATGCTGACGGGCGCAAGGTTCCCGTCTCAATTAGTGCCGCCCCCCTTGTAGATAGTACCGGGAAGACTATCGGCGGCGTAGAAAGCTTCCGCGACCTGACCGATATCCAAATGATCCGCCGTGAAGTTGAAGACTCCTGGCGCTTTGAAGACATCATAGGTAAAAGCGCCCAGTTAGGAAAAGTCTTCGCCATTCTGCCGCAGGTCAGCAAAAGCGAAGCCACTGTTCTGCTGCTTGGGGAGTCCGGCACAGGTAAAGAACTTTTCGCCCGGGCCATCCACAATTTGAGCGAGCGCAAACACGGACCGTTCGTGGCTGTGAACTGCGGAGCGTTACCTGACAATTTGCTTGAATCAGAGTTGTTCGGCTACAAAGCCGGAGCCTTTACCGATGCCCGTAAAGACAAAGCAGGACGCTTTGAACTGGCTGCCGGGGGAACCATTTTTCTTGATGAAATCGGGGATATGCCGGCAAAGTTGCAGGTTAAACTGCTGCGTGTGTTGCAGGAAAAGACATTTGAACCTCTTGGAGCGGTCGCTAGTGTGAAAACCAATGTCCGCATAGTGGCCGCAACAAACAAAAACCTGGCAGAACTGGTGGAAGAGGGCCTCTTCCGGCAGGATCTCTACTACCGCCTGAATGTCGTAACCCTCACCCTCCCTCCGCTAAAATCAAGGGTTGAAGATATCCCACTCCTCATCAACCACTTCATAAACAGGCTTAACGCTCTTCAGGGCAAAGAAATTGACGGTATATCCGAGGATACTCTGCATATCCTCATGCGGCATTCTTTTCCCGGTAACGTGCGTGAACTTGAGAACATCCTTGAGTTCGCCTTTATTCTTTGTCGCTCCGGATTTATTCAAGTTGAGCACCTCCCTGAATACCTGCAACCCAAATCACGGGAAAAGGTGGAAGACGAGGATCTCCCCATGAGCATGGAGCAAATTAAGTGCATGGCCGTGCGTCGCGCCCTTAAACGTAACAACGGGAAAAAAATGGCTACATGCCGTGAACTTGGTATATCCAAAGATACCCTGCGCAGAACTATCGCCCGCTGCGAAGAACTGGGCGCATAATTAGCCTTCCGTCATTAAACTCGACTCATTTTAATCCCAAATCTAGACCCTAAAAGATCTCTATTTCCACACAAGATTTTGAATTAACAGAGATAAACATCCATGGCACAGACTATGCCTATAGGAAGGCATGAGAGAAAACGAAGCACGCAATAACAGCTCGAAGCTACTTTGCCTGGCCTGCTATGAAGACAGGCTGGCCTCCGTTTTTGACAATGCCCCGGACCTGAAATTGTTCCGGGTGGAAGACAATAAAATTTGCCCCGCAGGTTACCTATCCCTTCCCTCAAAAGACCCAAAGGACAGGACATCCGCCATTACTGCCTGCGGGGCAACGTTTTTAATATGCGGCGCCATCTGCGGATGCACCATCAATGAACTGGAGCAGGCCGGAATAAGTGTTATTCCGTGGGTCACAGGAATGATCGACGAAATACTTTCGGCTTATCAACAGAACTGTCTTGAAAATCATGCCATGCCCGGATGCCGGGGCAGGGGCAGATGCGGACAGGGCAACAGAGCGTTCAGGGGCAGACATGAGAAGCAGCAGAAAATGCTTGATCGTCCGAACCTGAACTCAGTGCAAAGGAGTAATTAAAATGAAAATTGCAATCAGCTGTCAGGGAAACGACCTCAACGGCGAAATCGACCCCAGATTTGGACGCGCCAAGGGGTTTCTTGTCTGCGATACCGATGCAGACACTCATGAATTCATCGATAACACCCAGAACCTTAACGCTGCACAGGGCGCAGGTATCCAGTCCGCCCAGAATGTTGCCGCGACAGGTGCTAAAGCAGTCATAACAGGACACGTCGGGCCCAAAGCCTTCACTGCCCTCGATAAAGGTTCTATCAAGGTATATCTGGTCAACGGCGGCACTGTAGCAGAGGTTCTGTCTTCTTTTAAAGAAGGTAAACTCGAAGCTGCATCCGATGCAGATAAACCGGGTCACTGGTAAAATTTCCGTATCCAGTTCAGTCATGCTCTTCTCCTCTTCCTTGCTCTGCGGGCATGACTGAACATTTTCAGGCATTGACAAGTCTGGTTAATGTCTTAATTTACAACGAAAAGCATTCTGTAACAGATTTAATCAATCTGTATTTTTTTAATAAAACCCCCTCCACCCAGTGAGGGGCAGGAGATTGATATATGAGCGATCATGCATGTGGAAGCTGCTCTTCCTCCGGGTCCGGATGTTCTTCTTCCGGTTGTTCTGAAGGTTGCAGCCCCGAAGAGATGAAACTGAAAAAGGCCCTTTCCAGAATCAAACACAAAATCGTGGTTATTTCCGGTAAAGGCGGTGTAGGTAAAAGTACGGTAGCAACGAACATTGCAGTAGCTCTCTCCCTTGCCGGAAAACAGGTCGGGCTGCTTGATGTTGACGTCCACGGCCCCAGTATCCCCCGTCTGCTCAGCCTTGAGAATGAGAAACCGCATATCGGCCACGAAGTAATTGAACCTATTTCATGGTCCAGCAACCTCTGGGTTATGTCTCTCGGTTTCATGCTTCCCAGCAAAAATGACCCGGTGATCTGGCGCGGTCCGGTTAAGATCGGCATGATCAAACAATTTGTGCAGGATGTAGCTTGGAACGACCTTGATTTTCTCGTTGTTGACTGCCCTCCCGGAACAGGTGACGAACCTCTTTCCGCACTCCAGACTCTCGGTCAGGATGCCCATGCGGTTATCGTAACCACTCCTCAGGGTGTTGCTATTGATGATGTGCGCCGTTCAGTCAACTTCTGCAAACAGGTCGGAAACCCCGTTCTGGGTATCGTGGAAAACATGAGCGGATTCGTCTGCCCTGACTGTGGAAGTATTCATAACATTTTCAATTCCGGTGGCGGTGAAGAGCTTGCCAAGGAAACAGGTGTAAAATTCCTCGGTCGTATCCCACTTGATCCTGAAGTTGGACGTTCCGGAGATGAAGGCTATCCCATAATCCGCACTGACCACGAAGGTCCTACAGGACAGGCTCTAAATGCCATTATTAAACCCATGCTGAATCTCTCCGAGAGTCTGCAGGAAAATAATGAAATGCCTAAGCCGGAAGAATTCAAGACTAAAAACGGTATGCTGCGCATCGCAGTTCCCGTTGCAGCAGGCAAACTCTGCATGCACTTCGGTCACTGCGAACAATTCGCCATCATGGATGTCGACGTTTCCTCCAAGGGAATAGTAGCCACCAACATGGAAACTCCCCCGCCCCACGAACCGGGGGTACTACCCAAGTGGATCGCGGATCAGGGCGTACAGCTTGTTCTGGCCGGCGGCATGGGCTCCAGAGCACAATCCCTGTTCACAGATGCCGGAGTGAAGGTTGTTGTCGGTTCACCAGCTGAAGCACCGGAGAATGTTGTTTCCAGCTACCTTGCCGGAACCCTCCAGACCGGATCAAATACCTGCGACCACTAATAGCGTAAGCTATATCTACCATACACACTGCATAAGAAAACAGCCTGCGGGAACAACGCAGGCTGTTTTCTTTTTTTCAGCGCAAAAAGCTAATTCAGGTTAATAACACATTGCACTGCGATATTACCGTCACGGAAAGTCGAGATTATCACATCTTTATCCGGGTCGCCGTTATTATTGTAGTCAAATGTACCGGTTACGCCGTGAAAAGGCGGCATATCAACCAAAGCATCATGAATGGAAACAGGCTTGATCGTCCCGGCTTTTTCTGCTGCGGCAAAGAGACTCATAACGGCATCATAAGTCAGGGCTTCCAATTCAGTTGGGTCAACTCCGTTCTGCTTTTTGTAATCTTTCTCAAATTCCTGCGCTCCGGCAATGGAAAGTCCCGGAACCCAGTGGTCAGTGTAATAGCTATTCTTGAATAGCGGGTTACGCTTAAGTTCAATGGGATCCCATGAATCACTTCCCATAAGAATACCTTCAAAACCTTGTTTGCGGGCCTGCGCCACTTGCAGCTGCACCGTTTTGGTATTGCCCGGCAGAAACAGAATCCGTGCTTTGGAATCTATAATATTCTTCATCTGTCTTGAAAAATCGCGCTGGCCCAGACCGTAGTTCTCAAAGGCGACAACACGACCACCGTACTTTTGGTAATCTTTCCTGAAAAAAAAGGCCAGCTCGGCACTATACGGACTTGCCGAGGCATAAATTATACCTACATCCTCCAGCTTCAGATTCTTCTTGGCAAACAGGGCCAGAGCTTGAGACTGAACTGCGTTGGTATATGAAACCCGAAAAGAATATTTATATGAAGTGAGTTTGTTTGTAGCGGCAACCGGAGTAATGAACGGGATCTTATATTCCTCGCAGACCTTCGCCACAGCAAGGGCAACCTTGCTGCTGGCCGCACCGACTATAGCTGAAACCTTATCTTGCTCTATAAGCCTACGGGTAACTTTCACGGCAATTTCCGGTTTACCGTTACTGTCCGCAGGAATAAGTCTGACTTTATACTGCTTCCCTGAAAGACCCAGACCGCCTAGTCTGTTTTGCCGTTCCGCCCCGTAGCGGGCCGCGGTTATTATGTAATTCCCTTTCCTGAATAATTCTCCACTGGTAACAGCAACTACACCAACTTTGAATTCATCATTATCTTCCTCAGCAGTACAGCCGGGGCAAAATAAGGCGCTGAAAATCACTATGAGCAGAACCGGAAACAAACTGTTCATTTTCATGACTGACTCCACGAGAGGCCTGAAGAAAAAACAAAAGGCGGCCCTATAGACCGCCCTTTACCTTATAGCTAGATTCCAGCCATGCAGTTATAAAGTTCTTCGCTTACTTCAATACGGACAATGCCGTCTTCGATGTAAACGCGGATGTTATTCTCGGGAATAAGAGCCATATCCATGGCAACATCCACCCATTTACTCCTCAATTCAGCCGGATCAACATCCTTAAGCGGATGACTTTCTGCTACTTTCCAAGACATGTTATATCTCCCGTTTATTCTTTTTTATATGCCCTCGGATTCATCCCCAGAAGACAAAAAATTTCATACGTAATTGTCTGCCACCAACCGGCCAGATCTTCCGCAGTAATGCGGCCTTCGCCTTCCCCGCCAAGCAGATAAGCCTTGTCGCCAAACTTAACGTTTTCAATATGGCTGACATCAACAATGCAGAGCTGCATACATACCCGGCCTAAAATTCTGGCTCTTTTACCATGAATACAGACTTGCCCGGCATTAGAAAGGCCCCGGCTGTATGCATCCGCATAACCGGCGCAGACAACGGCAACGGTCATGTCCCGCTCTGCGGTATAGGTGCAGCCGTAGCTGATTGCCTGCCCTTTTTTTAATTCCCGTACTGCTGCGATTTTAGTCCGCACCTGCATGGCAGGCTTGAGCCGGTCACCGGCAGAACTCCACTCAGTTCCCAGTAATGGATTAGAACCGTAAAGGGCGATACCACCCCGCTGAGCCGAATAATGGACCTTATCATGAACCAGAATTCCGGCAGAGTTGGCCAGCGAAGCTTCCAAAGTATATCCGGCGTTATCAAGCCGCTGTAAAATATTTGAGAATTTTTCGGCCTGCGCGGACATATATTCCTCGTAAGCCGGATCATCCGAAGTGGCAAGATGTGAACTGGCCAGCACCGGACACACTTCTGGATTGTCCTTCAACCAGTCGATAAGTTTGTCCAGTTCCCGGACACTGAAACCGAGCCGGGACATCCCGGTATCAAACTTCAAACATATTTCGACTTTCCGGCCCTGCGCCGACACGACTCCGGCCAGCATCTCAAGCTGCTCAAACTCGCCGATAAAGGGGATTATACCGTTCTGGGCAGCATTAAAACAATCCTGCTCATTAAGCGGACCCAGCAGAGAAATTATGCGCTTGGAACAACCGCTTTCACGCAGCATCATCCCTTCGCCAACAGTTCCCACTGCGAAAGTATCCGCACCTTCTTCTTCAAGGGCCCGGGCAACTTCTATCAATCCATGGCCGTATGCGTCGGCTTTGACCACACCGTAGACCTTACTGCCTTTTTCGCAAAGAACACGGTAATTGTGGCGGATGGCATTTAAATCAACTTCAACTTCAATTGTATTATACCCGATTGTCATGTGAGACTCCGGTTGAGATTGAGACTGGCTTATTTACGTTTAAAAAGTTTTTCCATTTCCAGCGCTGACCAGCTGACCAGCACCGGACGACCATGAGGGCAATATTCACGCTGCGGGCATTTCACCCATGCTTCCAGTAATGACAGAGCCTCATCAACCGCCAAAGCCAAGTTTGCCTTGATTGCTGATTTACACGAAAGCATTATCCAGAGGTCGTCGAGGGTTTTGGCCTGCCCGTCCACAGCTGCCTTTAGATACTCCCTTGCCTCTCCAGTTTCAAGCCCCGGAGGAATCCCCCGCATGGACAGTGTCTGGCCGGCTTCCAGCTCAAGCATAAAACCAGCGGCATGCAATTCTTCCCACATTTCCTGCACGCGCTGAACTTCACTCGGATGTAGGGCAATGTCGATCGGTAATGCCAGAGGACGGGATTCACCACGGGTACGCAGGTTGCGCATATTTTCATATATTACCCGCTCATGGGCCGCGTGCTGATCCAGAAGACCCAATGATCCGTTAGGCAGCTTCAATACCAGATAAGTATCGGCCACCTGCCCCAGATATTCTATGCGGGAACCGGGAACATAAATAGCACCTGCCGCGCTTGGGTGGTGCTGCGAAGCTTGCTGCGGATGCTGGTCCTGAGAAAACTGGGGATATTCCGAAACCTTCTGCGTCGAGTAGTCCATAGTCTGCTCATGCATCATGTCCGGTTCCATCCGCTTTTCTGCAACAGACGAAGCAGCAGATTCCGGCAAAAAAGAACTGTGAGTAATCGGCGTTTCGTCATCATTCAGGGCTGTGAAGTCTGTATTTTTGAACTCATTCCAACTGGAAAACTTTGCAGCAGGCTCAATGGGAAGATACACACTTTCCGATAACTTCTTTTCCTGTTTAGAATGACGAATGGGTACTTCAGGAGAATTTACCAACGGAGTATCTCCTTCAACAATACCCAGTTCATAACGGGATAAGGCCTGTCCGATTCCATTACGGATAACACCGAAAACCGCCTTTTCATCCTGAAAACGAACTTCCATTTTCGCCGGGTGGACGTTGACATCCACCAGCGATGGCGGCAGTTCCAAAAAAAGAACCGCTTGCGGATATTCACGGGAAATGAGCCGCCCTTTGTAAGCACCGCGAATCGCGCTAAGCAGGAGTTTGTCCTGCACAGGACGTCCATTGACGAACATAATGATGCGGTCGCCGCGGGCTTGGGCCAGAGCCGGTATTCCTGCGCAGCCGTGCACCTTCATTTCTCCGGCTTCGTGGGAAAATTCCAGCAGAGATTCACATATATTGCGCGGCCAGAAAACAGAAAGCCGTTCAGGAAGTGTTTGACCGGCAGGAAGGCGGAACTGCTCACGCCCGTTAGAAATAAAAGAAAACCCGGCCTGAACGTTGGCGAGGGCCATTTTGAACATCACCTGATTACATCTGCGAGCTTCCGTGCTTTCGGTTTTCAAAAATTTAAGCCGCGCAGGAACATTATAAAAGAGATCGCGAACTTCAACCGCTGTACCGCTGGGGATCGCGGCCGGTCCTTCCTCGATTACGGTGCCGCCTTCAACATTAATGCTCCAACCCTCATCTGCTCCCTTGCGGAACGAACTCATCTTGAAACGGGAAACAGAGGCAATACTGGGAAGCGCCTCTCCCCTGAAACCGAAGCTGGTAATGGCGGAAAGATCGTCAATGTTGGAAATTTTGCTGGTTGCATGACGTGTAACTGCCAATTTCAATTCATTAGCAGCGATACCGCGCCCGTTATCTTTTACTGAAATATACCCCTGCCCACCGCGTTCAACGGCAACATCAACCTGCGTGCATCCTGCGTCAATGGAGTTTTCAACAAGTTCCTTAACAACACTGGAGGGCCGCTCTACAACTTCTCCGGCAGCGATCTGGTTACGCAATGAAGCCGGAAGGACATGAATTTCTGGAGTGCTCATAATCTTCTTATCTTTTGATATAATTACTTTTCGTTCTCTTTATTCTCTATTTGTAATTCAAAGGTACAATAAGCAAAGCCCCCCGTCTATACCGACGAGGGGCCTTGAGATAATCATTTATGATGCCGATGTGTTCGCTAATTGGAGCTAGAAAACACTCATGTCTATGAGATTGAAATTGACGGCAAAACGTTCATCCACAGTTGTCTTGGAAGCAATGAATTCCATGAAGAAACATTGATGGTTCCAGCCAATAGATGCAGTCTTTTCCAGATCGCGGTCATCGTTAAGATCGGAACGGAATTTACCGCCGATCTGCAAATTCCAAGGAAGCTTGGCTTTCATTCCATAACTTACGATCTGCATGTCAGAATCCTGCTGACGTTTGTATTCATCAATCTTGCGCAGATAGTCGTACCCCAGTGAAAACTCTGCATACTCGTTGTAGAAGAGCTTCAAAATGTTCTCGTGTTCGGTAACTTCTCCTATATACGGAGAAATCCATGTCCGGGATGTCAGATTCGCGAAATTGTACGGAGAAAGTATAATCTCGGCCATAAAATCTGAGAAGGGACGGCGCTCATATTCGCTAAGTTCGATTGAGCGGTTTTCTTCGTCGATGTCATAGCCCTGCTCAAGACGGATACGCAGGAATTCGAGATAGTCACTTTCCAGCACAGGATTGCCGTCGTCATCAAGAGCAACAGTTGCCCGGTTACGGTCAAATACGTTGGTCAGCGAGAAAACGAGATCATTCTGCTCGGAAATACGGTCACGGGAATCAAAGTAAGGCAGCTTTGCCTGTGAAGCGGAATCATCCTGAACCCATGAGTATTCAAGACGGGGGATGACATTATGCTTCATGCGGGTCCATCCGGACTGACCTACATTTTCCTCAGTCACAGCCGGAGCTGATTCGAGATCAAATACACGGTAAAAATCAGTTGCTGCGCTGATTCCGGCATCAGCCAGAATACGTGTCTGGCTGGAGTCACGACTAATCTTGGAGCTTGCATTCTGGAAGGAACTTACAAGATAGTTTGTCGCCCTGATTCCTGCGCGGGGAATGATAGTAATACCAGCGGCCCGCATAGGCATGCTGAACTGCGGTTTAATATCAAAACGCCCGCCTGTGGTACCGTACTCACGCCAGAAATAACTGCCCTGAAATTCACCTTCCCACTCAATGGGACTCCCCAAAAAATTATCCTTGAATGCAAAAGCAGAAAGCTGCGGCATAGTTTGAAGGGTCGGGTCCTTGGTAGAAGGATTATTCCCGTTACGGTAAAGCAGGTTCTCAGTGTATTGTGCCAGAGCGGAGACAGAATACTTATCCCAGCTTCTGGCTACAAGTGCTGTACTGGTTCTTTCATTGGAGTCAGCGGTGGCAATATCACGGCCGAATTTATCCAAAAATGAATCACGGTTGGCATCATAACCGTTAGTACCGGAACGGAATTCTCTCAGATAGTCCTGGTCTGAAACAAGGTCCATATCAAAGATTGTCTGCCAGTCCGGATTACCGATGTAACCATCGTACTTCGACCTGACCCACCAGCGGTTCTGGTTCGGGCGAATCATGTCATCGCTGAAGGAATAGCTTGCTGACCGAGGGTCGTCATAACTTTTACTGTCATACAACCAATCCGCACGCCAGGACCCTTTGGTATTCACATCTTCAGAGTGGCGGAACTCAACCCCGGGCCTGAAACCGCGTTCACTCAGGTATTCCGGATAAAAAGTCATATCCTTTTCATCATCAATAGCCCAGTAGAGCGGGATGTTGATTCTGTTACCCAGACGGTTTGAGTTACCAACTTCAGGGTTAAGCATACCTGACTGGCGCTCACGCTGCACGGGAAGTTCCATGTACGGGGTGTACATTACAGGAACACCCTTCACATTAAACTTGGAATGCCAAAGCCGCGCGTAACCGTTGATAGTTATATCACCTTCGCCGGATTCAAATTCCCAGAGCGGATTCTCGCCTTCACAAGCGGTCACTTTCACGTCTTTGAAACTGTAAGTGGCTCCGTTGTGCTTTTCGATGAATTCACCTTCAAAATAAACATGAGGTTTGGCAACAAAAACGCGGCCCTTCTTAAGCCATCCTACCATGTTATTCAGATCGAATTCGGCTTCGGCCGCATCGTAAAAGTCGCCTTTAACCTGCGCTTTTACATTTCCGCGCAGGTAAATCCATTTAGTCGTCTGATAAAAGCGGGCAAAATCCGCTTTGATGTAATTATCGCCGCTGCGCAAAGTTACGTTTCCGTAAGCCTGCAGGTACTCACTGTCGTTTTCAACAACGAGCTTATCTGCGGAAAATTTCCACTGCTCACCCTTCTGCTCCACGCCCTTGCTATCGGTCATGGGAACGTCGATCTGCTCCTGCGCAAAAGAAACGCATGGCAGACAGAGGAGAAGTAAAACTAAGAATATGGCGAACCTTGATTTCAAAACAACCTGCCCTTTGATATTCAACTAGCTTTTCAGGTAAGGATCTTCCTGAGCCAGATAATTCTGCACATAATCTTTGGCCGCTTCTTCCAGGGAAGTAAACGGCTTATCATACCCGGCGGCAACCAGTTTATCCATGTTGGCCTGAGTAAAATACTGGTATTTATCACGGATAGTTTCCGGCATTTCGATGTAGCTGATGTTCGGTTCCACATCCATGGCTGCGAAAACAGAGTTCGCAAGCTCATTCCACTCCCGGGCCTGCCCGGTTCCGATGTTGAAAATACCGTTAGCCTGCGGATTCTGCAGGAACCACCACATAACATCCACACAGTCCTTGATATAAACAAAGTCGCGCTTCTGCCCGCCGTGCGGGTATTCCGGCTTATACGACTTGAAAAGCTTCATCTCCCCGGTTTCGCCGATCTGGTGAAACGCCTTGCAGATAACACTTTTCATATCATCCTTGTGATACTCATTCGGACCGAATACATTGAAAAATTTGAGGCTGACCAACTTGTCGAGAACTCCACCACGTTTGGCCCAGAGGTCAAAAAGCTGCTTGGAGTAACCGTACATGTTCATAGGCTGGAGCCGATCTATCCCATCATGGTCGTCATCAAAACCGAACTTGCCGTCACCGTATGTGGCGGCACTTGAAGCATTGATAAAACGGACATCATGTTGCAGGCAGAAGCGGCAGAGCATCTGGGTGTAGCGATAGTTGTTTTCCATAAGGAAATCAGCATCCTGCTCCGTGGTCGAAGAGCAGGCACCCATGTGGATCACTCCATCAGTCTTAAAAGGGTCATCCCCTTCAATAATGAATTTGAAAAACTGGTCCCGGTGAATATAATCTTCGTAGCGAAGATTAACCAGGTTCTTCCATTTTTCGGTTTTCGCAAGGTTATCGACAATAAGGATATCATCGATCCCCATCTGATTAAGCTTCCAGACCATGGCACTGCCGATAAACCCAGCCCCGCCAGTCACAATATACATATATAATTTCTCCCGCTATTTTAAGCAGATACAGCTATCTATTCATTCAATCACACAATACAAGTTGCCGGATGTTACTTATTTTTCAGACACTTTTCAACTACAATTAAGTAAAAAGAACTTATTCGCATCCATTTCAAAGTAAAACTATTTATTTAACATTAATTGAGACCAAGATAATCATTTCTGCAAATATAATTTGCAGCATAAATAAAGAAATAATGTTACACACAACAAAGAAAACATTTATTTGAAACACAACAATACAAAAGAACAGCATTTTAAAATTATACACCTCACATTTAACCTTGATTCGCACTTTCTTCTTGATATATTCATTTATACAATTGTTTTATTATGATTTTCTCTAGACTTTATTTACGATCGCTGTTTAGATCTTACTATTCATTGAAACAAAGACTATTTTAACAATCTAATAAAAGGTACAGCCATGAAATATTCAGTCAAAGAAATACTTCACCTTGAGGTCGCACCGGCTTTAGGATGCACCGAACCCGTGGCAATAGCCTTAGCTACCGCTGCAGCGGCATCTGTTCTCCCTGAAGAACAGCCTGAAAAGATTGACGTATGGGTTGACCCTAATATTTATAAAAATGGACTGGCAGTAATTATTCCAGGAACCGGCGGCTTAAGCGGGCTTGATACTGCTGCGGCACTGGGAGCACTCTACGGAGATGCCAAACTCGGACTTGAAGTTCTCGCCCCTCTGGACGAGAACAACACTCAGAAGGCATGTAAATACAAGAAGGACCATCCCGTCAGAGTTAACCTTCTTGATAGCCACCACGGCATTTACGTACGGGCACTGCTGACCTTTAAATCTGGTACAGTCGAATGTATCATTGAAGGTGTCCACGACAACATCGTTTCCCTCTCCCTTAACGGAGAACCCGTTGCAGGCTCTACACTGGTTAAGAGCAAACAGGCCGAGAAAGCCGACATGTCAAAGCTTGAAGATTATATCAAATCCCTCTCGCTTTCAGACCTTGTCGATATGATCGGTGATCTTGACGATGAAGACTTTTTATTCTTGAAAGAAGGAATCACATACAATATGCGCCTTGCGGAGTATGGATTGCGGCATGGCCCCGGACTGGCGGTTGGTGCTACTTTTGAGAAGTTGGCGCGTATGAAAATTTTAAACCGTGATATGATACTTTCTGCACGGATTGTGACTTCTGCTGCTTCAGATGCCCGCATGGGGGGCATCAAACTTCCGGCAATGAGCTCCGGCGGATCAGGAAACCACGGTCTTACTGCGATCCTGCCAATCCATGCCGTAAATAAATATGTTGACTGTTCTGAAAAGACAATGCTTGAGTCAATCGCACTCAGCCATCTTGTGACCGCCTATGTTAAAGCCCAGACAGGCAGATTATCAGCTGTGTGCGGATGTTCTGTTGCTGCCGGAGCCGGGGCAACGGCAGGCATCACCTACCTCATGGGTGGAACTCCTTCCCAGATGGCCGGTGCCATAACAAACCTAACCGAAGATCTGGCCGGAATAATCTGTGACGGTGCAAAATGCGGATGCGCGCTTAAACTGGCTACTGCTGCCGGGACTGCAGTTCAGGCTGCGCTTTTCGCCATTCATGGTGTCAATGTACATGCCACAGACGGGATCATCGGCTCTTCTCCTGAGCAGACAATGCAGAACATCGGAACACTCAGTACTCAAGGAATGATTGACACAGACAGAACCATCCTTAAAATTATGCTCGAAAAACATTTCGCCAGCGCAGATATTTAATTGAGAACCACAAAAATAACACAAAACTATTGATTTAGGTCTGCCAATACCTTAATTTTGGTAGAGTAATAAATTTCAGAATCAACAGTTAACCCAACTTATCGGAGGACTCTCATAATGCTTAACAGAAAAGTTGTTTTAATCATGACAGTTGCCTTAGCCGCTCTTCTGGCCTTCGGCTCTATGGCCTTTGCTGAATCCAGAATAATCCTTAAACCAAAAGTAGATTCTTTTGCATATTTTGTGGACACTTCCCCGTCAATGGCCCAGACATATGGGTCAACAGGCACCCCTAAAATTATCGCAGGAATCAATGCGCTCAAAAAGCTGAACAACGTTGTTCCCGAACTGGGTTATGATTCCGCTCTCTATGGGATGCCGGAACTCACTACATACTCCCCAAAATCTGTTTTCAACAGATCCGCCATGGCTAAAGGAATTGCTTCCGTGCCTAGCGATCTTCCCTTTTTCCAGGCCACACCCATGGGGTCAGGTTTCGAAGAACTCGACGGTGTCCTCAAAACCTGGAACGGCAAATTTGCTGTTATCCTTGTTTCCGACGGTCTTTCCAACAGCGGCCGGAACCCGGCAGTAGCTGTTTCCCAGATGGCCAAAAAATACGGCGACCGTTTCTGCTTGCACATAATCAGTGTTGCTGATACCCCGGAAGGTAAAGCTACCCTGAAACGTCTCGCAAGCCTTACTCCCTGCGGTGTTTACGTGGAAGCTACTGCTCTTTCAAACAACGCTGTTCTCGAAAAATTTGCTCAGGACGTTTTCTATACCCAGGAAGAAGAACTCATTGTCGAAATAGTGGAAGAAGCCGTTATTCCTGCTGTTGTTCCCGTTCAGGAAAAAATCGTTTTCCGTAACTTTAACTTCGGCTTCGACAAATACCAGATCACCGATGAAATGGTTCCTGCCCTCACCGAAGCAGCAGCAATACTTGATGAGTTTCCGAACCTTAAGGTCATGGTAGGCGGGCACACCGACTCCACCGGACCTGAAGCATACAACCAGGGACTTTCCGAACGTAGAGCCAAATCTGTTGCAGACTGGCTCGCTGCAAACGGAGTTGCTCCCAAACGTCTGCAAGTTAAAGGTTACGGTGAATCTAACCCCAAGTATGACAACAAAACCAAAGAAGGCCGTAAACTCAACCGCCGCGTCGAAATCGACGTAGAAGAATAAAAAGACTAAACTAAATGACAAAGAGGGTGGGAGGTTTTTCCTCTCACCCTTTTCGCAATTTGGAGTGACTGATGAAACTTGTCCGTAACCTTATCCCATCTTTTTTTATCTGCATGCTGCTATGCACAGCAGCTTCCGCATCACAGCCCGGAACCCCAGACGAATTACAGGTATTTCAAAATTTCGCCTTCGGATGGGTGGTAAAACTCAACAAGAACCACATTAAAGGCTTCAGCCACATGGAAGTGCTCTTGCAGAAAGATGGTAAATATCTGGCCCGCTACCATGCTATCTCACCTGACACCATCGCCTGCAAAGTGAAAAAGACCAGTGCCAAGAGCAAGGGAATGGTCGGATTGCTCAAATATATCGAAACAATATACGAAAGTACCGGAATTTCACCTCAGGAAGCGTGTGCTAATAAATTTAAACCGGTAAAGAATATTCGCATAACAGAAATTTTCAGCAACTCCGGTAAAGGTTGGCGTTAAAATATCATCCGCCTGATTTGCAATACCGCTTCCGGAAAAAGCGCGGCTTAAGGCTCACGCATAACTATGAGAAAAAACGGCGGTGCTCCCGCAGAGTTTCCAGAATCAATAATGAAAACAAGGAATGCCCCCTCCGGCAAAGACCAAAGGGGGCATTAATATTCTCTTTAAACGTAAACAGCTTATTTGAAACGCTCAACCAGATGGCTCAACTTCTGAGCCATTCCAGCGACTTCCCGTATATTGGAATTAGCGTTCTGGATTCCCTCGGACAACGCTTGCGAAAGGTTGTTGATTTCAGTCACGCTATTGTTGATTTCATCACTGGTGGAAGTCTGTTGCTCTGCTGCAGTGGCAATGGCTCTTACCATGTCGGCAATGGTTTCAGACTCATTAACAATTTGAGCGAGAACGCCCCCGGCACCTTCAGCCATATGCACGGAATTCTCAACTCTTCCCCGCACTCCACCCATCTCGGAAACAACTCTATCTGTAGACTGCTGAATCAGTGAGATAGCCGTTTCAACTTCATTGGTTGCGCCCATGGTCTTTTCAGCCAGCTTGCGGACTTCGTCAGCAACAACGGCAAACCCACGTCCGGCTTCACCTGCACGGGCAGCCTCAATAGCCGCATTCAGAGCCAGCAGGTTTGTCTGGTCGGCAATATCATTGATTACCGACAGAACCTCACCGATATTAATGGCCCTTTCCGAAAGGTCGCCCAACATTTCGGAGAGCTTCTCAGTGGTTTCGGTAACAATATGAATCTCCGCAACAGTATTGCTGACAACCTCTCCACCGTCACGGGCAACGGAATTGGCCCTGTCTGAGGCATCGGCAGTCTCACCGGTATTCTGCGCAACCTCAAGAACAGTAGCATTCATTTCTTCCATTGCCGTAGCAACCTGACCGGTCTGCATGGCTGTTGTATCAACCCCAGCGGTCAATTCATTCATCTGCATGGAAAGCTCAGTTGTGTAGGACAATAGAGCCTTGGACACTTCGGTAACTTCGTTTGCCACTTCAAGCAGCGATGCCTGTTGCTGCTCAATATGCTTACGGCTGTTTTCCTCTTCAGTAAGGTCGACCATAACCGCAATCGCTCCGACAGTTTCTTCCTCAGCATTCCGCAAAGGGCACACCTGATAACGCAGAGGGAATTCAACGCCATCTTCCCTATTAAAACGCAACAGACCTTCAGGACACTTACCGGTCGAAATAGCTTCCGAAGTCAAATCCTCGCCGTCAATCTTGAAGTAATTACCAACCGGAGTTCCAAGCAGATCTGATTCAGGCTTATTCAGGATTTCCCTCATGGGGCTGTTGATAAAATCAATCTTGTTCTGACTGTCGGTAACAAACATGGGAACTGTAATTCCATTAAGAACACCACGGTTGTACACCAGCTGATCCTTGATCTGACGGGCCATTTCACCAAGATTTTCACCGAGAGAACCAAGCTCGTCGCTGCTGTCCACAGCGAATTTGGCATCAAGATTACCATGGGTGAAATCACTGGTCGCACCGGAAATAACCTGAATACGACTTACAATGGACCTGCGCATAAAGAAAAGCAGTGCGGCCAGCAATGCGATAAATCCACCGAAGGACAAGGCTGCGCCATTAAATTGCGATTCATGGAAAGCAGCAAATTGCGGGGAGACATCCTGCACCATAACAAGCGAGCCCAGGACCGGCTGTTTTCTACCGTGGCAGTGATGACAGCTTTTTTCATTTTTAATTGTCTCCACCTCAACAAAAACCTTTTTCCCGTTTATTTCGGAAAGGAGGCCCTTTTTAAGGGGATCTTTAAAACTGCGCTCAACAAGGGAAAGAATATCCTTGTCGTGCAGTTGTCCGTTCAAGTCAGACCTGATATTTTCAGGGCTGGTAGAATACGTGATATTACCTTTATAGTTGGTCAGGTAGATATCAACGTCAGTATATTTGCCAGATACGATAGCAAACATTTCTGTTGTTGCCCGGTTATCCCCCTTGGCCATTGGTTCACGTATGGCCAATTGCAGCATATCCACAGTTTTATAGGCGTTCCGTTCAATCTCCTCCATCATGGTATTGCGCTGCCAGAAAGAGTTCGCCCAAAAAAGTCCGATAAAAACCGTTGCGGTCAATAGTGAAGTAAGAACCAGCACCTTGTTTCCCAGGGAAGTCTTGATAAATTTCATCGCACCCTCCCTAGTGGGCTCCGCCGAAGATCAACGGTTTGTAATTGAAGTTGTTTACCCTTTCCGCATTATGGCAGACCTCGCATTCTTCGATGCTCATTTTGCGTTTGATCAATTCAGGATCTCCGTCTTGAGCATGCAACGAGCCGGGGCCGTGGCAGACCTCGCAACCGGCATCCGCGAGCTCCGGCGTCTGTTCAAAAGAAATAAAACCACCAGGCTTACCGTATCCGGTCGCGTGGCAGGCAAAACATTCTTTCAACTCATCATCATCCAAATCAGAGGCCATTATCTTAACGCTCTTACTCGAATGTGCTTTTTTAGAAAATTTCTTGTAATTTTGATACTCAACCTCATGACATTCTTTACATACTTCCGAGCCTACATACACGGCTGAATCGGTTATCCCGTATCCAGCCATTGCTAAGCTGTAGACTACAATGCCTGTAACAAATACCCCTATCCGTACGGCAAAGTTTTTACGACTCATGTTCACCCCATTTTGTTTGATCGTCTAGCTAACTAGGATCCTGCCTCAGACACCATTCTCGCAACGGACCAGACTGACTGCAAAGCCAGCAACATCAAGTTTCTAAATTTATACACTTTTTAGATACGTTTTATTTATATAGAAATGAAGAACAAATCAACAGACCCGTTACTCTGTTGTAACAACAATAAGCAAAGTGCAACGATAAGCAGTAAAGAGGTAACACATTAACTTTGCATCTGGTGGCACTTTAGTTGGCAAGTAAACCGACTAAAACATCCGCAATTATGGCTCATACCATTGTTACTTATTTCACAATGGACTCAATATCATAAGGACAGTTACCTATAATTATTTTTACAGCAATCTATTTTAAGAGGATTACATCGAAGAAACCGCATGAAAAGCGGTTATTATCACTTGCAGTACACATGGAACTTCTGGCAGAATACGCGATCTTAAGAATCCATACTCTGTCAATAATCTTTAAGCCAATCTACGGAAACTAAAGATCCGCTCCACCGGATCTTTAAAGCGGAAGGCGGCTACTCATTTATGGGAATAGTTAACATTACTAAGACTTACGATGCCGATTTTGTAAAGCAGGTAGAAAAAGAAAGCGGACAGAATATGTCCCTTTGCTACCAGTGCGGTAACTGTACCGCGGGATGTCCGTACACATTCGCGTACGACATCCCTGTAAGCAGAATCATGCGTCTGGTTCAGGCAGGGCAAAAGGAAACTGTGCTCAAGTGCAAATCCCTCTGGCTTTGCGCGACCTGTGAATCATGCACCACAAGGTGCCCTAACAACATCGACGTGGCTCACATTATGGATGTGCTGCGCCATATGGCCCGCAGAGAAGGTTATGCTCCGGTGCCTACGGTCAAGAAATTCTGGGACAGCTTCCTCGATTCTGTTGAAAACAACGGAAGAGTATTCGAAGTAGGTCTGCTTGCTGCATATGTAGCTAAAACAGGCAGATTCTGGACTGATATTGATCTGGGACCGAAAGTATTGCCCAAGGGCAAGATGCATTTCAAACCCCACGAAATACAGGGCAAGGATGAAATCAAAAAAATCTTCCAAAGATTCGAAGAGGAGTCCCGCAAATGAGTGATTCCTTAACATATGCATACTATCCTGGGTGCTCCGGCGCAGGAACATCCATGGAATACGACATGTCCACCCGGGCAGTCTGTCAGAAGCTTGGGATCAATCTCACAGATATCCCCGACTGGAGCTGCTGCGGATCAACCCCGGCCCATACTGTGGACCATACCCTTTCAAGCGCACTTTCCGCCCGCAACCTACAGCTGGTGGAACAGATGAACCTGGAAACAGCGATAACTCCCTGTCCCAGCTGCCTGACCAACCTCAAAACCGCAGAACATCGTATGGAAAAGGATGAAATGCGCGAGAAGGTCAACAAGCTGCTTGAGGTTCCCTACAATGGCGGAGTTGCGACTAAGTCAGTACTTCAGATTCTTGTCGAAGATCTCGGTCTCGATGCTCTGAAGGAAAGCACAGTAAAACCGCTGAAGGGTCTTAAAGTTGCCGCTTACTACGGCTGCATCATGAACCGTCCCCCAGAAGTAATGAACTTCGATGATCCCGAACATCCCATGGCCATGGACAACATAATGAAAGCCATGGGTGCTACTGTACTCCCCTTCCCCTTGAAGGTTGAATGCTGTGGAGCTTCTTTCGGTATCCCGCGTAAGGATGTGGTCATGAAATTGTCCGGCAAGCTGCTTGATGCGGCGGATGATCTCGGCGTGGATGCGCTGGTCACTGCCTGCCCCCTGTGCCAGATGAACCTTGACCTGCGTCAATCACAGGTCAACTCTGCCACAAGCGCCAAGCACAACCTCCCCATTTTCTACTACACACAGCTCATGGGTATTGCGCTGGGCATGAGTGAAAAAGAACTGGGAATGGACAAACTCTGCGTGAGCCCCCGAAACGCACTCAATGCCATCGGCAAAGAAGAGAAAAAATAGCGGAAACCCTGCTAAGGAGAAGACTTAAATGAAAATAGGAGTCTTTGTCTGCCATTGCGGGACAAACATCGAAGGTACCGTGGACACCGCTGCCGTTGCCGCAGCCGCACGGGAATTCCCCGGTGTTGTTTTCGCAACAGATACAATGTACGCCTGCTCCGAACCCGGACAGGACGAGATAATAGAAGCAATCAAGGAACACAAACTCGACGGCGTGGTCGTAGCATCCTGCACACCCAGAATGCACGAACCCACTTTCCGCAAAACGCTGGAAAGAGCGGGGCTGAACCGCTACCTGTTCGAGATGGCCAACATCAGGGAACACGTTTCCTGGATCGGCCGCGACCGCGAAGCCAACACCAACAAGGCCACTGACCTTGTTCGCATGGCAGCAGCAAAACTGCTCAATAACAAGCCCCTTAATGCCAAATTCTTTGACATGAACAAAAGGGTTATGATTGTTGGCGGCGGTGTAGCCGGTATTCAGGCTGCGCTGGACTGTGCTGACGGCGGGCTAGAGGTTATCCTTGTTGAAAAAACATCCTCCATCGGCGGTAAGATGGCTAAACTGGATAAGACATTCCCCACAGTGGACTGCTCCAGTTGTATCCTCGGCCCCCGTATGGTTGACGTTGCCCAGCACCCCAACATCACCCTTTACGCCTGCTCTGAAATTGAGGAAGTAAACGGTTACGTGGGCAACTTCTCCGTCAAGGTTAAAAGAAAAGCCACTTATGTTGACTGGGACAAATGTACCGGTTGCGGTATCTGCATGGAAAAATGCCCCAGCAAAAAAGCGGACAACCCCTTTGACGAGGAATTAGGCAAAACCACTGCCATCAATATCCCCTTTCCGCAGGCTATCCCCAAGAAAGCGGTTATTGATCCAAACTTCTGTATAAAAATCAAACGCGATAAATGCGGCGTATGCGCCAAGGTCTGCCCTTCCGAAGCCATCGTTTACGATCAGGTTGAAGAGTTTGTTGTCGAAGAAGTTGGAGCTGTTGTTGCAGCAACAGGCTTCGACCTCGTGGACTGGACTGTTTACGGCGAATACGGCGGCGGTGAATACCCTGATGTAATCACCTCCCTGCAGTACGAGCGTATGCTCTCAGCTTCCGGCCCCACCGAGGGACACATCAAGCGTCCATCCGATGGCAAGGAACCCAAGAACGTTGTCTTTATTCAGTGCGTAGGCTCCCGTGATAAATCCATCGGACGCCCCTACTGCTCCGGCTTCTGCTGCATGTACACTGCGAAGCAGGCCATCCTGACTAAAGACCACTGCCCTGAATCACAGTCCTACGTATTTTACATGGACATCCGTTCCCCGGGCAAAATGTTCGACGAATTCACCCGCCGGGCACAGGAAGAATACGGCGCAAGGTACATCCGTGGCCGCGTATCCATGATCTACCCCAAAGGCGACAAGCTCGTCGTCCGCGGTGCCGACACCCTCATGGGTGATCAGGTTGAAATTGACGCGGATCTCGTTGTCCTCGCAGTCGGTGCTGAAGCTGCCGTCGGTGCTTCCGATCTGGCCAAGAAACTTCGCATCTCCTACGATGCCTACGGTTTCTTCATGGAAGGACACCCCAAACTGAAGCCAGTTGAAACCAACACCGCCGGTGTTTTCCTTGCAGGGTCCTGTCAGGGTCCCAAAGACATTCCTTCCTCCGTTGCACAGGGTAGTGCAGCGGCGGCAAAAGTTCTGGCAATGTTCTCCAAGGACCAACTGGAAAGTGACCCCGCAGTTTCTGTTGTTGATATCAAACGCTGCATCGGTTGCGGCAAATGCATCAGCACCTGTCCTTTTGGAGCGATCAAAGAGATCGACTTCCGCGGACAGACCAAAGCTAATGTAATCGAAACCATATGTCAGGGCTGCGGTATCTGCACATCCACCTGCCCGCAGGGTGCAATCCAGCTCCAGCACTTCACTGACAACCAGATTCTCGCGGAGGTTAACGCAGTATGCCGGTTCTAGAAGGTAAAGAACTCAGAATCGTCGGTTTTCTCTGCAACTGGTGCTCTTACGGCGGCGCGGATACCGCAGGCGTAGGTAGATTCACCCAGCCAACCGACCTGAGAATCATCAAAGTCCCCTGTTCAGGAAGAATTGATCCTCTGTTTATTGTGAAGACACTCATGTCCGGCGCGGACGGAGTGCTCGTGTCCGGTTGCCACCCCAATGACTGCCACTACGCAGAAGGCAACTTCTATGCCCGCCGCAGGCTTGAAATGCTTAAAAGGTTTATTTCCATGCTGGGAATCGAGCCTGAGCGTTTCGACTACACCTGGGTTTCCGCATCAGAAGGCCAGCGCTGGCAGGAAGTTGTGACCAAGTTCACCGAACAGATTCACAAACTCGGCCCGGCCCGTAAGATCGAGGGCCCCGATGCCGAGGCGACACTCAAATTGATGGAAGAATCCCTCTAAACAGGGTTTTCCACGCAAGGAGAAACAGAGTGAAAAATCTGGAAGATCTTAAAAAACAAATTAAGGACGGACTGTCTGAGCTTGATGTCGTCATCGGCTGGACAGACAGCTTCGATCCGCTGCACGCCACTCCGCACTTCATGCGCAGTGAAGCAGATGTAGATAAATTGAAAGTGGACGCTCTTAGCGTTCACAACCTCGCCACCTACCTGCCTTCCCTCAAGGGTAAAAAGGTCGGTATCGTGGTTAAAGGCTGTGACAGCCGTTCAGTTGTCGAACTGCTGCAGGAAAATCTCATCAAACGTGAAGACGTGACTATCTTCGGTTTCGGCTGCAACGGTGTTGTAGACCAGACCAAGATCCGCCGCGCGGTTGGTGATGTCGGTAATATTGAAGCCTGCGAAGTGACTGACTCCGAAGTCAAAATCACTGCTGGCGGCAAGGAGCACAAGCTTCCCATGGCTGATGTCATGTCTGACAAATGCCTTACCTGCCGCTACCCCAACGCAGTTCTCTCCGACCAGTTCGTGGGAGAAGAAATCAAAGCTACCGCTTCCTTTGAAGACGGCTACAAAGACCTCGAAGAATTCGAAGCCAAGTCCACAGAAGAGAAATTCGCATTCTGGCTGGGAGAAATGGACCGCTGCATCCGCTGCTACGCCTGCCGCAACGCATGCCCCATGTGTGTATGCCGCGACCACTGTGTCGCTCAGAGCCGCGATCCGCACTGGCTGAGCCAGGAAGCCCATGTCCGCGACAAGTGGATGTTTCAGGTTATCCATGCCTACCACCTGACCGGCCGCTGCACCGAGTGCGGTGAATGTCAGCGCGCCTGCCCGGTAGACATTCCCATCCTGCTCTTCAAGAAGAAGTTCAATAAGGAAATCAAGGAAGTCTTCAACTACGAAGCCGGACTTGATCCTGAGGCAACACCTCCGCTTCAGACCTTCAAAATTGATGAACCGACAATCAAGGAGAAGGAGTGGTAGCCATGGCAAAATTCATCAAATCCGAAAAGGTTTCGGCATGGCTGGACGAACTGGGCCAGAAACACGAAGTACTCGCTCCCCGCAATGAGGGCGACGCCATTGTGTTCAAACCCTACGATGCCAAGAAAGGTTTCAATATCGAGCGTGAAGCTACAGCCCCGCCCAAGAAGGCATGCTTCCCCCAGAGTGAAACCCTGGTTAAATTCAGCCACATTAAAGATCTTGAGAATCCAGAGATAGTTGCTCTTGATGTAAAGGAAACCATTCCCGATTCATCATGGGTTGTTTTCGGCAGCCGTCCCTGTGACGCTCGCGGATTCACCATGTTCGACCGTGTTTACCTGAACGGAAAACACGTGGACGTATATTACAAAGCCCGCAGAGAAAACACCTTCTTCATCACCCTCGCGTGTGAAAAAGGCGAAACAACCTGCTTCTGTAACTGGGTTGGTTCAGGCCCGTCCGATACTACCGGGTCCGACGTGCTCATGGTTCCCGTGGACGGCGGCTACTTCCTCGAAGCAGTCAGTGACCGCGGCGAAGCCCTGCTTTCCAGCTCCATGCTGGAAGACGGCGGTTCCAAACAGGCTGATGCCGATAAATTCCGTGCAGAAGCCGACCAGACCATGGGCGAAGCAAAAGATCTTTCCAAAGCCCCCGAGCAGCTTCTCAAAGCTTTCGACGACATGGGCTTCTGGGAAGAACAGTCCTCTAAATGCCTCAGTTGCGGCGCATGCACCTATCTCTGCCCCACCTGCTACTGTTTCAACATCACCGACGAATCCGACGGAGTCAAAGGTGAGAGAATCAGAAGCTGGGACAACTGCATGTCCAACACATTCACCCTTGAGGCCAGCGGACACAACCCCCGCCCCACCAAGGCCCATCGCCTGAAAAACAGGGTCGGCCACAAGTTCAGCTACTACCCTGACCTGCACGGCGGAGTTATCTCCTGCTGCGGTTGCGGTCGCTGCATCAAGAGCTGTCCCGTGGGTGTGGATATCCGTGAAATCGTCCTGAACGCTATTGCATACGAAGCAAAGGAGAAGGCAGATGGTTAGCAATCCTTACCTTCCTGCAATGGCCACCATTCAGGAAGTCATTCAGGAAACTCCCAATATCATGACCTTCCGGGTGACTTTGAACGACCCGAAGATCAAAGAAAGTTTCACCTTCGAACCCGGTCAGGTAGGACAGTTGTCCGCCTTTGGAATAGGTGAATCCACTTTCGTAATCAACTCTTCCCCAACCCGCATGGATTACCTGCAGTTCAGTGTAATGCGCACCGGGGAAGTTACTGAAAAACTGCACACCCTGAGTGCAGGAGACCAGATCGGCGTGCGTGCACCTCTGGGCAACCACTTCCCCTACGAAGACATGAAAGGCAAAGACATCGTTTTCGTCGGTGGTGGTATCGGTATGGCCCCTCTGCGCACCCTGCTCTACTACATGCTCGACAACCGCAAAGACTACGGCAAGATCACCCTGCTCTACGGCGCAAGGTCCCCCGTGGACATGGCTTACCAGTATGAGCTGCCAGAATGGCTGGAACGCGACGACCTCGATACCCATCTGACCATTGATGCGGAATACGAGGGCTGGGAACACAACGTGGGTCTGATCCCCAACGTGCTTCTGGATATCGCACCCAAACCGGAAAATTCTGTGGCAATCACCTGCGGTCCGCCGATCATGATCAAATTCACCGTGCAGGCTCTCGCCAAGCTCGGTTTCAAGGATGAGCAGATTGTGACCACCCTTGAAAAACGCATGAAATGCGGCGTCGGCATCTGCGGCCGCTGCAACATAGGCACCAGCTACGTATGTCAGGACGGTCCCGTCTACACATATGACCAGCTCAAAAAACTGCCGAACGAAATGTAATTATACCTGCCCTACGGGACTGGAATAAAGACACAAAAAAAGACCCCGCCTTCGTCTGAAGGCGGGGTTTATTTTTAGCGTACTTTACAGGCAGCCACATTTTCTATTAACATCAAATCATGAAAATACTTTTAGTCGACGACGAAAAAATCAATACACTTTCCGCTTCACGCCTTCTGGAAAAACATGGCTTCACAGTTACCGTAGCAACTAACGGACGAGAAGCCCTGGACAAATTGCATGAAGACGATTTCGATTGCATCTTTATGGATATCCAAATGCCGGAAATGGATGGATTTGAAGCTATTTCAAGAATCCGCGATGATTTTGTTTTCGGAGATAAGTCCAAGGTTCCAATCATAGCAATGACCGGACATTGTTACGAAGAAGCATTCGAGCAACTCGAAAAGGCAGGAGTAAAATACTACATCTGCAAACCTTTCGATTTCAGCTCAATGCTTGACGTCATCAAGGAAGCAACCGGTCAAAGCAACATGGAAGCCGGCTAAACAAACTGCGCGGCGGCATATCCAGAAGACCATGCCCACTGAAGATTGTATCCACCCAGCCAGCCGGTCACATCAAGCACTTCACCGATAAAATAAAGGCCGGATATTTTCTTGGCTTCCATGGTTTTGGAGGAAATCTCGTCAGTATCCACACCGCCCGCTGCGACCTCAGCCTTAGCGAAACCTTCAGTTCCCTGCGGCTTAACCACCCATGAATGAATGCGCTCTGCAAGGACCAGCTGCAGCTTCTTGGTCAACTGACTGACTGGAGTATCAGCGTCCTGCCCTTCGAGCAGCAGCCCGACCATCTTACGGGTAAAGTAACGCGCCAGAAAATTATGCAGGGCCACATTCTCAGCCCGATTCTTCTCAAATAAATCCGAAATATCGTGAGCTGGCAGCAAGTTTATGGTCAACGCCGAACCGCGCCGCCAGTAGTTGGAAATCTGGAGCACTGCCGGGCCGGAAATTCCTTTATGGGTGAAAAGCATATCCCCGGTGAAAGTACGTTTCTCGCAACTGATCTCAACAGGCAGAGCATTACCGCTCAGCTCCTTACAGAACTTACCATCCCTTCCGCCGATGGTAAACGGCACCAGCGAAGGCCGCGCCGGAAACACATTCAGCCCGTACTGCTCCGCAATCTTATACCCGAATGCCGAAGCCCCCACCTGCGGCCATGCAGGGGAACCCAGCGCTACAACCAGAGATTCAGCTTCAAAGACCTGCGCCCCGCTGCGAACAACAAAAGGCCCATCGCCGCTCACTTCGTCAATCTGGCGGTCCATCAGAGTTTCCACGCCAGCGCGGTGGCATTTGGAAACCAGCAGTCCGGCAATCAGCCCGGCCCCCTCAAGGGTAAAGAGCTGCCCATCCTCACGCTCTTCATATTCGATCCCGGCCTCGGAAATAAATGAAATAAAATCCCACTGATTATGCCGCGCCAGAGCAGACTTCACAAAATGGGGGTTCGCGGAAATATAGTTATCCGCCGCAACATCCATATTGGTGAAGTTACACTTCCCGCCCCCGGCAACACGGATCTTGCGCCCCGCCTTACCTGAATGGTCCAGCACCAGCACCTTACGTCCGCGCGCAGCAGCATGCATGGCACAATAAAGCCCGGAAGCACCAGCCCCGAGGATAATCACATCATATTTAGAAGAGGTATTGCTCATGGGGGAGGTTGTAGGCTGGATTCGGGGTTGGGTAAAGAGGGAATTAACGTAATTCTTTGCAATGCCAGATACGCAATATGTAGACGGCTTCAGATTTCACAGTATAACGCACAACATATCTTCCGAACACAAACTCACGAACATTTTCAATATGCTCTAAAGCCCTGCCAAGTTGTGGGTGCTGCGAGAAACGATTAATTGCGCTTTTCAAATTAAGGACAATAGTCCGTGCAGAATCAGAATCATGTTCAGCAATAAATTCATACAATCTTTTCAAATCGTCAACGGACTCAGGAGAAAACCTTATTCGCATGTGGGGGCATCCTTAACATTGTCTGTTCCCCACGAATTAAGCCAATCAAAAACGTCATCACCTTCAACAAAGCGTCCTGCCTCAATACTCTCTATAGCGAGCAACGTCTCAGCATCACGTTTTTTGTTTTCTTCGTGTTTGCGGACAAAATCAGACATGAATTCGCGTAACAAATAACTTGAACTCTGCCCTTGATCCTTGGCCGCAAGCTCAAATCTTTCCTTCAGATCTGCCTCGACACGGGCACGTATTGTTTCCTGCATCCTTTCCTCCTGTAGCTACAATACACCACAAGATACCGATTGCGAAGTAAAAAAGTATCCCTTACAATGATTGCCAAAATACGCCTTGTATAGTGCACAAAAGTAGCATCCACTACCCATTATAAGAGAAAAAAATATGACTGAAATTGACACCATGATAGACAGCACCCTCGAATCATTTAATGAAATGAGAAATTTAAACATCTCAAAAGAAGAACTTCTTGACCCTGTCGTGTATGACAATTCAAACTATGAAACATTTGAGGAACTGTGCGAAGATTGCGGAGATTCATTGCCTGAATTAGATGAATATATCCAAAAGCATATAGCTATACCCGAAGTAGGAGATTTAAACTCACTACTTGTTTTTGCATGCAATAACTACAATGACTCCTAGCAACGCGGGTAAAATTCCAAACCATCCCCTACTCCGCAGACCGCCCATAAACATCCTCATACCTCTGGATATCATCCTCACCGAGATAACTACCGGTCTGGACCTCGATCAACTCAAGATCAATCTTGCCGGGATTCTCCAAGCGATGCATGGTTCCCAAGGGGATGTAGGTGGACTGGTCCTCGTGCAGCAGGACTTCGTCATCTCCTACCCGCACCTTGGCGGTTCCCTTGACAACTACCCAATGTTCGGCGCGGTGATGGTGCTTTTGCAGGGAGAGAACCCCACCCGGCTTGACGATGATCCGCTTGACCTGAAATCGGTCCCCGGTATCTACGGATTCGTATGATCCCCACGGGCGATAGACCCTGCGGTGATGATCCGCTTCCTCGCGCCCCTGCTGATTTAATTTCTTCACAAGCGCGGAAACTTCCTGCCCGTGTTCCCGTCCGGCGACAAGAACTGCGTCTGTGGTTTCAACCACAATCACATCATCAACACCAACCACTCCGAGTAAGCGGCTGGACGAATGCAGAAAACTGTTACCGACATTCTCGGTCAGCACATCCCCGGTAATAACGTTCCCTGCGGAATCGGACTCCCTTTCATTCATCAGGGAATCCCATGAACCGATATCGGACCAGCCGCCGTCAAAAGGAACAACACTGAGGTTATCGACCTTTTCGATTACCGCATAATCCACTGATTCTGCGGGGCTGGACATGAAGCTTTCTTCATCAAGGCGCACGAAATCCAAATCAACACGCGCTTTTTCCACGGCGGTTTGGCAGGCGGAATAAATCTCAGGTTCCAGCTGACTTAACTTTTCCAAAAACACATCGGGGCTAAATAGAAAAATTCCAGCATTCCATAAATATTCCCCGGATTGCAGATAGGATTTTGCAGTCTCAAGATCAGGTTTTTCAACGAAAGCCCGCACAGACTGCGGAGCCATCGGTTCAAATTCACCGCTGGTGCGGATATAGCCGTACCCGGTTTCCGGGCGGTCCGGGACAATGCCGAAAAGGACAAGATCACCGCCGCGGGCAGACTGCACCGCGGCACTTATGGCTGAATTGAATCTTTCCAGATCATGAATGGCATGATCCGAAGGCATGACCAGCATCAACGCATCCGGGTCATTATCACGGATATGAAAAGCTGCGGCGGCAATGGCCGGGGCAGAATTGCGGCCCTGCGGCTCCAGAAAGATAGCATCAGGCTCAATCCCGGCAGAGCGCAGTTCCTCGGCAACCATGAAGCGGTAGCTTTCATTGCAGACCACAATGGGCGCGCCGGAATCATCAAGTGCGCAACCGCGTTCCACGGTGTTACGTAACAGGGAGTGTTCCCCGGTGAGATTCAAAAGCTGCTTGGGGTGGTTCTTGCGTGAAAGAGGCCAGAGTCTGGTTCCGCTGCCGCCGGAAAGGATAACCGGTACAATCATATATTTAACCTGCCAGAAAATATGTTCAGGACAAAATTCCAGTATTTATTCAGCGATTAAAGTACACGCATCATGAACTCAGCGCAAACAAAAGAGCTAAACAAAACCTTGCCTTAGACTGCAAATTAAAGATATCCAAATTTCTGATCAACCTTAACTTTTCACCCGGATACCCATATGTCTGCAACCTCGCCTGCAAAATCAATCGCCATCCTTCTCTCCAGCAATCTGAGCATTAAAAGACTACTCCCCTTTGCAAAAGAAGCGCATGCCAGAGGACATAAGGTTCTGTTTCTGAACATGGTGCAGGAAAATGAACTGCCTGATATGAAAGACTGCCTTGGCTTCATCGACAGCAATACTGCTGTTCAGGGCAGCGAGGTGGATGGGCTGCCTGTTTATGCTCTGCCGGATGCATTACGCATCACCGATGAACCGTTTGCCGTAATTATTGCCGCCTCCTACATTTACCATGAAGAGATTCTTGCAGCACTCAAAGAGGGATTAAGCAGGAAAGACACTTAATCAGCACTTGCCCATCCCCGCAAAGACGGGTATTGAGGGGCCGCAACACGTGATATTATCTTTATAGATAAGCAAAACGAAAATTTTACCTTTCACGGCACATCATCCCGGATAATTTTACTTTTTCATGCGATTTTCATTGCATGTGCGGGATTTTTGCGGCGTGGAAAGGAATTTATATTTTTTGAGGAGATTTAATTATGGCTCTCAGCATCGGTATCGTGGGACTGCCCAACGTCGGTAAATCCACCCTTTTCAATGCCCTGACCAAGGCCCAGAACGCAGAAAGCGCAAACTACGCCTTCTGTACTATCGAACCCAACAAGGCTGTAGTTCCCGTCCCGGACGAGCGCATCGACAAGCTTGCCGAGCTGGTTAACCCCCAGCGCGTGCAGCAGTCCACTGTTGACTTCATCGACATCGCAGGTCTTGTAGAGGGCGCAAGCAAGGGTGAAGGCCTCGGTAACAAATTTCTCGGCAACATCCGCGAAACACAGGCCATCCTTCATGTTGTGCGCTGCTTTGACAACGACGACGTTATCCACGTTGCCAACTCCGTTGATCCCCTACGCGACATCGACGTAATTGAAACCGAGCTGATCCTAGCCGACGTACAGGCTCTCGACACCCGTGTCGAAGGCATGAAGAAAAAGATCAAGGGCGACAAGACCCTCGGCCCCAAAATTGCCGAAGCTGAAAAGCTGCTTGAACACCTCAACGAAGGTAATCCCGTCAGCACTTACGGCGAACTGGATACCGACTACATGACCGAACTGCTGCGCGATCTGCGCCTTATCACAGCTAAAAACGTGATCTACTGCGCCAACGTTGACGAAGAAGGTCTTACCGAGGACAACGATTACGTCAAAAAAGTACGCGCACTGGCCGAAGAACGCGGCGCTGAATTCGTAAAGATTTCCGCGAAGATGGAAGAAGAACTGGTCGGCCTCGATGAAGAAGAATACAACGAATTTCTTGAGTCCTATGGTGTAACCGAGTCCGGTCTGGCTAAAATCATCCGCACCGGTTTCCACACCCTCGGCATGATCAGCTACTTCACCGCCGGTGTTAAAGAAGTCCGTGCATGGACTATCCATGACGGCGACAAAGCCCCCCGTGCAGCAGCAGCCATCCACACCGACTTTGAACGCGGCTTTATCCGCGCTGAAGTTATCGGTTATGAAGACTACGTCAAAAACAAATCAGAAGCAGCATGCCGCGCAGCCGGCGTGCTCCGCTCAGAAGGTAAGGAATACATCGTTAAAGACGGCGATGTTATTCACTTCCTGTTTAATGTTTAAGTTTTAATGCCTCCGGCGGTCCTACCGGAAGTCCCTCCGGGGCCAGCGTTGCTCTATATCCGTAAGAATCTAGCAAGAAGCTCTCTCCTAACGGCTATAGGTAAGAACCCTTTTTGTAAAAAGTGTTCTCTGGACTCTCCCCAAAACTTTTATCGGGGCTTCGTCGCTGTGGCTTTTAAAATCTGGATAAAATTAATCCCGCAATATCTTGAATGGTATTGCGGGATTTTGCATTTCAACTATTTAATATTTGAAACTGCGAAGCATAACAAAAGGTTTTAAGCCGCCGGAGACGTTATCTCTTCTTCAAAACAATCACCCCGATCACAATCAGAATGCACCCTGCCCATTGCTCAACACTCATATATTCACCGAGTACCGGGATAGCCACCAGCGCGGTCATCATGGGTTCCACAGTCAGCAGGGTATTGACCACTGAGGGCGACAGATGGTTGAAGCTGGCGGTGATCAAGGTCCATCCGGTCATGGACGGTCCGAGCGCGAGGGTCAGGATGCAGGCCCAGCCTTTCCAGTCCACTCCGGGCATGAGCAACCCTGCGGGAGCCGGAGCCGTTCCGGGGATTACGCCTTGTGCTACGAGGTTGAGTATCAGCATGTAGACGGCGGCTATACCGAATACGTGCATCATTGTGCTGTACGAATTAATACCCCGCTTAGCGCACTCCCGCCCCAAAAGCGCGTACATCGAAAAAAACACACTTGAAAGCAACCCCAGAAACATGCCCATTGGAGTCAGCGAAAAATCGGATACGCCCTGAATTCCGCAGACAAGGGCGCAGCCGAACAGACAGAAAAGAATTGAGGGTAGAACACGCAGGTTTGGTCTTTCCCCGCCAAGCCACCATTGCGCCAGCACCGTGATCGGCACTGAGACATAGACCAGCACGGTAGAAACCCCGGCGCCATTATAATAAACAGACCCGCCCCAGATTCCGTTCAATCCGGTCAGGACCATTCCGTAACCAGCCAGCAATCCGAGATTCTCCCGCTCAAACCTGAGCAGATGCGGCTTTAAAAAACGCAGACCTATCATCATAAAACTACAGACGAAAAGATTGCGCCAGAAGGTGACCACAAAAATGGGCTGGGCGTAATCCACCACCATAATTTTTATAAAAATTCCCACAAGGGAGATGAGCGCTGCTCCGGAAAGAACCTGCGCTATACCGATACTTGTGGAAGATTTAAATTTCAGCATTTTAGTTATCCCTTGCAAAATATCCATCCGCATATGCACTGCGGAGAGGCACAATATTTCAGGAAGTTGAAATTTCAAAGCGAAAAACACCAAGCAAAGAATCTCGACGTTTCTTAATTTGACGGAATCGGGTAGCGGCGGCTAGATACAGTTATTGAAAACAAGACAACCACAGCGAGGTTTTCCATATATGCCCAAGGTGCTGCAAAGACTCATAACCGCCCTGCTACTATTTCTGCTCGGCGGATTCATACTGTTCATGCTTAACCAGATAGCGGGGCTGGCCCAACTCTGCTCGGCTTATTTTCCGGCATCACATGACTATGTCCTTTTCGGGCTAAGCGGGCTGTTCCTAATAATCTGTCTGAGTCCGTTTGTTATTCATTTCTTCCGTCCCGGCCCCTTGGTCATGCCGGACTCCCCCACCCCGGCCCAGCAAAGGGAATTTATACGTAAGCTGCGTAAAAGACTTCGCAAAAATAAATACGTGCGTGAAGCCGGGCTTAAACTTTCCACCACAGAAGAACTGGATATCGCCCTTGAACATCTGGACCGCATCTCGACCCAGAAGATGAAAACTGTAGCCTCAAGAATTTTTCTATCCACAGCCATTTCCCAGAACGGGCAGCTTGATTCTTTCATCGTGCTCGGAACGCTTACAAAACTAGTCTGGGATGTGTCGAAGATATACAACCAGCGCCCCTCCATGCGCGATATGCTTGCTGTCTATGCCAATGTAGCGGGAACGGCTTTCTTCGCAAGTACGGTGGAAGAGCTGGATATTCAAGCCCAGATTGAAGCAATCATGTCCCCCGTGCTGGCCGGGTCGGCACTGGGAATGATTCCCGGGGCAAGCGGACTGACTTCTATTGTAACCGCTTCCATTCTGGACGGTTCCACTAACGCCTTTCTTGCGCTGCGGGTCGGCATAATCACCCGCGGGCATTTCAATTTCCACGCAGAACGGAACTCTCCCCGATATCGCAGGGCCGTGCTGCGTGAAGCCGCTGGCATGCTGCTCTCCATTGCCATGGGTTCGACCAAGACTATAACTACCGCCTACCTGAAAACCTTTACCGGGGCAGCCGGAGAAAAGGCGGCCTGTGCAGCAAAAAAAGTTGCTGACTCCACAAGCAAAGCAGCGAAATACTCAGCACAACAGGTCGGGAAAGTGGCCCGCTTTGCCACATTCAGATATGAAAAAGAGGAACAGAATCCTGAGCAGGAGGAAGAACCGGAAAAGAAATCCGGAAAATTTAAGAATTTGTTTCGCAAAAAATAAATGGATAATTAAATTTCCGCGCCAGCATTTTATTTAAACATTCTCGTCCGCTGTCGGCATCGGAAAGATTATGTCATAGACCCAGTTGTAGATAAATGCATAGACAAGAAAGAAAAGTGCAAAACCGATATCAGCAACCAAAGCACGCCAGAGAGTCATATCCAGCCACCATGCTACAAAGGGAAGCGTAATGGTCAAAAGCGACAGCTCAAAAAGGACAGCATGCAACACTCGCATCCATGAGGGCCTGATGTTGACGGGACGGTTCATGGCAACGAGAAAATTATCGAACATAAGGTTATAAATATAGTTGCAAACCATGGCGGTCATGGAAATGGCAATACTCATGATTCCGATCTTGCTCATGTCTTTGTCAAGAATCCATGAAGCCAGCGGTGTGCAGGTGCAAAGTCCGATAATTTCAAATAAAAGTGTATGTCTAATTCTGTCAGCTGTTGTTCTCATGCGTTTGAAGATAGTGCCGGAATTGTACTGGTTCAAGATTATTTTTTAAAAAGATATTAATTGTTTTCAGCATCATACTGTAATAGAAGAGAAACTACTCATTTAAAAACTGCCGGAGGAAGAATAGTGCAGGTAGCAATTATCCCGGCCCGTGGCGGCAGCAAACGCATCCATAAAAAATCAATCCGCCCTTTTCTGGGAAAACCACTTATCGCATACACTATCGAAGCAGCCCGCGAGAGCGGATTTTTTGATCATATTCTAGTCAGTACGGATAGCGATGAATTCGCTGAAACCGCCCGTGAATATGGCGCGGAAGTGCCATTCATGCGCCCGGCGGAACTATCCGACGACTTTACCCCAACCCAGCCGGTAATCGACCATGCCTTGAACTGGGTCCGTGAGAATTGGGGCGAACCGGAACGATTTTGTCAGTTTTACGCCAACCCCTTTGTCACTGCCGATAACATTCGTGGCGGTTATGAAATGTTGCGCGAACACCGGGCCAATTGCGTTCTCGGAGTGGCGGAATTTCCTTTTCCCATCCTGCGCTCATTCAAGAAAAATGAACAGGGCGGCATTGAATACGCCTTCCCGGAATACGCTCCTTGCCGATCGCAGGACCTGCCTGTATTTTTTCACGATGCGGCCCAGTTCTACTGGATGGAACTGACAGACATCCCGAAAGACCGCGTCGAAGGACTCAACATGCCCTACTTCCTGCCCCGCTACATGGTAGTGGATATCGACACCGAAGAAGACTGGCACATTGCTGAACGACTCTATCAAGCCTTCATGTGTGATGGGAAATAGCAGCCCGGTCATTTTCTTTTGCGAGGCCGGACCGCAAACCGGATTCGGGCATGCCGGACGCTGCATGGCCCTAGCCGCCGCCCTGCGCGAAGGTTTCGGCAGGGAATCTGTTTTCGGATTCAGGGGCGCCCCTGATGCGGCAAAAAGAATCGAAGACGCCGGATTCAAGGTCATTGAGGTAAGCGACTTCAACAACTGGCAATTCGGTACTGAATCAGCAATAGTTCTCGACCTGCGCATCTCCCTCGCACAATCTTTCTTTGAACGCGCCAAGACAGAAAACAAGATGCTCGTTTCCATTGATGACCCTACCCCTAACAGATTGCATTGTGACCTGGCCTTTTATCCGCCCGTGCCGCAATTTCATGAGTTGGATTGGAGCGGATTTGACGGCGTTATCCATCGTGGATGGGAATTCATCCCCCTGCGCAAAGAGTTCCGTCTTCCTAAAAAGAAGAAGGTAAAAGCTTCCCCACCAAAAGTCTTAGTCTCCATGGGGGCCAGTGATCCCCGTGGCCTGACTTTAAGTGTTCTCCAAGCCTTACAATCCGTACCCGGACAGTGGCGGGCCGAAGTTGTAATCGGTCCCATGTTCAATAGTCTGGACAAAATTGACCGGATAGCGGTAGAGCACGGAAAGCAGGTGAAATTACTGCATGATATAAAGGATATGTCCCGACTAATGCAGGAATGCGATGCGGCCATAGCCTCTTTCGGCATGACTGCTTATGAACTGGCGGCCTGCGGAGTTCCGCAACTGCTGCTCTGCCTGAGCGAAGATCACGCCCGCTCGGCATCGGCATTGCATGCATCCGGAGCAGCGGTTTCACTGGGAAAATTTGACCGCATCAGCGAGCAAAAACTGGCTGCGGAGCTGCAAAAGTTCATTTCCGATCAGGTTGCGCTACAGTCCATGACTGCAAAAGCTGCCGCACTGGGAATCGGAAACGGAGCCATGAACATCGCCACCAGGATTGAAGAAAATATCATCCACTAATAGGGATTCCAAAGGGGCTTAGCTCCCTTGGCCGCCGGAGGCGAAATCAATTCGTCCAAAAGCGCGCAGCGCATCAGCTGATCCCAAGCCCGGAGCAAAATTTTGAGTGATAGAAAATGCTGGATCGACCACAGCGGTATCGTACTCCATTCTGTTGATGGATTCGATATAATCCATTGTGAGAGCTGCGGCTTCAAACACATCATTCCCATTCCCAATGAAGAAGAACTGGAACGCATTTATAAACATGAGTACCACGTAAAAGACAAACCGCTCATGCTTCAGCACCAGTTGGAAGACAAGGAATGGCACGCCGCAACTGCAACTGCACGGCTGGAAGCAATCGAAAAGCAGCTAAAGCGTAAAGGCTCCATTCTGGATATCGGCTCCGGCAACGGCTTTTTCATGAAACAGGCGGTAGAACTCGGCTGGCAGGCCAAGGGAGTCGAACCGGCAGATAAAGCGGTCGAATACTGCCATTCCATCGGCCTCGATGTCATTCACGGTGTATTTGATCAGCAGTGTGCTGATTCCATCGGCAAGTTTGATGTGGTCCACCTCTGGGAAGTTCTTGAACATCTGCCCGATCCGGCTGGCATGCTGGACCTCTGCCGTCAGGTACTGAATCCCGGCGGCATGGTTGTCATCGGGGTTCCCAACGATTACAACGAGCTGCAAAAAATCATGTCTGAAGATCTCGGCGAGAAACCATGGTGGCTGGCTCCGCCTCACCACATAAATTTCTTCAACCGCAGCTCCCTCGAACGCTTGCTGCGCAGACTTGATTTTGAACCGCTGCATTATGAAATAACATTTCCCATGGAACTATTCCTGCTCATGGGCAAGAACTACCTGCATGACCCGGATATGGGCCGCGAATGCCACGCCATGCGTAAGGAACTTGAACTAACCCTGACCCGCACCGGAAACCGTGATGTGCTTGACAAGCTCTATGAAAGCTTCGCCGAGGCCGGATTCGGCCGACATGCAGTGCTCATGGCCGGGAAAAACTACTAATATCAAAAACATATAAAAATGCAGAAATTAAAAAATAAAATTGCGCTGGTCACCGGCGGCGGACGCGGTATAGGCAAGGCCATTAGCCATAAACTGGCAGCCGAAGGTGCGCAGGTTATCCTGACCTTTGTAAATGACCACGAGAGCGCGCAGCAGGCAGCAGCAGAAATTTCCAAAGAGGGCGGGAAAGCCCGCATCCTGCAACTTGAAGTCAGTGACCCGGATTCCGTAGATGCGGTTGTTGCCGACATCAAAGAAAACGAAGGCAGACTTGACGTTCTGGTCAACAATGCCGGGATCAATGACCCGCAGGATTTTGACAAGATCACCCCTGAGGAATGGGACCGCATCATGGCTGTAAACCTGAAAGGACCCTTCCTTTGCACCCAGCGCTGCCTTGAACTGCTCAAGAAAAGCAAAGGGGCCAGCGTGATTAATATCGGCTCGGTAAGCGGACAGTACGGCGGACCGCGGACCGCCCATTACGCAGCCAGCAAAGCCGGACTTATTTCCATGACTCAGGTTGCGGCTCGTTTCGGCGCTGAATGGAATATCCGCTGCAACACCGTTGCCGCAGGACTGGTTATTTCCGATATGGCAGATGCCGGCCTACAGAATCCGGCAGTACAAAAAGCAGCCGAAAACGTGCTTTTAAAAAGATTTGCGGCAACTTCGGAAGTTGCAGACAGCGTGGCCTACCTTGCATCCGACGAATCTTCCTACATTACCGCCCAGACCATCAACGTCAACGGCGGACTGTATTTCTAAGGAGAACAAATGAACCAGCCCAGATATACGGAACTCAAAAATTTCGCAGCCGAACTGCGGAAATCAATCATCACTATGAACTGCTATGCCGGCTCCGGGCATCCGGGCGGTTCCCTCTCCTGTGTAGAAATCGTCAGCTGGCTCTTTGACCGCGAAATGAATTTCAACCCGGAAAACATGACTGATCCCAGCCGGGACCGCTTCATCCTTTCTAAAGGACACTCCTGCCTGACCCTCTACGCGGCACTGGCTGAAAAAGGATTCTTCTCCAAGAAAGAATTCAAGAAACTGCGCCACGCCGACGGCATCCTGCAAGGCCACCCGGACCGGATCAAAACTCCGGGAGTGGAATTCAACTCCGGCTCACTGGGACAGGGGTTTTCTTTCGCGCTGGGTTGCGCTCTGGGCGCTAAACGAGCAAAGCGTGATAACCGCACCTACGTCCTGCTCGGTGATGGAGAACTGAACGAAGGCCAGATCTGGGAAGGCTGCATGTTCGGCGCGCACCACAAGTTGGACAACATTGTTGCCATTGTGGATTACAACAAATTTCAAAGTGATGACCTCAATGAGAACATTACCGCCCTTGAGCCTTTAAACGATAAATTCAAGGCTTTCGGCTGGCAGGTAATTGAAATTGACGGGCACGACTTCCGCGAAATAGAAAACGCATTTTACAGGGCGCGAACAACTGTAGGGAAACCGACCATGATCATCGCCCACACGGTCAAAGGTAAAGGAATTTCATACATGGAAAACGTTCCCAAGTGGCACGGCAGCCTCTGCCCCACCGGCGAGGAACGGGAATGCGCTTTGCGTGAATGCGGATGCGGGGAGCTTGAATAATGGAAAATATGAGAGATGCATTCGGCAAGGCACTTGTTGATCTGGCTGCCGTCCGTGACGATTTCGTAGTCCTTGATGCCGATGTTGCCGGGGGAACCGGAACCTATCATTTCCGCGAAGCTTACCCTGACCGCTTTATACAGTGCGCCATTGCGGAACAAAACATGTTTTCCATGGCAGCAGGACTCGCCGAATCCGGGATCATTCCCATCGTCACCTGCTACGCCGTATTTGCTTCCATGCGTGCACTGGAACAGGCCCGCAACTCCATCGCCTATCCGGATTTCAATGTTAAGATCGCGGCCAGCCATCTCGGACTTGATGTCGGACCGGACGGGGCCACCCATCAGGCACTTGAAGATATTTCAATATACCGGGCCATTCCCAACATGACTGTTGTATCCCCGGCTGACCAGCATGAACTGCGCGCAGTGCTGCCCCACATTCTGGATAATCACGGGCCGCTCTACCTGCGCACCGGACGCAGTCCCCTGCCCGATGTCTTTGATACAAGCACCAAGTTCAAACCGGGTAAGGCCGAGTTGCTTGCCGAAGGCAAAGACTGCACCATCATGGCTGTCGGGGTCATGGTCCACCGGGCTGTAGCAGCCGCAGAGCAGCTTGCCGCCGATGGTATTTCCTGCCGGGTACTGAACATGAGCTGGCTGAAGCCCATGGACGAAGCAGCGGTCATCAAAGCTGCAAAAGAAACCGGAGCAATTGTCAGCTGCGAAGACCACAACAAATACGGCGGATTAGGCGGTGCAATCATGGAGATTGTCTGTGAGAACCAGCCTGTTCCCGTGGAACGTGTCGCCATCAATGATGTTTTCGGCAGCTCCGGCGAGCCGGATGATCTGGCCCGTGAATATGGACTGATGCCCGAAGATATCGCTGCTGCGGTACGCCGGGTTATGAAACGGAAATAACGGGGTAAAATGGTAGACCGTAAACGGCTGCTCATCATCGGCACCGCCCAGCAATGCCATATCAGGGAGTTCCTTGAACAGGTAGACCGCGATCAGACGGAATTGCAGCTCCTGCTCCCGAAACGGGACCGTGATGCGTTTGAGGGCGAGAAAGCAGTTTTCTTTTCCGGGACCTTCCACCCTTTGTTCCCTCCACTGCTAAAAACAATACTCTCTTTCAGGCCGCACGAAGTCATCATCGTCTGCGGCCTGAGCTACGACCATGACAATGTTGTCCGTGCAGTTTCCTTTTACGAAAATTTCTATGACCTGCGCATCAAAACCTGCGTCAGAAATACCTTAGCACCCGCAGATCAAAGCCTACGCCCGAAACCGCTTAAAGAAATCGCCAAATGGGCATTCCTAGGTTCTCTGGCTCTGCTGCTCAAAGCAAGTTCCTTATTCAAAAACATCCGCGTTTCTGAAATTTATTCCTCACGTCTGGGACATCTGGCCATTGATTGCGAACTCTACCTTTCCGAGAAAGAACTAGGTCGCCATGACGGCTATATTGACCTGTTCTGCTTCAAAGACGGACAAGTTGCCAACGACACACTGGGAAAACTTTTTGCCCGGGAAATGTGCATCCGCAAGTGGCACAGCTACCTTCTGGAAGCGGTTAGAATTTTCAATCTCAGCCCAAAGCATGAATTGCTTCTGAACACCCGCGCCAAATCATTTGCCCGCGACTATGAATGCCTGATCCAGCAGACCGAGACCCACATAAGCTTTAGCGCTGAAGAAGTTGAACAGGGCAGAAAGGAGCTTAGAGCCTTGGGACTTGATCCTGAAAAGCCTCACGTCTGCCTGCTTGGTCGGGATTCGGCTTTCCTGCAACAGACCATGCCTGAAAGCGACGGAGATATGCAGGAACCACGCAATATGGACATTTCAACTTTCCGGGCCGGAGCTGAAGAGCTGCTGCGCCTGGGCTACAATGTGATCAGGATCGGCAGTATCGTACAGAAACCTCTTGAAATCGATCATTCCAACTTTGTGGATTATGCCTGTAGCGGCAGACAGAACGATTTCATGGATATTTACCTGCCCGCGAGCTGTATATTTTTTGTAGGTGTCCAGAGCGGGCCCATGCATGTTGCCAATGCTTTCCGCGTTCCCTGCCTGCGGGTTAATGTCGCCCGGCTGGAGATTATTGAATACTGTTCTCCTGAAGATCTTGCCCTGTTCAAACTGATTCGCGCGAAGTCTACAGGACGAATTTTAAACATTTCTGAAATAATATCTGCCAAAATTAGCAAATGGCCCATAGAAAACTTTGCAGATTCAGATTATGAGGTTATCGACAACACAGAGGATGAGCTACTGGAAGCTATACAGGAAATGCATCTGCGCACAAATGGTGAGTGGCAGGCAACAGCGAAGGAACGAGAGTTGCATAGCCGCTATCTTTCATATCTCGAAGTATCGGAACTTAATTCGCATTTTGAAACGCCTATTAGTCCCTACTTCTTACGCAAGCATGCAGACGAACTCTTTAACTCAAAAGAAGGATAGCTGATGGATAACCCGATTATTCTGGTACAGGCCGCATCTAGGGCATGGAGTGGAGCACCGGACTGGTGCATGAACGAAGTTGACGGCCGTCCGGTGGTGGCCCTTACCATTGAAAGTGCGCTCAAAGAATTTCCTGAAGCGGATGTGCGTATCATCGCCCCCGAATTTGACCGGGGCGGAAGACTGGACGAAATCCCGGAAATGTTCCCGGAGCAGAAAGTTGCCGTTTACTATGGTTATGATGAAAGCCCCTTGGAGCGCATGATTGACGCCCTTGACGGAGTAGAGGACGAAACCCTGTTCATCCGTGCCGATGGCTTGCATTTCGGCTGGCTGGCCGACCATGCCCGGACTATGCTCGAAAAGGCGGATAAAGACGGTCTTGATTGCGTCAAAGCAGAAGACGATTTCCCCATCCAGCTCACAGCTGATGTCTACAGACTTTCTGCCCTGAAAAAAGTGCTTTTACTGCTGGAAGAACGTTCCAACGGCGCTCACTTCAGAGTTCATCCCAAATTTTTCATGTTCAATGAAAACAACGAATTCAAATGTGCCCATGTTTCCGGCCCCGCTGTTAGCGAACAGTGGCTGAAAAAATGCCGCGAAACCGCCGAGCAGGTTTATGTGGCCGGGAATATGAATGTCGGACAGCACAAAGGAATCAGTGCCGGGGATCAGCTCACCTTTCATTATGAACTGGCCCTTGACCATATCAACCCCGAAGCCTGTGTTCTGGACTGCGCCTGCGGTCCCGGTTACGGCGCGCGCATTCTGGCCGAAAAAGCGCAGAAAGTCGTTGCCGCAGACCTTGACATCGAAACCGTGCGCAAAGCTTCGTCCGGTAAATATTTTGATAACATCACCTTCCAGACCGGGGATGTGACCTCCCTCAGTTATGAAGACGGACACTTTGATGCCATCACCAGTTTCGAAACGGTGGAACACGTCAATCCCGGACCGTACTTCAAGGAAATGGAACGGGTGCTCAAACCGGGCGGTCTGCTCATCCTGAGTACCCCACAGAACAGCCTCGGGCATATTCCGGTCAACTCCCAGCACCTGCATGAATTTTCCCTGCAGGAAATCAAAGGGCTTTGTTCCGAACATTTTGAAATCATGCAGACCACAGGAATCAAGCAGGGACGCATTATCTTCCCTGATGATCCCAAAGGTCAGAACACCTTCATGGTCTGCCGCAAACCTGTTTAGCTTCCGGTGGCCTCGCGGGGCGCCCTGCCGGGAGCCTTAAACCCTTTTTGAAAAAAGGGTTTGTTCCACTGTCGTTATCCCTAAGACTCGCGGAAGACCGCTCGCCTAAGGGCTAATGCAAGAATCCCAAAAACTTTTATTTGGGCTTCGCCGATGAATGCGAATAACCGTTAAATAAGATGAAAAAGACATTGATCGTAATCGGAGCCGGACTGGAATCCATTCCAGTGCTGCAAAGGGCAAATGAAATGGGACTGCATGTGCTGGCCGTTGACGCCAACCCGCAGGCTCCCGGATTCGCTTATGCCCATGAGCCGATAATCGGTTGTGTCTACACCCCGGAAATTACGGTTGCCGCCCTGACCAAGTGGTCAAAAAAGGGCGGCAAACCGCAGGGGGTTATCTGTGCGGCGGTGGATGCTCCCGGAACAGTTGCGGCTGTGGCTGAGTTCTTCGGTCTGACTGCGGTGAGCAACGAAACCGCCCGGCTGGCAACCGACAAAAAAGCCATGAAGGACCGCTTTAGAGAACGTGGCATCCCTATACCTTGGTATAAAGAAATTTTCAGTGCTCAGGAGCTAACCCAAATTCTTGAAGAAAGACGGGAGACACTGGTTATCAAACCCGTGGACAGCCGTGGCGCGCGCGGTGTTCTACGGCTTGTTTATGAATCAGCGGATATGCCAGATCCCCGCTGGGCATTTGAATGCGCTAAAAAAGAATCCCCTACCGGACGGGTCATGGTCGAGAAGCACCTCGACGGTCCCCAGATCAGCACGGAAGGTTTTGTGGTCGGCGGGCAGCCTTTCTGCCCCGGATTCTCGGACCGCAACTATGAATTTCTGGATCGCTTCGCCCCGAATATCATCGAGAACGGCGGCGACCTGCCCTCCTTTCTGGATCAGGATACGCAAGCTGCGGTCAAAGAGCTTTCAGGACGTGCGGCCATTGCTCTGGGCATTGAAAATTCGATGTTCAAAGGAGATATGGTCGTGCATGACGGAAAGCCATATGTAATTGAGATGGCGGCCCGTCTTTCCGGCGGATATTTCTGTTCCCATGAGATTCCGTGGAATACCGGAGTGGACTTTGTGGGTGCAGCCATCCGGTTGGCCATTGGCGAGACTCCCGAAGCAAAAGATCTAATCCCCTCCTTTCAAAGAGGAGTCGCCCAGCGTTACCTATTCCCCAAACCGGGAAAGGTCATTGCGATTGAAGGCGTGGAAGAGGCCAAAGCCATGGAAGGAATCAGCATGGTTGAAATCCGCACCGCTGTGGGTGAAACAATTTCCCCGGCCACCAGCCATCCCGCACGGGCCGGAGTGGTCATGGCAAGGGCTGCTACCCGCGAAGAAGCAATTACACGTGTTAAGGCTGCTGTAGAGGCCATCAAAATCATAACCGAATAGGCCGCCATGAAAATCTTCGCCATATTTCATCTCAACCTGATGTTTTCCTCCATACCGGAAGAAAGCCGCAGCGAAGTCATCAAGCGATGTTACTGGCCGCTTCTGCATTTGATTGAAGAAGGTTTTCCTCTAGGCATTGAAGCTTCCGGTATCACCCTTGAAATCATCCGCGATCTCGATCCGAAGTGGATTGCAGATTTCAAGAAACTGCTTGGCGAAGGCAGGACCGAATTCATCGGCAGCGGATATGGTCAGATTATTGGTCCACTTGTTCCGCCAGCACTGAATAAAGCCAACCTCGCGCTAGGCATGCGCAGTGGTCAGGAAATTCTGGGTACCGTTCCACAAATTGCACTTGTCAACGAGCAGGCATGGTCTGCGGGTATGGTCGCCCATTATCTGGAAGCCGGTTACAAAGCGGTCTTCATGGATTATGACAACCCGGCCCGTTACGCGGAATGGCCCGATCATATCCAGCATTTTCCGCAGCTGGCCAAAGGGACAAACGGCGAATCAATACCCGTAATCTGGAGCCGCTCAATGGTCTTCCAGAAGTTGCAACGGTTCGCCCACCGGGAACTTGAGCTGGACGAATATCTCAATTACGTGGAGTCCCTCGGAACTGCTGACGGCTGGCTGCCCATCTACGGTAATGATGCTGAAATTTTCGACTTCCGTCCCCGCCGCTACAAAAGTGAAGCCGTGCAGGAAGCAGAAAGTGAGTGGAAGCTTATCCGGCAGGTATTTGAAATCCTGCAACAGCGGGGACATAAATTTCAGCTGCCAAGTCAGGTTCTCAAGGAACTCGGGCACAAGCATGGTGGCCATGAACTGGAATTAAGTTCCGCATGCCAACCAATTCCAGTCAAGAAACAAAGTAAATACAACATCACCCGCTGGGCACTCAGTGGGCGTGATGACTTCCAGCTGAATTCCCTCTGCCGGGCCGTCTGCCACAATCTGGAGCAGGAATTTCCTTTTTCACCCGACACCGAAAATTTATGGCGGGAACTCTGCTTCTGCTGGTCCAGCGACCTGCGTACCCATATTACAGAGAAGAGGTACGGCGAGGCCTTGGACAAGCTGGAAGAGTTAACTTTTGCCTGTAAAGCAGCTGTTCGGGAACCGGACTTCGAAGTCTGCGGCATCCCGGCCCAACAAAATGGCCGCATGCTCAAGCTTGAAACGGAAAGCGCAACCATCACATTGAACACGGCCAAGGGTCTGGCCGTGCATAAAGCGGCCTTCAATTCCCATGGATATACCCCGTCCTTCGGGACACTCAGTCACGGCTATTTTGAAGAAATAGACCTCGGTGCCGATTTCTTTTCCGGACACATCATCATGGAAGGTCCGGGTATTCCAAAAGATACCGATCTGGCCCGAGTCACCCCGCTCATTGATGAAAATGAAAATTTCATCAGCATATCCTGCTCCATCGGTCTGTATCAGGGCATGCTTGATAAGGCCGTGCGCATCCACAAAGACAAAGAACAAATCGATATCCTATACCGCTTTGCACTGGATTGCAGGCCACCGGGATTCGCCCGTATCGGACACGTTACCCTGCTCACTGCAGAAATGAACCCGGCCCGACTTTATTACTCCACCTGTAACGGAGGAAAGCCGGAACGTTTTTCGCTCAATGGGCAGACCTTTGATCACAGCGACAATATCTCTTTTGCTGTATCAGCTTCGCAGGGATTGGGCATGACTGATTCAAAAGTTGTGCTCGGTGGAGCTGAAAGGGCTCTTGAAATCAGCCCGCTCTATGCGGAACACGGTTTTATCGGCATGATCAAATGCAGACAGGCCGTTCCTTCTCCTTTTGTGCGTGTATTCTTCTCCATGCAAGAGATGGATGAGACCAGCCTGCGCGGATGCGGTCCCGATCCAAAATTCAATTTCAGCACCGGTTTCAGCATCAAACCAGTTCCCGGAGAATAACCATGACGACCAAGCGCTCCAGACTTTCTGTTTCCATTGTCGACACGAAAAGAATAACTCCGGAAGAGTGGGACGGCTACCAGTCATTCCCAACCATCACCAATGTAGACGGCGATCTGCTGGTCGGTTTTCGCAGGGCGGTAAACATCAGTGAAGACCTGCGGCAGGTCATGGATCACGGCATGGCCGGAGATATTTATACAACACGTTCCACAGACGGAGGCATAAATTTCGACCGCCCAAAGCTGGTTATCAGCCACGCCACCGAACAGACCAATGAGCATGATGCTCTCCTCACCCATTTAAGCAAGGGCAGAGTTCTGCTCATATCACGTACCCACACTTCACATTTGCGGCGTAACTATTATTCCCTGAGCACTGACGGCGGTAGAACCTTCCCGGACCGAATGCCCCTTGACCCTCCCGGTGGGGAATGGGCTTCTTTTGGACATTTCATTCCCTCGCTGGATGATGAGCACACATTTATCGGAACTTTCTACAACGGTCCCGGCTGCGGCACTTTCCGTTTAAATCCACAAAGCGGTGAAATTTCCGGGCAGTCATACATTTACCAATCCATCCCGGAATACAGGCTGAATGAAACATCAATCGCCCGCCTTCCTTCCGGGCGCATTCTGGCCCTGATCCGCCAGCAGCCCTGTCTGGACGGACTCTTTAAAGCTTATTCGGATGATGACGGAAAGACATGGTCAGCGCCCGACCCCATCGGTTTATACGGAGAGGCCCCCAGCCTGAAAATTCTGCCGGACGGACGGGTACTGGCAATCTACCGGGGAATGATCCGCAAAAACAGAAAATGCCGTGTGGCCCTGACCTGCTCCGAAGACGGAGGAGAAAGCTGGAGCCACCCAAAGACACTTGCATGGTATAAGGGCGGACGCTTCCACGGCGGCTACGGCGATCTGGACGTTAACGACAAGGGACAGGTTATCGCTGTCTACTATATTTCGCGCAAACACGAAGCTCCGGTGGTGGAGCGTATGGTTCTGGAGGTGGGGTAGAATCTACTCATGACTATCGTATCTGGAATCATAGAGGGCACGAATCTCTTCATACTTCCGCATAGCCATAATTCTCAGCAACTGCGTTTTATCAGGACCGGCATCTAACATCTTGACCAAGGTCATTGCCTGTTTGAGCCAGAACCCCGGAAAATCATCTGTTCCATATACCTCATTATACCAATCATATTTCTGGGCCGCAGTTCTTTCAAACATTCTACGTCCAAAGGCAATGTCGGGCGCATATAGAAGCTTTCCATCCAAAAGGTGGTAACCAAGCCACAGCAAATCTGTTACTCCGCCATAATTAGTGGCCTCTCCAATACCCAGTATATTCTTCTTTTTGTATAAACCATATAGAATTGTACCATCGGTCAAATTTCCCATCAGTCCTTTAATTCTTTCAAAAGGATCATCACTTTCTAAATATTGGGCAAAGTAGTAATCATATCCCCCTGTCACATTATTATCGCCACCGAAGTACTTCGCAGGTGAATAAGCCCCGGAAGCACCCGGGTTCGCTTTGCAGAGGGTAAATAATTTTTTAAAATGATCCTTACTAATATAAAAATCATGCCCCCCAGTGACAGCCACATAATCACAAGAAGAATTTTTAAGTAAATGCCAAAAATTTGCGGATGGACCTCTATTTTCGGAATGACGAGTATATCTTATGCATGGATATTTTCTTTCATACTCCCTGCATATCTCTTCTGTTGAATCAGTAGAACAGTTATCAGAAATAAAGACTTCCCTTACATTCTGTATTACACAACTTTTAAGCAACAAATCAATATGCCTTTCTTCATTATAGACAGGAATTAATATTGATACTGGTATTGATAAATCCATATTAAGCTCCGTTTTAATTTAATATACACACCGACAATCAATATATAAAAAATTTCCATTATGATTGGATGTCTACATAAAAAATCGTCTTCTAAATTAACAAACTTGTTTAAAAATCTTAATATCGGCATGATATTATCAGCAAAGACCAATTTCAAGAGTTATTGCATATAGCCTGAATATCAGCCCTTCCACTATATGGAATGATTACATGCACAAAAAACGAAACTGTACCAACCTTAGCATATCTCAAGAAAAGTTCTCCACATTGACTTTCGACAACTACAAAAGTATTTATTTAAAATAACATATACTAATACTGTGACTATTTTCTAATCACAACAACGGAAAACAGCTTGGCTGTGACTTACTTCAATCCAAATGCAGCTAGGGAGAAAATATGATTCTCAAAGAAGAGAAAAAACTGCTGAAAGAAAAATTGCACCAAATCTGCTGGGATGACCGCTACGAAAAATATATCAATGAGATTGAATTCATAAAACAAACCGCCAAAGACCTGCGCCCCCTTAAGGCAAGTGTTGTTGTTATCTCTCATAATATTAAACAAGAATCCATCGACACTTTGGAAAAGCTGAAAAGCGAGGCTGCTCCTTTTGAGATAATCTTCGTCGACAACAACTCACAAACACAATATAGCAAGATGGCGCGCGTACTCTCCGATACATATATCCGATTGCAGCGCAATACCGGAGCATATTTCGCCCGCAACATCGGATCAGTATACAGCAATTCTCCGCTGCTCGTTTTTATAGATGATGACGCGATCCCTGCCCCTGACTTTGTGAATGCGCATATATCAGAAAACGGCAAATATGAGGCAATTATGATCCGTGGTGTATGCCTCCCGAAAACCAACTCTCCACTTAATGGCGAAGCCAACCATTATATTCTCGGAGATGAGGTTTTCCCTCGTTTTTCAGACCTTGAAGGGAACATGAGCGTCAGCGCCGAAGCTTTTTTTAAAGTCGGTGGCTGGGATGACAACATTAAATTCGGACATGGCGGAATTGACCTAAGCTACCGACTTCTTAAAAATTTCACTTATCCTCAGTTAATGCTCTACTCCCCATTACCCATAATCAGGCATGACTACACAACTTCCGAGGATGCCCTAATATCAAAGCGCCATAAGCAGGCAATCTCATGGCGCTACCTGCAAAGTAAACATGCCGAGATAGACCATTTCCTGCCCAGATGGGAAAGAGAATGGTCCAAGTTACCTGTAGCGAAAAAAGGCCAACAGGATTCCCTTGTTTCAGCAGTAGACTTTGCCTCAAAACATGACCTCCGTAAGCTGGAGACGCCTGAATATGCATCAATGATGCGTTTAGCCAGACGCTACAAGAAATCGGGCAATATGGAAAAAGCTGAGCAATATGAGGAAAGAGCAAGGAAGATTGCCGTATCTGAAACACCGGAAGAACAGCTATCCCAAGTTGACGACACCCCTATCCCTCCCAATGAGGAGCAGATTATAGCTTTTGCCGATCTGCTTATGCTTGGTGAGTACGATCAGGTACTGGCTTCACCTCATGCAGATTATCAACCGCTGATAAGCATGCAAAGCGCAGCAGCCATGCGTAAAGGCGATCTGAAACTGGCTGAAAAACTTATTAACAGCATCGAAGACACCAACGAAAAAAGTCTGAAACTCAAAGCCCTTCAACTGCTGCCCAAGCTTGCTGAGCCATTGTCCGGCAATCCGCGCGTTCATCTGATCATTCTCTGCTACAACAGGGAGAAAGAACTTGTGCGGGCTTTCAAGGAACTGGCAAAAACCAACTATGACAATTACGCTGTATATATTGCTGACAACGGTTCCAGTGACAGAACATGGGAACGCATACAGGAAGCCGTTAAATTCTTCCCGAAGCACATCCCTATACATATTGAACGTCTGCCCACCAACATCGGACGCCCCGCAGGACATAACTGGCTGCTGACCAAATACGACCACAGCGAATCGGACTACATAGCCATCGGTGACGATGATCTGGTTCAGGTACCCGAGAACTGGCTGGTTGATATGCTTAAGACTGCGGAACTTTTTCCAAATGCAGTTGCTGTGGGTGGCAAATCCCTTAATCCCGGCCTTCCTCCAGTTATCCATGCCGGAGTTCGAAACATTGAGAAGTTCGGAAACTATGAACTGCGCATGACCAATAGAAAACTCGTTCTGGACACAGGTCAGTTCGACTTCATTGATCTGGTCGACCATGTCATCGGGTGCCTGCACATTTACGACACCAAAGCATTTCTCGATAAAGTGGGCCTGTTCGACATAGCACTATCCCCCTGCCAGAGTGTAGACATTGAACACCACCTGCGTAGCAAGCTCATGGGGTACGACATTGTTTTTAACGGCTTCATACAGTTCCAGCATATGCGCGCCATGGGCAAAAGTGTTTCCAAAAGCAAAGCCCTGTCCGGCAACTCACTGGGCAACGTAGTCAAGGTACTTGCCAAGCACGATAAAGATGAGGTCGCTGATATGCTGACCAGGGACCGAGCCAAACGGGCGGATTGGCTTCAGCAAAATGAAAAGTAAAAGCAGTATTCAGGAATAGTGACAGAGCGTTTCACTGAATTGCATGAAATATAAAGGAACTCCTTATTAAAAATATGGATATGCCCACTCATGCATTTTGAGCTGTTTTTCTAGTGTATTTTCAAAAACGGGATAGCTGTGACAAACTTCCCACCCCATGATTCAATATAATTATGCTGGGACATAATTTCTTTCTTGATATTCCATGGAAGAATCAGCACATAGTCAGGCTGTTTTTCTTTCAGTGCTTCGGGAGCCAGAACAGGAATATGGGTCCCCGGCATAAACAATCCCTGCTTATGTGGCGAGGCATCGACACAGAATTCGATAAGACCTTCTTCGATATCGCAATAATTAAGGAGGGTATTACCCTTAGCTGCTGCCCCGTAAGCTGCAACTCTTTTGCCGTTTTCTTTCTGTTCAGAAAGGAAAGCCAACAGCCCCTCTTTTACAAGGTCAGCCTTTTCCTGAAAAGAAGCGTAGTACTCAAGCGACTTAAGCCCTTTCGATTCTTCACGAGCAAGCAGCTCCATAACAGCATCTGTTGTAGCAAGGTCACACTTATCATGACAGGCAAAAACCCTCAGCGATCCGCCATGAGTGGACAACTCCTCCACATCAAACACCCGCAACCCCACACTTGCAAACATGCGGCTCACGGTCCCGAGAGAAAGATAGGAAAAATGCTCGTGGTAGATGGTATCAAACTGACACTCGTCGACCAGCCGCATCAGGTGCGGGAATTCCAGCGTAGCAACTCCATCATCTTTCACTAAAATCTCAATTCCCTTAATGAAGTCATTTATATCCGGGACATGGGCTAAAACATTATTACCTATAAGCAGATCAACCCGCCCTCTGTCTGCAACTATTCTTTCCGCCAGATCTACACCGAAAAATTCATTGATAGAGTCAATGCCCTTTTCCCTTGCCGCATCAGCTGTAGCAAGAGAAGGCTCAATCCCGTAGCAGGGTATATTGTTTTCCTTCATATATTGCAGGAGATAACCATCGTTAGAGGCAACCTCAACAACAATTGAATCGGAGTCCAGGTTAAAACGGTCTATGGCCATCTCGGTGTACAGGCGCGCATGGTCGAGCCATGAGGACGAAAAGGAAGAAAAATAGACGTAGTCCTGATCAAAAATATCTTCTGTCTTTTTGAGTTCATCAATTTGCACCAGAAAACAATTTGAACAGACATAAACACAAAGAGGGAACTTAGCTTCCGGTTCGTGCAACTGCTCAGGGGAAAGAAATGAATTGGATGGAGGGTGAACCCCCATATCAATAAAAACTTCAGACAAATCAGTATTACAATGACGGCACTTCATAACTTTATCCCTTCGAAATCATTATCAACTAATGGATGCTGCAAATCACGCTCAGAAATATCCGTAACCTCAAGTGGCCACTCTATGCCTATACATGGATCATCGTAACGGACAGCACCTTCAAATCCGGGAGAATAATCGGCTGTATGTAAATAAATCAATTCAGACTCCGGTTCGAGAACCTGAAACCCGTGAGCAAAACCTTCAGGAATATATATGCCACGCATATTCTCCCTGCTTAGAATTTCTCCATGCCAATGCAGGAAAGTTGGAGAATCGAACCTCAAATCCACAACAACATCAAAAACCTTCCCTTTTATACAGCGGACAATCTTGACTTCTGCATGGGGTGGTTTCTGGTAATGCATCCCCCGTATTGTCCCTGCTTTCAATGTGCTGGAAAAATTTATCTGGCGCAGGCTTTTTTCAAGCCCGATTTCCTTAAGCTCTTTTACGCAGAAAAGACGCGCAAAAGAACCTCGGTGGTCTGAGAATGGTTCGACATCTATCTTATACGCCCCGGCTAAGGGCAGCGACTTAAAAAGCATCTAACCTACCATCTAATGAAACGGATATTATCTAATCCGCAGGCTATTTATTCCAAGACAATTGAGCATTAAGGCGACCACTTTCAACATGTTCACGCAGTACCTTTAGGCGCATGTACCATGTATCGCGGAAATTACTTTCCTGAAAATTCATAGCGCATAACCCCTCATAAAGCTCTTTGATTGTCCCTTCCAAAGTGGAAACCGGCTGATGATCAGGGGCCAACTTCGCAAACCTGCTGAAATCAACGCTATAGGAACGCTTATCTGGTGCTGCGTCGGAATTAATGGAAACATCCACCCCGCCGATAACATCCGCGACAGATTCAGCCAGATCTTTCACCTGATAATTCCATGCGTCACTGCCTACATTCACGGCAACAAACGAACCACCGTTATCCAAAGGCCGCACAGCAGCCCATTCAATGGCCCGGGCCATATCTGTAGTCGTAATCAACGGTCTCCATGGAGTTCCATCTGAAAGGATGGTGACTTTTTTATCAACTACAGCACCGGCCACAAAATCATTGAGAACCAGATCAAGACGCAGCCGTTCACTCATTCCGCAGGCTGTTGCAAAACGTAGGCTGGTTACTATGAAATTATCATCTGCAAGCCTGCTGATAACTTCTTCAGAAAAGACCTTGGAACGGGCATAAGCGGTAAGGGGATTGAGTTCGGCCTCCTCGGTGCGGGCCTCGCTACCGGAAGAACCGTACATACTGCAACTGGAGGCATATACGAAATTTTTCACGCCTGCTTTCTTGGCGGCAAGAGCGACTCTTTCAGTAGCGTCGGCATTGATTGCGACGGTCGGCTCTTCGAAAAAATTCCCCATGGGATCATTGGAGATCGCTGCGAGGTGAATGACTGTATCAACCCCAGCGAAGATCTCATCGGGAATGGACCGGACATCCATGAAAAACTGGCTACTGATACGTGTCTCAGGAAGCACATGGGCATGAGTGAGGCAGTGGGCAAAATATCCCAGATCCAAACCGACCAGCTCCACTCCGGGCATAGCAGATAAAAGCTGTTTCTCAACGCACGGGCCGATGTAACCCATATTACCAGTGAGCAGAATTTTCATAAAATATTCGCCTCAATAATTTTTTAATCAGTCAGATCGAAATAAAAAGTCTACCAGACTTTCCAGGGCACATTACCGCTATCCCAGATACCGTTGAGATGTTCAGTATCCCTTAAGGTATCCATACAGGCCCAGAAGCCTTTATGGGGACGGACCATGAGTTCCCCCTCGCTCGCAAGCTTATCCAGCAAGCCATACTCAAGATCGCAGCTATCACTATCTTCAAGAAAATCGAATATTTCTCTATTTAAAACAAAAAAACCGCCATTGATCAGAGATTCCGAACTGGTGGAGTCGGGTTTCTCATGGAAAGTACGGACTGTATCGCCCTCTATTTTAAGTTCTCCGAAACGGGCCATTGGATTTACCCCGGTCAAGGTAGCCAGTCTTCCGTGCTTTTTGTGGAAATCTATCAGCGCATTAATGTCAACATTAGCCACGCCATCCCCGTAAGTCAGCATGAAGGTATCGCCCTCAATGTACTTCTCAATACGCTTGATGCGTCCGCCTTTTAGTGCCTTAGGTCCGGTATCGGAAAGAGTAATTTTCCATCCGGCTTCTTCATGGCAGTTGTGCTGGCAAAAAGTCTTTGCGCTGCCAAGTTCTATGGTTATGTCATTGTTTACCCATTCGTAATTAACAAAAAAATCACGGATCATCTCTCCTTTGTATCCTAACGGTAAAACAAATTCGGTATGTCCGTGCGCAGCATAAATCTTCATGATGTGCCACAATATCGGCTTCGGTCCGATTCGCACCATGGGTTTCGGGCGAAATTCTGTTTCCTCACGAAGCCGGGTACCAAGCCCACCACAGAGAATCACTGTTTGCATGGATAAACTCCGTAACTTTAAACTGTTATAGATTTTTCTCTCAAACGAGCTAACAACATTTCTCTATACGGGTCAATGTTATCCGGCATTCCATATTTAAGCTGCTGGCAGTCTTTGCAAAAAGGAATATCCTTCCGATTGCCTTTCAAAAATTCTATTCTGTATCGGTTGAACTCTTCTGAATCCCAGATTGATTTTACCGATACCTCGCGGACATCACCGATGAGATGCTCATGTTTCCAGTCCAAAAAACAAATGCTGACAAAGCCGTCGGCATTAATTGACATGGAATAAAAAACGTACGGACAGGTATCTACAGAACTTAACGGCTGGCCATAAATACCAATATCATACTCAGCTTCAACCTTTTCAGCCACATCAAATTCAGGCCAACATGGAGCAACGTGCTCAACAAAAATCTTATCCGAAATAGGACTGAAGTATTCGAAAAATAGTTTTTCGGTCTCAGGAGTAAGTATCTCTTTAACCGTCTTGATCAATATTTTGCAATCGCCACGGTTTTTATAAATCTTTTCTATATTTTTGCGATACTGTTCGAAGTCAACCTTGGTGTGGGTAAAATCCCTGAACTGTTCATCGCTCATGCCGTCCAACGAAATATTGATTTGATCAATTCCCGCCTTAATTACCGGCATGGCCCGCTCCGGGGTCAGCAACGAACCGTTGGTTGTAGTATCCACAGATAGAATTTTGGAACTTTTCTTGGCATAAGCGACCATCTCCGCGAGGTCGGGATTCAAGAAAGGTTCACCATCCTTATACATCCGCAACACTTTTATTTTTTCTGGGAAATCTTCAAGATCTTCAACAATTTTCTTGAATAAATCTAACGAAAGAAGGCTGTTCCTACGGCGAAAACCGGAAAGCAATTTACTGTTTCCCGTCGGGCAGAAATTACATTTGAAATTACAAATGCTTGAAGGATCAACAAAGAGCATAAACGGTGTTGAAAGAGGAATAACATCCTGCAACGGAGTCCGTTCATCCTGATTAATCCGTGTCTGAAGCTCGGCAGCCATAGAATTATACCTTTTTAAACTGTTGATAACACCTATTAAAGCTGACCCTATGCAATTCTTTTCAGAAAACCGTCAGTGCATATAGTTGTTTGCAACTTGCCTTCCAGTTCAGTATCAATGACAAAATCACTATTGTTCTTTAAGAATTCCCAAACAGCAGTCTTGGGGTTGTTCCCTTTGCCCCATGGACGGTCGCTGTAATCATTTGAGTCTGCCAGATCTTCAACGATTGTATCGAAAACAACACAATAACTTCCTTTCGAAACAAAGGGAGTATACAGCTCCAGTTCTTTCAGGACATGCTCATGACTATGGTTGGAATCAAAGACAACAAGAACGCGCTCTTTATTCTCTGCCACAGCTTTGACCTTATCTATAATACGGTCTGAGGTAGAGCTGCCTTCCAGCAATGTAATCCTTTTTTTCATGGGATGCTGCATTATTCTACCGAAGTTATGTGCACGTATATCAATATCAATTCCCAGCACATCACCTTCGATCTGCATCATCTCAAGCATGGAAGCATAAAAAATAACAGAGCCGCCACGGGCGACACCGGTTTCAATAATAAGATCAGGTTTGATATTCCAGATCAGCTCCTGCATGGCAATCAAATCAACCGGCTGCTGCAGGACGGGCATTCCCATCCACTGGAAGTTGAAGCTATAGTTAAGAGCTCCAGTGGCAGACAACCACTCTTTGCTCAGCTTTTTGCATTCTTCCGATTGACCAAGTTTCTTAATATTATCTGCTACAAAATCATCAAACTCTTTAAAATCGTCCATAACAAGCTCCAACTAGAGTTTAGTAACAATATAAAACAAAATCTCCAAAGACAGGTGCATGCCACCTGACAGAGAACTTATATCCCAGAGACAGGTCCCGTAAAAACTCTATAATTTCATATAGGTCTGAAGGGTAATGATAAATGCATATTGCGATTTTAGGACGGTAATTAGATATGGTCTCCCGGGCACCGCGCAGGAAAGCCATCTCCATACCTTCAATATCAACCTTCAGGAATGTAGCCTTACGTCCATTGAGATATGAATCCAAAGAGTACACAGGAACACAATCTGATCCGCCCTCAGCCGCTGCTGCGGACAACCCGTGTCTCAAGGCATCTTCTGTCACATAAGTGCAGGTCAACTCTGTATTGCTATCGGAAAGACCCGCATTTTCGAGACTTATTTTGGCAGGATCAATCGCCCATTCGGCAATCAGACGTTTGGTCCTTGCCTGCAAAGCGGCAAACTGGCGTTCACCCGGTTCAAAGGCATACAGATGCCCGAATGTACCGAGATTCTCCCAGATAAAGTTCTCCATGCTGTCGCCTACAAACGCCCCAGCATCAACAAAAGTTTCCTCAAAATTGCCACTAAATTGAGGCAAAGAGAAATACATATCTTTTTCAACAACTTCATAACAGGCATCCAGAGTGCTGGTCAGCATGGAATGAAGAATAGCATTAAAAACTTTTTTGCTTTTATCATCTTCAAGCAAGCTGTCCCGAACATTGACAATGCGGGGATAATTCTGGACAATAAAGTATGCATCAAAAGAAATGAGATTTGTAAATTCACCATCAAGCTGAGTGCTGATTTCACGCACATAATGCCGCGCCGTAATCAGAACGGAATCTACTCCGTCAACAGCGGCTTCTTCCGGCAAAGAAACCTTGATTCCAGATACCGACGTGCCGTTCTTTCTTGGATCATTATCAAGAAAAGAACAGACAACAGCCCCCTGTTTCTGAAGATAGCCGACGGCCCATTCTCCAACCATTCCGGCACCGAACAGGCTTACTCCTTTCGCAAAATCAGCTTCTATACCCTGCGCCACCGGCTTAAGCGAATTGATAATCTTATCAATTGCTTCAGTACTATAATCAAGAGTATCTTTCTGCATAACCTAAACTATTTTTGAAATATTTTCAGAGTTCCACCCTAAATCCAAAGCGGACTTACGAATAACCTCATAATTCAATAACGAGGAAACAACCAGACAGGTGTCCTTGCTTCCGTATCTTTTGAAAGCCGCTTCAGGAGAAAGAATCGTCTTGCCCATGAGCTTTTGATTTTGTTTAAAAACAGAAGCATCGCAGACAGTTATGTTCTTACCAGTAACATAGGGGAGTATGTACATAAACATCATCGATACTCCCCAAAACACAACCCCACCCTGAGGCAGCTCCGATATTTTTCGTCCAACATCCTTAAAATATTGCAAACTGTCCTGAACATAAAGACAAACACTACCCATGGTGCAATCAGCAGAGAGAGAATCACCTTTGAGCTTCTGTGCGACTACCGCAATATAAGGATAATCCACATCGCTGGATTCAGCCACTCCCTGCTCAATCGACCTGATTGCAAAACCAGCATTCTCAAGCGCTTTCGTCAATGCCTTCGGGGAGAAATGATTCACATGCTCCTGAACACCGACCCAGAATCCTTTGCATGGAGTTTCCATGGAATATTGTGAAGCATCCGGAACTTCGAGCACAAAATGACCGCCGTCTTTGAGGATACGAGCACGTTCAGCCAGAAATCCGTCAATATCCAGCACATGTTCAAGCACATGAAAGCAAGTAACAACGTCAAATTGCGAGGCAGCAAAAGGAAGCTTGGAGATATCACCGTGTATAAAAAGGGGAGAGTCAGCACCGTTTGCCGGAAGACTTTTTAAATCGAGGTCTACTCCAAAACATTTCAGCTCCGGGCGACACTTTTTCAGCCATGAAATAAACCCGCCGCGGCCGCAGCCGATATCGAGTACACTGCCGATCTCGCCGGGAATACTCAATACAAGGTCGGAATAACGCTTGAATTTAGCAATATTTCCAGGAGCATTTATATCAAAATGTGAACTGACGAAATATACCGCCTCTTTGGAGTAGTACTCACTAAGATCATCCTGCGACACAGAAGCCAGCCAGACATAATTGCAATCCGCACACCCTCTATACTCTGCGGTACCATCAAATATGGAGTCATTGAATCCACATAATTCATGCTTTGAGACCAAAGCGCTTTCGGCTCCGCATATGGGACAGAAATCAGTCGGCAAGTTGTGATTCATCGGCTAAACCTTTGTAGAATCTCTTTTGCGTCATCATCAATACAATCAACCTGACAACTTCGAATATGTCCGCACTGATTACACACATCAATAGAACTTCGTTCAAGACGTAAATGCGCGATCTGCATCTCACGCAATTGCTCACTGTCCCAGATTTCTTTTATCCGCTGGATCTTAGCATCACCAATAATCAACTTCTGTTCCCAATCCGGGCAGCACGCACTTACCGTGCCGTCTGCATTCACAGCCATGGCATAAAAAAGATAGGTGCAGACCTGTTTTTCCCGATTATCTTCACCGTATTGATGCACATCCTGAATAGGAAAACCGGACCTGTCCACAATATCAAACCCCGGCCATATGGAGCTTAAATTCTCAACGAAAATGCTGTCGCAAAAACCGGAAAATATTTCAAAGAAATTATCTTTTTCTCCATCAGAAAGGTAATTCCCCGGAATCTTGATATTTATCTTTGTAGATTCTTTATGCTCATACAGCCACTTGATGTTATCGACAAGTTTCTTAAAATCAATAGTAACGCCGCAGATTTCCTTATATTGAGAGCTACTGACCCCCTCAATGGAGATATTGATCACATCAGTTCCGGCTTCTACCAGTTCTTTCGACAGCTTTTCAGTCAATCTGGCCGCATTAGTGGTCAGGTGGATGGCTTCTACAAATCCGCTATCCTTAGCGTAGGCAACCATTTGCGCAGCATGAGGATTCAGCAGAGGCTCACCTATTTTATTAAATCGGATAACTTTAATTTTCTCAGGAAAATCACCGAGGCTATCAATAATCTTTTTGTATACATTGAAATCAAGTATACTATTCTTTAGCCCTGCTTCGCGCATCAGATCCTGATGTCCCGTCGGACAGAATCTGCATCTGAAATTGCAGGCACTTGATGGATCTATATAAAGTAAAAAAGGTGTATCCAGAGGAAGAACCTCAGCCAAATCAACCCGGCCATCACGCTGCAGCTTTGATTTATATTCCGCAACCATATGCTTCCTCATTTATTCTGGTACTGCATAGAAAATTGCAGAATTTCCGCAATAATCATGTAAATAAAAATAAAGCCTGTATCCATCCAAAGACATAAGGAACTCAGGAATCCCAGCCACCCCATCAGGAGAATGGTCCGCAAGGACCATCAGAACAGGGCGATACTGTTCAACCAGTTTACGTGCACCGCGTAGCACAGCCAGTTCTTCCCCTTCGACATGAATTTTAATAAACGTCGGTTTAACACCTTGGAGCGAATCAAGATTTACCGTACCTACTACGATATCCCCATCAACAGCAAGAGTTGATGCAAAATCAAGACCACCACGAAAAGATGCTTCGCGCACGGAATCACTGACTGCCAGCGGCTCAATATTTATCCCAGACGCTGAAAACCGCTCCTGAGCTATTTTATACATCCCGGGGTCCGGCTCAAAACCGTGGACTCCGGCAAAGTTATCTCCGGCATATTCTTTAAAAGATTCAATGGTCTGCCCGCTATGCACACCACAATCAATCAGAAACTCAGCCTCTGAAGCAGGAGGAATACACGGTGCTTTAAAATATTTCATGCCCGACAAGACGGGAAAATCAGCATTAATTTTCTCTACACGGGCAATACGCCACCAGAGGAATTGCAGGAAATGGGCTGCGGAAAAATCATCATGGGCAAGAGCCGCATAAACACGCAGGAGAAAGACACTGTCGACGGAATCCAGAAGCCAACCGTTAGGCATGATATGCGGAAAGTCAGACTCGCTTAAGTCATAAAAATGACAGACTTTTGTACACCCTAAGTCCGTCAAGTATGTCTTCAAGGGGACATAAGGCAAGGTTGCGATGCAAACAACAAACAAAGCTTCATCTTTATCCAGTTCAGCAACATTGTCCGGATGGATAACAGGGATACCATTAATTTCTTTTTTCCCACTGTAAGCATCAACTAAATATGCAGGACACATCTCTGCTTTACGCATACAATCAAGAGCCATTTCCCCCATACTTCCAGCGCCGTAAAGAACAATCTTATCCGGCACTCGCGGCAGAACAGAGGCCCGACCGGGAGGAGGAGACTGGAGCAATTTTTCAAATTGAGGCAATAGCTCTTTATTCATAACAACCTATCAGCTTAAGATACAATTAAACCACCGTAGACTTAGCAACAACCATGTTATTCCACGAAAAAAATCAGGGATTAGAATCTACCAACTCTAGCATTATCTTTGAAAGGTACCGCAATTTTTTACTATCTAAAAACTGAGCATATTGGTGGATGCTGCCCTTTCCTTGTGCAAAATATATATCTTGCAAAGAACTTAACTTCTGCAAACAGATTTCCGGGAGAATTCTCGTGTAAAAGGAAAAAGCTTCCTTGAAAATATCCTGTACCTCCCTGTCCACAAGACTGCACAGAAAAAGAAGCACTGCCGGATCATCCTGCATTTCAGCGCCGTAAGGAGAGCATTCAAAATCGCATTCCTTCTTGGGATATTCCAAAAGTTCGCCATAGATGACATTCCACTCATCAACCATCTTGTTAATGGAACACTGCCCGGCGGCATGCCTTCGAGAGTTTTCCCCCATTTCCCTGCGTAACTTCGGGTCCGCAGCAAGACGCTCAATGGCCCGAGTAAATTCTTCAGGTCCGTCAGCGACAATCCCGGTAACCCCGTTCCGGACGATATACGACTCCGGCCCATTGTTCAGCACCACCTGCGGAATCCCGGCGGCCATAGCCTCAACAAGGACCTGCTCCCCAGTTCCGTAATGCTTTTTTGTCAACGGATAGGCAAAAATATCCAGTTCCGCCAAAACGGCTGGAACATCACTAACTTTGCCCCTGAAATCAAATCTATTACCCCACCCTTTTGCACATGTTTCAGCCTGAATAACTTCGTGGCTGTCGCCGCCGCAAACAACAAAACGCACATCAGGAGTGGAAACTGCCCCCAGCATATCGAGACTCTTTCGATGCATTTTACAGTAATCAACAGTGCCCACATAACCGACGACAACCCCGGAATGCTTTTCAGGGGTTATTTTTAAAAAGTCCGCAGTATCACAGCGTGAAGTAATGTTTCGCAGATGCGCTGACCGCCATTCGGCAGGTTGACTTGCAATGTTTTTGGTTTTCGCACTGTATTCTGAAGTAGTTACAAATAACTGCGGAAAGGTGAGAACTGCATCAGGAAATAAATATGGAGCATGCGCGCCGTTGCAGTGTGCCCACATTACAACACGCGCTTTATTACCTGAGAAAGATTGAAGAAATAAATACGTTAACGGATGATTCCAAAAATGCAGATGAACAATGTCCGCAGCGCAAACTATCGCGTGCAACTCTGGGCTGAGCGGTGAAATTTCACTCTTGACCCTATGCCCGCGTTTCTTTGCCCACTCACTGCTTTGTTCATTAATAAAATCAAAAGTAACAATTTCCTGCTCAAAGCCATCTATGCTGCCCAACTCATCAATAAGACCACGCAAAACCGAGCCGACACCGCCGCCGAAATGGGGGGTGATATGCAGGATGTTAGGCATTATTGGGTACCTTCTTTTGACGCTATAAGACTATCTTTATAATTGGCTAGCATATTTCTTACTTCCTCTAACGAGTGTCTCTCCATAGTGGAAATGGAAACAAGCGGAATATCACCAAATTTACGATTAACTAATTCCTTGAAATTTTTATAGTCTTCACTTGAAAGATGAGTATAGGTAACAATGCAATCCGGTTGCAAGCTGCTATTTTCCATATATTTTGAAAACTCTACTCTCCTTTCAACTGCATATTCTGCCCCCGGATCAATATCATAATATCCAAGACAATTTTTTTTATCTATTTCATTCAATAAAGAGAGAACCTGGCTGAAATAAATCTGTGTACTTGATCCAAAAATAATCCATGGTTGCTTATCTAGTTCCGCAATAATCGGACTTATAAAATTCAGAGGGTCATATAATTTTTTAATTTTATTTATGTACTTATCTGCCATATGGTAATCTACATTATTCAATTTTAGATGAACTTCTCTGATACCATCTACTTTAGCATCAAACCAGTCAAAACGATTACGGTCATATTCAGAAGAGATATAACCATTATCAAAACAATAGTCATACAGATCCGTTCCAGGGTACGGAGTATAATAGAAGGTATTAATGATATCTGGCTTAGCTTTTCTTACGAATTCAAAAGTAATCTGATAATCCTCTTCATCCTGAGTAGGAATTCCGAACATCAGATTTATTCGGCTATACAGACCATGTCTTTTACATACCTCAAGAGCTCTGTAACAATCTTCTTCAGTCTGTTTTTTATTCAAGAACTTTAAAAGCTTATTTGAAGCTGACTCTATACCGAAACTAACATCTGTAATATTAAGTTTTTTGATCTCTTCAGCTAGCGAATCCGAAAAACTAGAAGCTCTGCAATTTGCACTTTTACCAAAGTTAATAGATTTGTCCGCTGGCAGATTGCTCAAACGTTCACTGACACGCTTCACTCTTTTGACATCATTAAACAGCAGATCATCTTGGAAGGTAAAAATTTTAACTCCATATCGATCATGAATATCGATCATGGAATCAACCATATAGTCGTCGGGAAATTTCATAAATTTTTTGCGAGAACTGGCGCAAAAGGTACAGCCAAACGGACATCCATAGCTTGTAAGCAAATCAATTTTTTGAGTTTCCCTTAAAACCTTTTCCTGTGATTCAGAAAAAAAATAATCAAGATAAACTCTCTCATCAGGATGCTTTCTACCCTCTACAATCACAGAATCTCTCAAGTCCTCATAATTCAAAAGGACCTCTTCCAATGATCCCATACCGTCCCCATACATGACGGCATCAAAATAACCCGTCTTCACTAAATCTTGAGGCATAGCAGTAGCGTGAATTCCTCCACCAATAACCTTAATGCCGCGCTCTTTAAGAACCTTCGCGACAGAAAAAGCTTGAGCCCTATTATAAGACGCAAATGACAACGCAAATATATCTGGAAAATATTCCAATTCGTCCAAGACATCTTCGGGGGAAGATTCCAGCGGAAAAAAGACAATATCAACATCCCATCCTAATTTATGGGCAAGGGCACCAAGCATAGCTGCAGCCATAGACTTATTTTGGGAAAAAATACCGAATATGATCTTCTTATTTATGGCATCCATGACACTCTCTTTTACGTAATTTCATCACGAACTGCATTTAAAATATAAAACTTTAATTAGCCTAGACCAGGCAGATATGACACAAAACAGAAAATTACTAAGCAACGACAGATTCTTTTATCTGATTCATCCTTTGCGCAGCAATAATTTGCAAAACAAGATCCGGTGTAAACTTCCTATAGATCCGTGTTATAATCCTTAAGACTGCACAATAATCCTTCACTTCCAAGTAATGGCTCAAGCTTTCAACATCATGAATATCAATGTCAAAACCGGGAACTTTCATAAGTGTTGAAATGTTCTGAAGAGTTCTGGCAAGCTCTTTACCTCCGAAAGCACAATCAGCCTGTGTCAATTTCATACCCACAAACTCCCTGAGTACTTTCACCTCTTCAACAGGAAGTCTGCAATTCATAAGCTTCAAATATCCCTCAAGATAAAAATAAGGATTGGGGGGCGTTGGAAAATAGTCCTTATCATTACCGGATGTGAATTTATGCAGAACCCTTGGAGAGGTAACCATCCTGCCTTCCATCAGAAAAGCAAAAACTACAAGCATGTCACCCCAGTTTTCAAGTAACCCTAAATCTTGCATTTTATCGAAGTAATCTCGAACAATTTCTGTCTTGATCAGGGCTCTTATCGGGCAAGATTTATTACTATAGCCTTCTTTGGCGAGAATAAATTTCTTCAGACGGCTGATCCGATCAGGATCATCAAACTGTTTCAGGAACGGATACGCTTCCGGGAACCCAATATACTTTTCTCCTTCTGGATTGATTACATCGTAGTCGCAAAAAGCACATGAAGCATCAGGATTTTTTTTAAGCAGGGTAAACAACTCAAGTAGGTAATCCTTGTCCCAGCGGTCATCATCACTGCCCCATGTGAGATATTGTCCTCTTGCATCCTCCAGCACCCCAAGCGAATTACGCAACATCCCTACATTTTCTGCCCGGCGAGTGTAGCGAATACGAGGATCATGTGCATACTTTGCCATGACAGCAGCAATCTCTTTTTTTTGCGGAGAACAATTGTCGGAAACTACTATCTCAATATTTCTGTAAGTCTGGCCAGTAAAGTCACTAAGAGCATTATCAAGCCCTTCCGGCCGATTGTAGCAGGGAATCAGAACGGAAATCAGGGGGGTCTTCCTCTCCGTAAAACTCAGCTCAAAGCTACTACTCATCCTAAAATCTCCGCATCATCTTGTTTAAATAATTTTATAAAATTGATAACTATATGTCGAGAACCGAAATATTTTTTGACGCTTTTCAAATATCAAGCAAATATTACGCCAAACACAACATTCGATAACTTAATTCTTGAATCTGAATAAGAAAGACATATAAAGATCCCGCTCAATAATTTGAATATTGAACTTTTATGTAGTACCGAATTGAAATAACTACAGCATAACAAAAACAGCTTAAACTTTACCCCGAACAAAATAGGCACCATCACATGCAGAGATCGCAATTGGCCGAGTTTATTAAGAATGCCCAAAAGCCTGTTGTTGCTTTTGTTTGTGCAGACCTACACGTGAGTGTATACGCAGCAGCAGCTAAAAAAAGCCTTATAGACTCAGACATATATACACCAGTAATTATTACAATTGAAGAGGCCAAGCTGAATAAAGCCATAGATCAGATTCCAGTTTTTAAAATTGATTCAAGGGATTTAAGTGAACTTACAGGCATCTCCGTATTTGTCTCCTCGGACAATTGCCTCGGATTTAAATTTCCTGTTGAATCAAAAGTGATCGTGACCTGTCATGTGCTTTACAGCTCATGGAATTTACATAGCTATACATACCTTTTTCATATCGCTGATATGTTTTTCGTTTACCCGCCATTTCTCGAAAAAATCACACCGCAAGAGTTTGAAAAGGAAATGGGCCGGATAGTTCCCTCCTTCTTCGACTTAAGAGACAAGAAATTCACCATTATTAAAGGCGGATATTTAAAAATAGACCTACTTACTGAAAAGATTGAAGCAAAAAAGATTAGAACCGATAGCATTTTGTTCATGCCCAGCTATCCATATTTCGAAGCTGAGAAGCAGTATCTCGACATTTTAGAAACCATCAAGGAAACATGCCCTGATCTGAGCATAATATTCAGACCGTACAATCCGCCGACAGCGAAATTATATTCCATTCTGGAACAATTTTCCGGCTATAAAAATATAGAAATTGACACCCTGCCAGGCAACGAAACTTCTTTTGCCCGGGCCAAAGTTCTAGTAACTGATACTTCTTTCGGTCGACGAACATTTGCATATGCGACAGGAAGGCCTGCAATCGCATATCAGCCCAAAAGCGACCAGCCAGGCATAACATTCAGCCACCAGTCATTTAACACGTACACGAAAGAGCAATTGAAACACGTTCTTTCATGGACTGTAAATCAAAACGGTGACCTTAAACAGCAACTACTGCAAATGCGCAATAAGGACCTGATGAATATCGGGAAAAGTTTTGACTTGTTGCTGGACAGTATAAAAGCTGTAGTTATGGGAGAAACGAGAGAGTACTGGACAACCTTCGAGCGCACATTTGCAAAAAGGGATTGGGAGACCCCCGACACATGGGTTAATTTTTTCTTGAGAACACCACACGGCCTTAAGGACCGGTTTTCCGTTTCATATGCTGAGGGACAGAAGAAATTCCCTGACCATGGCTATTTTGCCCTAAATTTCCATGTTGACGACTATATCTATGAGATTGATTACAAGAATTTCAGCATCAAAGCTGCAGATAAGAAACTTATTGAAAAGCTGGAAAATCAGGAACTGGTTCTTTACAAATCACCGCATACAGGTCCGCTCCAGCCCAACCATATGAGCAGCTTTAAGGAAATAGTTCTCTTTTGCATTAATGATTTGATAAAATTCGAACATAACCTGCTCAAACGTCTAGCCATTAAAAAGGACAAGTACATTAAATGCGAAACTAATTTTGAAGAAAAGTGTAAACTTCTTTTCGCCATACAAGTCTTACTGCACAAAATGAAACTATAGTAGTTACAACTAATGCGCATGCCGTTCGACGGGAGAAGATGGGAAACCTCTCTCTTAATCCTGTCCCCAAAATGCAAACGGCTCATAGGTGGGGTAGGGATAGTACCCCTTGTTCAGTTCAATTTCATGGTCGTGTGCGGCAAAAAATTCTTCCACCAAAGACAAAACGGTTCTGGGTTTTCCGCTGCAAATATTAAAAATACCGGACTCCTCACTATGTAAAGCCAAAGTTACTATTTTTTTAGCAACCTGCTCCACAGAAAGAAAGTCACGAACCTGATCCCCCTTGGACATATTAAAGACCTTATCGCCATCAGCTACGGCTTTGCGGACCTGCGAATATAGAGAGTTCGGAGACTGTCCTTCTCCATAAATATAAAAAAGCCTTGCCCACTGGAAAAGAACGGCTTTGTCTTTGAAGATTCCCTCCAACGCTTCTCGGAGCATATTTTTACCTCTGCCATACTCCGTCACAGGGGCAGGGGGAGTGCTCACTGGAAGAGAACCTTCTGTAAGACCATACTCAAAACAAGTCCCGGCTACGAGGAGATGCTTGGCCCCCTGCTCGACCATTTTCTTGCAGAATTCAAAATTTTCTCGAAATATCTGACCGGTATGGATGCTGTCATTGTAATTGGGTAATCCTCCCCAAGCCAGATGAATAATCCGCTCAGGACTACCTAAATATGAAAAAATACCTTCAGGAAGATCTACCAGATCGAGCTTTTTACAACTGACATCAGCAACCCAATCCCTCTGGCTTAGATTTTCGATATTACGTGTGGTCGCAATAACCTCATGCCCCTGTGCAATAATTTCCCTGACTACATAATTACCTATAAAGCCGCTGGCCCCTGTTACGAGTATGCGCATATATATCCTAACCGTTTTCTATTACATTTTTTAAATTGACAGACGCAGCAGATTGGACCCGATATAGGGAGCCCCAAGAGACATACATTTCTTACAGAGAGCAGAACTCTTTTTTGCCTCTTTTTTTGCTAAAATTTCTTCTACAGAAAGCTCTAGAGCATTTCCGACAAGATAATCTGGCTCATCTTTGTCCGGACCACAGCAAATCACGATGTTACAATGTTCATCTACCACAAGAACTTCATGCTGTGGACACTCCCAATCATTAGGACAGGCGGCAACAACATCGTCCATATAATAAAGAAGTAGTTCTTTTGATGCTTTCTTTAATTGATCATAAGGCATTGTATTATCAAGATAAGACATCATCATAGACAATCCGTTGAAAGATGCTGCACTGGCTGACAGACTTGCCCCGATTCTGTCCGCAAAAATACGGCAGGCAGCCAGTTCATTTAGGTTGAACTGATAAGCGAGAAAAGCCAGCTGGACATCACCCTTAAATCCATTAGCACGGAAATTTTTAACCATACCCACAATGTTCTCGAGAATCCGCTCAAAATTAAAGCCGTGCACCTTGTCATAGGAAGATTGAGAAAAACCAGGTAACGAAATTCTTAACATGCTACAATACTGCAGCTCATTACCGGAAAAAAGCACCAGCTTAGAGGCATTAGTACTAATACGGAAGGGCTGTTCAATGCGATGCAGCTCACCGACAATCTCCTTGAACTGCGGATGAAGGAACGGCTCATACCAGTTATAAAGAGAGATGATAGTTTCAGATGAAATAAGCCTTTTAGCCCTAAATTTACGAACAACTTTCCTGAAATCCTCTATGGAGACAAAGTGAGGTTTTTCCTGCCTACCACTTATTCTTTTCAGCCCTGTCTGGCACCATGGACACCGCGCATTGCATGCTCCTGATATTTCAAAATAAACACTATTATACATATAAATCTCCTTGAGAAAACCGTAGGCACACTGTTCGTTAGCTAAAAAATGGTTAAGCACAGTTCGATAATATAGCTGCATCCATACCAAAGCCAACCTACATATGTATACCTAAAAACAATACAGTCATTGACTTGCTATGCCCTAGAAAATAGACTCCCGGCAACTCAACTTATAACATTTTCTGGAGGTGCATAAAATTGCCTTGCAAGACAACCCCACCCCTCTTTATTGCCGAGGTCTCCAGCAACCACGACTGTGATCTCGGACGTTGTTATAAGTTCATCGACACTGCCGCTCGCATAGGCTGCGCTGCTGTAAAATTCCAGCTGTTCAGGATTAACGAACTTTTTGCGCCGGAAATTCTGACCAGAAGTGAAGAACACCGCAACAGGGTTCACTGGGAACTTCCGGAATCATTTATTCCTTTGATTGCCGAACGCTGCCGTGAAAAAAACATTTTGTTCTCTTGCACACCTTTCTATCTTAACGCTGTCGATGTTCTGGCTCCGCATGTAGATTTTTTCAAAATAGCATCCTACGAACTGCTCTGGACGGAACTGCTGGAAAAATGCGCCGCCACTGGTAAACCTGTGGTACTTTCCACGGGAATGGCCGATATGGCTGAGATTTCCAAGGCAGTGGAAACATTACATTCTTCAGGATGTGTTGACCTAACCCTCTTGCATTGCGTATCAGGCTACCCAGCACCGGTTGGGCAGGCTAATCTTGCGGCTATAGAATCCATGCGCAATGAATTCGACTGCAAAATCGGCTGGTCAGATCATACGGTCAGTGAAGGCGTTATTCATCGCGCTGTGCACAAATACGAAGCACAAACAATTGAACTGCACCTTGACCTAGATGAAAACGGCCCTGAATACGACTTCGGACATTGCTGGCTCCCAGATCAGCTGGAAAGACTGATAGCCAACATAAGGCTGGGAATGCGTGCTGACGGTAACGGGATGAAGAAACCGACCGAAGCAGAGATGCCGGACCGTGAATGGCGGGCTGCCCCGGAAGACGGCTTACGCCCCCTAAAATCAATCAGAGAAACATGGGAACCATAATTTAATGGCCTGCGCTGACAGTAAAATAAAATCTATTTCAGAGCTTGCGGAAATCGCGGCTGAACTGCGTGAAAACGGCAAACGTATCGTGCTCTGCCACGGTGTATTTGATCTGCTGCATATCGGACACATACGCTATTTCAATCAGGCCAAGGAACACGGCGATATTCTAATCGTCACCCTGACCCCGGATCATTACGTGGACAAAGGCCCGGACCGCCCGGCCTTCACCGAAGTGCTGCGGGCTGAAGCTCTGGCCTCACTTGGCGAGACCGATTACGTAGCAATCAACGAATGGCCCACTGCCGAAGAGACCCTGCGTGCTATCCGGCCCCATGTTTATGCTAAAGGTGATGAATTTAAGGATATAGACAACGACCCGCTTGGGAAAATCGGCAAGGAAGCGGATGTGGTCCGCGAAATAGGGGCGGAACTGATTTTCACTTCAGACATCGTCTACAGCTCATCCAACCTGATCAACCGTTACCTGACCCGCAACAACGAAGAGCTGGACGAATACCTGAAGATGTTCCGCAGCCGCTACAGTCTGGATGATGTGCTCGAACATCTTGAGCACATGCAGGACCTTAATGTACTCATCATCGGAGACACAATTCTTGATGAATACCAGATTGCATCAGCGCTGGGAAAATCCTCAAAAGACCCCATTCTGGCACTGAAATACCAGTCCCACGAGCTTTATGCCGGGGGCGCACTGGCAGTAGCCAATCACGTCGCCAACTTTGCCGGGCAGGTTACACTGCTGACCATGCTCGGCGAGCATGAACGCTACGAAGATTTCATTTGCGAAAAGCTGGATGACAAGATCAGTCCCCGCTTTTTCACCCGCCCCAAAGGTCCGACCACACTGAAACGCAGGTTTATTGACAGCTACTCACTAAGCAAGGTCATGGAAATCTATGTCATGGACGACAGCCCGCTGCCGGACAGTCTGGAGCAGGAAATCTGCGCCGAACTGGAAAGCATCATTTCAGGTTACGACCTTGTGCTGGCTGCCGACTTCGGACACGGCTTGATCAGCCCTTCGGTAATTAAAGTGCTGTCGGAAAAATCGCCTTTCCTTGCTGTGAACACACAGGCCAATGCCGGAAACCGCGGGTTCAATACCATCGGCAAATATCCGCGCATGGATTTTTTCTCCCTTGCAGAACACGAACTGCGCCTTGAGACCCGCGACCAGCTCAATGAGTTACGTCCGCTGCTTATAGAAACAGGGAACCGCTTGCAGACTAAAATTTCTTTGGTAACTCAGGGCAGCCGGGGCTGCTCTCTTTATAATCCTAGAAGTGAATTTGTGCGCATACCCTCCTTCCAGTCTAATGTGGTGGACCGGGTCGGGGCCGGGGATGCCCTTTTTTCCATTGCGTCCATGGCCGCCTGCATGGGACTTCATGAAGAGCTGGTCGGATTCTTAGGTAATATTGCCGGATCGCTGGCTGTGCAGATTATGGGTAATGACCAACCCATTGATAAACAGTCCATGCGCAAATATATAACCGCAACCATGAAATAAAATGAGCAGCAGATACCGCCAATTTGACCGCAGTAATCTACGTGTACTCTCCCTAGCAGAGCGTAAAAGCCTGCTTGAGAGCGCAATTATAAAAGCTCCCGAACCTTGCGCTGAGGTTCATCCTTCTCTTGAGGCAATAGCTGATAAACTTATTTCAGCACGGGACAAAGACAGCGCGCGGGTACTCATGATCGGGGCGCATGTCATCCGCGCCGGGGTGCAGCGCTACCTTTTCGAACTCATGGAACAGGGACTGATCAGCTGCATCGCGGTGAACGGAGCCTGCGCAATTCACGATTTCGAATTCGCCATGCACGGCCAAACCACCGAATGCGTTGCCACCTACATTTCTAACGGTCAATTCGGACTCTGGCAGGAGACCGGACAGCTCAACGATATCGTAAAAAACGGCAATAAGCAGGGCCTTGGTTTCGGTGAATCCGTGGGAAAATTTCTCTGCGAAAACAACCCTGATCACGCAAAAGTCAGTCTGTTCGCCAAGGCTTATGAGCTGGGTATCCCGGTTACTGTCCATGCTGGGATAGGCTACGACATCATTCACGAACATCCCAATTGTGACGGAGCGGCAATCGGCGAGGCAAGTTACCGCGATTTTCTGATCTTTGCCGCTTGTCTGGAGCAACTGGAGCACGGCGTAGTCATGAATTTCGGCAGTGCCATCATGGCTCCCGAAATTTATCTCAAAGCCTTGGCAATGGTCCGCAATGCGGCAGCAAATGCCAACTCTGCAAAGACTATCTGCAACTTCACAACTCTGGTCTGCGATCTGCATGACCTGCCTGAAAATGTCGGCAGCGAAGCTCCCAAGAGCGACGCCCAGTACTATTTCCGGCCTTGGAAAACCATGCTCATCCGCACTGTGGCCGACGGCGGCAAAAGTTATTATGTGCGCGGTTTTCATGAGCAGACCATTCCCCAGCTCTGGACGGCGGCCACGAAACTTTTAGCATCAGAGAAAGACCGTGTGGAATAAACACACCCAAAGATTGCAGAACTGCCTAAGGTCCATCGAAGTTGACGGGGCCAAATGCGCTGCCAGCGATTGTGACGAGGCTTTTTCGCTCTGGAAAAATATGACCGAAGAACTGCGTGAACAGGGCAAGATAATCTACCTGATCGGCAACGGAGCCAGTGCTTCCATGGCCAGTCATTTTTCCGCCGATCTGGCCAAGAATGCCCATGTACATACGCAGGTTTTTACCGATCTGGCCCTCATAACCGCACTTGCCAACGATTTTTCATATGATCAGGTCTTTGTGGAACCTCTCAAGCGCAGATTGACCCCGAATGATATGCTGGTTGCCATCAGCAGCTCCGGCAACTCGCCTAATGTGCTTAACGCCTGTCGCTTTGCCGCTGAGACTGGTGCCACCGTTATAACCCTCAGTGCCATGTCTGCGGAAAACAGTCTGCGGACCATGGGCGACATCAATTTCTGGCTCCCGGCGGAAACATACGGCATGGCTGAAACCGGACATGCCTGCATCCTGCACTACTGGATGGATTCTGTTTCCATACCCCCGGCATAAGGTTTTTTCATGAGCGATAATTTACGCATAGATTCCCACAAGCTGCACCTGCATCCTAAGCGGGTCGCCAAATGGCTGGATGGCGAAAATATTTACCCCATTTACATGGAGCTTAGCCCCGCCGGAGCATGCAACCACCGCTGCAAATTCTGCGGGCTGGATTTTGCCGGATACAAGCCCGATTTCCTCGACACTGAAATTCTCAGTAAGCGTCTCGCTGAAATGGGGCGGCTGGGCGTCAAAAGCATCATGTATGCGGGTGAAGGTGAACCGCTGCTGCATAAGGACATGACCCAAATTATCCGCTCCACCAAGGAAGCCGGTATCAACGTGGCCCTGACCAGCAATGCCGTGCTGCTCGATGAAGAAAAATCTACCAATATTCTGCCCTGCACCAGCTGGATCAAGGTCAGCCTCAATGCCGGAACTCCGGAAACTTATTCGCGCATACACGGAACCAATGCGGATGATTTCAAACGGGTATTCAATAATCTGGAAACAGCCGCCAAAGTGCGTCAGAAACAACAGTCTGGATGCACGCTTGGTGTGCAGCTTGTCCTATTGCCTGAGAACGAAAATGAAGTGGAAAAGCTGGCAACACTGGCCCGTGATGCCGGAATGGATTACCTTGTGGTCAAGCCCTACTCCTACCATCCGCAATCCATCTGTACCGAGTACAAGGACATCAATTATACCGATTGCAGTGAACTTGAAGAACGGCTGCAAAGTTACAAGACCGACAGCTTCAATGTAATTTTCCGCAGCGAGACCATGAAAATATGGGACGGGCAGAAACGCGATTACCGGCAATGCAATGCCCTGCCCTTTTGGTCCTACATAGATTCCAAGGGCAATGTCTGGGGATGCAGCATCTATCTGGGTGATGAAAATTTCTGCTACGGCAATATTCACGGGCAGAATTTTGAGGAAATCTGGACCGGGGCGAAACGTCTGGAATCGCTAAAATGGTGCGAGAAGAATCTCGACCCGCAGCAATGCCGTATTAATTGCCGTATGGACAAAATCAATCATTACCTCTGGGAACTTAAGAATCCCGGCGGACATGTGAATTTTATTTAAGGGGATAATCCCCTTTGGAATCCTTAGTAGGGGTCCGGCTATGCTTATTGGGATTGACCTTGATAATACTATTATCCGCTATGACAAAGCCCTACATGGGATTGCGCTTGAACGCGGATTGATTTCAGCGAAGACTCCCGCAATCAAGCAGGTAATCCGCGATGAGGTACGTGAGAAGCATGACGAAATAGAGTGGCAGAAATTGCAGATCGCCATTTACGGTACCCATATTGAACGGGCCGAACTTATGAGCGGAGTTTGGGATTTTCTACTATGTTTAAAAGAAAGCGGGATTGAATTCAAAATAGTCAGCCATAAAACTCGATATCCTAATCATGGGGAAAGCAAAGTGGATTTACGTGCGGCGGCTATGAACTTTTTGGAACAAAAAAGATTCTTCGCTTCAAATGGACTGGGTATGGACCCCAAAGACGTATTCTTCCTGTCCACGCGAACAGAAAAAATCCGCACCATTCATGAACTGAGATGCTCCCTGTTCATTGACGACCTCAAAGAATTATACCTGGAACCTGATTTCCCGAAAGAAACCACACGAATTCTGCTATCAACGGAACAAGGCATTGAGATTCCCGCTGTGAAAGTGCTGCCCGATTTTGCCCGAATCAGTAAATATGTTTTTGCGGGAATTACCAATGGCAAATTCTGATCCCGCCAAATTAGTGCGTCATCTGTCGGCTGAAATTCCAGCTAAGACCTCACGCATCCGAGCCGGACGTAATAGTCAGGTTTTCCGCGTCGATTGCGAATCCGGCAAGACCCTGCTGGCAAAATTCTACCTCCAACCCACAGCAGACGGGCGTAGCAGACTTAAGCAGGAATGGTCCGCCCTGAAATTCATGACCGGGAACGGTATAACGAACGTTCCTAGGCCGCTAGGTTTTGATGAACCCATGCAAGGAGCACTATTCTCTTTTGTGCATGGAGAGAGAGTAACTGAAAGCAGCGTGCGGGACATTGGCGAAATCCTGGCTTTTCTTGCACAACTCAAAGATCTTTCTGCTCAAGAAACAGCAATGGAAATATATCCTGCTTCGGAAGCATGTTTCTCCCCGGCGCAACTAGTGGAGAATATAAAAGGAAGACTGGAAATGCTTCAAGCTCTTCCTGCTGAAGATGACCTCTATCTACAGCTGCATTCATTTCTGGATAATAAATTTTCGGTGGCGTTTGAGAAAAGAACGAACAAGGCAAAGCAAATATTTTCCGCCGGATTATGGACCGAGCCACTTGCTAGACAATACCGCACACTAAGCCCGTCCGACTTCGGGTTTCACAACATTCTCAAAACTGAATCAGAGTTCACTTTTGTTGATTTTGAATATTTCGGCTGGGATGATCCGGTAAAAGCTACTGCAGATTTCCTGCTTCATCCGGCTATGGATTTGAGTGAACGACAGATACAGATTTTCTCTCATGGCATGACAGAGATCTTTGCATCGGATAAGAATTTTATACCCCGTTTTAAAATTTACCTGCCACTGCTCTGCCTGAAGTGGTGTATGATAATCCTGAATGAATTCATTTCCGTACATATGCAACGGCGAGAATTTGCCGCCGGGGAAACTTCCGAGAGCAACACCCTTCGTGAGCGACAGCTTGAAAAAGCTTCGAATTTCCTTAATAAAGACCAGAAAATACTCTGCGCATTGAATTTAGCGAACTAATACTTTTGGAGAATTAAATTGGACCAGCGCTCTAAACAGCTCAGGAAAAAAATCGTGGATGTACTCCACCATGCCGGACGCGGACATGTCGGCCCGTCCATGTCTTTGGTGGAAATACTGCGCGTGCTTTATGATTCGGTTTTGAAATATGATTCTGCTAATCCACGCATGCCGGAAAGGGACCGCTTTATTTTGAGCAAAGGGCACGGCTGTCTGGCCCTGTATGTACTGCTGGCGGATAAAGGATTCATCACCGAGGAAGAGCTATTCAGCTTCTGTTCTTTCAATGGGCTGCTTGGCGGTCACCCGACCACCAAAACCCCGGGGGTGGAATTCGCCACAGGAAGCCTTGGACACGGTTTGCCCTTTGCAGTGGGCGTTGCTGCCGCGCTGAAGATGGATAAATCCAAAAGCCGGGTTTTCACCGTTCTCGGTGACGGCGAATGCGGCGAGGGTTCTGTCTGGGAAGCTGCCATGAGTGCTGCCCGCCAAAAGCTATCCAACCTGATAGCCATAGTTGATTACAACAAGCTGCAATCCTATGGTCCCACCGAAGAAGTTACCGGATTCGAACCTTTTGCCGGGAAATGGGAAAGCTTCGGTTTCGCGGTGCGCGAGGTGAACGGACATGATGTTGCTGCGCTGGAAAAGGTTTTCGCAGAACTGCCTTTTGAGCAGGACAAACCCTCCGTAGTCATCTGCCACACGATCAAAGGCAAGGGCTTACCTTTTGCGGAAGGCGATCCTACTTGGCACCACAAGACTAAAATATCCGCCGAAGACCACGTTCGTATCATCAAGAGTATCGAGGATTACCATGCGTAAAGCTTGTCTGGAACAGGTATATCAACTGGCTAAGAATGACGAGCGGGTTGTATTTGTAGGCTCCGACCTCGGTGCAGGAACCCTCTCCCATTTTAAAGAAGAAATGCCGGACCGCTTTTTCATGGAAGGCATCGCTGAAGCCAACGCAGTGGGCATGGCCTGTGGAATGGCCCATGAAGGTAAAATCGTCTACGTTAACACCATCCAAAGTTTTCTGACGCGTCGTTGTTACGAGCAGGTTCTGCTCGATGCCTGCATGCACAACCTGAATGTGCGCTTCATCGGTAACGGCGGCGGACTGGTCTATGCTCCGCTCGGCCCGACCCACTGGGCAACCGAAGATCTTTCCATCCTGCGGGTTATTCCCAACCTTACCGTGCTTTGTCCGGCGGATGCCGAGGAGATGAACAGGCTCATGCCGCAGACCCTCGATCACCAAGGGCCGATCTTCATACGCTTGGCAAAGGGCTACGATCCCATCGTCACCGAGGAAGAAACCTTTGAAATCGGCAGGGCCTACTCCTATGGCGAAGGAGAGGAAGTGCTGCTCATCGGCTGCGGAGTTATGCTCGGAGTTATGAAACAGGGGGCAGAGCTGCTGGCTGAATCAGGCATCAAATCCGGAATCCTGCACCTGCCTACAATCAAACCACTGGACAGCGAAGCCATAATTTCACGGGCGCGAAAAGCGCGGGCGGTAATCACCTTGGAGGAAAACACCATCCTCGGCGGCCTCGGCAGCGCAGTAGCAGAAATTCTGGCTGAAGCCTGCCTGCCCAATCCACTACGCATGAAAAGGCTGGGGCTGGCGGATAATTTCAGCGAAAACTACGGCTCACAGCTGGAGCACTTCGCCCACAACGGGTTGACCGCCGAAAACATAGTAAAAGAAACCAGCAAGCTATTAAAATAATCTAAAAATTCATTAATTTTCGGCGAAGATCTAATAAAAGTTTTTGAAGAGTCCAGAGAAACTTTTTTCAAAAAGTTTCTTTGGCCCTCGGAGAGCCCGCCGGGAGGCTCCCCGAAGGGCCGCCGAAGGCAAAATCATTTCATCCAAACCGCGAAGCGCATCAGATAAAAAATGGGAAAACTGCTCAATTTAATTACTCCTCTGCACACATCCACCAAGCGCGAATATCTGCCGCGTATGGTGGACAACAAGGTGCAGTGCATGCTCAAGGCCAAGGAATACGAATTCGATTACTGGGACGGCGACCGCCGTTACGGCTACGGCGGCTACCGCTACCTTGAGGGCTACTGGACTCCAATGGCGAAAGGGTTGATCGAAACCTACGAACTGCGAAAAGGCTCACGTATTCTGGACATGGGCTGCGGCAAGGCTTTCCTGCTATACGAGCTGCATAAGCTTGGCATGGAGGTCCACGGTTTCGATATCTCGCGCCACGGGCTGAATGAAGCCAAAGATGAAATTAAAGAAAAACTGTTCCTGCACCGCGCAGAAGAGCCGCTCCCCTGTACGGACGGTGAATTTGATCTGGTCATATCCATAAATTCCCTGCACAACCTGCCCGTTTTCAACCTCAAAAAAGCCTTGGCTGAAATGGAGCGGGTAGGAAAAAATAAATATCTTTGTGTGGAAAGTTTCCGTAACGAGCAGGAATTGTTTAATCTCCAATGCTGGGCACTGACCTGCGAGTCTTTTTTCAGTAAAGAAGAATGGGAATGGCTCTTTGAAGAATTTCATTTTTCCGGCGACTATGAATTCATCTACTTCGAATAAACGGGGGATACCATGCAGCTCTATACCAATCTGAAAATATTTCACTACCAGCATAAACTGGACTCATTGCCCCCGGAATCCCAACGCACAGAAGCACCTATCCACATCCGTATCAAACCGACCAACGCCTGCAACCATAGTTGCAGCTATTGCGCCTACCGCAACCCAAATCTGCAACTAGGACAGGATATGTCTATTGCCGACCGCATTCCGGCACTGAAAATGAAGGAAATCGTTGCCGACTGTATTGAAATGGGTGTTAAGGCGGTGACTTTCAGCGGAGGAGGTGAACCGCTCTGCTATCCGCAACTGGCAACCACTGCCCGAACGCTGGCCGAAGGGGGCGTCAGCATCGCCACCCTGACCAACGGCGGACTGCTGCAAGGTGAAATTGCCGATGTTTTCTCTTCAATGGGTACGTGGATCAGGATTTCCATGGACGGATGGGACGGCCCAAGCTACTCCCGCTTCCGCTCGGTGGGTGAAGATGAATTTTCCAACATCATGACCAACATTAAGAATTTCAAAAAACTTGGCGGCAAATGTTTTCTGGGCGTTAGCTATGTCATCAGCAGGGACAATGCCGAACATGTTTTTGATATGGCCTGCAAGCTCAAAGACGCCGGGGTGGACAGCATAAAATTCTCACCTTGTGTAGTCAGCAATGACGGACAGGAAAACAACCGTTACCACGCTCCCGTATTCGGCAGAATCAAAGACCAGACTCAGCAGGCCAAGGAAGAACTCGAGGATTCCGGATTTGAGGTCTTCGATTCCTATCACGAGTTGGATGAAAAATTTGATAAGCCCTACGAATGGTGCCCCTACCAGCAGATTCTTCCGATAATCGGAGCCGACCAGCGTGTCTACTCCTGTCAGGATAAAGCCTACAACCTTGATTGCGGCGTTCTTGGATCAATAAAAGATGTGCGCTTCAAGGATTTCTGGTTCAACAACAGGGAAAAATTTTTCCAGATCAACCCCGCAAAACATTGCAGCCATCACTGCATTTCCAACAGCAAAAATATGCTTATCCACGATTATCTGAACGCCAATCCCGACCACCTGCCCTTTGTTTAGTAGGTTCTAAGCATGAAAATTCTGATTATAGGTGATGGAAGTCTTGGCAATGCCATTGCCATGCAGGCTCGTAAATCCGGGCATGAGGTTGTGCAGACTTCACGGAAAAATCAGCGTCTGTTTCACCTTGATTTGAAAAGTGAACAAAAGTTCACTAATATTCCTGAAGCCGACTGGGCTGCGATAGCTGCCGGAATTTCCGGATATAAAGAGTGCGATCAGGACCCAGACGCATACAGAGTGAACGTGACGCGAACAATAGAATTGTGCCGTACTTTGTTAGACCGGGGAGTAAAAATACTTTTCCCCTCCAGCACTGCTGTTTTTGACGGCGAGGCCCCCTTTCCCGCTCCAGAGTCCCCCACCAGCCCGGTAACGGAATACGGTAAGCAAAAGGTTGAAGTTGAAAATTTCCTGCGCCAGCAATTCGGACGCGCGGCTATCGTGCGGCTGTCAAAAATTCTGGATCGTGAAACTCCGCTTATTCATAACTGGCTAAAAGACCTTGCGGCAGGCAAAAAGATCACCCCCTTTGAAGACCTGACCATGGCTCCGGTCCTGTTTGAAGACGCAGCCCGAGCCTGCTGCACGATTATGGAAAAGGATGGCAGCGGTATTTTTCAATGCTCTGCTCCACAGGAAGTTAGCTATCTTGAATTCGCCCTAAAAATCTGCACACAAGCAGACTTTGAGCTAGAACTCATCAGCCCCGCCAGTTGCAAAAAAATTCTTAATTACTGCCCGAAATATTCAACATTGGACGCAGGGACTACAGAAAAATTCGTGGAATTCAATTTCCCGGCAGTGGACCAACTCATTACAAAAATCCTGCAACCACGCTGTCTGCTCTGCGGTAGTAAGGAATTGCACTCTTTTGATCAATTCAAGGACTTCCCCGGCATCACTTCGGACTGCAAGCCGTGGCCCCGATCAGGGAAATTCATGCTCTGCAAAGAATGCGGACATGCCCAGAAAAAACTTTCCGCACAGTGGTTCGAGGACATCAACGAAATATATTCCGGCTATGAAATGTATCCGCTGAGCAATGGCAGTGAACCGCTCATTTTCGATGAACAAGGCAACAGCAAGCCCCGCAGTGGCGTGTTGCTGGATAAACTTATCCCCGCACTTTCCCTGCCGGAAGAAGGTTCCCTGCTGGATGTCGGCTGCGGCAATGGCAGCCTGCTGCAACAATTTCATGAACGCCTGCCACACTGGAAATTGTTCGGCCATGAGCAGTCAGCCCAAAGGGAAGAGATACTGCACCTCCCCGGAGTCGAGGGGTTCTTCTCCGGCGAGTTTAAAGAAATTGAAGACAAATTCGACCTGATCACACTTACTTACGTTATTGAACATCTGACTGATCCGTTAGGAACGCTTAAACAACTGGCTGCGTTGCTGAATAAAGACGGACAAATCATAATTCACACTTCTTCTTTTGAGAGCAATCCATTCGACCTCATGGTCTGTGACCACTGCTCGCACTTCACTCCGCAGACTCTGGAATTTCTGGCCACTGAAGCAGGACTGTTCATCACCACTCGAACCGATCAATGGCTGGCAAAAGAAATCGGATTCAGCGCCCGCAAAACAACTTTCAGCGTGGAACTTCCGCATAATAAAGCCCCACGGGATACTTTGCGGCAGTCACTTGAATGGCTGGAGCAGCTAACCAGCAAAGCAAGACGGGCCGCAACCGGTCATGAAATCGGAATATTCGGCACAGCCGTGGCTGGGACATGGCTGGCTGCATCGCTGGCGGAAGCAACTTTTTTCATTGATGAAGATTCCTCAAAGCAAGGACGAACCCACATGGGCCTGCCTATCATCGGCCCGGCCAGCGCCCCGCATAATGCAGCTGTGATCATGGGCTTCAACAACAAACTGGCAACACGTATCGCTGCAAGAATTAACAGCTTTCATCCCGGAATAAACTTCATTATTCCCGATAATTAATCAGTGAACAACGCCACGGAGCAAAAAATGGACATTGCCGAACTTCTTAGGCACGCAGCCGCAGCAATGGCTGACGAAAAATATATTAAAGCTGAAATCGCTATCAAACAAATTTTCCAACAGGAAGCGAACAATACCCAAGCGCTTAAGATGGCGGCAGAGCTGGCCCTTGAATGTGACCGCCCGGAAATAGCGGTGGAATATTTTGAACGTTACATTAAAAGAGTTGAACCGGATATTGAAACGTCTCTATCAATTGCCGAAATTTTCAACCGCCAGAATATGCCGCATCAAGCCGGAAAGCTGCTTACCCATGCCCTTGAACTTGATGCCCATAATGCTGAAGCTAATAAGCAATACCTGCAACACGCCTATAACACTTCTGATATGGATGCTTTTCCCTATGAAGAATTTGTGAAGAGCAGCTTCGAACGTTCAGCGGACCAAATTTATTTTCATGTAGTTATCACCGTTTTTGGCGAAGAGTTTACCTCAGTTTTCGTGGATGATGTTCTGCCAACGCAGTTCGGCCCCGGCAATATTGAAAGCCTCAACACCGAGGCCCGCTCGGTTTATATTATCTACACCACCCCCGAAGATGTGCGGACCATCAAGAAATCAGCGGCCTTCGCACACCTGACCAAGCTCATGGATGTGCGGCTCTACACAGTTGACTTCGACCTCATGGATGGGGCCAACAAGTATGACTACATGATCCAAAGCCACAAGCACGCCCTGCGCAAAGCTCATGAGGAAGGCGCAAGAGCTGTGGTTCTCGCGCCTGATGCGGTCTTTTCCGAGTCCACCTTCCGCAACCTCTACCAGCGGGCCAAGGAAGGTTACAAAGCAATCATGATCGGGACCATGCGGGTAACCAAAGAAGATTTCCAGCCGCTGATGCGTGAACGCCATTTCGCCGAAGGTAAAGTGGAGGTTCCCATTGAAGCGCGTGAAATGGTCGACATGGCCATCTCCAACCTGCATCCCGATGTGCGCAATGCCATCATGGGAGCGGAAAAATATAACGGCTGGCCCTCACAGTTGCTCTGGGAGATTCCCGGCGAAGGCATACTGGCCCACAACTTTCATCTGCACCCGATAATGATCCACCCGGAGATTCTCAACGACTTCAACGGGACCATTGATGAAGACTGCGTACGTAAGATTTGTGAAGATATTGAAAGCGCGTACATTGTCCCGGATTCCGATGAAATGATCGGCTTTGACATGAGTAAACGGGATGTACGGACAATTGAGCTACAGGAGGCGTTCAGCGTGGAGTACGTTGCCGCTTGGGTTGAAGATTATGCCGATGAATTCCACCGCTATTTCATGGGCCATGAAATACGAGCCCATAACGGCAAATGCGGACCCCTCTGGGAAAAGACAGCGCAACAGGCTCTTGAAACCGTGGATGCGATCAACAACTACTCAAACAATGGAGAAGAACACTTCTTCCCCGAAGTGCTGGCGGATTATGACCTGCGCTTTCCGCCGCTGAGTATCGATACGGCAAGCATCAATTGTGACCGGAAACTGACCGCCGAAGCATGTGCCGAGTTTAGCAAATACTCCCGACTGCAACTTGTCACGGAAAGAGAAGATTACCCCGCCATGCAGGAAGGGCTGCTTGTCAACATGCAAAAGATACGGACAGCTTCACCGGGAACAGAGACCGCATTCAGCTGGTGCTGCAATCTAAGCAAACAGACCATTGCGCATCTGGCTAAACTGGCAAAGCTGGCAGCCGAAAATGGAGTGCAGCAACTAGATTTAAGTGGACCTGACGAAAACTTATTCCAACTTTGCGGCACCGAATTCCGAAAAACAATTACCCAAATTGATAATTTGCGTGAACTGGCAGAATCAGTGGGAATTAAACTGAATCTTCCCCCGGCTTGGGACGGAATGGTGGGCAGCAGACTTGAATCTGACAAGGCACAGGAAAAGTACGGGGTAAAACTTGATATAGCGATCATCCCGATTCAGCCGGGATTACGTGAATGGCGAAAAGGTCCCGCTGACGCCCAGACCAGATTCTGCCTTCGGCCGTGGAATTCCCCGCACATTCATTCTGATAGGGATATCCACTCATGCCCTGTACGCAACCGAAGTCAGGCCCGGATGGATGAAAACACCTCGCTGAGGAAAGCCATGCACAGTGCGGACTTCACCGATTTGCGCCGCCAGCTCATTACCGGAAATATCACCGATGCCGACTGCAACCGCTGTCAGCTGGCTCCCATAGCCCCGCTGCGAGACCTGAAACGGACAGTTGCAAACATGATCCGAGCCAGCAGGACCACAGAAAAAAGACCTGCTTCAAATTGAAGCAGATCCTGATGTTAATTAATACCAACAGCGCAAAGTCTACCTGCGTCCTTTTCGGCCTCCGCCCCCTGAACCGGTGCGAACCAACACAGGAACGCCGTGGCGGTGACGATGACGGTGTTTGCGCTTTAATACGAGCGGCAGAAACAGCAGAGTGCCGATAGCGCCGAAAAGAGCAAGTCTGGCTAATGTACTCATGCGCTTTCCTCCGCGGCTTCATCAGCTTCCTTGTTTACAATGGAACTGCCTTTTTCCCGTGCCTGATCAGCCAACGACTTAACATCTTCCTTCATGCTTTCATACTGCTTCACGTACCAGTCTTTGGCCTTGATTCCGGCTTTTACCGCACAAACAGCAGCAGGTCTTACTTTTTCAGATTTAAGCGCGTAACAGCCGAGAACTCCGACAGCAGCACCGGCAGCAAATATAACTATTCTTCCAAGAGACATATAAACCTCCTTTGGCTTGCGTTTAAGCCCAGATTATACCCCCTGTAAAAAGGACGCAAAGCCTGAAGACAAATATCACTCTCAAAAATTTACAGCTAATTTCCCTTTAAGAAGATTGACAAAATTTAGTACTGCCGGAAACTCTTCTCTCTTTTTATAAACAATCTGCATTTCAATGTAAGGGCAATTCCCTGTCAGTTCTTTAAATACCACACCCTTATGCTTCCGCCCGGCCATACTTTGCGGGACTATACCAATACCTATACCAGCAGCAACCAAAGCCACAATTGCACTCTTCCGCGCCGCTTCCTGCGTTACTTCTGGCACGAATCCATAGTGAGAAAAAACGCTCATCCATTCATCATAAAGCCGCGGTTGAGCATCGCGTGGAGAGAATACGAACTTCTCACCTGCCAGTTCAGAAATTGCAACCGGACCGCCTGAGCAGAGTCTATGCCCTTCTGGAATGACCAAGGAGTAGGGTTCACGGTGGAAAGCCGCACTCTCAAGATCAGAAACATCATGGCGAAACAAACGCACTATTCCTGCATCAAGTTCGCCTTTCCGCACGGCCTCAAGCTGATCGCCTGTAAACATTTCCCGTAAACTTAAGCGCACAGCGGGATAGTTCTCCTTGTACTCACGGATACATTCCGGAAGTAACGTATCAAGGGCTGGTCCTATGTATCCTAGGGAGAACTGGCCTCTCTGTCCGCCTGCTGCGTCAAGCAGGTTGATTTCAGCCCGCTCTATTGCCTGTAGAATGGACGGTGCATCACGGAGTAATGACACTCCCGCCGCAGTGAGTGATACAGAGCGTTTGTTACGCTGAAAGAGTTTAACCCCCAGCTCCTCTTCAAATTTCATTATCTGCTGGCTGAGTGGTGGCTGTGATATATGCAAACGCTTAGCGGCGCGCCCGAAATGCAGCTCTTCAGCAACGGCCAGAAAATATTTCAGCTGTCGTGTTTCCATGAGTAATATCTATCAGATATTACTTTGATTCAAAAGATATATTCGACATATTTATTGTCTGGCAATATTCATATGCTCATCCATTAACGCCAAACAAACGGAGATAACTATGTCTACAAAAATCAGTATGAAAACACTTGGTAACAGCGAGATCAAAATTTCATCCATCGGCCTCGGCTGCATGGGCTTGAGTGAATTTTATGGAGAAGCCACCTCGGACAAACAGGGATGCGAGCTCATTCTCCACGCATTGGATAACGGGATAAACTTCTTTGATACCGCCGACATGTACGGAAACGGTCATAATGAGAAACTACTGGCCAAAGGTTTAAAGGGACGCAGGGAAGAAGCAGTAATAGCAACCAAATTCGGCATTGTGCGCGAAAAAGGTGAATACGCCCGGACCATCAGCGGCAAACCGGAATATGTTCGCAAAGCCTGCCATGACAGTCTGCGCCGTCTGGGCACCGATTACATTGACCTTTACTACATCCACAGGGTTGATGGTGATACGCCCATCGAAGATACCATAGGAGAAATGTCTCGACTTGCAGATGAAGGTAAGATCAGGGCTATCGGCATATCTGAAGCATCCGCAGAAACTCTACGCAAAGCACATGCGGTGCATCCTCTCTCTGCCCTGCAATCTGAATACTCCATGCTGACCCGTGACCCTGAAGGCGAAATACTGGGCCTTACCCGCGAACTTGGAATCAGCTTTGTTCCCTACAGCCCTATCTGCAGGGGCTTGCTTAGTAACTGGAAACCTTCTTCGGACAATGACGATTTAAGGAATAACCTACCCCGTTTTCAGGGCGACTCATATACCAGAAATAAGTCCATAGCTGATAAACTGGCCGTGATAGCTACCAACAAAGGATGCTCACTGGCCCAGCTTTCTCTGGCATGGGTCTGCGCACAAAGGGACAACATCATCCCCATTCCCGGGACTACTAAAATTAAAAACCTCGACTCCAACATAGCAGCTGCCTCTATTACTCTGAGCGCTGAAGAGCTGGCGGACATTGAAAAAATCCTGTCCACCAACAAAGTCAGGGGAAACCGTTACACTGAGGAAGGAATGAAAGGAGTCAACGTTTAAAAGAAGAACCTGCACCAGTTATTACCGGGGACTTTTCTTAACTTCTCTGCAACACCTGTACTTAAAAAAAGGTCTATGATATGCTTTGTATACTAATGATTTCTATTCTGCCGCACAGATAGACAATAGAAAATTTTATTATACAGGATGAAATGTGAAACAGGAAAAGTCCCCTTTTATAGCTCTTAAAATAGCCGTTATATATGCCATTTTCGGGTTTTTATGGATTCTTCTTTCCGATAAGCTGCTTCATTTTATGATACATGACGCCGGCATGATCCAGAGAATCCAAACCCTCAAAGGCTGGTTATATGTATTGATCACATCTGTGATAATATACGTCTTAGTGGACAGATATTACCGTTCAGTACAAAAAAACCAAAATGATTACCGGCGATTGCTCGAAAACATTGCTGACCCCATCTATCTGGTAGATTCTCTGGGAAACATCGTTGATATCAATGGTGCTGCTGTAGAAACCCTTGGATACAGCAGGGAAGAACTACTGAAACTCAGCATTCCCGATATTGCCCCCAAAACCAATCTTGAAGAATGGCTGAAAACGATGAGCGTGGCCGCACCTGACCAGCGATTTGTATTTGAAAGCAACCACAGGCGTAAAGACGGCGAAAACTATCCTGTGGAAGTAGTTGCCTGTATTTTCCAGGAAGATGACCGCAGATATTATCTTGGGGTAGCACGCGACATTACTCAACGTGTTCAGACACTGGAACTGCTTGTGCAGCATGAAAAAATGAGTTCGCTTGGTGGGATGGCGGCTGGTATTGCGCATGAAATAAATAACCCGCTGGCGGCAATCATGGGATCCAGCCAGAATATCAACAACAGAATTTTCAAAGACACACCCAAAAACCTCCGAGTCGCAGAGGAGTGCTCAGTTGATTTAGAGGCTATGCGGGAATATCTGCGCAAACAGGAAATTGCAAACATGCTGTCCACCATTTCCGAAGCAGGTAGCAGGGCATCTCAGATCATCTCCAGCATGCTTAGTTTCAGCCACAGCGGTCCGCGTAAATTTCATAAATGCGACGTAGTCAAGCTGGTGGATGAAAGCCTTAAACTCCTTGCCTCGGATTTGAGTTTTTACACAAACTCCCGGTTCAACCAGATAAAAATAAAAAAAGAACACACGGAAAATCAGCTGCACGTATGCTGTCTGCGCAGCGAAACTCAGCAGGTAATAATGAATCTCATTAAAAATGCCAGCGAAGCAATGGCAGAAAAGAATTATCCATACGGAGTCTATCCGGAATTAACAGTTCGGACAAAAAACAATCCGACCGGAATTCTCATTGAGATAGAGGATAATGGTCCCGGAATCCCCCAAAAAAGACTCAAAAAAATATTCGAACCTTTTTATACTTCCAAAGAAGTCGGAATGGGGACAGGACTGGGGTTGTCAATTTCATACTTCATCATTACCGAAAAGCATAAGGGAACTATAAATGTCCGCAGCAGCCTCGGTAACGGAACCAAGTTTACCATCAGGCTACCAAAAGACTTATGTGATAATTAAGAAAAAAGTCCGCCACGTGGCGGACTTTTTTAATTTCTATTGCTTGATCAGGGTCAGCAGCATCTTGAACCGCTCACGCGCTTCAAGGCCGTGCGGAATGTTAGCGGGCATCACAATCGATTCCCCTGCACCTACGTTGAAGACTTCATCACCGATGGTAACTTCCGCAACTCCGTCCAGTACCTGCACCATGGCATCCCCCGGCGCGCTGTGTGTGCTTATCCCTTCCCCGGTATCAAATGCGAACAGGGTCAGGGAGATCTGCTTGACCTGTGAAAGTGTTCTGCTGACGACCTGACCTTCCTGGTAACTAACCAGATCAGTAAGGTTCAACACCTTGTTATGATCAATATTCTTTATGGTTACGTTTTTAAGATCCTTGAGTTCTAAGTCAGCCATATCGACCTCCATACAATTGGTCGGTTTTATTGTTCCGGTTGATTTCTCAACCACCACGGCTCCCTTTTCACACATATAGAGTTGATCTAATATGATGTAAGTCAACTCTGCTTATTTATCTTTCTCGAAAACATAATAACCCACAGGAATAACCAGCAGGGTAAACAAGGTTGAAGCAAACAGACCGAAAATAAGTGCCCACGCAAGACCGGAAAAAATCGGGTCAAGAGTGATAGGCCATGCTCCGAGAGCGGTTGTTGCCGCAGTCAAGGCAATCGGCCGCAAGCGCACAGACCCTGACTGGATAATCGCATCCTTAAGCGCCATGCCGCCCGCAACGGACTGACGGATAAAATCAATGAGTACAAGTGAGTTACGAATTACAATCCCACCCAGCGCGATCATGCCGATCATACCTGTGGCGGTGAAAAAAACCGGATCGGCAAAAGCTTCACCAATTATTCCCTGCACCGTTCCGGCACTGATCAGGTTAAGAAGCCAGAATCCCGGCATGATCCCCAGCAGCGTCAGCGGAATGGCACTCATGATCAGAAGCGGCATCCCAAATGAGCCCGTTTCCACAATAAGCAGAATGTAAATGCCCAGAAGAGCCGCACCGAAAGCGATACCCAGATCACGAAAGACATCCAGTGTAATCTGCCATTCTCCTTCCCCGGCCCAATCGGACCATATGAAAGGCGGCAGCGGATCATTTTTGAGTTCAGCCTGCATATCAAGGATAGCCTCACCCGGGGCGCGTCCGGCCATTTCCGCGAACACATAAACCACCCGTTTGAGATTTTTATGATAAACAGGCTGCTCCCTGCTTATTCTGACCAATCTGCCAAGCTCGGCCAGAGGAACACTTCTACCTTCGGCAGTACGCACTTTTAGCTGTTCAAGAGAAGAAACATCCGCCCGGCGCAGAAGCGGCAGGATAAGACGTACGGGAAGCGGAGTGCGCTCACCATGCTCATGGACAGTGGCCGGGACCATACCGGAAAGGGCCATTTGCAGAGTAGCTACTACATCCCGGGCACTTACGCCGTGTAATGCCGCTTTTTCCTTATCGAGCACAAAGTCGATCATCGTTTGGTCCGCTTCAGTAGAAGTATCAATATCCACCACCCCGGGCTCCCCTTTCATTATTCCCTCAATCTGCTTCGCGCCTTCAATAAGTGCAGAATAAGGGCGGCCTTCGGCTCCGTAGACTTCCGTTGTGATGGTGGATATCACCGGTGGTCCGGGCGGAGATTCAACAATTTTTATATTCGCATCATTACGCTTCGCAACCTGCTCCAATTCATTGCGCAAGCGGAGCACAATGGCGTGACTTTGTTCTTTACGCATGGATTTATCCGCCAGGTTGACCCGGATATCGGCCATATGCCCACCTTCACGCCAATAGTAATGCCGCACAAGACCATTAAAATCCATGGGCGAAGGCTCTCCTGCATAGGTAACGAAATTAGTCACTTCAGGGACTGTTTTAAGCACCTGTTCCATCTCCCGGACTACACGGTCTGTCTGTTCAAGAGGTGTTCCTTCATCCATATCAATGACGATCTGGAATTCATTTTTATTATCGAAGGGTAACATCTTCAACGGAACCATCCTGAGTCCGGCCAGCGCCATGGAAAAGACCAGCCCGACCAGAATTACCACTAGCAGCAGCCAGCGCCGTAAACTGGATTCAAGAAATGGTGAGACTATGCGTTTATAGACCCTTTCTATTCTCCCCGGACCGGCATCACCGGACACAGCCGCGGGTTTCAAATCCTTAAGCAGGCGAAAGGCCATCCACGGTACAATTGTCAAAGCACAGAAAGTTGAAAACGTAACGGTCAGCGGAACATTGGCTGCCATGGGAGCCATGTACGGCCCCATCATCCCGGTGATAAAAAACAGTGGAACAAATGAAACAATAATCGCCAGCGTTGACATTATTACCGGCGGAAGAACTTCGGAAACAGCATCAAGGGTAGCCTCGGAAGCTTTCTTCTTTTTCATAAGAATATGACGCTGAATATTGTCCACATTAGTGATCGGATCATCCACTACCAGCCCTAGAGAGAGGATTAATGCGAAAAGAGTTACCCGGTTGATAGTGTAGCCAAACAGATAATTGACAAATAGAGCCAGTGAAAAACTGATCGGCACGGCGAGGGCGACAACAGAGGCCTCACGCCAGCCAAGGGTCAGGGCCAGCAGGATAATTACTGTAATTACTGCGAACCCAAGCGAACCGAGGAGTTCATCAACTTTAGCATCTGCTGTTTTTCCGTAATCGCGGGTAACTTCCATCTTTATCCCGGCGGGGAGTATCGCCTTTTTCAATTGCTCCGCCCGCTTCAGCACATCCTCGGCCACCTTGACCGCATTTGTTCCTTTTTTCTTGGAAAAAGCAATTGTCACCGCCGGCCGGGAATCCTGTTCCGGGTCATTTCCGGTTCTGCTCAGATACATGCGGGAAAATCCGATCCGGGAATAGGAAACCGCTTCCTGCGGACCGTCATGAACTTCGGCCACATCTCCCAGATATACCGGGCGGGAATTGAATACCCCCACCACCAGATTACGAACTTCAGCAGCATCATTCAAAAAGGAATTGGCGGACACAGTGACTTCCCGATTGCCGGAAAGGACCGCTCCGGCAACCGCCGACTGGTCCGCTCCCTTGAGAGCCGAAGCTATCTCAAGGGGAGAAATATTAAGTCCGGCCATACGTTCGGGCAAAAGCTCCACCCGAACCTCACGGGAGCGCCCCGAAACCAATGAAACATGGGACAAGTCTTCTACCTCAGCCAACCGTGACGCCAATTCTTCAGCAACCCTGCGCAATTCAAAATCGGAAATATCAGTCCGTCCAGCCTCCGGTGACGGGTAAAGAGTCAAAGCGACAATGGGAACGTCATCAATTTCAACTGGTTTGACTACCCATCCGGAAGCTATATTCGGTGCAATATCGCTGTTTTTGGCTATGGCATTGTGCAGTTTTATCAGGGACTCCTCACGGTCCTCACCGACAAAGAAACGTACCGTAACCATGGATGAATCACGCCGCGAAATTGAATACACATATTCCACACCATCGATCTGCCACAGAATACGCTCCAGAGGGGTTGTAATCAGCTTTTCAACTTCTTCAACACCCGCTCCGGGAACCTGCACAATAATATCGGCCATTGGTACAACAATCTGCGGTTCTTCCTCTCGCGGAGTCAGCTGCACAGCAGCCATCCCTAGAATGAGCGCAGCGATAACCAGAATCACGGTCAGCTTCGAATGCAGGAAAAAGCGAACCGCAGAAGCTATCAGCCCCTGTGTCTTTTCAGGATTTAACGAAGAAGGCATTACAGACCACCCTCCGCAGCAGGGTTGAATCCCACTGTTTCATTGCCGCCAAGTCCTGAAAGAATTTCAAGCTTTTGACCATGCTTCGCTCCACTGCGCACATAAATCGGTTCCCATTTACCATTGATGCTGGTCAGAACTGTTTCAAGCTGTCCCACGCGGAAAACGGCCCTTGCCGGAACAAGAACCACCTCTTTTTCTCCCACCGGGATAAGCAACCTGCCGAACATTCCTGGGTAAAGTCCCGGTAACGGCTCCAACCCAGCCTTGACAAGAAAGGTTCTGGTCAGGGGGTCGGCAGAAGGAACAACCTCCTCAACCACAGCTTCTGCCCGTTCGCCGAGGGCCTGAATATCAACATCCAGCTTCTGCCCGATGCGGACCTTCCCGATGACCCCTTCCCGGACAAGTGCTTCCAGACGCAGCACTCCACCGGTCTGAATCAGGAGAAGGGACTTGCCGGGAAAAGCAAGGTCCCCCGCTTCAACCATACGCTTGGAAACCTCACCATCAGCCGGAGCCTTGATAGTTGTATACCCAAGTCCGATTTCGGCTTCTTCAACACCCTTGCGGGCCTGACGCACCCTTGCGTCAGCGGCGTCCAGCCCGTCCTCTGCCTGAGCCAGGGCTGCCCTGGCTTTGAGATATGCGCCCTCAACACGTTCCAGCTCATCCTTAGTGGCGACCTTGTTTGCAAACAGTTTTTTCATCCTCTTCCATGTGGCTGTTGTTGTATCGGCATCAGCCCTTGCTGCATTGATAGCCTCACGCGCCTGCCGCTCGGAAGCCTGTGCTGATTTCAACCCCTGCCGGGCACTCTCCAGTCTGGTTTCAAATTCACGGCTGTCCATCACAATCAGGGGATCACCTTTGGCAACCTTCTGCCCGGAACGGACCATCACTTTAAGCACTTTTCCGGTAACCTGTGCTTCAATGGATGCTTCCGTCTCCGGACGAACAGTCCCGACCGCTTCATAAACTACCGGCACGGAAACAACTTCAGCCTGTGCTGTCCGCGCAGGATCTTCTGCTCCGCGAGAAGAAACAATCCTGCCATTTTCAATAATTCCAGACTTGAAATAACCGCTTGCCCACAGCAGCAGAAACATTATTACAGCACCGAGCATAGCTACTAGAATACATTTTTTAGTCATTACAATCTCCAATATTAAAAATGGCTTCACAGGCAAAGCGGAATATCTTTAAACACAAATAATATAACCACCTTTACTAACCATATACAATCACTAAGCAACTGTATCAATTACAATCATTTATAACGAAAACAAAAAGACGTCGAAAACTCAAACCATGTTTCATAAAATCAATTCACAACCAATTCACAATACTTAATTTTTTTTGTATCGTACATCTACTATCATCAATCATATTTTCAACAATATACTTTTGGAGAATAGATGATCACCGGGGAAATGGGAAAAAACACTAAAGATCTCAAAGACAGTGAAGAACGCTATCGCCGATTATCTGACGCTACATTCGAATCTATTTTCATTTCCGACAAAGGAATTTGCCTGGAGCAGAATCTCACCGCAGAACGCATGTTCGGATATTCCTCCGAGGAAGCCGTAGGCCGGCTCGGAACAGAATGGATCATCCCGGAAGACAGAAAAACTGTAATCAATAACATTTTATCAAATTATGAAGAACCATACGAAGTCACCGCTCTAAGAAAGGACGGGACAACGTTCCCATGCGAAATTCAGGGAAGAACCATAACCGAAAACGGAAGAATACTTCGTGTTACCGCGCTTAGGGACATCAGCGCCCGCAAGGCCGCCGAAAAACAGTTAAGGGACAGCGAACGCCACCACAGACTTATCTTCGAACACTCCCCCCACGGAATGCTTCATTTCGACAAAAACGGGACCATAATTAATTGCAATAAAAAGTTTATTGAACTTATGGGGGCCACCAAAGAAGAACTGATCGGATTTAACACAGGTCGTCAAAGCAACGCCAAAATGAAAGCGGCACTTCGCCACGCACTGGCGGGAGAAACTTCCGAATACGAAGATTTCTACACCTCTATAACCGGCAATAAAACCAGTTACCTCCGCGTGGTTTTTAACCCGGTGGAAAAGGGAAAATCCCCAACAGAAGTAATCGCATCCCTTGAGGACATTACAGAGCGCAGAAAAATGGAAAAAGCGCTGACCAAGACCGAAGCCCGCTTTAAAATCATGGCGGAAAATACAAAAGACATAATTTACCGCTTTTCAGTTCAGGATAAACAATTTGAATATATCAGCCCCGCTTGTCTGGAAATTACCGGATTTCCTCCTGGAAACTTCTATGATAACTCCCAATTCTTTTTTGACCTGATCCACCCCGACTGGCAAAAAGACATGAAGCGGCAATGGACGGGAATGGCTTACGGAAAAATGGCTCCTCTGGTAGAGTACCAGATCATTGACCGCTACGGTCAAACCAAATGGCTGCAACAGAGTAACGTTCCTTTCTATGATGACAACGGCAGTCCGGTAACAGTGGAAGGCATCGTCCGTGATGTTACTGAACTGAAAGAAGCCCTCGAAAAAGTTGAAGAGGAAAGGGAAAAGGCTGAATCAGCAAGCAGGGCCAAATCCGAATTTCTGGCAAATATGAGCCATGAAATCCGCACCCCGCTAAACGGCATCATGGGCATGCTGCAATTAATGGATACGGAAAGACCTGTTGAAAGACAGGAAAAATATATTAACGCGGCCATACAGGCTTCCCGCAGACTGAATAACGTTCTTTCAGATATTCTTGATATTGCCCGGGTCGAGGCAGGCAAGCTCAGCCTTAATCACGAAGAATTCTGCACGGCGGAAGCGGTAAAACAGGTCTTTGAACTTTTTGAAATAAATTCCCGGCACTCAGGAGTCAATCTCGAACTGAGGCTGGCTCCGGATCTTCCCCGAACTCTCATAGGAGATGCTTCCCGGATGCAACAGATCCTTACTAACATTATCGGGAACGCATTGAAATTCACCAACCAAGGACACGTTATCGTCGAAGTAAGCTTGCTGCCGTACTCCCGTCCCGGTGAACAGTCATTACTTTTTTCAGTTGAAGATACCGGAATAGGCATCCCGGAAAACAAAATTCACACTCTCTTCGACTCTTTTACACAAGCGAGCGAAGGATATACCCGCCAGTATCAAGGAGCCGGGCTGGGGCTTTCCATCTGTAAAAGACTATGTACCCTTATGCGCGGCAATATCGCCGTAGACAGCACCCCCGGAAAAACAACCACTTTTTTTATTTCAATACCTTTTGAAATTCCCGAGGCAGAAGAATCGCCGGAAGAACCGAAAGAACCATCGCCGGATATGGATTCTTCATTAACCACGTACCGCATACTTGTTGCCGAAGATGAAAAGGTTAACAGGCTTTACACCAAGCGATTTCTCAGACAACTCGGGTTCACAGTGGAAACCGTCAGGAACGGACATCAGGCGCTAGAGAAACTCTTATATGAAGACTTCGATCTGGTGCTTATGGATGTCCAGATGCCCGTGATGAATGGTATTGAAGCAACAAAAGCAATCAGGATGGGCGAAGCAGGGGCACACAATAAAAGAATTCCCATAGTAGCCATTACAGCATATGCCATGCAAGGTGACCGGGATCAGTTCATTGAAAAAGGTATGGACGACTATATCGCGAAACCTGTAGAGGAAGAGGAATTGAAAAAAGTAATCTTGAAGACTTTAAAAGTTTCCTAAAAATAATTTTTTTCTCGGACAACTGTAACAACAAATCACCAAGCACAGTTAACGATGGCTATTCAAACCGGAAATTTTGATAATTTAGGCAATTCTTATGAAGAGGGAAGCAATGCAGCAGTACTCTCGGCTATCGCCCGCAGTGCCGAGGAGCTCACGGCAGGTAAAGGCTGGCCAGACGGAGTCAATGACCTGCTGAAAGCCCTTGGCAGAGCCACCGGTGTCAGCCGCGTCTGGATTTTTCAAACAATCGAAGTGACCGATACCCATATCACCCAGAATTATACTTTCGAATGGGCATCCTCGCCGCGCTATAAACAACTTGGAATGCCCATGTTCAGTATGTTCACCAATAAAATTGAGCGTGAAGGATACCGGGAAACCATCCAGAGCAGACTGCGGGGAGAATGGCAAAAAATAGTCACGGACAAGCTCAAACCCGGCTGGCTGCGGGACAACCTTGAAGTCCAGAAAATTAAATCCATGCTGACCATCCCCGTAATGGTGGAAGACCAGTGGTGGGGAACTCTGGGATTTGATGATTGCAGCAGGGCTTATGACTGGTCTGATGTAGAGATCGCCCTGCTCAAGACTGCCGGATACCTGATTTCAAATGCCGTTCTCCGGGACAGACTGAGTGCAAAAAGACGCCAGTTCAGCATCCTCAAGCAGCTGACGGACAGCAGTGTATGGGAGTTTGATTTCAAAACATGGCAGATCTGGTGCTCCCCGGAACTGCTACATTCTGTTCCCGTCCCGACAGACAACATGCGATTCTCATTACATAAAGCCCTGCGCATGATCCATCCTGAAGATCGGCTCCCCATGCTGAAAGCGGCCAGAAAATACATGACTATTGAAAAGGAAGGTGTTTTCCGTTTTGATCTGCGCCTGTTCACTGACTGCGGCGACATGCGCTGGGTTGAACTGATCGGAAACATGCGCAGCAGTGAAAATGGAAACCCGGAACAGCTGGCCGGAATCCTGATCGATATCCGTAAACGCAAACGAGAAGAACAGCGACTGCGTGAAGAAGCGGTTACCGACCCGCTTACCGGAGTTACCAACCGCCGTCTGTTCGAACACCGCCTCCAGGAATTTATTGACTATTCATTTAGTGCGCGCAAAACCTTGTCCCTGCTCTTTTTCGACATCGACTACTTCAAGGAATTGAACGATACCTTCGGTCACCCTGTCGGCGACAAAGGACTATGCCACCTGACCGAGATATGCGAGGCCCAGCTGCGAAGCAACGATCTGCTGGCCCGAATCGGCGGTGATGAATTCGCATTGATCCTGCCTGACACTACCCAGAAAACAGCCGCCGCCATCGGCGAAAGAATGCTTCGAAAAGTGGAGTCCACCCCGTTTGAGTATGACGGAATTGAGCACCGCCTGACAATAAGCATAGGTGTTGCCGCAAATGTCGGAGACCTGACTTCTCCGTCCCGGATGATCGAAACTGCTGACGCCGCCCTTTATGAAGCAAAACAGCATGGTCGCAACAGACTGGCAGTATTCACCGAATGCCCTCTCTGATGCTGAATTGACTTTTCCCAAGAGTCCGGATTACTTAAGACAACTAAATAAAAACATGCTGGAGGAAACATGGTCACTAGAATAGCAGCTGCACTGATCATTGCAGCAGTCATGGCCACTTCACTTGGCTGTGCGAAAATTGGCAAAGCAACAGGACAGGCTGTAAAAGAAGTTAAAGAAATGCCTGGAGAATTCAAAGACGGCTACAAACAGGGCAGAAACACCAAAGAAGACGCCATATAGATAAGGAAGGGGCCTCAAGCCCCTTTTTTACCCAACAAATATTGATGGACCCATCATGTCACAAATAGCTCTAGTTACTGGTGCAAGCAAAGGAATCGGCGCGGCCATTGCTATTCAACTGGCCGAAGACGGCTACGATATATGGCTAAACTACCGCAGTGATGACACCGGGGCCGAAAAAGCTGCCGCTGCTATCCGCGAACAAGGACGCCAGTGCACACTGCTTAAATTCGATGTCACAGACGAAGACGCAGTAGAAAACACCCTTTCCCCACTGCTGGAGAAAGAAGTGCCCTACATTGTGGTCAATAATGCCGGATTTGCCCGGGATTCAATCATGATGATGATGTCTTCAGATGACTGGAACAAGGTTCTGCAAGTCCATCTTAGCGGTTTTTTCAATGTAACCAAACCAGTTGTCTCGCGCATGCTGCGTAAAAGAACCGGACGTATCATTAATATAGCCTCAACTTCTGGCGAAACAGGAGTTGCCGGACAGACAAATTATTCCGCGGCCAAAGCAGGTCTCATTGGAGCCACCCGCTCGCTTGCGATGGAAGTCGCCAAACGCAATATTCTGGTCAACGCAGTCACTCCCGGTTTTATTGCAACGGACATGGTTGCGGAACTCCCTCTGGACCAGATTAAAGAACATATTCCGCTGAAACGCTTAGGCACACCGCAAGAAGTAGCCGGGGTCGTCTCCTTTCTCTGTTCTGACAAGGCCACCTACATCACCGGACAAACTATCGCTGTTAACGGCGGCATCCATACTTAAGGGGAGTATTCCTTGTACAAAGTGGCAATTACCGGAATAGGAGCAGTCTCTGTTCTGGGGTCTGACCATCGGAGCATAACGGATGCCTTGAAAAACGGATATTCCGGAATTGATGTTGATGCAGAAAGGCTCAAGCTCGGCTTCGAAAGCCCGCTTACCGGCGTCATCAAAGACTTCAATCCAAAGGAATGGCTGGGCCGCAAGCAACGCAAAACCATGCCCGACTTTGCGGTTCAAGCATACGCTGCGGCTAAACAGGCCCTTGACCAATCAGGGCTTTGCGAAGAAGACCTGCAAAATGATGACAGCGGATTGATTTTCGGTTGTGATTCCAGCTGCATTGCCGCTCTTGATCAGGTTGAAATTCTCAAAGAGCGGGGCGAGACTTCACTAATTGGAAGCGGCGCTGTTTTCCGCTCCATGACTTCCTGCATTACCATGAACCTGAACACGCTTTTCAAAACAAAAGGCGCTGCTTGGACCATCAGCTCAGCCTGTTCAAGCGGTGGACATGCGGTAGGTCAGGCAATGAATCTAATTGCTTCAGGACAGCAGGACAGAATTATCTGCGGCGGGGCACAGGAGCTGAACTGGCAGTCCATGTGCAGCTTTGACGGACTGGGGGCTTTCTCCAACCACACCGATAATCCGGCACAGGCCAGCCGTCCTTTTGATAAGGATCGCGACGGTCTGATCCCAAGCGGCGGGGCCGCTGCTATCATGCTTGAACGCTATGAACTGGCCAAAGCACGCGGGGCCGAAATTCTCGGAACGATCAGCGGATACGGATTTTCTTCAGACGGCGAGCATATCTCAGTTCCCGGCAGAGACGGTCTGGCGAGGGCAGGTGCAAAAGCACTGAAACAAGCCGGATTGATCCCGGCGGATATCGATTATATCTGCGCCCACGCCACCTCCACCCCGGCCGGGGACGGAGCTGAAGCCGCAAATATCAAAAAACTTTTCGGTGAGAACCGTCCACGCATTTCATCCACCAAATCCATGACCGGACACGAACTGTGGATGTCCGGAGCCAGTCAGGTGGTATACACAACACTCATGAACCGCCACGGATTCACAGCAGCTAATATCAATTTCAATGCCGGGGATGAAGACAGTGCGGGTCTGAATATCCTCACTGAAACTGACATCCTTCCGCCGCAAAAAGCCCTGCTCAACTCTGCCGGATTCGGCGGAACCAACTCCTGCCTCGTCCTTGAATTCTAATGCCTGCCTATAATCAGATAATTGTGGGAGCCGGAATCTCCGGTATGACCTCTGCTCTGCTGCTGGCAAAACAGGGATTCAAGGTCGCACTAGTTGAGGCATTTCCCCTGCTTGGACCGACAGTACGCGGCTTCAACAAGTACGGAGTGCATTTCGAAACCGGAATCCACCTCATTGGCGGGATGGGTGACGGCGACCCGCTGGATACTTATTTCAAACATTTGGGCATTGCCGAAAAGCTGCGCAAAATCCCCTTTGACCGCCATGGCTGCGATTGTTTCCGCTTTGAAAAACAGGGCAGGGAAATCTGTCTGCCCTACGGCTATGAACGAGTCCGCAATAGTTTGCACGAAGCCTTTCCTGCTGAAAAACAGGCCATTGATAAATACCTGCAACGGTTGCAAACCATTTTCGATTCTTCATCCTTTCTGAATTTCAATCTGGATTTCAATCTGGATTCACTGGCCCATGATGAGACGGAATCCTTAAGCGACTATCTGAATTCCATAACCGCAGATCAAAATATCAAGGACCTGCTCAGCTGCCATTCCCTGCTTTACGGAACCCCGCCGCATGAAGCCATGCTTTCCACCCATGCCCTTGTAGCCGGTTCATATTTCCGCTCTTCGCATACCATCGAAGGGGGCGGTAAGGCCTTGGCTGATATTTACCAGAAACAGCTCAAAGAACACGGTGTTGATATCTACTGCTCCAGAAAAGCGGTCCGCATAACGCACGACGAGAACAAAAATTTCAAAAGCCTGCTGCTGGATGATGGAACTGAATTGCGGGGTCAAATATGTATCTGGTCCGCGCACCCGGCAGCCATGATCCGCTGTGTAGAAGACGGGGCTTTCCGCCCGGTCTTCAAGCGCAGGATCAATGAATTGCAGGAAACAGTCTCCGCACTGATTCTTTTCGGCATTGCCGAAGCACCGGTCAAATCCTTGCAGGGCCGCAGCATCTACCTATGGCCTGAATCAGATTACAGCCAAGTTCTTTCAGGAAAAACCGGAATGGACGACAATGCTGTTTTCCTCTCCGCCGGACAAACCCTTGGCCGTAAAGGGGAACAAAGCATTACCGCCATAATGCCATGCAGCATCGAGAAATTCAGCAGATGGCAGGACTCCGGGCTAAATAACAGGCCGCAGGAGTACCTCGACTTCAAAGCTGAAGTCATGGCTGAATTTGAAAAACAGGTCTTTGCTCGATGCCCGGAACTGCGCAATAAAGTAGAATTTATCGATGCGGCAACCCCGCTGACCCTGCGCGACTACTGCCACTCTCCTTACGGAAGCCTTTACGGGGCTGCGCACACTGTTTCGCAATATAATCCGTTACCGGCAACCAAGATCAAAGGTCTGCTGCTGGCCGGACAATCCATCATCGCTCCGGGTGTCATGGGCGCGGTGGTTTCCGCATACCTGACCTGTGGTTTCATCTATGGACACGAAAAAATTCATAAGGAATTACAATGCATATACAACGCGTAGCCATAACCGGAATGGGTTCGGTTTCCCCACTGGGCAGCGGAGTTGAAGAACTCTGGACCGGACTGGTCTCTGGTCGGTCCGGCATCAGCCGCATGGATGAACTGGAGCTGGTTAAAGGATTGCGTCCGCGGGTTGCTGGACGGGTGACGGAAGTGAATGCGAAGGCAATCCCCCGTAAATTCCGCAGGACCATGTCCAACTTTTCAATTTTTGCAGCGATTGCTGCACTTGAAGCGGTGGCGCAGGCCGGGCTTGATGAACAGACAATAAGCGGGGGACGGACCGGGCTTTCCGTCGGCTCGACGACAGGAAGCTCGCAGGCTCTCGAACAATTCTTCAAGCTTTACCTGCCGGAAAATTCCCTTGAAGCTATCCGCAGTACCGAATTTTTCAAAATCATGAACCACAGTGCTGCCGCCAACCTGTCCCAGTTTTTCGGTATCACCGGGCGGGTAATTGCGGCCTCGGCTGCCTGCTCCACCGGATGCCAGAACATCGGGCTTGCCGCGGAGGCCATTGCCACAGGTAAACAGGACATTATGCTCTGCGGTGGTACTGACGAACTGCATCCCCTGACCGTGGGAATTTTCGATATCATAGAAGCAGCTTCCAACTCCGGTGCCGAAGACCCTACTAAAGCTTCCAGACCTTTTGACGCCGCACGGGACGGCATAGTCTGTGCTGAAGGTGCAGGTATGCTGGTGCTGGAAAACTACGAACAGGCCGAAGCGCGGGGGGCAAAGATTCTAGGTGAGATAGCAGGTTTCTCCTCCCTTTGCGACAGCAGCAATATGGCATCGCCCAGTTCTGAAGCTATCAGACGCTGCATGAATGCCGCGCTGAACGATGCCGGAATTTCCGCATCTGAAATAGATTATGTAAACGCCCACGCCACCGGAACTCTGCAAGGCGACGCCTCCGAAGCACAGGCCGTTGCAGGTCTGCTCGGCTCTTCTGCCCCGGTCAGCAGCCTGAAAGGGCATCTTGGTCATACCATGGCTGCCAGCGGAGCTATCGAGACCATCGCAACTATATGTATGATGCAGGAAAGTACAATAATTCCTACTGCAAACCTGACCGTTCCCGCTCAAGAATGCTCTGCAATAAACAACGTCTTGCATTTGCAGGAAAGACCAATTACATATGCGCTGAAAAATAACTTCGCCCTCGGCGGTATAAATACAGCGCTTGTTTTGAGGAGAGCATAATGACAGACGAAGAGATAATTAAAAGAATCAACTCCGCTTTAGCAGAAGAATTTGAACTGGAGCTTGATGAGCTGGTGCCGGAAGCGGCATTCAAAGACGACCTTGATCTCGACAGCCTTGATGCCGTGGATATGGTTATTGTGCTGGAACAGGAGTTCGACATCAAGATTAAGAAAGACGAAGCGTTCAAGTCCATACGTACCCTTGGAGACCTGCATAAATTTATTTTGAACAAAAAAGACGAAGCCGTTTAATCAAACGGCTTTGCTGTCTACCCCTATCCCATGGCTCATTACCTGAAACTAATCTGGATCAACGCCGGGATATACCTCAGTATAATCCTCTGGACCCTGACCGGGGTCATCATTTCACCGCTTTGCTACCTGTTTTTTACCCGCATACTACTATGGAAAAAGCCGGAAACCCTGCGAAAAATGATCTGGTACTACGGCTGGACCAGTTCAAAGCTGATGAGTCTATTCGTTGACATTAAATGGCCCGAGCAACAGGAACTGCCTTCGCCGTGCATCATCGTCGCCAACCATGAATCATTTTTCGATCCCTACCTTGTTTCATTCCAACCGCAACGCAATATCTGTATGGCGGTTCGTGACTGGCCGTTCAAAATTCCATTTTACGGATTTTACATGAAACTTGCGGGATACATCAATGTGGAGACAGACGATCTGGATACGATCTTAAAACAGGCGCAAACAGCTGTGGAACAACAGGCTACATTAATGTTTTTCCCGGAAGGAACCCGCAGTAAAGACGGCAGACTGAACCGGTTTCACTCCGGGCCATTCCGTCTTTCCGTTCAGACCGGACTACCTGTTGTACCATTATGCATCAGCGGATCTTTCCGCATGTTGCCACGCGGGCATATGCTCATCCGTCCTGCAAAAGTCCGGGGACGCATCCTTGCTCCTATCTACCCGGAACAATTTCTGAGCACTCAAAATCCACATATTGAATTGCGCCGTTCAGTCAAAACAACTATGGTTGCCTGTATTCAGGAATTGAATCAGCAAGTGTAACAGCTACTTTCACTATTTTTAACTATCAAGACAAGGAAGTTACAGATGAAAAAACTTAGAATTGTTGCTTTTGTTCTGGTTGCCTGCGCACTTTTTCTCGGCGGTTGCAGAACCGCTCCCATCCAGAATATTGAACTGGCACCGATTGTTTCCAGCAGCGGTCAGCAACGCTCCATGGAAAAAGTAAAAAACAGTATCATCAAAGCAGGATACAGCCTCGGTTGGCAGATTACCGACGCTGCGCCCGGACACCTCGTCGGAACTCTGAATATCCGCTCACACCAGGCCGTTGTAGACATCACCTACACACCGGAAAACTACAGCATCAATTACAAAGACAGCACCAACCTGAAACACAAAGGCAATATGATCCACAGCAACTACAACGCATGGATTCAAAACCTTTCCAATGCCATCAACCGTGAACTCAGCTATCTGGACGTAAAATAATTGAATTATAACCGGAGCTGGGAACCCTATCCGGCTCCGGTCTTTTGTTCCAGCCGGAGACTTGTTATGCCCCTTCCCATGGAAGCCCGAAAATTACTGCCGCACCGGGGGCAAATGTTACTCCTCGACAGTGTGCTCAGCGCAGACGAAGAAGGCGGAACAGCGCTTGCCGACCTTTCATCACAATCAATCAGTCTTGGTCATGACGGCAATATGCTGCCTCCGTTCTACATTGAACTGGTGGCTCAGACCTATGCTGCCGTCTGCGGCTACCACCTGCGAAAGACAGGACAGCCCATTCCAGATGGATACCTCGTCGGTGTGCAGAAATTCCAGATAAACCAGTCATTTTCGAACATTAATTTCAGCAGCTCCGAATTGCTCATCAAGGTCCGGACTGTAGGCAATTTTGACGGATTCGCCGTTGTGGAGGGAAAAGTCAGCAGGGAAGATATAATTATGGCTGAAGGCAGAATCAAACTTTTTGTTCCGCAGGACGAAAGCATGGCCGAACTCATAGGTCTGCAAAAAACAGGAGAAAGCACAGCTACATGGCAGCTATAAGAAAAGCGCTACTTATCACATTACTGTTGCTGGGAATATCCTGTGGAAATGTTCTTGCGGATAAGCAGACTGATTTCCTGAAGGATCTGCAAGAACGCTCAAAGTCTATATCTTCCATAAGTAGCGAATTTACCCAGCAAAGCCACATCGCCCTCTTTGCCGAAGCCGTCGAATCAACTGGTAAATTCTACTTTGCCCGCCCGAATAATCTGCGCTGGGAATACAAATCTCCTTTTATTTCCGGCTTCCTGATTAAAGGCGAAAGCGGATTAAAATGGGATGGAGCGACAGACCAAACAACTGAATTCAACACAGAAACTTCTCCGGAAATGGCTATAATTTCTGAACAAATTCTGGCTTGGACAACAATGAACATCCCGTGGATTGAAAAAATCTACACCCTCAAAATCACGGATTACTCCCCGGCGGTAATGGAACTTACCCCCAAATCAAGTAAAACCAGAGAGTTTATGAACCTGATCCGTATATATTTTGCTCCGCAGGCTACCCATCTCAAGAGCATAGAACTCCACGAACCGGGTGGAGATTATACAAAAATCATATTTTCAAACGTAAAGCTGAATCAGAAACTTCCACAGAACACCTTCCTGAAAGAGTAAAAATGTTCTCCCGTAAAGCAAATAACCACTCAGCATCGGATTGGAAAACACAATTAAAATACCTATTGATCCTGCTTATTTTCCTGCTCTGCTGTGCTCTCCCTCTACGCTCGGTTTCTTTTACTGAAGACATTTCAACCATGCTTCCCAGCGGTGAGAACGAAGTAATCAGCAAAGACTTCGCCCTGCTGCAAAAAGTTCCATTTGCCGGAAAAGTGCTGATTTCAATTTCAAGCGAGACTCTAACGGAAGAAAATCTCAGCAAAGTGGCTGAAGATTTGGCCCGGAAGTTGAGCAGCCCTTTACTCTTTATTGAGGATAATTCCGGCGTCAACCCGCAAGCTGTCGTTGATTTTCTGCTTCGGCAAGCCCCTAACCTGACAACAAAAAGCGACGTCAAAAAGCTACAAGAACTGACCTCAACTGAAATGATTAGGCGCAATTTAGCTGAAACAAAAAAACAGTTAATATCACCAGCCGGCATGGGAATGCGCAATATTTTAGCCGCCGACCCACTGAATTTACGCTCCATATACTTACGGAAACTCAGCTCTCTCCAAAACCTTCCACGCCTTAAAATCAGCTCCGGTCAATATTTTATTGCCGGAAAGAACGCCCTGCTCATAGTTGCCGGAACCAACGTTCCCATGACAGACGTACAAAACGGGCAAAAACTTTTAAATCTCTTTAAGAAGATAAAACAAACAACCTTGGCTGAGAACAATCTCACAGAAGCTGACATTTCCATCGATATTTTAAGCGGGCACAGGTACACCGCCGCCAACAGCTCCATAATCAAAAGGGACATCTACACAGTCTCAATCATTTCCATTTGCGCGCTTGCACTGCTCTTTTTTCTGGCCTTCCGCAGCCGTGGCGCGCTGTCCATATTCCTTGCTCCGGGTGTGGCGATCATTGCCGGGATGGGGTGCTGCGCCTTCTTCTATCGCGACATGTCAGCTATTGTGATCGGCTTCGGCGCAGTCCTGATGGGGATCTCCATTGATTTCGCGGTACATACCTATTTTGCTCTGGCTGAAAATCCGGGGGATAAAAACGCGGCTCTACGCGAAATCAGCAAGCCCATGCTTTTCGGTGCCGCTACATCCTGTGTCTCGTTTACCGCCCTTTATATCTCAGGCATTGCGGGCATCCGTCAGCTTTCTGTTTTCGCGGTTGCGGGCATAATCGCGGCCTGCGGCTACGCCCTGTTCTTTGTACCCCGGTTCTGCGGTTCATTACCTTCAGGGCAAAATGGACTCTCCATTTTCAGTGTAAGAGGCAACAAAAAAGCAATAATTTGGTCCACATTTATCATCATGGGCTGTTCAATCGGCTTCGCATTCAACAATAACTTTGACTCTGAATTAAAAAATCTGGGATACATTTCCAGTAGCTTATCGCGCGTAGAAAAACATTTTCATGAAAAATGGGGAGAAATGCGCGCCCGTTCCATACTCTTTTCCCAAGCTGAAACCATGGATGAAGCCCTGCACATAAACGAGAACGCATGGTCAGATATCCAGATTAATTTAAAAGATACTAAGGCCGTGAGCATTGCGCCCATGCTGCCCAGCTCCAGCGTCAGGCAGGAAAACAATGCCCGCTGGCTCAACTTCTGGAATGAAAATAAAGTTAATGCCACACAGACGGTCATCCAGGAATCCATGCAGCTTGGTTTCACCGCTCAAGCTTTCAAGCCTGCAATGGACCGTCTTTCCGCGCAGATTCCTCCGCTTAATGCTGAAGTTCTCCTTTGCGGCCCGCTGGCACCGCTGGCTAAAATGTTTATCCCAGTGGACAATTCCGGTGCTACGAGGCAGGTCATTACCATGCTTCCGGACAATAAAAAGATCACCGATTACTATACTCCACAGAAGGAAAAAGAGCTTGGAGTCCGCCTTGTTGCACAGTCCCGTTTCAAAGCCCAGCTGGAGCAGGAGATGAAACGGGACATCATCAAGTTCATCAGTATCTCAGGATTGCTGGTTGCAGTGCTCATCTTTGCCCTGTTCCGCGATCTGCGCCGTGCGGCACTGGCTGTTTTCCCGGCCGTTTTCGGGGTGGCACTGACCTTCGGTCTGCTGGGAATGTTGCGAATCCCGCTCAATATCTTCCACATAGTGGCATTACCTCTTGTCATCGGCCTTGGAGCAGATTACGGAATCTTCATGGTTTTTCAGGAAATAAGAACGCCGTCCCCATGGACCGTGAAAGCAGTCAAAATCTCCGGCCTGACCACACTGGCAGGATTCGGGGTTTTGGTCTTTGCCAAACATCCCGCAATGTCTTCGCTGGGCGCTACGGTCTCCATCGGAATAAGCTCTGCTCTCTGCTGTGCTGTCTTCGTGCTCCCGCACCTGCTGCGTTTGAAAGGAGATGACCATGCGTAACTTCAGGGTCTTGCTTGTTCTGCCGCTGCTGTTCTGTCTGCTGGGTGTTACAGGCTGCGCAACCCGCAACACTGAATCTACAGCCACGCATCAGACTTCACCCAGCTACCTGCTGCAACATTCCGGGGTGCTCTCCATTGCGGAAAAACGTATTGCCCTGCGTGGAGTAATCAAGCTCAATCCGGCACAAAGAAATGCGCGGGTAGTAATAATGAACGACATGGGCATGAAACTGCTGGTTGCTGAGATCATAGCTGACGGCTACGAAGGATATGAATCACATAAAATTTTCGCATCCCCGTTCCTGCGCATGATACCGTCATTTTATGCTGAATCCATGCACTGTATTTATGAAATGTTTCTAGCCCCGAACCCCGGTACATCTGCGTTGACAGTCACCACAGATGGAACCAAGCAAATCGGCAGCCGGGAATTTGCGGTCCATACTATCATCAAAGGCTCACAATCCAGCTACACTATGGAACTTTTCCTTACATCAGGCTCAGAAAAGGATTCCTGACCATGGATCTCAGCACCCATATTTCGAACTCCGGCGGTTCTCTTGAAAAAACAGCGACAGGTTACAGCCGCTCCTATATTTTCAAGGAATCTTTCCCCGGTTTTGATGGCCACTTTCCCGGCAACCCCATCCTGCCCGGAGTGATCCAGACCATGCTCGGCCAGATCAGTGCACTGGAAGCGCTGGCTATTGAATACCCGGCGGAAAATCCTGTGCTGCAATCAGTGACCCGCTGCAAATTTCTGCGTCCTGTAAAGCCAATGGAAAAACTGGAGCTGAATGTTTCCCTAAAGACCAAGGCAGTGAATCATATTGCAATATGCTCCCTCAGCGTAGCCGGGGAAACCGCCGCAACCTATCAGCTCATTTTCACAACGAAAGGAATGTAATGGCCCGCAAATCATATTTTCCACATATAAAAGGTGCTCCTGCCCCACTGCGCCATGTTGTCCAGCGCACAGTCCGCTTTGAAGAGGTGGACCCCATGAATATTGTCTGGCACGGCCGCTACCCCAGCTATTTTGAGGACGGACGCACTGCGCTGGGCGATTTGTACGGTATCGGCTACATGGACCTGTTCCGCTATCAGGTAGCCGCGCCGATCAAAAAAATGCAGGTCGATTACATTAAGCCGTTGCGCTTCGGCGAAACATTCAGCATTGAAACACTGCTGCACTGGACTGAAGCCGCACGCATGAATTACGAATTCATCATCCGCGATGCTTCCGGTGAAAAAGCCACCACCGGATGTACGGTCCAACTATTTGTGCAGAACGACGAACTGCTGATGTTCCAGCCTGATTTCTTTGCCGGACTTTGCGAAAAATGGAAGAACGGAACACTTACTCCCGTTAGATAAAACTACAGGACCCCATGGCCTCAATCTTTCTCATTTCAACCAACACAAATGTAGAACCTTATCCGGTCTATCCGATAGGCATGTCGGTTATCGCCGGGAGCCTTGAAAACGCAGGACATAAAGTTATACAATACGACATGTTGGCCACTGGAAATTCACTCGAACATCTGCGCAGCGCATTGGCCGAAGCCGCCCCTGATTACGCGGGAATATCCATCCGCAATGTGGATAATGTAGATTCCTTCACTTCACACACCAATAAATACATCCATAAGGCAAAGCTGGTTGTCGATGTGCTCAAAGAGACCGGAATTCCGGTCATTGCCGGAGGAGCCGGATTCTCACTGCTGCCTGAGGAAATTCTCACATACATAGGCGCGGATTATGGCATTGTAGGTGAAGGTGAGCGCAAAATGACCCACTTGATCGCACGGCTCGAACAAGGAATTCCGGTTCAACAGATTTACGGTAAAGAAGAAGGTATTCCCGGTAATGAAATCCCGGTTCCACGCTGGGAGCCTGAACTGCTCCGCTATTACCTCAACCAAAGCGGCGTGATCAATGTACAGACCAAACGCGGCTGTGAACACCGTTGCGCATACTGCACCTATCCCTTTCTGGAAGGACATAGAATGCGGGTCCGCCCGGTGCATGAAGTGGTGGATGAAATAGAGATGCTTGTGTCATTCGGAGCTGATAATATTTTTTTCACCGATTCAGTACTCAACGACCGGGGCGGGCATTACCTGCAACTGGCCGAAGAAATCATCCGCCGGGAAGTTAAAATCAGCTGGTGCGGTTTTTTCCAGCCCGGCCCAATTGAACATGACGAGCTGGCCATGCTCAAACGTTCAGGACTGCAGGCCATGGAAGTAGGCACTGACGCCACCTCAGATACCACCCTCAGAGAGCTGCACAAGAGTTTTGATTTTAACACAGTCATGGAATTCAATAAAAAATGCGTAGCGCAACGCATACCCTGTGCCCATTTTGTAATTTTCGGAGGTCCAGGCGAAACCATGGATACTGTTCATGAAGGGATAAAGAACATAAATTCCCTGCAAAATTGTGTGGTATTCCCTTTTTCCGGGATCAGACTACATGCCGGAACACCGCTCTTTACAAGAGCAGTCAAAGAAGGTCTAATCCCGCCCGATCAATCACTGCTGGAACCATTTTATTATTTCTCCCCTGCACTTGATAGAGAGGAAATGAATGCAGCCTTGATCCAAGGATTCAAAAAACGTAGAGACCGCCTCTTCCCACCGGACGAGGGACAGCAACGTATTAATATTATGAAAAAATTCGGTTTCAGGGGCATTCTCTGGGACCAGTTGATAAAATTCGATGACCAGCCCGCAGACTCAGCAGACAAAACAACCACGGATTCAACTTATGCCGGTTAATCCACTCATAGTTATTCCGGTTTTCAACCATGGAGCCAGTTTGCGCGATGTTGCCAAACAGGCCATAAAATATGGAGACGTTCTAGTTGTGGATGACGGCAGCACTGATAGCGGAGTTGCGGAAATCAGCGATCTTGAACTGAATTTGATCTGCCATGATGAGAACCTCGGTAAGGGGCAAGCCATCCTCACAGCTGTGGAAAAAGCCCGCAAAATGGGCAAAACACACATCATCACCATTGATGCCGACGGCCAGCATTTTCCTGAAGAGATACCGAATTTCATCGAAGCGATCAGCCAAAGCCCGGAAGCGATATTCGTGGGAAGCAGAGATTTCACGGGGCAGAATATCCCCGGCTCTTCAAAATTCGGGCGCAGCTTTTCCAATTTCTGGCTGCGGGTTCAGACCGGAATCAAATTAAGTGATGTGCAGAGCGGGTTTCGGGCCTATCCGCTGGAAATTTTCACAGTGGTCAAGACTTCCGAGCCTCGTTACGCCTTTGAGGTTGAGATTCTGGTCAAAGCCGCATGGGCCGGATATGAACTGAAGGATCTGCCCATCAAAGTTTTCTACCCAGAACCGGAAGAGCGGGTATCGCATTTTAATGCCCTCAAGGACAACCTGCGTATCTCTCTGCTCAACACCAGACTGACCATGCGCGCTTTTCTCCCTCTGCCGCACCGCCAGTACGATAAGGATGCGGAAGGCAGGATCACACCTATCCACCCTATGCGGTCATTGCGCATCCTGCTTGCAAAAGACGAAACCCCATCCCGACTGGCCATTGCCGGAGCTGTGGGCATGCTGCTTGGCACGTTGCCGCTTATTGCCATGCACTCCATTGCCATTATCATCTTTTGCAGCTTTTTTAGGCTGAGCAAGATTACCGGACTGGCCGTCAGCCAGTTATGCATCCCGCCACTGGTTCCTGCCCTGTGCATCGAAGCCGGACATTACCTGCGTTACGACAAATTCCTGACCGAAATATCATTGCAAACACTTGGCTATGAAGCAGTAGACCGCTTTTATGAATGGGTGCTTGGTTCACTGGTGCTTGGACCGTTATTTGCCATAATTATAGGCATTGTGATTTACGTCATGGCGTTTACCATCAAGCGGTTTTTAGATATGAAACCGCAGTAGTCCGGGGATATGCAAATGACGCGCAAGAGGAAATGGTCCAGCAAAAGTCTGGCCCCGGAATTTTACCACAATATTTTCTATGGGATAATTCGGCTGCTGGGCAGGCACAGTGCATACTTCCTGCTCTTTTTTGTTGTCGGTTTCTATACGCTGCTCCCAGGAGTCAGTAGACGTCCTGCCGAATACATCCGCCGCAGATTCGGTCCGCAAAGCGGTTTGAGCATGAAGGGCCATACATTTCTGCTCTATTGGAATTTCGGAAAAATGCTTGTCGACCGGGCTGTGCTGCGCATACTTGGCGACTTCAAAGCTGCCGGACTGAAAGAAGATATTCAAAGACTGCAAGAGCTTTACGCCGAGCATAACCGACTGATCCTGCTTACCGGACATGTGGGCTGCTGGCAGATGGGAATCTCCTACCTCGATTTTCTGGATGCCCCCAAAGCAGTGGTCATGCTCATGGACCAAAAGGACGTGGACAAGCGTTCCTTCAAATGGAGAAAGCCCGGCGGTAACAAGGACGGAAAAGAAGAAATCACGGTTATCAACCCGGCTGCACCGCTGGGCGGAACCCTTGAAATGCTAACCGCTCTGCGCGAAAATTCTGTGCTCTGTATAAACGGAGACCGGACCATGACTGAGAGCAGGCATAATGTGCAGGTGGACTTTCTGGGTGGGAAAATAGAAATCCCGTCCACCCCATTTAAGGTCGCGGCAGCAACTAGGACTCCGATAGCCATTGTCTTTTCCGAACGCCGGAAGGCCGGAGAAGGTAATTTTAAAATTGCGCGGGTGCTCCACATACCCGCCGATGCCGACAAAGGAGAAATACGCGGATCAGCGGCATTTACCCCCTTTGCGCAGAAATTTTCGGACGAATTGGAAAGGTATTGTCAGGAAACCCCGTACCAATTCTACAATTTTTATAACATGTGGATATAAAAAATTTATAACGAGGCCAAATGCATACCAAACTTAAAGAGCTGCTCATCGAAGAGTTGAACCTCATTGATGTAACTGTGGATGAAATTGAAGATGACGCCCCCCTATTCGGTGAAGGCCTCGGCCTTGATTCACTTGACGCGGTTGAAATCGTGGTGCTGGTTCAGAAAAATTTCAATGTTGAAATCAAGAACATGGAAGAAGGCAAAGCAGCTTTCCAATCCGTTAATTCTCTCGTAAATTTCATTAAGGAAAAACAGGATTAGAGCATGGATAGTCCCGTCAGCATCTGTGCCTGCGGCTGCATCTGCGCCGCTGGTAAAAACACCTGCGCATGCTTTGAAACCATGCTGACTGGAGATGTCCAACCAACGTCTATCCCCGGATTTTCATACGACCAGCCCATGCAGAGCCCTGTTTTTGCGGTAAATACAGAGTGGCTGCATCAGGGAAAGCAAGATCCACCGCTAACCAATACCATGAAGCTGCTTTTCCCCGCTGTGGAAGAAGCATTGACACATGCCGCGCTCACCCCTGAAAAACTTCAGGGAGTTAAGGTCGGTTCATGCATCGGTTCATCCACCGGAGCATCCCTGAACTTCAAATCTTTCTACCAGCAATGGCGCGAGGAAGATCAACCGGACCTTGAAATCATCGAAAGCTACCTGCATTGCAATCCTGCAGCTGCCGTGGCTGAAAAATACAATTTATCAGGTCCGGTGCAAACCGTAACCAACGCCTGTTCTTCCGGCACAGACGCTATCGGCATTGCAGCCTCATGGATCAGGCAGGGACTCTGTGATCTGGTCATAGCTGGCGGAGCTGATGCTCTGAGCGGAATTTCCTACACCGGATTTTCGCGGCTGATGATAACCAGCCCGGAAAGATGCCGACCTTTTGATAAGGACAGACAGGGCCTCAACTTGGGTGAAGGCGCAGGAATTCTCATTCTGGCTGATGAAACAGTCATACAGAATCTGAAGCTTGACTCCATCGGCCAGGTACTGGGCTACGGAACATGCTGCGACGCCCACCACCTGACCGCACCGCACCCCGAAGGAAAAGGGCTGAAACTGGCCATAAATGAAGCCCTTAAGCGCAGTGGAATCAGCGCGCAGGAAATCGGATTCATCAATGTGCACGGAACCGGAACTGATAACAATGACCGCATCGAAGGACAGGTAATCAGTGAAATCTTCCCTTCCACCCCGTTCACCGGAATCAAGGGATTTACCGGACACACCCTTGGTGCTGCCGGAGCTATTGAGGCGGTCATGACGGTCATGTCCCTGCAGAAAGGGGAAGTGATGCCCACTTACGGCTTTTGTAATGCCGATCCCGAAGTGGGGACTGTGCCAATTACATCCAGAACCAGAACCAGAACCAGAACCAAGGCCAATTACGCGCTTAGCGATTCTCTGGCCTTCGGCGGAAACAACTCCGCCCTTGTCTTCAAAAAGGGAGCTATGTAATGCGGTTAGCCCTGCATGGAGTCGGAACCGCCCTCTCTCAAAACGGAAACGGTGTTGATACATCCGATCTTAATTCATATTTTGCGCCGCGCCGCCTACGGAGAGTGGATCATTTCACCCGCATGACCATGCTGGCTGGATGTCGCGCCCTGCACGATGCAGCCGGGACAGAACAGAAAGACCTGAAAACAACACTACCCCTGCCCGAGGATATGGGCATTGTACTCAGCACCGGATACGGTCCGTCGCAGACCACCTTCGAATTTCTGGATTCCATCATAGACCACGGAGCAGGATGCGCTTCACCGCTGGCCTTCTCCCATTCTGTGCATAATATCCCTGCTGCAACCATGGCTGTTTTCCTCGACAACCCCAAGCCCTGCACAACAATTTGCCAATTACATGGTCCCCTAATGGCCGCAGTGCAAACCGCTGGATGCTGGTTGAATGAGAGACGGGTCAATAAAGTTCTCCTCGGAGTTGTCGACGAAAAAACACCCCTGTTAGAAGACAACACACTTCGTTTGCTGCGGGCAAAGAATTTCTCAGGAAAACAACTCGAAACAGGTGAAGGATGTTGTTTCTTCCTGCTTGGCCCTGCGGAAGAATCAGACGGCGCAAAATACGGGACAATTGAATTGGAATTACTCACCCCGCAGGAGCTGCAAGAAAAAAAGACGCATGCCCCTGTATTCAGTCCGGCCCGTACTCTTCCCGGATTGGCAGCACTTGGAATCTCCGCCACAGCCTCGTGGCAGGAAGACATGCCGTGTGCTGCCGGGGCAGAACTGGCTCATGCAGCAATTAAGCTCAAAAATATTGGCCCGAGCAACTGCATTGAACCGGTTGGTAAAAACTTCGGGCTGATCTCCATCACCCCTGCGAAATAAATTATGTCTGCTCTGCTGACTCTCACCACTTCGGAGATTGAGGAGATAATATCCTCAGCTGTGCTGGCGGAAATGGATTACAGCCAGAAACTTGAATTCTGCAAGGATCAATCACTGCCCGGCAGCTTCATTCCCGATGATAAAATTTTCCAAAATCAGAATGAACTTCTCCAACGAATCGCAGTACAATTCGACCTAGAATCCCCCCTGCCAGCGGGCAGGAGCCTAACCGAGCTGGCTGCGCTTATCTTCGCGGAGACAGGCGGAAGACCGCAACACCTGACTTTCTTTACTTCCGGTAGTACTGGAAAACCAGTTGCCGCAAGATCAAAGTATCGCGACCTTGAACAGGAAATATGCTCACTTGCAAAGCTTTTCGCGAACCGCAAACAGATTATAAGCTATGTTCCCCGTCATCATATTTACGGTTTCCTGTTTTCCGTCCTGCTACCCAAGGCTTTAAGAATCCCGGTTGAATTCTGGCCGCCAATGCCCGGTCCCAAACAAGTCCAAAGGATGCGCAGCGGTGATCTTATAATTGCCTTTCCACTGCTCTGGAAAAAGCTGGAAAAGCTGCGTTGCTGTTTCCCCGAAAATGTATACGGGGTTACATCCACCGGACCGTGCCCGCCTGAAACAATTAAAAATCTCTGCACACTGGGGCTTACCCGCATGACCGAGGTTTACGGTTCATCAGAAACCGGAGGAATCGGCTACCGTCATAAACCGGAGGACATGTACACACTGTTGGGCCACTGGCAACAGGCCGGATTTTCAGCCATTGAACGGACCTCAGCAGACGGCTCCAAGCAATTGTACACACTACAGGATAATCTGGAATGGCAGGGAACAATTAATTTCAGGCCGATTAAACGTTCAGATAAAGCTGTGCAGGTTGGGGGCATCAATGTCTACCCGGCACGGGTGGAAGAAGTTCTTAAAGCACATCCCGCAGTGAGGGAATGTTCGGTCAGACTCATGCGCCCGGACGAAGGGGAACGGCTGAAAGCATTCATTGTTCCCGACTCCAAAATGGAAAACGCAGCCCTTGAAAAAGAGCTGCGTAATCTGGTGATTGATAAACTTTCCCGTCACGAAAAACCAGGTAAATATAATTTCGGTCCCTCGCTTCCCACCTCAGACATGGGCAAGCTTAACGATTGGTAAATTTATACAGAACACATCAACCCCATCGACAAATTATCCAATTGCGGCAGGAAGGCTGCGCTGCGGATCTCATAGTCCGCAAAAGCCACATATGCCGGTTCCGACTTCGGATTCTTGGCGATCTCGACCCCCTGTCCATCGAAAAGCATGCGCATGGGTACAATTTCCCGTTCACTTTCCGAACACAGAGACTCCCTGAACTCAGGCGCAAAAATAAATTCCCCACCTGAGGAATGGCGTGCGCTGATCATACTCAACGTCGTACTTATAGCAGCAACCTGACCTTCGTTATCAAATACCAGCGAATTCAAATCTCCGGTAATACCAACAGCATCGGGATCAAAGGCCGTAACCATGCCGATTCGCGTCTGCACTGGAGTCGGTTCTGCCGGTTCCAGAGAGCGAATTCGTCCCGTCGGGCTGAAACTGATTCCTACACGGGTCTCAACGCGCCCTACCGGGGTTTCCACACTCAGTGTCTCTCCCGGCCAGAGGGTCAAAGAACGCAAACTGCCGTCCTCAAAGAAGCAAAGACTGATCACCTTCGCATTAATAGTTCCAGCCGGGGTGTCGATGGTTACCGCATCAGCCAATCTGCCCTCATCCTCCTGACTCCAATACCCTGACAGTTTACCATTAAGCGGGAAAACCCGCTTCAACCTTCCGGACTCATAAAAGGTAACCATCTCAGCCTCAATGATTCCCAGCGGAGTGAAGATGGGAGTACGCTCTTCCAGCGGCAGGGACTTCACCGTGCCGTTGGCATATGTCTGCACCGGCTGAAGAGTCTTACGGCGCAGGTCATCGGTGGAATGCTGGGCCACAAGCTCACCTGCCTCAGTTGAATAAACCCGCCTTAAAGTGTTCATGAGTAGACTTCTCCGTCATTAAGCTTAATAAATTCACTACGAGTAAGCGGCCGTTCAAGACGCAGGGAAAGCTGCCGCACGGCCTTGGTAAGAGTTGTGAGATTGTCCGTACCGCAGTCTATACCGTATTCATTAAGGGCATTGCGCACTGCGGCGCGTCCGCTCTTGCCTCCCACAGCCACCTTGCGGGATGTGCCAACAGAGTCGGGATCATAAGGTTCGAAAAGCTCCGGTGATTTGCTTAGTGCATGAGAATGCAGCCCTGATTCGCAGGCAAATATGTCTGTGCCGACCACGGCCTTGGTGCGCGGAATAGCGACTTTGGCGGCTGAGGCAACCAGAATACAGATATCCTTAAGAACACAGGTTGAATAACGGGTGTTACCCTCGCGCAATGCCAGCCTGGCTACCAGCTCCTCTGTGGCAGCAATTCCAGAACGCTCACCGATACCGACTACCGAGCAATCCGCGTATTCTGCTCCGGACTCAAGGGCGGTAAAAGAATTGGCTGTGGCCATACCGAAATCATCATGGCAATGCACGGCAATATCTATATTCACTTTTTCTCTAAATCTTCTGACCAGCTTTTCCATGGCAAGGGGAGTAAGTTGACCCAATGAATCCGCCAGCCGGACTCTGGATGCTCCGCAGACCTCAGCATGCAATGCCATGGAAAGGGCGAAGTCACCATCTGCACGGGATATATCCTCAAGCCCCACGGAAATATATTCAAACCCGCAAACCGAGGCCTTACGCACGGCAGAAGCAAGCCTGCGCAATATGGCCTGACGGTCTGAATCAAGCCTTTTCTCAATATGCAGGTCCGAGACAGGGACTCCAATATTTATTCGTTTCAATCCCAGCCTTGCAGCGGACTCGATATCTTTTTCCCGGCAGGGGGACCAGACACTCAGGGCGGTGGAGCCGCCGAGCCTAAGTGCATATTCTGCAAAATGAGGCAGGTCTTCCTGTCCGACCCAGCCCAGCTCTATCTCATCCACGCCCATGGCGATGAGTGAGGATGCGATGCGCTTACGGGTTTCCAAATTGAAATATGCCCCGAACAACTGTGCGCCTTCACGCAGGGTGGTATCGATCAACATTGTGATACTCCGATAAATTTAAGTTTATGGAATCCACTGAGCATTTTTGATGCCAAAGAGAACCAGCCTGTTATCTACCTTAATTTATATAATATCCTCTTCATATTACCGACCACGCACAACATTCAAAAATGTATTTTGCGACATATTTGTATATTTATTTCGTAGCAATCTACATTTTTCGCAGTTTGGTTTTTTTCTTGTTTTCCAAATTTTATATTCATAATTTCAGGTACTTATCCAACAAAAATCATTTTGGCACGCAGCTTGCCAAAAGAGAGTCAGCAACAACGAAAACAATCCTAACCACATGGAGGAGAAAATGAGAAAGGTAGCAATCTACGGAAAAGGCGGAATCGGTAAATCCACAACAACCCAGAACACAGTAGCCGGTCTGGCAACTATGGGCCGCAAAGTTATGGTTGTCGGCTGTGACCCTAAAGCGGACTCCACCCGTCTGCTGCTCGGTGGTCTGGCCCAGAAATCAGTCCTCGATACCCTTCGTGAAGAAGGTGAAGACGTAGAACTCGAGGATATCCGTAAACCCGGTTTCGGCGAAACCTGGTGTGTTGAGTCCGGTGGCCCGGAACCCGGAGTCGGTTGTGCAGGACGCGGTATCATTACTTCCATCAACATGCTTGAAAACCTCGGTGCATACGAAGAATCCGAAGGCCTTGATTACGCATTCTACGACGTTCTCGGTGACGTTGTCTGCGGTGGATTCGCAATGCCTATCCGCGACGGTAAGGCTGAAGAAATCTACATTGTCTGCTCCGGCGAAATGATGGCGATGTATGCGGCCAACAACATCTGCAAAGGTATCATGAAATACGCTGAATCCGGCGGAGTACGCCTTGGCGGACTGATCTGCAACTCGCGTAACGTTGATAACGAAAAAGAGATGATCGAAGAACTGGCCAAAAAAATCGGCACCCAGATGATCTACTTCGTCCCCCGCGACAACGACGTACAGCGCGCTGAGATCAACCGCAAAACCGTTATCGAATGGAACGACTCCGTACCGCAGGCTTCTGCATACATGGGCCTTGCAAAGGCTATCGATGAAAACAAAATGTTCGTTATTCCAAAACCGCTTGAGATTGAAGAACTGGAACAGCTGCTCCTCGATTACGGTCTGATGGAAGTATAACAGCAACGCAGCACACTGAATCCCAAACAGCAGAGCAAGGAGAGAACTAAAATGATGATCATGGTGAGAGCAATCGTAAGACCGGAAAAAGCGGATGACGTACTGGCCGCACTTATGGACAACGGATACCCCGCAGTAACCAAATATTCCGTGGCTGGCCGTGGTAAGCAGCGCGGCATCAAAATCGGTGAAGTAACCTACGACGAAATTCCCAAGACTATGCTCATGAGCGTGGTCAAAGCTGAAGATAAAGACTTTGTAATCAGCACCATAATGGATGCAGCCCGCTCAGGAACTAAAGGCGCATTCGGTGACGGGAAAATTTTCGTAACCGATGTTGAAGATGTCTACACCATCAGCTCCGGCATAAACGAAGCGGCTCCGGTTGAGGAGGCATAGCATGAAAGAAGTCATCGCAGTTGTGCGGATGAACATGATGAACCGCACCAAAGCAGCCCTCACCGAAGCAGGTATCGACGCCTTCTTCGCCCACGAAGCGCAGGGCCGGGGAAAAGGTTTTGTAAACACCGCAGTCCTCGAAGGCGCAGAAGAAGGCTATGAAGAAGCCGCGGCAGTTCTCGGAGAAAAAGGAAAGCTCTACCCGAAACGAATCCTCACCGCAGTTGTCCCTGAAGAATCAGTGGACGCAGTCGTCGAAGAAATTATCAAGGTCAACAGAACCGGTAAACCCGGTGACGGAAAGATCTTCATCTGCCCCATAGGCGATGCGGTAAGAGTCAGAACTGGGGAAACAGGCGCTAAGTCCATCGCCTAACCACTGAAGGAGAGAGAAATCATGAGTAAGACAAAAGTGGTGCAGTGGGACCCGGCGGACATCAAGGAAGAACTTCTGAAGAAGTATCCGCCCAAGGTTGCCCGCAAGCGCGCCAAACAGATAATGATCAATGAAGCGACTGAAAGCGAGGCTCCGCCCGAAATCGTCGCCAACGTAAGAACCATTCCCGGTATCATCACCATGCGCGGCTGTACCTATGCAGGCTGTAAGGGCGTTATCATGGGCCCCACCCGCGACATCGTGAACATTACCCACGGCCCCATCGGCTGCGGATTCTATTCCTGGCTGACCCGCCGTAACCAGACCTCTGCCGGCCCGGACGGTGAGAACTACATGCCCTACTGCTTTTCAACAGATATGCAGGATCAGGACATCATCTTCGGCGGTGAAAAGAAACTCGAAGCGGCTATTCAGGAAGCATACGATCTTTTTCACCCCAAAGGTATCTGCGTCTTCTCCACCTGCCCGGTAGGGCTGATCGGTGACGATGTCCACGCCGTTGCAAGAAAAATGAAAGCTAAACTCGGCGACTGCAACGTCTTCGCCTTCTCCTGCGAAGGTTATAAAGGTGTTTCCCAGTCAGCAGGTCACCATATTGCCAACAACCAGGTCTTCACTCATCTGGTTGGTGAAAACGAAGAACCCCGCACCGAGGAATATAAAATCAACCTGCTCGGTGAGTATAACATCGGCGGTGACGGTTTCGAGATTGACCGTATCTTTAAGAAATGCGGCATTACCAACATCGCAACATTCTCGGGCAACTCAACATACGACCAGTTCGCATCTGCGCAGCACGCGGACCTGAGCTGTGTCATGTGCCACCGCTCCATCAACTACGTGGCTGACATGCTGGAGACTAAATACGGCATCCCGTGGATCAAGGTTAACTTTATCGGTGCTGAAGCAACCGCCAAATCCCTGCGTAAAATCGGCGAATACTTTGGCGACAAGAAACTTATCGATAAAATCGAAGAAGTTATCGCTGAGGAAATGCCAGAGGTGAAGGCCGTTGCCGAAGATGTCCGTTCCCGTACCGAAGGCAAAACAGCAATGCTCTTCGTAGGCGGATCCCGTGCACACCACTATCAGGAACTGTTCAATGAAATGGGCATGAAGACCCTTTCTGCAGGTTATGAATTCGGCCACCGTGATGACTATGAAGGCCGCCGCGTAATTCCGGAAATTAAAGTGGATGCGGATTCACGAAACATCGAAGAAATCGAAGTTGAAGCCGATCCTAAACTTTATAAACCACGCAAAACCGAGGCTGAAATCAAAGCCCTTGAAGACGCAGGTTACGAGTTCAAACATTATGAAGGACTCAACCCGGATATGGACAAAGGAACCATCATTGTCGACGACCTGAACCAGTATGAAGCTGAAAAGCTGGTGGAACTCCTCAAACCGGACCTTTTCTGCGCAGGTATCAAGGAGAAATACTCCATCCAGAAACTTGGTGTACCCATGAAACAGCTGCACAGCTACGACTCCGGCGGACCATACGCAGGATTCAAAGGCGCGATCAACTTCTATACTGAAATCGACCGCCTCGTGGGCAGTAAAGTCTGGAGCTACATGAAGGCCCCCTGGCAGGAAAACCCAGAGCTCACCGCTACTTTCGTGTGGGAATAAGGAGATTTAGACATGTTACTAAGACACACCCCCACAGAAATTAAGGAACGCAAATCACTGGTGGTTAACCCGGCCAAGACCTGTCAGCCCATCGGCGCCATGTATGCTGCGCTGGGTATCAAAGGCTGCCTGCCCCACTCACATGGTTCACAGGGCTGCTGTGCATATCACCGGTCAATGCTGACCAGACATTATAAGGAACCCATCTCCGCAGCAACCAGTTCCTTTACCGAAGGTGCTTCAGTTTTCGGCGGACAGGCCAACCTGCTGCAGGCCATCAACAACATCTTCACGGTTTATGAACCGGAAGTGATCGCCGTGCACACAACCTGCCTTTCAGAGACCATCGGTGACGACCTGACCCAGATCATTACCAAGGCGACAAAGGAAGGGAAAATTCCCGAAGGAAAGACAGTCTTCGGCGCCCCGACCCCCAGTTACGTCGGATCGCACGTAACCGGTTTCTCCAACATGGTTAAAGCCATGGCCCAATTGGCCGAGCCGACTTCCAAGAAAAACGGCAAAGTCAACATCCTCCCCGGCTGGGTGGAACCATGCGACATGGAAGAAATCAAACGTATTTGCGCCATGATAGACGTAGATATCACCATGTTCCCGGATACCTCCGGTGTTCTCAACGGTCCCCTAAGCGGCGAATACAAGATGTTCCCCGACGGCGGCGTAACCATCAAAGAACTCAGGGAAGCTGGACAGGCGATCGGTTCAATCGCACTAGGCGAATGGTGCTCCGCTGACGGCGCCCGCTGGTTAGACTCCAAACATAAGGTGCCCTGCACCGTGATGGATATGCCCTTCGGACTACAGGCAACTGACCGTTTCCTCGATGTGCTGCGCACCGTGGCCGGGGCCTCCATACCTGACACCATCTCCTACGAGCGTGGACAGCTGGTGGATATGATCTCTGACATGCACCAGTACTTCTACGGCAAGAAGGTCGCCATTTACGGTGATCCCGACCAGCTCATCTCCATGGTGGAGTTCCTCCGTTCCATCGATATGTGCCCGGTCTACGTAGTTACCGGTACCCCCGGCAAAAAGTTCGAAAAAAGGATCAAGGAACTCACCGCCGATATGCCTTACGAATGCAAGGTCAAAGCGAAAGGCGACATGTTCCTCATGCATCAGTGGATCAAAAACGAGCCTGTGGACCTGCTTATAGGTAACTCATACGGCAAGTACATTGCCCGCGATGAAGACATCCCGTTCCTGCGCTGGGGCTTCCCCATCACTGACCGCCAGGGACACCAGTACTTCCCAACCGTGGGTTACAAAGGCGGCCTGAGGTTGCTGGAAAAAATTCTCGGACTGTTGCTGGATCGCAAAGACCGCGACTCCCCCGAAGAAACATTCGAACTCGTACTTTAATTACTATGATTTCCCCTGCGGCTTTTCCTCCGCCGCAGGGGAAATAACGGAGCACCAAATGACTACTTCAACTTCTTCACATCCCTGTTTCGGTCCGTCCTCCCGCGCCTCCGTTGGCCGGATTCACCTTCCGGTTGCTCCGAAGACCTTTGCCAGAACCAAATTCGCTCCTGAAAGCAAACTTCCGGCAGCCATGATGCCTGAGGATGCGGTTGCCATGCTTGAAGATCGGATCAATTCCGGTCAGAAAATCAAAGTTGTCGGTATTACCGGTCCTGGCGATCCTCTTGCGGATTTTGACGCCACCTACAAAACACTCAAGATGGTCAGGGACAGATATCCCCGCATGACTCTCTGCCTTACTACTTTGGGCATTGGCGGCGAAAAATACGCTGAAAAACTTGCAGAACTCAATATTTCCCACATTACTGTTCTGGTGGATGCAGCGGATTCTGATACCGCAGAAAAAATTTATGCATGGATTCGCCCTTCCACCAAAAACATCCCCCTGCCCGAAGCCTGCAAGATGCTCATGAAAGAACAGGCTGCATCCATAAAGGCTTTTACGAAAGCAGGGCTGACCGTGAAGGTCAACACCACAATATATTCTGAAAATGTTGATCAGATTGAAAGCATTGCACTTGCGGTAAAAGCACTGGGCGCTGAAATAATGGGGCTTCCTTTCTTCATTCCTGAAAAGGAAAGCGAATTTTCAGAAGTCGGCAATGAAGCCGTGGCTACAGCCCGCGAGCTTGCCGCAAAGCATATTAAGCTTATGGACCCGTGGCTCAAATGCGGAGCATCCATTGAGCCGGAAACACCCATATCAAGCTCCCTGCCTAAACCGAGTAAAAACCGCCCCAATGTAGCGGTGGCCAGTTCAAGCGGTATGGATATCGATATGCATCTGGGCCACGCCCGTAAAATTCTGATCTACGGTCCGCGCGAAGATGGATTGGCCTGTTTACTGGAGACAAGACAGGCTCCTGAACCGGGCGGCGGCGAGTCCCGCTGGGAAAAACTATCCGCAATTCTGAATGACTGTTTCGTGCTGCTCTGCGCCGCAGCCGGGGACACCCCCAAGAAAATCTTGGCCGCCAACGGAATCAGAACAGTTGTCTCTGATGAAAACGTGGAAGGCACAGTGGATGTGCTCTACGGCGGCGGCAAAAAAGGCAAATGTAAAAAATAGGAGAGAATAAATGGCTACCCCTGAAAGAATGATCATCTGTTGTCAGAGTTTCCGCGCTGCTGGCGAACCTAAAGGCATCTGCCACAAACAGACAGACGGTTTCCTGCAATATATCGAAGAAGAAATCATCGACCGCGGTATTGATGCACTTGTGGTAGCCACGAGCTGTCTCAAGCAGTGCGACAACGGCCCCGTCCTTGTAGTCCAACCTGAGAACTGGTGGTTTAAGGGAGTCGATTCAGAAGAAAAAATTGATGAGATACTCGACGGACTGGAAGACGGCGAAGCCTGCGCAGATCATCTGCTTGACTAATTAAAACATCAAAATTTCAAGATTCACGCTTCTGGATTTTGGAAAACATAGAGGGAGCATATGCCGACCACAGTTCATATCCGTAACGCCAACTCTGCTGATCTGGTTCCCATGACCGGTCTGCTGAATTCGCTCTTTTCCATCGAAAAGGACTTTTCTGCAGACGGGGACAGGCAAATGCGGGGCTTAAGAATGCTGTTAGGCAATCCCCGGGCATGCATTCTGGTAGCGGAAGAACAGGGTGAAGTGGTCGGCATGTGCACCGGTCAGATTGTAATCTCAACCGCTGAAGGAGGCCCTTCCATCCTTGTGGAAGACGTGGTTGTCCGCAGCGACCGGCAGGGGGAGGGAATCGGCACCATGCTTATGGAGGCCGTTCGCAGGTTCGCAGATGAAAACAGAGCAACAAGGCTGCAATTACTTGCAGACTGCGACAACACCCCGGCCCTGAATTTCTACAATAAAACAGGCTGGAACAAGACCAGCCTGATCTGCCTTCGCAAGACGAACGCATAGCAACGGAGCATATCATGAATGAATATACAATCTTAGAAGAACGCAAGGACCAGATTCACCGCACGGGCGAGGGAGCACTGGACATGGCCTGCAACCGCGAATCACTCGCCGGTGCAGTAAGCCAGAGAGCCTGTGTTTTCTGCGGTTCACGGGTTGTCCTCTACCCCATAGCCGATGCCCTGCATCTGGTGCACGGGCCTATCGGCTGTGCGGTCTATACCTGGGATATCCGCGGGGCTCTTTCCAGCGGCCCGGAACTGCACCGCCTCTCCTTCTCCACCGATCTTCAGGAAACGGATGTCATCTTCGGTGGCGAAAAAAAACTGGAAGCAGCTCTTGATGAGCTCATCGACCGCCACAGCCCCAAGGCCGCTTTCGTATACTCCACATGCATTGTCGGCATAATAGGTGATGACCTTGAAGCCGTCTGTAGAAAGATGAGCGAGAAGAAAGGCATTCCAGTACTTCCGGTCATGTCCGAAGGTTTCAAAGGGAGCAAGCGCGAAGGCTACCTCGCGGCCTGTAAAGCCATGTTCAAACTGGTCGGGACCGAAGACGTATCCGACATCTCACCGCTTTCAGTGAACATTCTCGGCGACTTCAACCTTGCCGGGGAAATCTGGATCATCCGCGAATATTTCAAAAAGATGGGGGTGGAAGTCGTCGCCAACATCACAGGCGACGGACGTGTGAAGGATATTGGGCGCAGCCACGGGGCGGCTCTCAACCTTGTACAGTGTTCGGGTGCGACATTGGATTTGGCAAAAATGATAAAAGAGGAATACGGCAGACCCTTTATGCGCGTCTCCTACCTCGGCATCGAAGACATGGCTGATTCCCTCTATCAGGTTGCTGATTTCTTCAAGGATGTCGACCCGGACATTGTCAAACGCACGGAAAACCTCGTCCGCGAAGAACTCTCAAAGCTCATGCCCGAGCTGGCCCGCATGCGCAAAGATCTCGAAGGCAAAAAAGTCGCCATGTACGTGGGCGGTTCCTTCAAGGCATTCTCGCTGCTCAAAGCTTTCCGCCATCTGGGCATGAAAGTTGTCATGGTAGGTTCCCAGACCGGAACCGAAGAAGATTACGCTGAACTGGAACGCATCTCCGACCCGGGCACCATCCTCGTAGATGATGCCAACCCGCTGGAATTATCTGCATTCATCAAGGAAAAGGACGTGGATATATTTGTCGGCGGAGTCAAGGAAAGGCCTATCGCTTTCAAGATGGGAGTCGGATTCTGTGATCACAACCACGAACGCAAGGAAGCTCTCGAAGGCTTTGTCGGCATGCTCAATTTCGCCCGCGAAATCCATGCCTCAGCCATGAGTCCGGTCTGGAATTTTGTACCACGCAGAGCAAAAAAGGAAGGAGTATAGCCATGACGACTAAAAGCAAAAATTACACATCGACCACCAACGCATGCAAACTCTGCACACCCCTGGGCGCGGCAATGGCCTTTCGCGGCGTTGAAGATTCCATTCCTTTCCTGCACGGCTCGCAGGGCTGCGCCACTTACATGCGCCGTTACGTGATCAGCCATTTTCGTGAACCTGTAGACATCGCTTCTTCTGCACTGGGTGAAAAACACGCTATCTATGGCGGAGCACCCAACCTGAAAAAGGGCATCCTCAATGTTATGAAAAAATATGAACCGAAAGTTATCGGCATAGCTACCACCTGTCTGACCGAAACCATCGGTGATGATGTGCCCATGTATCTGCATGAGTTCCACAAGGAATTTGGCGATCTCGATCTTCCTGATATCGTGCAGGTCTCCACACCCAGTTATAACGGAACACATGTTGACGGCTGGCACGGTGCAGTACGCTCCATGGTCGAACAGCTCTGCACTGAAAAAGCTGAGGATGACGGGCATATCAACATTCTGCCTAACATGGTGTCCTGCGAAGACGTGCGCCACCTTTTCGATATCTGTGAAGATTTCGGGATTAAGGCAACCATCCTGCCAGACATATCCGAAACCCTCGATGGTCCGGCTCTGGAAGATTACATGAAGATCCCTGTCGGCGGGACTCCGGTTGCGGATATAAAAAAGATGTCCGGTGCGGCGGCAACCATTGAACTTGGACGCTGTGTTCCGGATAAGAGCGGCGGGGCCAGCCTTGCAGAACGTTTCGGTGTAGCCAACCACCGCATCGGACTGCCTATGGGACTCCGTGAATCAGACATTTTTTTTGAAACCCTTGAAGCTGTTTCCGGCAAAACAATGCCCGCCCGCTACGAGCGTGAAAGAGGCAGGCTGATTGACGCATACGTGGACGGGCACAAGTACGTGTTTGGTAAAAGTGCTGTTGTTTACGGCGAAGAAGACCTCGTCACCGGGCTATGTGCATTCCTGGCTGAAATCGGCGTTGATGTTATCCTTGCCGGATCCGGCTCCAAGAAAAAAGGAATGGCCGAAGCAGTTACTGCCGTGACCGAAGGTGTGGGGCGAACTACCCCCGAGATTCACGAAGGCGTGGACTTTCATGACATCGCCGAACGTGCCGGAGAACTTAAACCTGATCTGCTGATCGGCCACTCCAAAGGCTACCGCTACGCAAAAGAATGGAATGTTCCTCTGATCAGGGTAGGTTTCCCCGTTCATGACCGCTTCGGCGGACAGCGCATCCCGACACTCGGATACCGCGGAACCCAGCATCTCTTTGACCGCGTCGTCAATGCCATGCTCGAAAAGAAACAGGCCGATAGCCCCGTCGGTTATGGATACATGTAAGACACTAATTTTAAGGGAGATATATCATGAAAAAAGACACCACCAAACATCCTTGCTTTAACAAAGAAACCGCAGGCTCCTGTGGACGTGTACATCTCCCGGTAGCCCCCAAGTGCAACATCCAGTGCAACTACTGCAACCGCAAATATGACTGTGTGAACGAATCAAGACCCGGCGTTACCAGCGGGGTGCTCAAACCCTTTCAGGCCGCTGAATATATGGACGCCGTGCTGGAAAAGGAACCACGCATTACCGTAGCCGGCATAGCCGGTCCGGGCGATCCTTTTGCCAACCCGGAAGAGACATTGGAAACCATGCGCCTGCTCAACAAAAAGCACCCGCACTTGATTTTCTGCCTATCATCCAACGGCATGGGAATCCTGCCTTATCTGGATGAGCTGAAAGAACTGGGAGTTTCGCATGTAACCATCACTATCAGTGCGGTTGACCCTGCTATCGGCGCAAAGATTTATTCATGGGTCAAGGACGGAAAAATCGTGTATCGGGGCGAGAAAGGTGCGAAAGTACTGCTCGAACGCCAGCTTGCCGCAATCAAGGGGCTTAAGGAACGCGGAATTACTGTGAAGGTCAACTCCATTGTCATCCCCGGAATAAACGAACATCACATTCCCGAAGTGGCCCGCGTGGCAGCGGAGCTGGGAGCGGATATCCAGAACATGATCCCGCTCAAACCCACTGCGGAGACTCCTTTTGCAGACGTGGAAGAACCCGGACGGGAACTCCTTAACTCACTACGTAAAGAAGCGGAGGGTACCATCGAACAGATGACCCACTGTCGCCGCTGCCGGGCTGATGCCGTTGGTCTGCTTGGTGATGATAAATCCATTGCACTATGCGGAACACTGAAAGCCTGCTCCGAGCTGAAGCCAATAGACGTTAAAGGCCCGCGCCCCTATGTGGCTGTTGCTTCACGTGAAGGTATGCTCATCAACCAGCATCTGGGTGAAGCAAAAGAATTCCACATCTGGACTGAAGATGAGGCAGGCGGCTTCAAGCTGGTCGAGAAGCGTCCCGCTCCTAAAGCCGGATGCGGCCCGCAGCGTTGGGCAGATCTTTCGGCCACCCTCAGTGACTGCCGTGCTGTTCTCGCCTCAGCCATGGGGGAAACACCGCAACTGCTGCTGGAGGAAAACGGAATTGAACCGTACATCATCAGCGGATTTATCGAGGATGCATTATCCACGGTTTACAGCGGCGGTAACATGGATATCCACAAAGGCCGTCGCGGCTCCATAGCAGACGCCTGCTGTACCGGAACCGGCACAAAATGCGGTTAAATTAAACAGAACACTGATTCCCACTACTCTTTAAACATAATTTAGCTCTATATTTTATAGGAATGCTCCGTTTCTATAAATTCACTGCGAAGCCCCTATCTAGTTGCTCAGATAGGGGCTTCACCTATTTCTCAAGTTATCAGAATCTCGAAATTTATTATGTCTTAAATTTAATATTATTTTAAGCCTAAAGTTTATCTGTTTATGTCCGATATAACAACTACGCCTAATCTCATATTTCATGCAAGAAAGATGCGAGGTTTAAAATGACTCACATAGACGCACTTACCAGTGAATACCAGCCCGACGCCGCGAACTATACCAAAACCGAACATCTGGAAAACACCTCTGAAAAAGCTCAAGAAAATAAGAGCGGCTCACCACATAATGCTGCAAATAAAGATACTGTAAATATTTCCGAGGAAGGTAAGGCCTTAGCTGAGCAAAATGCGGCGGCGAATCCTCCCGCAGCCGGAGCTGACTCCGTGCAACCAGCCGGACAGAGTCCTCAGAATCAGTTTTCATCCGTACAGGCTGTAGCAGAGGATATGGAATATTCCTTAACAAAATCCATCTCAAGTTCAGTCACCGATTCCGGCAGAACGGTTAATGTCAGTTCGTATACTTCTGTTGCGGAAGACGGCACAGAAACATCCGGCTATATGCTTTCCATTACCGGTCATGAAGGCGAGGAAGACCGTAAATACGTGCTCAAGGGCGATACTATCGTTAATGAAGACGAAGACGGAAACCTGAAAGTCGATAATTACTCACCCGGCAAATCCTCTTCAGGAAATGATACCATTATCATAGGCTCCTTCTATGCCTCGGTAGACAGCGGCGACGGGGACGACACAATTGTAATTCTTGAAGATCGCGCCACCGCCGATATCAAAACCGGAAACGGGGATGATACCATCATAGCGAACTCAATCATGAGCGGTAAAATTGATACCGGGGACGGAGACGATAACATTCAGGCTGATTCAATTTTCATTGATAAAATCACAACAGGAAGCGGTGATGACACCATCAAATCAGATTCCATATCTGCACGCCGAATAGAGACCGGAGACGGGGATGACACCATAGAAACAAAGTCCTTAAGCGGAATGGGATATGGCGGCGACCTTACCGTGGATACCGGCAATGGCGATGACTCAATTTCCGCATACAGGCTGGCTGACGGGAATAGTGGCAATTCGACAGTTAAAATAAGTACAGGTGCCGGTGATGATAAGCTGGACTCAGGCTTTCTCGGTTCTGGTATGAGCGGTAATGCAACAGTTTCAGTAGACATGGGAGATGGCGATGACATGTTCAAGGCATCGTATGTCGGCAGTTTCAACAGCGGTAACGCCACCGTTAAAACAGATACAGGAAATGGCGATGACAAAATGACCGTCAGCTGGATGGGGGCGATGAGTTCCGGTAATTCCGAAACAAAAGCCGCAACAGGTAAAGGTCAGGATTCTGTTGATGTCAGCTGGATGGGTGCCTCTGCGCGGGGTAATGCCAGCTCGGATATCAGTACCGGAGATGATAACGACAAAGTTGATATCTCATGGATTGGAGCCATGGCGAGTGAAAATTCCCAAGCCAGCCTCAATACAGGCAAGGGCGATGATGATGTCAATATTTCATGGTCAGGTGCAGACTTAAGAGACAACGCAAAAGTCAACATCAGTACCGGCAGTGATGATGACGACTTGACTCTTTCATGGGCCGGAATCGAGATGAAAGGGAATTCACAACTCAATATCGATACCGGCAGCGGAAAGGACTCTTTCTACGCCAGCTGGGTTGGGACCTTTCTATCAGACAACGCATTTATAAATATTAACACTGGAAGCGAAAATAATCTTTTAAAGGCTAACCATCTGGAAACATACCTGATTGATAACTCTCAGGTAAATATAAACACCGATAAAAAGGAAAACAAAATAGATACCTATGTTTCCTAAGGAAGAATTAACAATATAGCCAGTATCCGGCGAAATATTGAATACACTTCTACATGCTCCAACATCTAGCAATATTTTGCAAAAACGATTATGTTTTGAGAAAGACTAACTGGAGCATAATAATGAAAAGAATAAGCAAAACCGTACTTCTCTTCTTTATACTGACTTTTTTCACTGCAGCGGCTGCATTTGCTAATGATGTTACCAAAGGAATCAACTGTCCTCCCGGCTGGAGCGATAACCAGACTGCGCGCGGAGACAACCGGGTAAAACAATGCATCTCCCCTTCTCTGGAATCCAGTATAGAACTATACGTCACTCCCGGGAAAAAAATTCCTCTGGATAAGTTGCTGAACAATTGGATCACTGCTTTGAAGCAGCAGGGTTTTCCATTGCAAAGATTAGTAACTGAGCATGACGGACATATTTCAGGCGCCCCGGCAATTTTCCGAGAATATAAAGGTCCGGATGACGGCAAAACAAAAGAATCATTGCTGGCCGCAAGTCGCCATAACGGAATAAACTACATTTTTCAGGGAAGTTACCCCGATAATGATCGTGAAGCCGAACGGTTGGTCAGACATTCTCTGGCAACATGGAATTTCCCGGAAGATTCAGTAAGGGAAGACACTCCCTACGATTCTCCCAAAAATATAGGAACTCCCGGCACTTTCAAAAGTGTGGGCGGCTGTTGGGCATGGGGACTATGGAAAGCCCCTTCGGGAGCTTCCGTGGTTATCCTGCCTGATGGACGAGCAATATTTGACGGTCAGATAATGAAGCACTGGCGCCCTAATGAAAAAGATTCCATTGTCATGGAGATTCCTGCCCAATGGGGCGGCGGAAGTGCCATCTGGGTACATCCTGAGGGGCGTCACGATGTGATTATTCAGGAAGAATTCCCCGAACCAAGACAGATTCTGCTACGCGACTCATGGGAATACAATTACAAGGGAAAGGCTTTTAAAGCCTGCCATCATTAAAATGTTATAAAGCAGCATCTACGTTGCTGCTGTTAAAAAGGCAGAAACTTACGCAAGCATCAGGCCTTTGCGTTCCAGATTTTTACGCCTTGCATTAGGAATTTTCCAAGCTGGTTATAATAACCTGAAAGGGCTTTCCACCCAATGTGGAAAGCCCTTTATATTTGCTGAAATCACGTTGATAACAGCAAGCCAGTCAGGAAATTTCTTAACTTTTTCTCATGCGCCGCAACCGTGCGCGACCTTCCGCAATCATGGATTCCAATCCGTATCTCTTAACCCGGTAGCCCATCTGCCGGGCGGAAAGACCCAGAGTTTCAGCAGCCTTGTACTGAATCCACCCGCTGCGTTCCAGCGCGGCGACCACTTCATTACGCTCAACTTCTTTCAGAGATGTACAATGAGGCAGTTCGTCATTCGATGCCGGACTGCCCGGTTCCGTAGAACTGTCCGGAACACAACGCTGCCCGGGTGCGAGGTAGGATTTTAAAAATTCCAATGTAATGTATTCGGAGTCGGACATGATAACCAGCCGCTCCAGCAGGTTCTGCATTTCACGCACATTACCCGGCCAGTCATAAATCATAAGCGAATCAAGAGCCGCCGGAGTAAAAAACATTTTACGGCCGTAATCATCAGCCATTTTCTGAATGAAATAATTAAGCAGCCCGGTAATATCCTCCTTGCGGTCCCGCAAGGGCGGAACGGTGATCGGGAATATGTTCAGGCGGTAGTAAAGATCAAGCCGAAACTCATTGCGCTCCACCAGCACACCCAAGTCGCGGTTAGTGGCGGCAAGAATACGAACATCAATATTGCGGGTCTTGTTTGAACCGATACGCTCCAACTCTTTTTCCTGCAATACTCGCAAAAGCTTAGCCTGCAAGGACATCGGAAATTCGCCGATCTCATCGAGAAAGATAGTACCCCCGTCAGCCTCTTCAAAACGTCCCTGACGGGTAGAGGCAGCCCCGGTGAATGACCCTTTCTCATGTCCGAAAAGCTCCGATTCAAGCAGATTCTCCGGAATCGAAGCACAGTTGACTTTAATAAAAGGATGTCTGGCCCGGTCTGACAGTTCATGGATAATCTTGGCCATGAGAGTTTTACCAACACCGGATTCACCAAGCAGCAGGACTGTGGCCTTAGTAGGCGCCACCTTTTCCAGCTGCCGCTGAACTTCAACCATGGCAGAACTCTGCCCGACTATGTAAAGGCCCTTGCTTTTCTTTGAAATCTGATACTTGAGAGACGTATTCTCACGTTTTAGAGCAGCTTCACGCTCAAGTATTTTCTCGTTCAGGCTGATGAACTGGCCGATAAGAGTGGCAACGATTTTTAAAAAATCAATATCCTCTTCAGCCGCCACCTCATCCCCGAAAATACGGTCTACATTAAGCACGCCTATGGGATCGCCATGTAAGATGATCGGCACTCCGATAAAGCCTGTTGTGGCCCGCTCAATCTTACGAGCCCCGGTTTTATCAAGAAAGAGAGGCTCCTTGCTGATGTCCGGCACGTAGTAAGGTTCCCCGGTCTGGAAAATACGTCCGGTGACTCCTTCATCAAGGCGGTAGACTCCACGCTGTTTTTCTTCGAGGGAAAGCCCGTAGGAGGCATTAATTGAAAGCTGTCTTGTCTCAGGGTCGTAGAGAGTCACTGTCGCCCGCTTCATACTCAGATTCTCTGAGAGAATACTGAGGACTCCGTCGAGGGCGGACTCCAGATCAAGCGCCTGCTCAATGGCCTGGCAAATGGCGAGTAGCGCTGAAAGTTTTAGTCCATGCAGTGAAGGATACATATTTGAAGCTTAGCAAAGGTAGTGCCACAATACTTTAAAAAATTATATCAATTAATTACAGTATGTTAACTAAATTACATTTTTGCATTTATTCACATTTATGTAAACAAACCCTACACAATGAACATTAATGGAAAAGTAGCCGCTGCTTTACGTAACATTATATATTTAAGAATTTAGAGATATTTCCTCACATGAAGATGTACGGTGAGACTGGTAACCACGCCCTGCACAAGAGCAGCTGAATATCTAAAACGCTGCATAGAATTCCGCTGGCACGACTGACAGCCCCCTCCCGGAATGGCAATAAAAGCCTAAGCTTGGATTAAGAACCCAAAGTACAACAAAAAACCCGCCCCGGAAATACGGGACGGGCAGATTGAGTGGCAGTTTGAAACTTACCTTCCGCTGAAACCGATGCTGATCAGGAGCGGGATTCAAAATCATCAAGAAGCTCCATGATGCCGTGGAGCTTTTTCTTGTGGCAGAGCTTATGGAGAAAAGACTGCTCCAAAAGCTTGCGGCCATTCTGCAAATTGAATTCATGCCCCAGATAACGCTGCACATAGTGTGGCGGTGCGTCAGCATAAAATGGTATCTTCTGGTACATTTCGGCGAAGACCGGATTTTTAGTGACCACATTGCCGAAAATATAATGAAAGAAAAGATACCTGATTGTCCTGTTTTCGGTCTTCCAATAGAGAAGCACAATCTGCTTCATGACCTCAATCAACGGATGATGTATGTCTGAAACAATGAACCAGTTGCCAATCAGATACTTGGGGAAATCAGCAAGCTGCAGCACAAAAAATTCCTGCTCCAAAATTTCATCCGGGATGCGCTCCGAGCAGTAGACAGTGGAATCAATCCAGATTCCGCCATACTGGCTAAGCAGAAAAACACGAATTATATCCGCGAAAAAAGCGAACTTGATCAGCCCTTTTTTATGCTTCTCAATAATGTAATCGGGAATAGTAATGTAATCGGAATAATTCTCCGCTGTGATGATTCGGACTTCATAATCTGGATGATGCTTTTTAACCGAGGCAAAGCAGCGTTTCACCAGTTCAGGAGCATGTTCCTCGCCCTGCAGCCAGCATTGCCAGATAATCTTCGGGGCCTTTTCTGTGGGCAGGCTCAAAATTTCATTATTTGTGCTGATTTCTTCCCTGATACGGTCAGCGCAATCATCCATCATCTTTGCAAACATGCGGCGGCGTGTTTTCTTGCGCAGTTTGGGGAAAGGGATCAGGTTACATAAAAACTGTACTGTGGCTTTGTTCATAAAATCCTTCTTAATAAAACAGCGTGCTGATACAGAGCTACCAGCTACCATACCCACCACAGTCAACTCAAGTTTTAAAAGACCTCCAACAGCAAAGTGATGTCAGCCCGGTCCAGTCCACGCACGCCTTCGAAGACTTAATCAATGTCCTTAGCTCTCAGCAATCCGTCAATAGCTGCGAACGACTCTATCCAGTAAAAAGTGCTACGATTTACTGGAACCGCCAAGCTTTGCAACCTGCCCCTGCAGCATCTGCATTTTCCCGCTGTATTTTGCCAGTACAGCGTCAAGGCGAGCGTATTTAGCTTTAAGGGTTTTCTCCAGTCTATCAAGGCGTTCCTTTTCATAATCAAGCTTTTTATCGATATTCTTGATAATGCCGTCGTAGTTTTCACTGATGATGTTCAGGATACCGGTTTTAGCATTGGTCATGTCTGAAAGAGCTTCAATCATCTCCACAATTTTACCATTTTTAATTCCCGCAGTTCCTGAATATGTACCATCTGCATGGTTATCTACCCTGATAGCCATTCCCAGTCCGGCCATATCATCAGCAGTAATTTCCCAACCGCTGATCCTGGCCTCCTTGCCGTTAATGGTGGCGGAAGTGATTTTTCCGCCGGAAATGGTATACGAAACATCATGGCTTCCAGGCTTGGTTACACCCTTAATTAAAGATTTGACTGCAAAATTTGACGAGCTGGTTGAAGCTTCATAGTTCACGGAAAACAGTTTAGCCACTCCGTCAGGATCATCCTTCATGGCCTTTTCAAATTTTTCTTCGTCAATCTTTAAAAGGCCGAAATCTGGCGAGCCCTGATCCGTTTCAGTTTCAATACCAAGAGTCCTTAAAGTATTGTACCTGTCTCCCTCTCCGGTCGAAAAGTCATAATTATTGAACCCCTGTCCCTTGGTTGCTGTAATATCCTTAAAACGGTGTGAAGCCAGTTGCACACCATAGTTACCGGTAAGTACAGATCCTTTATTGGTATCAGTATCAACCTTGGAAATATCGCGCAGGGCCTTGCGCACCACATTGACCTGCTTCACAAATTCACGAATATTTTCAATGACTTTTTCAGAGTCTGTCGTAACATTGATCATTGCCCATTGAGGCGAAGTGGGAAGCTTCAGGTTCAGGGTCAAACCCTTGGCCGCATCTGTAATAGTATTACTTTCGCGCTCAATCCAATTATCCTCCCCCTCGGGAAATCCGTCGATTTTTATCTTGGAGTTCTGCCCCTGTTGCAGGTGCGTCATAGAGGAAGTCTGAAGACATGCCAAAGTTGTTGAAGGGTTAAAAACAATACGGTTATTCTCTCCCATCTTAAGACTGCTGAATTTCAACCGATACTCACCTCCAGCCGTCTTGATGGCTTCAACACTGACTTTACCCTTAAGCTCAGTTGTCGCATTCAACATCTTGACCAGCCCCTGCACGGTGGTCCCGGCCGGAACATCCACATTTGCGGTACTGCCGCCGCAACTGAGACTCAGTTTACTATCAACATTTGTTATTACTTCCTTTTCAGAAGCAAAACCTGTTTTGGAAGTCCAGATGTCATTAAAGGCAAGTTGTTTTACCTCCACCCTGTACGGAGATGTCGCGGCAGTGCTGTCAGCTGTAGCCGTTACAAATTCAGGGTTTGCGGAAGTGGTTATCCGCCCCATGAATTCACCGATTGTATCCAGTTTCTTCAACGCAGTACTTAATTCACCCATTTTTGTATTGAGTTCTTTAAGGCTTTCTTTGCGTTGCTCCCACTGGGCTCTCCAATTTTTAAGTCTGCGCTGGTGGAATCCCTGCTGCTTAATGGTATTCTCAACAATCTGCCCAAAATCAGTACCGTTACCAAGTTTTTCAAACTTGGTCTGGCCGGACCAGTAACTGGATGAAGTTCCGGCTACAGATACCTGTGCCCCGACTTTTGCAACATCTGACATGCTTGAGCTCCTTACATGAAACTGAGGAAGGACATTTCAGAAATCATCCGCGAACTGCGGGCTACGGCCTCATAAATCAATTTGCTCTGATTCAGCTCACTGAGCAGTTCCCCTAAATCGGCATCCTCTAGACGGCTGATCAACGCGGTATTATTGTCTTTACGGATTTCTGCCAGCTTCTCTGCGCTGGCTGCTCGGTTCATGCGCGCCCCGATTTCTGCGGCCTTCATCTCCACGTGCTCGTGGACCTTCTTCAGTTCTGCAACGCACTCCCCGATGCCCTTCTTGTCATTAGTCTCCACAAAGCCGATCAAACGTCCTAGTGTTTCAAAAAGGTTGCTGTTTTTATCATCAGGGGATGGAGTCGGATTTGTTGCGCCGGGTTTTGTATAGATACCGCCGAAAAGATCCTTACCCACGTTATTGACCCGTATAGACTGGCTTTGGGAAATATCCAGCCGCAGATCTGCGGTATTAGGCCGGATTACGAACTGATCCCCTTTGCTGACAGTAGTCCCCGCTCCGGGAGAGAGGGTCAGGCTGCCGCCGGGAACTTCAATCCTGTTATCTGCGGAAACATTGGAGTGTACCCAGGTGTTTCCGTTATCCAAACTGTACGAATAAGTGACTGGCGGAGAGCTAACATCGCCGTCTTTATCGATACGTACCAGCACATCGCTGTTGAAATGGCCATCTGCTTTGGTGTCCACCTGCGTGGTTCCATATTTAATGACATTCAGATCATCGTTATCATCACCCTTGTATTCGAGGGCAGGACGCACGATGAGTCTGGTTCCGCCCGTGTCAGTGTGTTCAGTCACAGCTGTTCCGGTTTTCAGTTCCAAACTGGCCGGCCCAAGATCAAGCTTGTTACTCCCGGGAGCAAGAGTTCCGTTTTTCCATGTCTTCCCGCCGTCCGAGCTGTATTTATAGGTAATGGCATCAGTGCCCACAGTACCGCCCGAGGTGAAGCGTATATCAATTGAAGTTTCCGAGGCCCCCTTCACCGCCACAACGCTGTCCGCCGGAAGATTCGGATCGGTGGTGGTCGCATGCAGAGTTTGTTCATAAGCATTTTCGTCAAGCTTATGCCCCGCGAATATAGATTTACCACCGAATTCGGTATTTGCTTTATTGAGGAGGTTGCCCAAAATCCCACGCAGGTTCTCACCAATGGAACGGCGCTGCTCAGCTGTCAGGGTTCCGGTTGCGGCCTGTTCAGCAAGAGTCTTGATGCGTCCGATATCAGTACTGGTCTGCTGCAACACTCCGTCAGCAAGGCTGAGCCAACTGGATGCGGTTTTAATATTCTTGATGAACTGTTCTGTTTCCAGCTCGAAAGAACGGCAATTAATAATTCCGCCCATTGCAGCCGGGTCGTCGGAAGGAACCAGCACCCGCTTCTGAGCTGAGTTACGCATGGATGCTTCCGCCATGCGGGTCATGGCGGAATTCAAATTATTCAGCGACATATTAAAAATCTGGTTGGTAGATATTCTCATTTCTGCCCCCTATTTAAGACCAAGCAGTACTTCGAACATTTCATTGGCTGTTTTGATCAGCTGAGCTGCGGACTTGTAGGACTGCTGGTAACTCATGATGTGCTGCATCTCTTCATCAAGGTTGACCCCGCCCACGGATTCCTGCTTATCCACCAGCCCTTTAAGCACGGTCTGGGAAATATCCATATTGGCCTTTGCATCTGCGGCATCGGAACCGACTGTCGCTACCAGTGCAGAATAGAAATCATTGAAACTGGTTTCGCTGGTCGTTCCCCCGGAATGAAAAGAGACGTTCTTTTTACCGGCCAGTGCCGCTAAAGCCCGCGCGGTTGAATTATCACCTTTGTTCACTTCTCCGGCACCGTTCACATGGGCTGCGGCTATTTTGGAAGGATCGGCTTTGATACTTGAATGGAGCCTGATCGACTCAGCGTCTGAACCTTCCAGGAAAGTATTTATTCCTAACCCGGCCAGCACGCCGCTGCTGTCATTTGAAAACTGGAAACGATTATCGCCCACGCCTTTGATAGAGAGTTTTCCGTTGGTAATCACAGCCTGAGCTTTACCGCCAAAACTTGCGTTAATGGCGTCACGAACGTCTTCGAGAGAATGAACAGCCGGATCAAAATTCTTTTTCCCCGGTGGAATAGAGGAAAAATCAACAGCTGAAACAGAATCTTTTTTTCCGGTCTTGGCGTTGTAAAACGCCATGCTGAAGCTACCCTCGCTCAGCTTATCCGCATAAGGAAGGTTGCTACCTGCCAGCGGCACGGAACTGTCGCGCACGCCATAAGTTCCAAGAACATTGGCATTGTTGACAAGACCAGCTCCCTGAGAATGGGCACGGTTAATTTCCCAGACCATGGCCTTGGCAAATCCGTTCAGCTTATCAATATAAGACCCGATTTTTTCATCCCGTGCCCGAAGCAGTCCGGCAATGGACCCGCCTTTCAACCTGCGCGCCCCGTCATTGCCCGGAACCGGGCTGATTGATTCAGAGGTGGAACTGTTACGATACCACCGCACTTCGCTTTTAGGCGTAAGGGTAAAGCGGTCCCCTTCTTTAAGCTGGGACGTTGCCGCGCTCGCGCTGCTCCCTGCCTTGCCGAACCAGAATTTTACCCCGCCAATGGTAACTGAATCATTTTCTCCCCCGGCTTTGAAAAGCTTCTCGCTACCATCCGGGTTTGTTATCCAGGTTTTACCACCGTCACGTGACACCTTGTACTGCGCAGCAGGCGCTGTTCCGGAAGAGTTGCCGCCGCTGACCACCTGAATGGTCAATTCTTCTCCGCTCTGACCACTGAAATGAAGTTCATCCTTGAACTGCGAACCGGGAACCAGAGAATTACGCACCCCGCCCTGCTCAAATTTCAACTCAAAGGCCTTATCTCCCTCGACCAGCTTCTGTCCCTCGCCAAGTGAAACAATAACCTGCCCGGAAGGTTCTTCCTGCACGCTGATGTCCACCAATGAAGACAGACCACGCAACACAACATCCCGACGGTCAAGCAGACTGTTATCCCCAGGATTGGCGATAATCCTCTTGTTCAACAACGCCAGTTCCTTGATGGCATCATTGGCTTTGCCGACTTCCTGCTGCAGGTGCGCAGTAATCAGGTCCTGCTGGCGGCGCAGGTCGTCTACAACCGAATTGATCTGGGATGTAAATCTCTCTGCAGCACCTGCGAGAGCCACCCGGTTGGCACCAAGCTGTGGATTATTGGCCAGAGCCTGCCAAGCGGCCCACATATCGGACATTGATTTGCTGATCCCGGAATTTTTACTCTCCACAAAGAATTGTTCGACCATGGAAAGGTTACCGCTTTCCGCGCTCCAGCGGGAAAACTCCGGAGATTTGTCCAGAACACCGCGCTCCAAAAACATACTTAAGTTACGCCTGATCCCCTCAACAGACGCCCCGGTACCGATGGACCAGCGACCATCCCTGATCACCATGCTCTCTTCCTGAATTACCGATCTGCGCCGGTAACCGGGGGTCTTTAAATTGGACACGTTGTTGCCGTGAACAGACAACCCTGTCTGGGCGTTCTGCATGGCACTACGGCCTATTGAAAATAAATTACCAAGCATTTTCAAAGCCTCCAGCGGCTGGGGAAGTGGAACTTTTTAATAAGCTCCACTTCCAGCGCGTTTAGACGTCTTTGAACAGGCGTACGGCGAAGCCCAAATAAAATATTTTGGGATTCTTAAACCCTTTTGCAAAAGGGTTTAAGCCGCCGGAGGCGAAATCAAATCAATCCAAACGCGCATAGCGCATCAAATTATCTCTTCAATTGAATAAGTTCGCCGAGCAACTGATCAGCTGTAGTGATGACTTTACTGTTGGCCTGAAACCCGCGCTGAGTGGTAATCATCCGCACCATTTCATCTCCGACATCAACGTTTGACTGTTCGAGTTTGTTGGAGGCGATGGAGCCTAGCGGTCCGGTTCCTGCGCGCCCGGTCAATGCCGGGCCGGAATCGCGGGTCTGGGAAAACAGGTTTCCCCCTTCGCGGCGCAGTCCGTACTGGTTATTGAAGTTGGCAAGAGTCAACACGTACAGATCAAGGACCTGTCCGTTGGAATAACGTCCGGTGACAACACCGTCCCGGTCCACTTCCACGGCCTGCAGGAACCCTGCTCCATAACCGTCTTGAGACTGGGAATTGCGCGCGTTTCCGGTATCGTATGATGTAGAATAGGACGCACTGCGTCTGGGATTGGTAAAGTTCGGTATGCTTGATAAATTTGAGCCTATAGCCGAAGCATCCGTAGGGGTCGGCGATGACCATGATGGCGGATTGCTACCGTTGGTAAGCCCGAAATCTAGGGTGATCGGGTTGGCATCTTTATCTGTGGCAAGGTTTGCATCGGCCTTACCCAGAAAGTTTGCAGTAAAAATAGGTTTACCGGTCTCGGACATTGGAGAGGGAGTCCAGTTGCTGAGGTCTTTCAGACTTCCGGTTGCACCGTCCTTAAGAGAGAAAGCACTCATGCCGATCATCTCCCCACGGGGGTTAAAAGTCATGGTCCCGGTCATAAGCAGACCGGCCGCAGATGACGTTTTCAAGGCAGTGCCGTTGATGGTTCTTCCGTCTTCTCCTGGGGGAACGGTGACAATAAATTCGTAGACCCTGTTCCCGGCAGCGTCCTTAGTCACGCTGGCCTCTTTAACCGGGTCAAAATAAATGGTCAGGTCGTGGGATGTTCCGCTTTCATCAAATGTTTTGATAGTGTTCTGGAATGCGTAACGGTCCGCCGGAATAGGCGGAGTGTTGTTGGCGTCCCATGTCTGATGCAATGAAAAAAACGGCTGACCGGACACTTCGCATTTATCCTCAGCTTTGGAGCTGAGGTTTACACTCATGGCTATTTCGGACGTGCGCACCGGCGGAGACTGGAAACGGTCCAGCACTATGTCCGTGGGTGTACCGATGGTGTCCGGTTCGCCGGTTTCTGAATTGGGATTGACCTTCCACCCCTGTACGACATAGCCGTGGGGATCAGTAAGCACGCCCTGCTTATTGAAAATAAAGTTCCCGGCGCGGGTGTAGTATGTCGCGTCTGTTTCAGGATGGCGAACAGTAAAAAAGCCTTTGCCGCCGATAGCCACGTTGGTGGCTTCTGATGAAGGCTCGAACGGCCCCTGCTGAAAATCGCCATAGATGGAAGCCAGCCCCACGCCATGCCCCAAATGACCGATCCCGGCCCCGGTATTCACTGCACTGTAGAACGTGTCTTCAAAAGAAGTGCGCGATCCTTTGAAACCGATGGTGCTGCCGTTGGCGAGGTTGTTGCCGATGATGCTCATAGCCTGACTGTGAGCACGTATACCACTGATACCGTTAAACATTGATCCTTTTAAGCCCATGCTGATCTCCTTGCGGTAAAAGAGTGATTATGCGGCAACCCTTGTCACGTTGGACAAGAGAACCTTACGCCCGTCTTCAAGCTCCAGAACATGCTGGCCGCCAGCCGTATTCACGGCCTTGACCTTTCCGGTTACTTCAACTTTGGCGAGTACTTTTTTTCCTGCGGGGTTTTCTGCACGGACAGCAATGCGGTATTGTCCGTCGTCTGCTGCTTTGCCGTCATCATCCTTGCCGTCCCATTTGTAATCGAATTCTCCGGCATCTCTGCTGCCCATTTCTTCGGACCGGATCAGATCGCCTTTTTCATCGAAGATATCCACGTAGACGGATTTGCAAGAGACTGGCAGGGAAATGGATGCGGAAGAGGTTTCCTCTCCTTTTTTGGACACACTGAAGCCATTGGCCATGACTTTTTTACCGATATATCCAGTGGACGTAAGTCCTATTACGGTATTTACAGTCGCGACCAACCCTTCCATTGCTTCGGAAATGTTAGTGAGTCTTTCGAGGGAAGAGAACTGGGCCAGTTGGGCCAGCTGTTCTTTTTCCTGCATGGGATTGACGGGGTCCTGATTATTAAGCTGAGTAACGAAAAGCTTAAGGAACGCGTCTTTTCCAAGCTCCTTGCTCGGCGGCTTGGGTATGGAATTCTGGTTTACTCTATTTAAATAAGTATTGGCGTCGATCATGATTTCCTCCTGTTATGCACACCAGTTTTAGTCCGGCGCATAAAACGCAGGACAAGACAGTGTGCCGCAGGAGGCAATCAGCCTGGCAGTCGGGAGTCGGCAAAAAAACAAGGCAGGCAGGTCACAGTTGATGAAGGGATTACTGTTTCCCGATGTGCAGGCATGAGAGGAAGTGGGTTAGGGAGGTCTTTCTATCACGCCATGGCCTTGTACTCCCGGTCTTGGTCATTATCAGAATCTTTTTCCTGAACAAGCTCCTTGGCTTTATCAATGCAGTGCCCGCCAAAAGGGCTGACTACCGCTCCGTTAAGGTTGCGCCGCATCTCCATGACCGCCTTCCGACAGGCAAGACAATCTACCAGATGGGCTTCGAGTCTGCTTACCTGTTCTTCGGAAGCAGTACCGTCGAGATACATGCATATCTCATCAATTTCAGGGCATTCGGGAGTCGGGCCGAAAGGAAGGTCCTTCTCACCTCTGCAAAGATTTCTCTTGGTTCCATCCATGGAACACCTCTTGTAGTTTTTCTGCCGGTCCATCCGTGTTCCGGCAGGGTTGACTTAGATAGCCTTACACTATCAGATCAGCATACAAGTCTCCTCGCGTAAGCCACAAAAACAAATTTAATTTATTTTTTTAATCAAGTCCTGAAAAAAGAACTAGAATGCTTCCGCTATCAGATGAGCGCATATGTCTCACCGCTGATCCCATGATAAGAACGCAATTTGGTCAGGGCCTTGTGTTTAGCGCTTCTGACCGACTGTTCCTTGATTCCGATGAACTCGGAAATTTCTGAAATATCAAGCCCGTCCTCAAAATACAGCTTAACTATAAGCTTCTGGCGGGGTGAAAGAAGCTGCTCCGGGATATCCAATCCTTCCTTGACCGGGTCCGCAGGAGCTTCAAGCTCATCTATAAAATCGTCCAAAGGGGCCAAACAGTATACCCCCTTACGCAAAAAATCCATTGTTACGCTTCTGGCTATAACCATCAACCATGTTGTAATTTTTGATTTCTCGGGATCATAACGGCTTAACAGACTCCTATCATTCTGAACAAGCCGCAAAAAAACATTTTGGCAGATATCATCAACATGATGTTGTGAGCAATAGCTAAGCTTGCTTTTCAATGTATTGTTGATTGTGAAATAAATTATACCGGAGTATTTTTCTACAAAAGTATCCCAGGATGACTTATCACCTTCAACACACTTTTTGATAATGTTGATTACTGATTTATGTTCAAGACTCAAAACTATCACCCGCTGTCTTTTTTAATGCTTCCTAATGTTTTCCCTTCATCATTACAGGCTGATTGCCTCCATGGGCAGTCTTACTACTGTATACGTAGGAAAAACCCGAAACATCCCCATCGTCTTAATTAAAACTTCACAAAAATTAATATTTATTAATTTCACGTGTTAAATCAAAGTCTTGTCAGGAAATTTTTTTGCCAACATTTTATAATGATCATCTCCTCTACTCAATAAACCCACTGCTTATCTGATTTTTCAAAAGTGAATTCATGCCGAGAATAAGAAAAGCGAATTAGAGCTTGGATGAAATCAATAAATGTCACGCTTATTTGAAAAATACGAAAATAATTTTCGCGGATTAATTCTACCCACCATAGGTAAGTTCAGACTTCAGTACAATAGGCAATATTTTCCGGCTATTAGCTTCGTCAAAAGCACCCATAGAGTTAGAGCAGATGCTCATTGGAAATAACTTCCTTACCGATCTGTCCCCCCCTGAATCAACCTGGAAATTTTACATTGCAGGCAACGTTGTCTCTGATTATTGACAAGATAAAAAGGTTTGGGCACAATTTCCGAAAACGTTTGCGGTTACGTTTGCAGAATCGTTTGCATGACCCGGAAAAACAAACTGTACTGAGAGCAGAATGACCAAAGAATTTCAGGAATATCCTCATAAAAGGTTCAACCCTCTGACCGGGGAATGGGTCCTTGTATCTCCGCACCGGACCAAACGGCCGTGGCAGGGCAAACAGGAAAAAAAGACCGCCAACATTCTCCCGCCTTACGAAGCCAGATGTTATCTCTGCCCCGGAAACACCCGTAATCAGGGCGTGGCCAATCCCGATTATTCCGACGTTTTTATTTTCGATAACGATTTCCCGGCCCTGCTTCCGGATTCAGTATCTCCCTCAAGTGATCACGATGATCTTTTTAAAATCGCACCTGAAAGTGGTCTCTGCCGTGTTGTCTGCTTTTCACCGCGACATGACCTGACCATATCGCGCATGAAGCTGGAAAATGTTCGCAAGATTGTTGATGCATGGTGTGATCAGTATGCAGAACTCGGCACACGTGAAGACATCGGCTATGTGCAGATTTTCGAAAACCGCGGCGACATCATGGGCTGCTCCAATCCCCATCCCCACGGTCAGATATGGGCAACGCGATCCGTACCGGTAATCCCGGAAGCTGAAGACAAACGCCAGCTCGGATATCTTGAAACAAAAGGCAAATGTCTGCTCTGCCGCTATATGGAACGGGAATTAAAAAACAAAGAGCGAATAATTTTTGAAAACGGATCTTTCATTGCCCTTGTGCCCTTCTGGGCGGTCTGGCCTTTTGAGACCATGCTCATGCCCAAAACCCACATGGGAGCCATCACTGATATGACTCCTGCCCAGCGTGACGACCTCGCCAATGCACTGATCCGCATGGGCATCCGCTACGATAATCTTTTTGAGACTTCCTTCCCCTACTCCATGGGCATCCATCAGCGGCCCACACAAAACGAAAATGATCACTGGCACTGGCATATCCATTACTACCCGCCTCTACTGCGATCAGCCACGGTCAAAAAATTCATGGTCGGCTTTGAAATGCTGGGAATGCCGCAGCGGGACATCACAGCTGAACAGAGTGCCGAGCGACTGCGGGAACTTTCCGAAATCCATTTTATGGACCGGGAGGTTTAATATGCACTCCGTAGCGGCTTACCGGGACTATCTGGAACAAGGCGGGTTCGACCATGTTTTCTCTCATATCCACTCCGGATCCCGAATAGAGGAATCTCGACAACGCATGCGCGACTTGCTGCAATGTATGTCTGAACAATTCGATGGGCAGAAAATCTGCTTTGCCAGTGCTCCCGGTCGCACTGAACTTGGCGGAAACCATACCGACCACAACCACGGGCATGTTCTGGCCGCTGCCGTCAACCTCGACTGTCTAGCCGATTTCTCCAAGTCGAAAGACAACATGGTGACTATCATTTCAGAAGGTTACGACCCCATTCGCGTTGATATTTCAGATACGCACCCCCGTGTGGAAGAAAAAGAATCCAGCGCGGCCATTGTGCGCGGTGTCGCAGACGGGTTTCGTAAGCTTGGATTAAATGTCGGCGGATTCAATGCGTGCGTGCACAGCATAATCCCGGCCGGAGCCGGGTTAAGTTCTTCGGCTGCTTTTGAAGTCCTGATCGGACGGATCTTCAGCTATTTATACAATGGGAGAAAAATCAGTCCATTGGAAGTTGCCCGCATCGCCAAGCGGGCGGAGAACATCCATTTCGGCAAGCCCTGCGGATTTATGGACCAAATGGCCTGTTCATTCGAAGGAATCCTATCAATAGATTTCAATAACCCTGAGCAACCTGGCGTCACCAGTGTTCAACCGGGATTTGATTATGAAGCAGGAAAAGGTTTCTACGGGACCGGATACCGGCTATGTGTCATTAATACCGGAGGGAGCCACGCGGACCTTACCCCGGATTACGCAGCAATTCCTGCTGAAATGTCTCAGGCCGCAAAACTATGCGGACAGGATCAAGCCAAAGGACTGACTTTGGACAGAATTTTGGAAAACATCGACCTAATCCGCACAAAAGTCGGAGACCGGGCCGTACTGCGACTCTTCCATTTCATTAATGAAGACCGCCGGGCCTTACAGCAGGCAGAAGCACTGACCACGGGGGACATGTCCCGCTTCCTGCGCCTTGTAGCCGAATCCAGCCGCTCTTCCAGTGATCTTCTGCAAAACTGTTTTAGTCCCAATACACCTAAAACACAGCCTATTCCTCTGGCACTGACATTAACAGAGCAGATACTTGGTACACGCGGAGTGGGACGAGTGCACGGCGGCGGTTTTGCCGGGACAATCCAGACTTACGTACATAATTCAGATTTCGAACAGTATTGCCAAGCCATGGAAAAGGTCTTCGGGATAAATTCACTCATAGAACTTTCCATCCGTCAGCCGGGTAATGAATACCTTACACCTGAACAGCAACACATAACAAAGTCTGGAGAGTAATATGGGGCACATGACTTTGAAAGACCTTGCCGCCAAGCTCGGAATATCCGCATCAACGGTTTCCCGCGCCCTACACGACCACCCGGACATCAGCGACAGCACAAAAAAGCTGGTCGTGAAAGCTGCTGAGAAATACGGCTACCAGCCCAACCCCATCGCACAAAGTCTGAAGAAACAGAGCAGTAAAATCATCGGGGTTATAGTCCCTGAAATCAGACATAATTTTTTTGCCACGGTCATCAGCGGAATTGAAGAAGTTGCCTATGAAGCCGGGTACATTATTATGGTCTGCCAATCCAACGAAACACTCAACCGTGAGATAATGGTCACCAAAGCGCTGGCCGCCAACCGTGTGGCTGGAATCATCATGGCAATCTCCCTTGAAACCACCAGCAACGAACATATGCGCTCGGTAATGCGCCAAGGAATTCCGCTGGTCCAGTTCGATCGGGTAGTTGACGAGCTGGATACGGGCAAGGTGGTGATTGATGACTTCCGGGCCGCTTACAGAATGACCTCGCATCTCATCGACCGGGGTTACAAACGCATCGGATTTCTGGCCGGGCGCGAAGGAATTTCCATGAACCGTCTACGCTTCAACGGATATTTACAGGCTCTGAAAAACCACAATATTCCCTTCTATCCGGAGCTGAACATCAATATAGGCGGATGCCGGGGCAGTAACGGGCGGGCCGGGGCCGAAGAATATATCAAGATAGACAATCCACCGGACGCTGTTCTGTGTATCAACGACCCTGTGGCCGTGGGCGCGTTCTGCCGTTTCCGCGAAGCAGGCTGGAGTATTCCAGAAGACGTTGCTTTAGCCGGCTTTTCCGGTTCCCCGGAGTCGGCATTAATCGAACCGGCCTTGAGTTCCGTGGCCCAGCCTGCTTTTGAAATGGGCAAGACAGCAGTCTCCCTCCTGCTCAAACAGCTGAAAGACAAAAATAACTTCCATCCTGAAACCATAACGCTTGAAACCGAATTGCTTATTCGAGGTTCCAGCTACAAGGAGAATATGTAATGTCCATAAATACCAAGCCATGGGGTCGAACTCCTTATAGAGAGGATGTCCTGCTATTCACTATGGAGAACAGCTCCGGATGCAAAGTCCGCATATCCACTTACGGAGCAGCCCTCATCGGACTGGAAATTCCCGCAGCCGACAGGTTGGTGGACGTGGTGCTCGGTTACGATTCCCTTGAAGAATACATGACGGATGGGAACTATATGGGAGCAACTGTAGGCCGGGTTGCCGGCCGAATTTCAAACGCCGCTTTTGAGCTGGACGGGCGGAAATATCAACTGGACCGCAACGAAGGTAATAATCACCTCCATGGCGGCAAATACGGTTTCAACCGCCGTAACTGGGAAGTTCTGGCACTGAATGATGAGAGCAATTCTCCTTCACTGACTTTTGAGCTGCACTGTAAAGACGGCATGGGCGGATATCCCGGCAATGTACGCATTGAAACCACTTTCACTTTAAGCGGCACAACCCTTTCAATTATCCACAGCGCGGAATGCGACAGCCCAACCCCGCTGAACTTAACATCCCATCCCTATTTCAATCTGAACGGAGATGGACAACGGATCGACGGACACGAACTGAAAATTTTATCTGCAAAATCCCCGCAACTAAACGATTCTCTCATCCCCGACGGACAAATCATCGACCTCTGCGGCAGTGAAGCCGACTTCACAGCTTTCACTCCGCTGGGAAAGACTCCGCAGGACCGTTATTTCATTCTCGACAATGAAGAAAGTCCGCTTGTCCCGGCTGCTGTTGCCCGCTGCAATGAATCCGGTCTTGAAATGGAACTACACACCAACCAGCCTGGGTTGCAGCTATACACTGCGGATGGGATGGCAAAAGGTACCAGCGGCAAAAATGGCCGCAACTACGGTCCACGCTGCGGTCTGTGCATTGAACCTATGGGCTATCCCGATGCGGTCAACCGAAAAGAATTTCCCTCCGTGATCCTGAATCCCGGAGAAAGATACCATCATTCAACCGAGTACAGGTTCCGCAATTACAAGGCAGCACCTGAAAACAATTAAGGCGAGATGAAGCATGGCAAATGTAGAACTTAAAAAAGTCATCAAGCGTTATGGATCTGTCGAGGTTATCCACGGTGTGGACCTTTCCGTGAAGGACAACGAATTTATAGTGCTGGTCGGGCCTTCGGGATGCGGCAAATCCACCCTGTTGCGCATGGTTGCCGGACTTGAAGGCATCAGCAGCGGCGATATCCGCATAGGCGAACGGGTAGTGACCAATGTCTCCCCCAAAGACCGCAATGTCGCCATGGTGTTCCAGAACTACGCCCTTTATCCGCACATGACCGTTGCAGAAAACATGGGCTTTTCGCTGAAAATGCACAAGAAATCCAAGGAAGAAATAGAGCAGCGCGTAAGCGATGTTGCAAGGATTCTTGAGCTTGAACCGTACCTGCACCGCAAACCGTCGGAGCTTTCAGGAGGTCAACGCCAGCGGGTCGCGATGGGCAGGGCCATGGTCCGCAACCCGGACGTTTTCCTTTTCGACGAACCTCTCTCCAATCTTGATGCCCAGCTGCGCACACAGATGCGCATGGAACTGCGCAAGATGCACATGCGCCTGAAGACTACCACCATCTACGTAACACATGACCAGATTGAGGCTATGACCCTTGCCGATCGCATTGTCATCCTTAAGGACGGCCGCATCCAGCAGGTCGGTACTCCGGTGGAGGTTTTTGAAAAACCCAATAATGTTTTTGTGGCCCAGTTCATCGGCAATCCGCCCATGAACATACTTGAAGGCGAGATTAAAGTGATTGACGGTAAACGATACGTAGTCAAAGGCAGCACCAGATTTCCGGTACAGGACCATCAAGGTCCGAACCTTAAAGACGGTGATCCGGTACTGGCCGGACTGCGACCGGACTGCATCAAAATGGGCGACAACATTGAACGGCTGCAAAAGGACTGGTGGTGCAGCGGCGAAGTGGTCGTTTCCGAAATTCTCGGAGCTCATTCACTGCTTGAAATCATCATTGACGGTGAGAATGAACTCATAGCCGAGGTGGAAGGAAGGGTCATCGCCCATCCCGGCGAAACCGTGCCTATTGGATTCGAATTCGACCGTATGGTTCTTTTCGACCCTGAAACGCAGGAAGCGCTTTATTAAAAGCGACAAATTATAACGGCTTAAGGATGAAGTAGATTGTTTTAACATTTAGGAGGAAACATGAAACAGTCCCTGATTAAACTTTGCTTGGTTTTCACGGCAGTTATGTTGCTGACAGTTCCGCAGGTCTCTCAGGCCAAAGAACTTAAAGGCGATCTTGAAATTTTCTCTTGGTGGGCTGGTGACGAAGGTCCGGCTCTGCAGGCCCTGATCGGCATCTACAAAAAACAGAACCCTAACGTTAAAGTCATCGACGCAACCGTTTCCGGCGGGTCCGGCGTTAACGCCAAAGCTGTATTGAAAACACGTATGCTCGGTGGTGAGCCGCCGGACAGCTTTCAGGTTCACGCCGGCCAGGAACTTATCGGCACATGGGTAAAGTCCGACCGTATGGAAGATCTGACCCCTCTATTCAAAGAGCAGGGCTGGATGGATGTTTTCCCCGCAGGTCTGCTTAAGCAGATCGGTACTGAAGAAGGCATCTGGTCTGTTCCGGTAAATATCCACCGCTCCAACGTGATGTGGTATATCCCTGCCAACCTGAAAAAATGGGGGGTGAAAGCACCTGACAGCTGGGAAGATTTCCTGAAAATAGCACCCAAGCTCAAGAAGGAAGGCATCGTCCCTCTCGCATTGGCTCAGAACTGGACCGCGAACCACCTCTGGGAATCCGTTGCCCTCGGTTCACTCGGTGCTGACAACTGGGATGCTCTGTGGTCCGGCAAACTGAAATTTAACAGCCCCGAAGTTGTCAAGGCATGGGAACTTTTCGGAAAAGTACTACAGTATACCAACAAAGACGCAGCTTCTCTTTCATGGCAGCAGGCTACCGACATGGTTATCGATGGCCGCGCAGCATTCAACATCATGGGTGACTGGGCAGCAGGCTACATGACAACCACCAAGGAAATGGTTCCGGGCAAGGATTACGGCTGGTCCGCATCTCCCGACACCAACGGAGAATTTATGTTCCTCGCTGACTCCTTCGGTCTGCCCAAGGGCGCACCAAACCGTGACAACGCCATTGCCTGGCTGAAAGTTCTCGGTTCCAAAGAAGGAAGTGATACCTTCAACCCCCTTAAGGGTTCAATCTCCGCACGCAAGGACACCGACCTGAGCAAGTACAACGGTTACTTGCAGTCCGCAGCCAAAGACTTCGGTAAAGACCGTGTGGTTGCATCCCTTGCCCACGGCGCAGCAGCCAATGAAACCTTCATGGGTGGCTTCGCACAGGTTATGGAAATGTTCCTGAAGACCAGAAATGCAAAGGCAACCGCCATGGCTTGCCAGCAGTTGGCTGATAAAGCCCAGATCGGCAAATAATTAATATAAAAGTTCATCACTGGTCAGCCTCCGGAGAATCTCCGAGAGCCCTTCGAGGCTGGCCTTGATGCGCTTCGCACTTTTTGACGATTTGATTTCGCCTTCGGCGGCCAAAGGAGCTAACCCCCTTTGGAATCCCTATTAGAAATAGGTCTACCGTAAACAGGGCGAAGCCTAATAAAAAGTTTTGGGATTCGCCCCCGGCAGGGTGCCCTGCGAGGCCGCCGGAGGCATCCTTATAGAAAACAACCGCGCCGAATTCATATCCAGCGCGGTCCCAAAGGGGTTTTGGTATATGAGGGAAGCATCACGGGACAGGCTGAAAGCGTTTTTAACCCTTCTGCCGTCAATCATCCTGGTGGCCGTGTTTGTTTACGGCTTTATCGGCAACACGGTCTGGATTTCAATGACCGACTGGGGCGGCTCCGGAGCTCTGGCCCTTGATCCGCAAAAAAATTTCATCGGTCTGGGAAATTACGTGGACCTGTTCAGCGGATTCCTTTCCAGCGGGTTCAGACAGGATCTTGTCAACGCGGTATACTACTCGGTCATGCTACTTGCCGGAGCCATCGGCCTTGGCATGTTTATCGCCATCCTTCTGGACCAGAAACCTAAGGGCGAAGACGTGCTGCGCACTATCTTCCTCTACCCCATGTCCCTTTCGTTCATCGTATCCGGTACTATCTGGCGTTGGTTGCTGGCCCCACAAGGCGGTGTAAATGTACTCCCAACCTATTTCGGATTCGATGCACTTGATTTCCAGTGGACTTCATCCACCAAGGCCATCCTTGAATTCAATTGGCAGAACCTGTTTCAGATTCTGCTCTACGTAGCTGCTTTCGTCCTGATCATGATCGGACTGTTTCTTCTTAAATCCGATCCGCAAAAGGCGGTTAAGCGCTGGCTCGGTCCCGGCGTAATTATCGGTGCTTTTGCATGGCTGGGCGGTTCCCTGCTGCCCGAAGCCCTGTTCATGGAAGAAGTGCACGGCTTCAACCTCGCCACACTGGGTATCATCATCGCCACGGTCTGGCAGTATGCCGGGTACACCATGGCCCTCTATCTTGCAGGATTCAATGGAATATCACAGGACCTGCGCGACGCGGCCATGCTCGACGGCGCAAGCTCCGCCGACTATTACCGCTATGTTGCCATTCCCATGCTCAAGCCGATCACCATCAGTGCGGTAATCATCCTTTCACACATTTCCCTGAAAATGTTCGATATCATTTTCGCCATGACCGGACCGGATAACGCCCAGACCGGACACCCGGCCCTGAATATGTATATGACCACCTTCCGTGCCAATGATTTTGCCCGTGGCGCGGCAATCGCAATTGTTCTGTTTCTCGTGGCAGGCACATTCATTGTGCCCTATGTAATCGGTCAATACAAACAAAGGAGAAGGGGCTAAGCTATGAGTGCCACTACCCAGAAATCAGCCATCACCCCCGGCTCCATACTTCTCTACGGATCACTTTTCATACTGGCCCTGTTCTTTCTCATGCCCGCATACATGGCAATAGTAACCGCGCTGAAGGACCCGGCGACTATCAGCCTGCCCACGGCATGGGAACTTCCAGACAAATTCAACTGGGCAAGTTTTCCGCAGGCTTTTGAGCTGCTCAAGTCCAACATCGCCAGTTCACTGGTGCTGACAGTTTGTGCGACTGCGCTTTCCACAATTCTCGGTTCCCTGAACGGCTATGTATTCTCCAAATGGAAATTCAAAGGCAGCGAACTAATTTTCACCTTGTTCCTGTTCGGCATGTTCATTCCCTATCAGGTCATCCTGATCCCGCTCTTCCAGACCCTTAGAGCCATGAATCTATACGGCGGACTTCCGGGACTGATCCTCGCCCATGTTGTTTACGGGCTGCCGATTACGTCGTTGATTTTCCGTAACTTTTATGCCCAGATTCCCACCGCTCTGGTGGAATCTGCAAGGCTGGACGGGGCCGGGTTCTTCTCCATCTACACCAAAATAGTATTCCCGCTATCCATACCCGGTTTTGTTGTCACCAGCCTGTGGCAGATTACCCAGATCTGGAATGAATTCCTCTGGGGTATTTGTCTGACACGGCACGAGGACAACCCCATTACTGTAGGGCTGGCACAACTGGCAGGCGGACAGGCCGTAAGCTGGAACCTGCCCATGGCTGGATCAATCATGGCCGCCTTCCCAGTACTGATGATCTATATCTTTCTGGGACGCTATTTTATTCGTGGATTACTGGCAGGTTCTGTTAAAGAGTAGCCTCCGGCGGCTAGGGAAGGGGAACTTTTGGAAAAAGTTCCCCTTCCCCAGACCCCATCCCCTCAAAACTTTTTAATAAGGCTTCGCCGCTTTCGCGATCCAATTCATAGTAAATTTTCAAATCCAAAATTATAAAACCAAACAAAACGGCGAAGCCCTAATAAAAGTTTTTGGGATTCTTAAACCCTTTTTACAAAAAGGGTTTAAGCCCCCGGAGGGACCGTCGGTAGACTCCCCAAAGGGCCGCCGGAGGCAAACCATCATGAAAGAATTCTTTATTGCAGGTCTTGGTGAAATACTATTTGACGTACTGGCTGATTCTGAGGAAATCGGCGGCGCTCCGATCAACTTTGCATACCATGCTGGCAGACTGGGCGCTGACAGTGCAGCCATTTCCACCATTGGCGATGATGAGCGCGGCCGCCGTGCCAGCAACGAACTGATGGACCGCGAGCTTTGCCTTTCTGGTGTAAGCATTGACCGGGAACATGCTACCGGATACGTGGAAGCCCGTCTGGATGACCAAGGAGTAGCCAGCTATTATTTCCCGGATGACATTGCTTGGGACCACCTGAAGTTAAATGACATTGCCAAGGGCTTTGCTACTCAGGTGGATGCGGTCTGTTTCGGGACCCTTGCCCAGCGTAACGAAGAAAGCAGGGAAGAGATCCATGCTTTTCTGGACGCAGCCCCGCAGGCTTTGAAAATTTACGACATTAACCTCAGACAGAAGTTTTACAGCAAAGAGACCATCGCGCAGTCCCTTGAACGCACGGATGTGCTTAAACTCAATGACGAAGAAATTGCGGTGATAGCCCCCATGTTCGGACTTGAAGGCAGCGAACGGGACATGCTGCGAACATTACAGGATGAATTCGACCTGAAATGCTCAGTGCTGACCCGTGGAGACAAAGGCAGCCTGATAATCAAAGGTGCTGAAGAAGTCGAACACCCCGGTATTGAGGTAAAAACCATTGCCGATACCATCGGAGCCGGGGATTCATTCACAGCATCAGTTACCATCGGGCTGCTAATGGAACTACCGCTGGATCAGATAAGTGAACACGCCAATAGACTGGCAGCCCATGTCTGTTCCTGTAAAGGAGCTATGCCCGCTATCCCTGCCGAATTCAAATTGATCAAATAATTTTTTAATACAGGATTAAATTATGAAAAGAAGCGAAATTAACGCACTGATCGTCAAAGCCAAAAAATTTTACGCCGGACATAAATTCAATCTTCCCAAGTGGGCCTTCTGGGGACCGGAAGACTGGAAAGGCAAAGGTGAAAGCGAAGTCGTGCGCAATATGCTCGGCTGGGATCTGACCGATTACGGTAAAGGAGATTTTGACAAGCTGGGGTTGATTCTGTTCACTATCCGTAATGGAAATCTCCAGACAGGTGATCCCAAGCCTTACGCGGAAAAAATCATGATCCTGCGCGAAGGGCAGCTCTGCCCTATGCATTTTCACTGGTCAAAACGAGAGGACATTATCAACCGTGCGGGCGGAAATCTGGCAATTCAGCTTTACGGTTCCAACGAAGATGAATCCATGTCCGACCAGCCGATTAAAGTCAGCGTGGACGGCTTTGTACGCACAGTTGAACCAGGCGGTGTAATAGTTCTTGAGCCGGGAGAATCCATCTGCCTTGAGCCGGGCATGTTCCATTGCTTCTACTGCGAAGAAGGCACCGGGGATGTCATGGTCGGTGAAGTCAGCGCAGTAAACGATGACAATATCGATAACCGCTTTCACGAGCCACTGCCCCGCTTCCCTGAGGTCGACGAAGATGAAGAGCCTATCCACCTGCTGGTCACTGATTACGCCAAGTATGTTTAAAAAAAATCCCGATCAGGATCGGTCCTGACCGGGATTTTAAATTAGCGGCAGATATTTTTATTTAGGGTCGATCAGTTTAAAACGCACCATTTGCTTTTCGAGTGCGTCAAATGTCACCGGTTTGATAATGAAACTATCCGCATGGCACTCGTAAACGGCCTTATGGATAGTCTTTTCATCACTCAAACTGCTGACTATAAAAATCTTAGCTTCGCTTCCGAAGGAATCAATGTTCCTGCTGCGCTCCAACTGGCGAATAGCTTTACATGCCTGCAAACCATCAATGTTAGGCATCATGATATCAAGCATGATTATATCAAAACGGGGAGTATTTCCGGAAAGGCTTTCAGAAAAAGCCTGAATTGCCTCAACTCCATCCTTGGCGATATAGCAGGGCATATATCTGGAAAGAAAAGTAGAAAGAATCTTCCGGCTGCCGAAATCATCATCAACGACCAAGGCTGTTGGTTTAGACCGGACCTCGATTTTCTCAACTTCAAATGCAACATCCTGTTTTGCGGCTTCGACTTCTTGCAATTCTGTTTTCTGCGCTTCAGGGGCCGGTTCAGGTTCCGCAGAGTCAATAACCCCAAGAGATTCTCCCCCGGTCAAAACTGGACCGGCACTACCGGCAGGGACTTCAACCGAAGCTCTCGTCAGCTCAACTTCAGATGCCGGAGACTGGATGTCTTGCAAAAGACTGTACCCGGCACTGTAGTCGATATTATCATCTCCGTTCTCTACTATATTATCGAAGGCTTCTTCAATCTTGTCGAAACTCTTGAGAAGTACGGAGATGGCTTTCCTGTCTATTTCCCGCTGGCCGGAACGGATGTCAGAGCAAGTGTCTTCAACCTTATGCACAAATTTTGAAAGTTCCATCAGGCCAAGCATAGACGAATTTCCCTTGATGCTATGCAAGGCTCTGAAGATGCGGTCTACGGTGTCCTGATCATGCATTTCTTCTAAATTAAGGACATCCTGGACGGCAAGATCAGTTGCCTCTCGGCATTCATGCACGAACTCTGCAAGAAATAAATCCGCCTCAAATCCATCACTCATCTTTAATCAGTCCTATTGCCTTAAGCTTCGCCGTCAGAGCTTCTACAGTAAGTGGTTTAGTTAAATATTCTGTGGCTTCGCTCTTTTTGAATGCTTCAAATACAGTTTTTACATCCGAAAGCGCAGTAGCCATGATAATTATCGCTTCATCGACTGGAGCAATGCCAAAATCGCGCTCAATTTCCCTAATTTCTCTGGCGGCATCCAACCCGTTTTTCTCAGGCATCATGATGTCCATAAACACATATTTGTACGGAGCATCTTCAGCCAGCGCAGCCTTGAATACATCCAAAGCTTCAGAGCCGTTAACTGCGACATCAACTTCTCCATACTTGCTGAGAAAAAGCTGCAAAAAATTTCGTGAAACAAAATCATCCTCAGCAACCAATATTTTCATAAGCCACCTCATGGACCGAAATTACAGAAACAATAAAACTCCTGAGCATTATCTCAGCAGCCGTTAAATACGTTATAATTTTAAGCAGACATTATCAATCAATTCCTGGTAATTCAATAAAAAGAGCAGTCCCGTTTTCAGCGGATGTTTCAAAATAAATCCGCCCCCCCATAGTCTCAGCAATGAGTTTCGCCGAATACGTACCAAGACCGGTTCCGCCGGATTTATTTGCTGTTACATATTTTTCAAAGAACGTTTCCCGGATGCTTTCAGGAACTTCGCCCTGATTATGAATTCTGATTATCACCTTACCATAGTCAGGATTAACTTCGATGATAATCTGCTCACCTGAGGGAGATGCTTCAACCGCATTTTTCAGCAGATTGGACATTAATGAGTAAATCAGAAATTCATCACAGTGGACATTATAAGAAAATCCTTCCTCTATCTCAGTGCCTTCGAACAATTCCCTGACTTCTATCCGCTTGTACTTGATAAGCTCTGATAAATCTTTAATCGCGGACCGGAAGATCGGATATATATCAGCTACAGCCGGACGGTGTTCGTAGGTACCGATTTCCATTTTGTAGAGGTCGAGTGAAAGATTAATCATATTCAGCAGCTTATACCCGGAGACCTGTATATATTCCAAAATCTCCCGCTGGCTTTCGGAAAGAGGTTCATCTGTATTTTCCAGCAACATTTCCGGGAGTCCAATGACGCCGTTTAAGGGACTTTTTAAATCGTGTCGCATCATGCGGCCGACATCTTCCTTCAGGTCAGCCAGTTTTTTCTGCTCTATGATATCGATAAAATTTTCTACCAGATGCAATTCTCCGTCAATCATAACCGGGCTGACAGCTTTCTGAATAGGTATAGCTTTTCCATCCCTGCGCTTAACAACAAATTCTTCGTTGTTCTCACTCATGCCAAGATCTACAATGGGGCATTTGCCACGCTGCTTCGAACAGATAACATCGAAACATTTACAACCGAGCAGCTCTTCTTTGGTCATATCCAGAATTTCCAAAGCCTTGGGGTTGGCATCGACAACTACGAAACCATCAGCTTTAATAACCACCACACCGGCCTGCATCCCTTCCAAAGTCACTCGCAAACGTTCATTCGCATCAGCCAGTTCCCTTGTCCTCTTTTGGACTTTACGCTCCAGCTGACTGCTATGGTTCAGCATAAACTCATGTGTTTCCCAGTTTTCAAGAGCATTCACGGACAGAAGCATAAATACGGAAAAAAACTTAATGGTAGTATCTGGAATTTCATCCTTATTCTGCATCATCAACCCCACAAACATTCCCCGCAAAGAAAACGGAGTGGAAAGCACATGCAGAACAATGTGTCCCTTGCCAGTAGAATCGAGAAAAAAGACCGGGCCGTCTGTTTGCAGAGCGTAGGCAAGGGACTGGTCCTTAATAAGTAAATCCACTTCCCTTTCCAATCCGAGTCCTGTGGAGTCTGGATAAGAACTGGCCTGAACAAAATCATGCGTTTCTTCATCCACCAGATATACCGCACAAGATTTAAACGGAATCATGCGATTGGCGCGGGCGCATATTTCATGCAATAAATTAGCACGGGAAGGCTTTTCCTGATTCAAAGTGGTCAAAACCCCCAATTCACGGGCCAAGTCAAGCGACTCCAGCATAGCCTTTTTCTCTTCCTGCAACCGCCTGATCTGCTGCCGCTGGAAGTTGATCAACATTTTATCTTCCAATTTAGACTCCGAAAATAATATGAATATCAGCTATCTGGCGCTTTGCTTTAAGCACTGTCGTTGCAAGAGCCCCACATGAAAGCCCCAGAGAATCCCACGCACCGGGATAAATATCGCTAACCAGGCCGGAACCGTCACATCCGTATTGCAGAGCAACCGATAATGATTCTGCGACAGCGCAGACTGCCGATTCAATAGAAAATTCCCGACGAAGGTCCCCATGATGCCCGGCCACAGCCGAAATCAAGGATGGCGGGAAATTCCACTCCTCGAAAAGCGCTCCAGCCAATCCGCAGTGGTCAAAACCAAAAATTCTGGTCTCCGCTTCGCATATAGTCATTCCATGGGCCATACTCATATAAAATGAATCGCAAACTTCATCAGGATAATGCTGCATCAATATCAGTCTCCCGAGATCATGCAGCATTCCGACGACAAAACACCTGTCCTGAGACGCACTGGGAACCTGAGACGCAAGAATGCGGCAGAAAACAGCGCAGGCCAAAGAGTGTTTCCAGAAATCTTCCATGAAAAGAACGCTCTCTCCTTTACCTTTAAAAGAATCCATCACTGATACGCTTAAAGCCAGCTGTGAAAGCCCTGTCCTTCCTATAATGGATACCGCCCTGCTCAAGGATTCAACCGGAAGACTAAGGCCGTAAAGAGGACTGTTCACCAGACTGAGCAGCCTGGCACTGAGACCGGAATCCTTTGATATGACATCAGCAAGATTTTCTGATGTAGTGCCAGGGTCATTGATCGCATCCATGATTTTATAATAAATATCAGGGAAAGAGTTCAACTGCACACCGCTGGAGATGAAAGACTCAATATCAGTATATAGAGGGGCTGTAGGCATTTCAGAATTTGCGCTGCTGAAGTCCGGCAAAGAACGCAGAGGTCGACCCTCTGCCAATATAGCGGCATAGTGCTTTGTGCAGACATCCTTCAATATCTGCATAGGGATAACTTCCGTATCCACCTGGCAAAAAATTTTCCCGGCGTGTTCCCCGGCCAGCTCCAGCAACTCAGAATCAGCGTCCGCCTTATCATCATTCATGCTACAGCACTCGACTTCAACTTCGCTGACTCCCCAGATATTGAATATGCGCAGATGCTGCTCTTTAATAACAGACCCGGCGGAAAGCAGAAACCTGCCGGTACTTCCTTTAACGTCTTCAATCAGACACATTCCTACTTTTATATCCCCTACAAAGACTTTCATGAACGACCCTCACACAGAGCAATAAAATCAATGTGAATAAACCAATACACTCGGACAAAAGAGAAAATCCGCAGCATAGGCTGCGGACTGACTGAAGACGGACTTCAAATTATTTCTTAAAGCAGCGAGACCAGATCTGCGGGTGTATCAAGTACGATGTTGGCGCCGGCTTTAACCAATTCGCCTTCCCCACGAAATCCCCAGCCGGCACCTACGGCTATCATTCCCGCATTTATCCCGGTTTTGATATCAACATCGGAGTCTCCAACAAACAAAGTATGATGCGGAGCAACCCCCATACTTTCGGCCAGCTTGAGCGCGGCATCCGGTTCCGGTTTTAATGGCACATCATTTCGGCCCCCACAAACTTCAAAAAAATCAACATCAGGCAAAAATTTGTTTACCGCCGCAACTGTAAACTCATGGGGCTTGTTGGACAGAACAGCCATTTTCTTGCCGGCTGCGGAAAAATCAGCCAGCACTTCAGGTATCCCGGCATATGGTTTGGCTATGGTATTCAACCTGCTGTCAAATTCTTCCAGCAGAATAGGAACAAAAAGGTCATAAACTTCCTGATTCTGCTGCCCTGCAGGCAGAACACGCCATGCCAGCTTTTTAGCTCCGGACCCGACAAATGAACGATAAGCATCCACAGGATGGGTTTCAAACCCCATGCGCTCCAGAGCGGAGTTTCCCGCAGCTGCGATCTCTCCCAAGGTGTCTAATAACGTTCCATCCAAATCAAAAATAACAGCAGAAAAATCAAGTGAACATTCCATAGTTATGACCGATATTTTTAAAGTTTTATTATCTAATTATGTAACACATTGCTCTAAAGAACGAAAAAAGGTACTTGTAGATGGAAGACTCTACTCTTTATGGAGACTTGCATGCTGCACGCAAGCGCAAACATACTGATAGTTGATGACCATCCGTCAATGAGACGCACAATTGCAGACATAATGCGCATGTTGGGCTACTTCAATATACACTATGCTGAAGACGGATTCATGGCTCTTGAAAAACTGCAGGAGAATAAGGCAACAGACCTGATCCTTCTAGACTGGAATATGCCTAAAATGACCGGACTGTCCTTTCTGCGCCGAATCCGGTCCGCACAGGAGTATGAAAAACTGCCGGTAATCATGATCACAGCCGAAGCAGAACAGCAGCAAGTCATTGAAGCTGTTTCCGCCGGAGTAACCAGTTATATTGTAAAACCTTTCACCCCCATAACATTGCAGAGAAAGATCAACGAAGTTTTTCCATAGCAGAGTATCCGCTTAAGGTTGCGGAATCGAAATGTTTACCAAAACTTCGCCATCTATGTTTATCATCGAGATTTCACCATGATGGGCCTCGGCAATCAGTTTTGCGGAATATGTGCCCAAGCCTGTTCCACGGTCTTTTCCTGCGGTGGCGTATTTGGCAAAAAAAGAAGATTTAATCTCGTCAGGAATCTCTCCGGGATTGCGAACGGAAATGTACACGGAATCAACCTTCCTTTGCAAACAAACCTTTACTGCTTCCCCTTTGGGACAGGCATCCACAGAATTTCCCACAAGATTAGCCAGCATGGAATAGCAAAGCAAATCCTCCCCGATCAGAAAAAACTCCTGATCCGCGGGAGCTACTTCGCCTTCGATCTCAAGGACAAGCCCGATGCCCCGCATCCGGGCAGTGTCTTCAAGTCCAACAAAGACCTTACGGACCACGGCGGCCAAATCCATTTTTTCCGGAACAAAATGATAAATTCCACGCTCCATTTTAAATAAAGCTGTAGACATATTTATCATGGAAAGCAACGTATAGCCGGCATCCTCAATCCTTCCGAGCATGGAGATTACATGATCATCATAATCCCCGGACATGCGTATCAGCTGCGGCAGACTTATTACTGTTGTCAAAGGAGACTTGAGATCGTGGCGCATTATGCGCTCCACATCTTCACGGATACGGACAGCTTCCCTCAGCGACAAATGGTTTCTGACCCTGGCTTTAACAATGTCCGGATTGAACGGCTTGGTGATATAATCAATGGCTCCTAGGGCAAGCCCTTTGGTCTCGTCACCGGCTTCATCAAGTGATGTGACAAATATTACCGGGATATCCTTGGTAACGTCGCCGGACTTCAACTCCCGAAGGACTTCATACCCATCCATACCCGGCATCATCACATCCAGCAGGATAATATCCGGTTCCCGGTTCCGGGCCAGCTGCAATGCTTTTTCCCCGTCCTTGGCAACAAGAAGAACATACTCTTCTTTAAGCAACTCCATAAGCACATGAAGATTTTCAGGGGCATCATCAACAGCAAGAACTGTAGGTTTATCGTCCATAAATCATCCTTACTGTCGGAGAGTTTCCCTTTCTTCATCAAAATCAGCAAACTTGAGGGCGATCTGCCTGAACTCCTCCTCAATCTCCAGAAAGATGTCGACCAGGCGTGGATCAAAATGAGACCCGCGCCCCTCAGAAATTATCCTGACAGCCTTACTGTGCGGAAACGGGGCCTTATAAACCCTTTTGGAAATAAGGGCATCATAAACATCTGCAATGGCCATTATCCGGGCCGACAGGGGAATATTCTCCCCAGAAATTCCACGGGGATATCCACTGCCATCCCACTTCTCATGATGGTTAAGGGCTATTTCCCGGGCATGATGCAGAAACGAGTTCCCACCAAGGTTTTTTTCCGCCACGGCCAGAGCATCGCAACCATATTGAGAATGTTTTTTCATCTCGAAAAATTCTTCATCCGTAAGCCTGCCCGGTTTGAGGAGAATAGCGTCAGCAACACCAATCTTGCCGATATCATGCAGGGGTGCTGACAGATACAATATTTCAATGAGTTCTTCGTTCAGTTTAGCAGCAAAGCAGTCTCTTTGAACCGCATATTCGGCAAGCACCTTAACGTAATTCTGTGTCCGGGCGATGTGTCCCCCGGTCTCCGGGTCACGCCATTCAGCCAGAGTAGCCAGACACTCGATAGTGACCTTTTTGACCAGTGCCAGCTCCTTGGTGCGCTCTTTAACCAGTCTTTCAAGGTTATCATTATGTTCCTTAAGATCCAGCTGATTTTTAACCCTTGCTTTTACCAGCGCCGGACAAAACGGCTTAACTATGTAATCCACGGCCCCAAGTGCCAATCCTTTAGCCTCATCCGCTTCTTCCATAAGCACGGTGATAAAAATGATCGGAATATCTCTGGTACGGATATCGTCTTTAAGTTTCTCGCAGACTTCATAACCGTTCATCCCCGGCATCATGATATCCAACAGGATGATGTCGGGCTGCGGCTTATTCACAGCAAGTTCCAGGGCTTTCTCCCCTGTTTTGGCTGTCACTACGGCATAGTCGCCTTTAAGTGCCTCCATGAGGATCTGTAAATTTTCCACGGTGTCATCAACAATCAAGACTTGTTTCATAACCTACCCATGCTCCCCCGCAAGCGATTCTAGAAGTGCCCGTGCTTCATCACGGGCATCATCTGTCTCAAAATCATCCATAGCCTGAATGATTTTAACAGCCGATCCTGCCATATCAGTTCCAGAAAGCATTTCGCCAATTACTGCTGCCAAGTCCATAGCCTGGGCAACATTTTCATCAACTAAAACTATAAATTTCTCCAGCTGGGCCTTCAGCTCTTCCAGATCAGGTCCACCATTTCTTTCGGCATCAACTTTCAGCTCTGCATTCTCATTATTTAGATCATCATTATCCGTTGATAGCAAAAGTTTATCCAAGCTTTTCTCGACAATGACCATCTGATAGGACATTTCCTGCAGTAGAGCATCAATGGATTTTTTACCGGCCCGCAACGCACGCTCAACTTCGCCTGCGGCATGGGATAAATCATCCGCACCGAGGTTCGCGGATACCCCTTTCAGCGTGTGGGCTGTTCGGGTCGCTTTTTCCCGATCTTCTGCACCAAGCTGTCTGCGAATATCTTCAGTGGCACCAAGATACCTGGCACGGAACTGCTTCAGCAGCTTCCTGTACAATTCTCGGTTACCAGAGACCTTGACCAAGCCAGAGTTCACATTGACTCCCGGCAGCCCTTCAAGCGGCAGACTGCTGTCCGCAAGTACACGCTCGGTCAACTCTGTGACTGAGGTGTATCCATCGGGCAAATCCCTTTGGCCGGGTTTAATCCACTTAACGAGCATCTCCATCAGCAGATTCGGGTCAATTGGCTTGGTTATGTGATCATTCATGCCGGATTCAAGGCTCTTTTCACGATCCCCGGTCATGGCATGGGCGGTCATGGCGACGATAGGAAGCTCTTCAGCATTTTTTCCTTGCGCCCTAATTTCGGAAGCAGCGGAAAGCCCATCAAGCTCAGGCATCTGGATGTCCATGAGAATTAGATCGTATTTATTATCCAAAGCATTGCGCACAGCTTCTAGACCATTGCAGGCCAGATCCACCAGCATTCCTGCTTTCTCAAGAAGCTCCACGGCAATCTGCTGATTTATCTCATTGTCTTCAGCCAAAAGTATTTTTGCATTTCGAATATTAACAAGTCCTTCAGGGTCCCTGGAAGACTGAAAATGGCGTTTCGCTTTACGTTCCACATCATGACCGAAGACATCCATAATCGTATCGAAAAGAACCGACTGGTTCACAGGTTTAATCAAAAAGGCATCCAACCCGGCTTCCTGAGCCTTCTCCATGATCTCTTCACGGCCATAAGCGGTGACCATTAAAATTTTCGGTAAATTTTTCCCGCCCAGTTTCTCTATCCTGCGGGCAGTCTCTATGCCGTCTATACCGGGCATCTTCCAGTCCAGCAGAACAAGTTCATAGGGCGTATCTTCCCTGTAAGCCCGTTCAATAAATTCCAGTCCTTCCAGTCCAGATGAGGCAGAATCGACTTTAAAACTCATACTTTCCAAGGCTTCTGCTAAAATCGCCTGTGCCGTTGGATTGTCATCCACCACCAAAGCATGCAGCCCACGCAGATCAGCGGCAGGAAGGTAGCTGGCCTCAATTCTTTCACCTTTGCCCAGCACAACAGTAAACGCGAACGTTGAGCCATGTTCCGGTTTGCTTTCCACCCAGATAGTTCCATCCATCATTTCCACAATACGTTTACAGATAACCAGACCCAGCCCGGTTCCGCCATATTTACGTGTCGTGGAGTCATCCGCCTGTGAAAAAGACTCGAAAAGTTTACTTATCTGCTCCTCGGTCATGCCTATGCCTGAATCAATGACAGAAAAAGCAAGGATCACGCTTTCTTCCGACTCTTCCTGCTTTTCAACAGAGATGACAATGTCCCCTTCTTCGGTAAACTTTGTGGCGTTATTGGTCAGATTTATCAGCACCTGCCCCAGACGAAGAGGATCGCCGACCAGATGGTTGGGGACATCTGATGCAACATGGAAAAGGACTTCCAGTCCTTTTTCTTCAGCCTTGATTGCCACAATATTTGCAAGGTTATCCATAATTTCATCAAGGCGGAACGGGACATTTTCCATATCCATCCTTCCGGCCTCAATCTTTGAAAAATCAAGAATATCATTGATAATACCAAGCAGATTATTGGCTCCTGCCCTTATTTTGCTCAAGTAATCATGCTGTTTTGCGGTTAGCTCAGTTTGCAGCACAAGATGGCTCATGCCGATGATGGCGTTCATGGGAGTTCTGATCTCGTGACTCATACGGGCCAGGAAATCACTCTTGGCCCTCGTGGCCTCTTCGGCCTTATCCCGTGCCTTAAGCATCTCCAGTTCCGCCTTTTTACGCATCTGCACTTCCCCTGCAAGACGCCTGTTGGCGCGGACGACAACAAAAAAGATAACTCCGACAACACCTCCGACAACAAGTATAATCCGGGCCACCACCCAAAGATCAACACCGCCATCAACCCGCAGGCTGATCCACTTGCGGATGACGGCCTCAGATTCCCTTTCGGTGATAGAATCAATTCCTTTGTTCAGGATAGAAATCAGGTATGGCGACATCTGTTTGCGCACAGCAAAACGCAGCTGCCGGGTAATAGGCAGTTGCAGGGCCACTTTTAGATTATAAAGACTATTCTGGTTGATCAGATATCCGAGAACCTCAAGCGTGCCCACGTATCCGTCAGTCTTACCTTCTTCAACCATCTTCAGCCCGTTCAAGGCTCCGGAAACAGGAATCAACTTCAAATCAGGATAGTTCTCTTCCAGATATTTGTGGGCTGCATTACCCTCACTTACTCCGATCTTCATCCCTGCCAGATCATCAAGACTCGAAATAAAAGGCATTTCCTGCCTTACAACCACAATCTCTGAAAGCCTGATGTAGGGATTTGAAAAGTTGAGGAACTGCCTGCGTTCTTCTGTTTCACTTGCAGCGGCCAACATGTCGGTCCTACCGTCTTTCACTGCTGCAACTGATTCTCCCCAGCTATCCGTAGGCGCAAGTTCAAGGTAAAGCCCTGTCCGTTCGGCCACAAGATGCAAGAGATCAGCGGAAATACCCTCATAATGCCGTGAGCCGGGAACAATACGTTCCAATGGAAGCCAATCCGGATCAACGCTGAAATGAACAACAGGACTTCTCCGCAGCCAGAGCTGTTCATCACGGCTAAGCCTAACCTTGCGCTGATTTTCTTCCCCAGTCCATTTTTTAAGAATCTCGTGTTCTTCCTTGCTGCTGATTGACTTTAAAGCCCGGTCCAAAATACCTGCCAGCTCCACCCAGTCCTTGCGTACACCGATGGCTAACACAGAACCTTTATTCTTTGTTTTACCATGAACTTCCAGATTGGTAAGCAGATTGCGTTCAATGAGGTGTATCGCTACCGCACGGTTCCCGACATAAGCGTCAGCCTCGCCAAGTGAGACAGCTTCCAAGGCCGCAAGGGTATCAGGATATACTTTAACCCGAGCACGGGGGTAATTTTCCCTGAAATACTTTACATTGAAGAATCCGCGTTCCAGAGCGATGGACTTATCGGAAAGATCCTTCTCATCCTTGAATTCAGGAGCATCAGTACGCCCGACTATCACATGCGGGATGACTATGTACGGGTCTGTAAATTCAAGGTACGATTCACGGTCTTTTTTCGGGGAGACATCCATCAGGGCGTCAATGCGTTTTTCCTTAACTGCCTCAAGGTTCTCCTTGAACGGACCGGGAACTATTTCCAACCGGCCACCCAGTCTCTTATTGAGCAGACTGATGTAATCTACGCCCAGCCCTTCAGGTCCGCCGCGTTCATTTACAAAATCCAGCGGCGGCCAGGCATTCATGATTGCAACGGTTATTTTCGGATGTGCGTCAAGCCAACTCAGGTCTTCAACAGTCAGCCTGGATGCTTTGCTGTCGGACGAGTAATAACGTTCTTTCGGATCCGAAATCCAACGCTGCTCAATATCAGCATAGACATCATAAGGAATACTCTTAAACCCTGAATCAATTTTCTGCTGCAATTCCGGCCTGCTTGTGAGAAACCCGGCCCTGATATTATTTGATAGAATATTATCCCTAACTTTCAGCAAAGCCCCTTTCATCTGCCAGCCTTCCAGCTCAGCCGCAACCGGTAGGACCTCATGCAGCAATGCGTCAACTCTGTCTTTGAGCACCGCCAGTATCATGGACTCGCCGTTCGGGAAAGGAACAGCCGTTATCCTTGGAAAATTCTTTTTCAGATAATTATGCTGAAAGGACCCTTCCAACACAGCTACCTTTTTACCGTCCATTTCTTCCAGACTACCGGGGGAAATACGGTCCGCACGGTAAAACAGCCCCGTATCAACTCTGAATAACGGTCGTGAAAATTTGAAAAATTCGTCCCGTTCCTTTGAACGGAACAGCCCGGAGTGAATATCAGCATTTCCGTTGAGAACAGCCTCCATGCTTCCGGTCCAACTATCTGGAATAAAATCCACCGAAATTCCGGTATACTCGCTCCACGCTTTCCATAAATCAACCAGCATACCGATTGGCTCACCTGCCGGATTCAGCAGGGAGAAAGGCGGATAATCCCGATCAACAGCAATGCTAAGGCTGTCCGGATCGCGCCCCTTGGATGCAGCCACCCATTTCCGGTTTATGTTGCGTCTCTCCTCAGCACTGACCAGCTTCATGCCTTTATCAATGACCGCCAGAGTATGATCATGCCCTTCCGGCACAGCGACTTTCCAATCGTTACGGTAAAGAGGCTGCCCTGCCTTATACTTGAATTTTGAAATCAGACCGTGTTGCCGCAGGTACGAAAGCCCCACAAGGGTCTCGGCAACAAACACCTGTAACTTTCCGTTTTCAAGATCAGCCATCAGGGCAGCATAATCGGGATACTCCACAAGAATAGCATCCGGATGTTTTATACGCAGCAAATCACCTGCAATGTCTCCGGCAAGGACCCCGATCCGATAAGCTGAAATATCACCACTGTCCTCCAGGGGCAGGGCCTTGTGGTAAAAAACATCAGTATCCCCGCGCCCCAGCGTCGAACCGAATTGAAGATAATTATCACGCTCTTTACTGAAGAACAGTCCGGCATGCGCATCGACTTCACCCTCGCGAACCATACGCAGGGTCTCTTTCCATATGCCCGGTTTATAATTTATTTTCACCCCGGTCTTTTCCGACCATAACTTCCAGTAATCCATTATGAGTCCATCTGCATTTCCATCCCTGTTGCGGAACTCAAAGGGCTGGCAGTCTTCACAGTAAGTAATGGTCAATGGCTTCGGGTCCTGTTCCGCTGCAAAAGAAAACTGCGCAAAAAGGACCAGCAGAACAACTAAAAAATATTTATTAAGGGGCATCAGGTGCATCCTACCGGGCAATAAGAATCAAGAGATTGATCATTAATAATAAAATAACTACCATAAAGATAGACAATAGCGTGATTTATGTAAACAACCATGAATTAATACTTATAATGCACCCCAAAAAAGTTTTTTCAGCACGCAAATATGGATAAAAGTTTACAGATAGTTCGAGTAAATTGCCGGAACACGGTTTACCGTAATTAAAAACACCACTAGAAAAATATAAATATATTTTTTATTCAAGAGCCCAGAAAATATGTCGTCAACTGATAGCAATACAAAACAAATACTTGCCGCCCTACAGACAGACATAAATCTGAATCGGGCCGAAGTTAAAGAACTGCTTATACTTGCGTCTAAAGCTCAGCGCAGGGAATTCCGTAAAGGTGAACTAATTTTTAAAGCCGGGGATAAGTCAGATAACTTCTGTCTGGTTGAGGCAGGAAAAGTAATTCTGTCAAAAAGCTCACTTTCCGGAAAATCATTTACCTACCTGATAGCCACACAGGGGATGACCCTTAATGGAATTACCTGTTTCAAATCCGGACAAAGACTTTTTACAGCCCGCGTAGTTGAAGATTCATCCATCATCACTATTCCCTGTCATGAATTCAGAGACTGGGTGGAAGCTAACCCGCCTGTAGCCATGGGCATACTGGGGACAATGGGAAATCTTCTCGACGGGGCATATACACGCATCATCGACCTAATCGATGAAAGCGTGGAAAGTCGGATTCTTAATGTTCTAAGCATGCTGTCAACCCGCATCGGTTCTGAACTCCCCCTTACAAACGAAGACTTAGCTGAGATGGTCGGAACGTCACGTGAAAGCGCAGCCAGAGTCATATCCAAAATACAAGAAGCTGGAATAGTATCCAAATCGCGGGGGAGCATAAGCATTCTGAATAAAGAACAGCTGGACGAAACAGCATCCAGTCCTTTTTTCATAATCTGATATTCTTATTCTTTAGTGACCCGCATCATTGTTCTGATTCCGGTTCTGCCATAACTCTTGTCCTAGCGCCTAAACTAAAAGAAACAGGATATATGATGAACGGCTACTTAATTACATTTTTCACCCAGCAAAACCGCGAACAGGATGGAATCCCTCTGGCGGACTGGATTGTGGAAGAAGCCCGCAAAGCAGGAATACGCGGAGCAACCCTCTTCAACGGAAAAGAGGGCTTCGGCCATGACGGACGATTTCACTCAGGAAACTATTTCGATCTTGAAGACCAACCCCAGCTTGTGACCATGGCCGTGACCGAAGACGAATGCGCCAGACTAATGTCACGCCTGAAAGAAGCTGGACAACGCATCTTTTATACAAAATCAAAGACAGAATTCGGATTTACTTCCTGATTTCCAATCCTTCACTCTATTTGATTCAACCCACCTCTCTCAATATGACTTTGTCTGCCAAAGGGCGACCAATCAAAGGATATAAAAATGACTGGACCTATTATTAATGGAGCGGCACTGCTAATCGGCAGTGTTGCCGGGGCTATTATTGGACCGAAACTAAACAACAATATACGCACCCGTATGCCCATGGTTTTCGGCTGTGCCTCCATGGGTCTGGGCGTGGCGATGATTGTTAAAGTCAAATTGCTGGCCCCGGTTATGCTGGCACTGGTTGTCGGGTCATTGCTGGGCGAAATTATCCAATTGGAAACATTGATCCAAAACAGCGCATCTAAGGCTCGGGTGATAATTGAAAAACTCACCCGTCCAAGTGCTGACATGGGTCAGGAAGAATTTCTGGATAAATTCGTGGCCCTGCTGGTACTTTTCTGCATGAGCGGAACCGGAATATACGGCGCTATGACCGAGGGCATGACCGGAGACCCGACACTGCTTATCGTCAAATCAATTCTTGATTTGTTCACCGCTCCCATATTCGCCTCCACCATGGGCTTCACTGTAGGGATTCTGGTTCTCCCGCAATTCATTGTTCAGGGGTTGCTTTTCGCAGGTGCAACAATGATTCTTCCACTGACAACGCCCGACATGCTGGCTGATTTTTCTTCCTGCGGTGGCCTGATCATGCTGGCCACTGGTTTTCGAATCTGTGGTATCAAACAATTCCCAGTGGCGAACATGATTCCAGCACTGTTATTGGTCATGCCTCTTTCATATTTATGGGCCCACTACCTGATATAAAAACAAAAAATCCCCGTCGGAGTAAACCGGCGGGGATTTAAATTACATGAGTAAATGCAGCCCTTATTCTGGATAATCAAACTCATCACGCAGTACATCAAGGGCGATCAGTTCCTTATCCCGATAGCGGTCTTTATCAATAAGTGTAGGCTGTCCGGTTGGAGGAACATCGTGGTACATATACTTATAGATGTCGAAATTTAGACATGTTTTATTGCGCAGGTGCATTTCCCGGAACCATTGGCAGCCCACATCCAGAATCTGCTTGCCCACATTAATGAAAGCCCCGAAAGGCGTAACCTTGCCGATAGGCATAGTCATCTTGCGGGCTATTTTCATATTGACCAGACAGCACCACTCATTGACCCGGCATTCCGGCAGGGGCCAGGGCTGCTTGAAAAAGATCTCGTGCATCCGCGGAAGGTGGTAGGCGCGGACCTGCTTGCCTTCCGGCGGCTGGGCACCGCGATACAGCTCGACCAGTTCCCGAAAATCAGGACGATAATCCATGTAGGTATCCGGCGTGCATTTCCCGGAAAAGGCGGCTGGGCAATACCAGCACTGCCCGATATGCCCGGCGGCCACATGATCGCCAATACCCTCGACCATAGCCCCGATGATATCTTTACGGAAAATTGCGTCATTATGGATGATCAGAACATAATCTTTGTCACTCTTCTCCCAGCCGTACTGGTAACGTACAGAGTGGCGGTACTCCTCATCATTCACCCGGTCCCATTCAATGGGAAAGCAATAATTCCAATACTTAGGCATAAAGTATTCTATTTTGTGCGCCAGAACATCCAGCACATACTGGTGGCTCCCTGCATCAATGCCTTTAGTCTGCGTGTTTTCCTCAATAAAATAAATTTTATCGATATGCTGCCCGCTGGCCCGTTCAAGGGAAAGAAGAGCCAGACAAGTTTGCAAAGGCTTTCCGCAGACACTGATTATGACATCGACCTTACTCATGAATGCAACTCCGTTAACACGGCACTAAAGCCGGGATTACCGCTCATGGTTTGTATAAATTTATTGTGATATAAATAAGTTTTATCGATTTAGCTACATCATTTAATAATGATTTCCGCCGGAATAGCATCCGGGCCTTTGCGGGCTGCGGTTGAAGGCGGAGCGGTATGCCACGGCTTAGAAGATTGAGCCATACTTTTTCCCAGAACAAACAGTTTGCTCATGTAGACCGGACTGAATAATTCGTCAGATTTTTCCTTATAGTCCGGAGGTATAAACGTCAGTTTAAAATCAATACCGTCCCGTTCCGCGGTGTAATACATGCGGTAGAGATCACCGATACCCTGATTCCTGATCAGCCCGGCAAGAGAGCGCGCGGCTATGCCTGCGATATATGGCTCAACCTGCACACCATCGGTAATAAGGGCATCATTGCGGATAACATAGAGAGTTATTTTCCTTGTCTCTCCGATTTTATCCAACTCCTCCGCTAAATGGACACTGGGCGGATAGGAGAAAACCTGATTACAGACGCCGCCGTCGACATGCATCTCATCATAGACCTTACCACGCGCTTTAACTTTGAAGTAAACCGGCGGAAAAGCCACCGGAACTGAAGCAGAGGCAAGGATAACATCCCGGATAATCTGATCCGCTTCAGGAGTACCATACTGGGCCAACGCCCCGATATCCCAATAAACTGGCCGCATGGCATCAAGATTGGTGGTACCAATCAAGAGCCTGCGCCCTTTACGGTGCTCTACAGCTATTTTAGCTATGAATTCAGAATTTAAAAACCTCTTTAAGGCATCCTTCAGCGGCTTGGTACTGTAAACGGAATCGCCGGAAATTGCCTCCATATAGGAACGCTGTTGTACAAGATCACTGGTCCCGAAAGTAGTGTAAAACATTTCAATGAAAGGATCATAATCCGCACCCATAAAAGCAAAGGGTGCTATGAGCGCCCCGGTGCTGACCCCGGTAACCAGACCGAAGGTGGGCCGGTCCCCCCGAGCGGTCCAGCCGCACAGAAATCCAGCTCCGAAAGCCCCATCCGCTCCCCCTCCGGATAAGGACAGAAAACTGATCTCATCGGGAAGCTGATTATTTTTGCCCATCTCCGCCCATTTCTCCATGACCTTATCCATATGCTTTGGGGTGGTATCCCCGAAAAAGCGGACTTCATCATAACCTGGCAGGCAGGCATCGGACTGCATCTCGACCGGGATAGGGTTACGCTTCAGCCCGCATCCGGCAACCAGCGTCAGCAGGAAGAACAAAAGAATCCTGCCTAAAAGAATTTTACGCATTTTTGAAATATCCATCTTATTGTTATATCGATCTTATCTGTTGGCATGATCGGGAATCTCAAATTATCCCATACCCAAACGCAGGATACAGGGAGCGTATTTAAAAGATCCCTCAACCACGCACAATATATTGCGTAGTCGTAATATACTGCTTTATACAACTCAACATATTGCTTTTATCTAGATAAACACCATAATTTCAAGTCCATACCTACTTACAGAAAAACAAAGCAATGAAATATACCCTCCACAAAGAAACCCATAAGATAAATTTATGAGCGCAATCCCGCTATGATTCAGATATTTGTCTGATCAAGAATTGGCTGATTAATGTATACTTACTCTTTAACGCACGCCACTTACCGGCATTTTTTACAAACCAACCAATGCAAAGCAAGGAAGACTAATATGCTCTACCGTAAAGTTCCTAAAACAGGGGAAGAACTCTCCATTCTGGGCTTCGGCGCAATGCGTCTGCCCATGATAGACAGCAAAACAATTGATGAAGAAAAAGCCATCGCCCAGATACGTGAAAGTATCGACAACGGCGTGAACTATGTTGACACAGCATGGCCCTATCACGGCGGAAAAAGTGAAGTTATTGTAGGTAAAGCTCTCAAGGACGGCTACCGTGAAAAAGTTGTCATTGCGGACAAACTACCTCAGTTTCTGGTCGAATCCCGCGAACATATGGACGAGATTCTGGACGAACAGCTCAAGCGCCTCGACGTGGACTGTATCGACTACTACCTGATCCACGCGGTTGAAGGCAATTCATGGGACCGTTGCGTTGAGCTGGGCATAAAGGATTTTCTGGACAAAGCCCTTGAGTCCGGCAAAATCAAATACGCCGGCTTCTCCTTCCACGGAGTTCCCGAAGATTTCAAACGCATTGTGGATGCCTATCCCTGGACCTTCTGCCAGATTCAGTACAACTTTCTGGACACTGAGAATCAGGCCGGAACTTCCGGGCTTAAATACGCAGCTTCAAAAGACCTCGCAGTCATGATCATGGAGCCTCTGCGCGGAGGCAACCTGAGCGCCCCCACCCCACCAGACGGTGTTCAGGATATCTTTGATGAAGCCGAAATTAAGCGTGCTCCGGTAGAATGGGCATTGCGCTGGGTCTGGAACCACCCGGAAGTTACAGTAGTTCTTTCCGGTATGAACAATGACGACCACATCAAACAAAACCTTGCCATTGCAGCAGAAGCGGAAGCAAACTCCCTGACCGATGCCGAACTAGCTATTGTGGACCGCGTGTCTGCAAGGTACAAGGAACTCATGCAGGTTCCCTGCACCGGTTGCGCATACTGTATGCCCTGCCCCGTTGGAGTTAGAATCCCGGGTTGTTTTGAACTTTTCAACAGTGCCCATATGTTCAAGGACAAAGCAGAACACTTAAAATACCAGTATGCCGTTTTATTAAGTAAAGAAATGGCAGGTGAATCTGCATATGCCTCCCAGTGTGTTGAATGCGGACAGTGTGAGGAGCATTGCCCTCAGCACATTGCCATTCCAGAACAGCTCAAACGGGTCGTCGACTACTTTGAACAGGATAATATGCAGACCAAGGTTAACGCTCTGGTAGGCAGAAGCTAAAATAAACCATCTTTGTGCGGGTGCCGGAATTACGGCACCCGCATTAAACGGCATCCAAAATGAATATACTTTACTACGATTGTTTTTCAGGCATCAGCGGTGACATGAACCTCGCCGCCATGATTGATCTGGGTGTTGACCCGGAAGTAGTCAAAACCGAACTTGCCAAACTCGGAATCGAAGATGAATTCTCCCTCAAAATTTCACGTGATTCCCGCAAAGGGATTTTCGGAACCCGCGTTGATGTAGAATTGGCCCACGCACATCACCACAACCATGATGGTGAGCACACCCAACCTCACGGCCATTCGCATGAAGAGCATACTCACTGCGGGCATCATCACGAGCACGGACATGGACATGGGCACAGCCACCATGACCATAATCACAGCCATCATCATGAACACCGCAATCTGAAAGATATCGAAGAGATGATCAGCTCCAGCAGCCTCAGCAACAAGGTTAAAGCCACCAGTCTCGCCATTTTCAAACGGGTTGCCGAAGCCGAAGCCAAAATCCACGGCAGCACACTTTACGAAGTTCATTTCCATGAAGTTGGAGCGACCGATTCAATCATAGATATTGTCGGTGCTGCGGTCTGCTTTCATGAACTTGAAATTGACGCGGTATGGAGTTCGGCCATTGAGCTGGGCGGTGGATTTGTCGATTGTGCGCACGGTAAAATGCCCGTACCCGCCCCGGCTACATCTGAAATTCTTGCCGGGAAGCCGACAACGCAGGGTGCTGTTCCCAAGGAGACAACCACGCCCACCGGAGCGGCCATACTTGCCGAACTTGTAGACAATTTTTCAGAATCACCGCGCATGATAGTGCAGAAAACGGCTTACGGTATCGGCCACCGGGATAACGAAATCCCCAACGTGCTTCGGGTGCAGCTGGCTAAAGTTGAGGAACAAGCCAGTTCCCTGCCCATGGTCCCGTCTCGTATGCTGCAATGCAACATCGACGACATGACCGGGGAAATGCTTGGGGCAGCGCTGGAACAACTCATGGAAGACGGCGCTATGGATGTGCATTTCACACCAATCGTCATGAAAAAGAACCGGCCCGCGACAACCCTTTCCCTACTCTGCTCCGCAGAGGACGAAGAGAAATTCAAGCGGTTGATATTCAAGCACACCACCACGCTGGGCATAAAAAGCATTGATATCGAAAAAACCGTCCTAGGCATCTCATTCGACAAGCTGGAAACGCCGCTTGGAACCGTGACCATGAAAAATGCCATTCTTGATGGGAAAATCGTCCGCTCAAAGCCCGAACTAGAAGATTGCCGGGCACTTGCAAAGCAGCACGGAATCCCACTGAGTGAAGTGTATTTGCAGATCGGGAAAGTTCGTAAAATTTAACATAGATGCTTTTGTTTGCATCCGGCGGCTTAAACTCTTTTTGAAAAAATGGTTTGTTCCACTGTCGCCAGCCCTAAGACTCGCGGAAAGAACGCTCGCCTTAGGGCTGGTGCAAGAATCCCAAAAACTTTTAGTTGTTTTCTTCGGTTAATTTCATGGACGAGCTGACTTTAAAATATAACAGATTACTTGATTTTCTTGCTGAAACCGGCGGTGCTGTTATCGCTTTTTCCGGCGGAGTGGATAGCAGTCTGCTGCTTCTTGCTGCCAGGCAGGCCCTTGGGGATAAAGCCATTGCGGCTTCCATCGCGACTCCCTATGTCCCGCAATGGGAACAGGTAGAGGCAAAAGAATTTGCGCAAAAGCTGGGTGTGGAGCAGGTGCGGCTGGAAATGGAATTTCCAGCAGAGCTGCGCACCAATCCACAGGAGCACTGCTACACCTGCAAGAAAATACTGTTCACCAAGTTGCTGGAGTTGGCTAAGCAAAGGAATGTCGAACACGTCCTTGAGGGGACCAATATCGACGACCTCAGCGATTACCGCCCCGGCATCAAAGCCCTGCGCGAACTTGAAATACGCAGCCCGTTTGTTGAAGCTGAATTGACCAAGGCTGAAATCCGGGAACTTTCCCGCAGATTCGATCTGCCCACATGGGATAAGCCGTCATTCGCCTGCCTGCTTTCACGTATGCCCGTTGACACGGAAGTCACCGACGAAGCTTTACGACAGGTCGAAAAAGCAGAAGTATTTCTCATGAAAGCGGGCTTTCCTGCCGTGCGGGTGCGCCATCATGGTGAAATAGCGCGTATCGAAATACCGGCAGAGCAATTGCAGGATTTCATTAAGGCGAACGAAACATACGATGTTAACAACACATTAAAAGGGTTCGGCTACAGGTACGTGACTCTGGACTTAGGCGGCTACCAGATGGGCAGCCTGAATATGAAAGCATAACAGTTTGTCATATAAAACGGCGAAACCCTGTTAAAAGTTTTTGGGATTCTCAAACCCTTTTTTCAAAAAGGGTTTGAGCCGCCGGAGGCAAAATCATTTCAACAAAAGCGCGGCAGCGCATCAAATCCACGCTCCGCTAGGCCATCGGAGGCCTGCAATGGAGGCACAAATATGACCAATGACAACCTTAAAAATATATTGAATGCCGTAAAAGAAGGCAGCATGGATGTGGATCAGGGCTTGGAGAGCTTGCGCGACCTGCCCTATCAGGACATCGGCCACACCAAGATCGACCATCACCGCGGCTTGCGGAACGGCTTCCCGGAAGTGATCTACGGCGCAGGCAAAACACCGCAGCAGGTCGGAGATATTTTTGAACACATGTGCGAACACAATAACGTTCTCGCAACACGGGTCAGCCCGGAAATGGCCGAGTACGTCACCGGGCGCCTGCCGCATGTGAAATATAACGCCACAGCAAACACCCTGACCTGCAAAAACCGCGAGATTAAATACAACAGCGGCACGGTCGGCATAATCACAGCCGGAACATCAGACCTCAATGTTGCCGAAGAAGCACTTGTAACCTGCGACATGCTGGGCAGCAAAGCCGAAATCATCTCCGATATCGGGGTTGCCGGGATTCATCGTCTCTTTGACCGAATTGAAGAAATCCGCAGATTCTCTGTGCTCATAGTGATAGCGGGCATGGAAGGAGCGCTCTCCAGCGTTATAGGCGGGATGGTCGATCAACCCATCATCGCCGTTCCTACATCTGTAGGTTACGGGGCCAACTTCTCAGGACTGTCAGCACTACTGGGCATGCTCACTTCCTGCGCCAGCGGAGTGACTGTGGTAAATATTGATAACGGATTCGGTGCAGCCTGCGCGGCCTGTAAGATTAATAAGGCTATTGATAAGTAGAAGCCTTCCCCATCCGCCACCCCCTCTTCCCGAAAGACGTTTTAATAGAGCTTCGTATTCAGCTCTATATCTCTCCCACAAAACAAAGGCCGTAATATCAGATCTGATATTACGGCCTTTGTTTATGAAATTTTTTAAACCTAACGATCAGGAGATGACCTCTAAAATTTCCTCTATCCCTTCACCAGTAACCGAACTTGTGCGGATGATTTCTTTTGCTCCGGCCTGCTTTAAAAAGCGTTCGGCCAGAACGGGGTCGGAATTTGGATCATCAACCTTGGAAACAAGGCCGATTACCTTGCGGTTAAACATGGAAACGAAAAGGGGTGGAAAAAGGCTGGTGCGGCGGGTGCTGTCCTGAACAATGGCCAGCACTTCGCAATCTGCGGAGGAAGTAATCAGGGCGTTGTAGAACCAGCTGTTTTCAAGAAACTCACCGGGAGTATTGATAAACGGACCGATAAATTCCACGGCCATGGCCCGACGCGGGGTGTAGGATTCCCCGGAAAGGACTTTTATAAGCGAACTTTTCCCGGAACGGGTCTCGCCCACAAACATAGTTTTTTTCATAAGATGCCTTCGGCGAGCCTGCCGGGGGCTGATTTTGTACGCTTCGCGTTTTAAGAATTCTTTGAGTTTGCCTCGGCGGCTTAAACTCTTTTGCAAAAGGGTTTGTTCCACTGTCGTTATCCCTAAGACTCGAAGCAAAGCTTCTCGCCTAAGGGCTAATGCAAGAATCCCAAAACCTTTTATTAATTTATGCAAAATAATTTTTATGACCGGGTCAACTCAACAGAAGAATAATGCAGAGTATCTTCAAAATAATCGAGCACGGCCCTAAGCGAAGCTTCAACACTGGCGACATCCCCCAGAATCAGCAGAGAACCGCCGAAACGATCCAGAAAACCGATCTCCACAGACGCAGCCTTGGTGGCAACATCAGAGGCGATGATCACACCTTCACTGGGAGTAATAGTCATGATGCCGATAGCCCCGGATGAATTATCATCGAGGCCGAGCTTGAGATAGATATCCCGGTGCGGACTGGCTATCAGATGGGCAAGAGTAACCTGCTTACCGGGAACGTATTCCTGAATAATGCGCTGTTTGTTTTCATTGTCCATCATGAAAGAACTCCTCTGAAATTAAATATACTTTTTGCTATCCGAAGCGGCGAAGCCCAAATGAAAGGTTTTGAAGGGATGGGGTCCGGGGAAGGGAAACTTTTGCAAAAGTTTCCCTTCCCCGGCCGCCGGAAGCAATCTTATTAAATCAACTGAGCTTTGATGCCTTCGCTGGGGGAAGGAATAACCACGTGGCTGTGAACCGGTCCGGATTCGGCAACGCCTTCGATTCCGGCTTCAACTGAAGCTTTCACGGAACCTACATCACCGGTCATGGTAACATAAGCCTTACCGGCAAGACCGGCAGCCATGCGGATTTCGATCAGGCTGACATCTGCGGCCTTTGCTGCTGCGTCAGCTGCGAGGATACAGGAAGCGATAGTGTAGGTTTCGATCACACCAAGAGCATTGATTCTGGGCACGATGGAAGTTCCGCTGAGTGCGGGGATAACATCCTCGTGGATGCTGGGGATGGTGAAATGATCAACAACCATGTCTGCGCCGATTTCACAACCGACTTCGACAGAGCTTTTAACAGCACCGGTATCACCGCAAATCACAACGAAATACCTGCCCGGACAGGTGGGGCGGGCCATGACCAGCTCAACAGATGCAGCTTTAAGCATTTCATCGGCAACGTGGATGCCGAGAGCAACGCTGTTCAGTTCTACACAACCGATTGTACGTAAATTCATTTTATATCTCCTTTTGGGAGGGGATGTGCTTCACGCTTTCGGGCGAATCTATTTCGCCGCCGCGGTTTAAACCATTTTAAAAAAGGTTTAAAAATCCCAAAAACTTTTTATTAGTTATTTCCTGATGACGACTACACCGTTTTCGATGCTTTCGACTGTGCCGTCGATGCTGGCGTGAACCCTTGCGCCCATAGCCCCTTCGGGAATTTCACCGATCAGGTCACCACAGTTAACCTTATCTCCGACGGAAACTACACACTGCGCCGGGGCACCGATATGCTGTCTAAGGCGGATGTTGACTACGGAAGGAATATATTCACCTGCGTAATCTGGATGACCGTCATACTTGGAAAGGTTCAGACGCTGGATCAGACGCTTGGTCGGAATAGCCCTGCTTTCACGGAAGGGATTGGCCTTCAGTTCATTGCCCTTGGATTCCCAGGTAACGCGTTCTTTCATCAGAACCTGTTTGATCTGGGCATTTACCTCACGAGGAGAAATCATCATGGGGCAGGCAAACTTTTCACAGATGCCGCACTCGGAGCAAAGCAGTGCTTCTTTCGCTACTTCAGTATCCAGCTCGTTGTTGGCGATTACACGCATCAGCTTGTGAGGATGCAGGGAATGGCCGAGCAGATTACGCGGACAGAGGTCTGTACAGCGGGAGCACTGGCAACAGACGGTGTTGGTGATGCGACGGATCTTTTCGGGGTCCATTACCTTGGCCGCAACGACATTGTGGTTCGGGGGCAGGACCAGAAGGCCACTGGTGGTTTTGGTCACCGGCTGATTGGTATCGGGCAGAACCCGGCCCATCATGGGACCGCCGTCCACGACCTTGTAATCGGAAATTGTCGGTCCGCCAGCGAACTCAAGCACATCGGAAACCAGAGTCCCCACGGGAACTTTTACAACCATGGGCTTCTTGATTTCCCCGGCAACTGTCAGGTAGCGGTGGGTTACCGGCTTGCCGTCCAACGCGAGAGCAATGTTGAACAGGGACTCGGTGTTGCTGACCACGGCTCCGACCTGAAGCGGAATGCCGCGTTCGGGCACGGTGCGTCCCAGAACTTCGTACACGAGCACCTGCTCGTCACCGGCAGGATAAAAATCTTTAAGAACGAAACACTCAAGGCGTCCGGAACCGTCACGGGCGACAGCTTCCTGAACAGCCTTAACTGCCTTGTCATGCTTGCCTTTGAGGCAAATAATACCTTTTTGGGCTCCGGTGCAGTCCATGATTGCTTCCAGACCACGGATCATGGTGTCCACTTCCGCTTCCATGAGATAAGGGTCACTCATGAGCAGCGGTTCACAGGAAGCACCGTTGACCAGTACGGTGTCTACGTTGGCTTCAGCCTTAACATGGGTAGGCAGACCTGCCCCCCCTGCTCCGACAACACCTGTTTCGCGTATAATATCAACTATATTTACAGCCATTTGATTAACCTTGGAATTTGTTGCGCTTCGCGCTTTTTTCAGGTGATTTCGCCTCCGGCGGCTTCAACCTTTCATTAGGCTTCGCTGCCGGGGCTTATCAAAACTGCTATAACTTACCAGGCCTTGAGCAAAAGTTCCTTCACATCATCACGGGAAGGAATTCTGGGGTTGCCTGCTGTGCAGATATCATCAAGCACGTTGCGGGCAATGGTGTCCAAGCTGGTTTTAAAAACACTTTCATCGATCTTCAATGCGCCGATATTGTTCGGAATGCCCATTGACTCATTGAGCTCGCGGACCGCATTGATAAGAGAACGGGTTCCTTCTTCCACAGTAGCGGCAGGCAGCCCCAGCATGATGGCTATCTCATGGTAACGGATTCCCACATCAAAGCTGTTGAACTTGATTGCATGAGGCAAAACAACTGCGTTTGCCAGACCGTGCGGCACATGAAAAATACCGCCGAGGGAATGGGCAATGGAATGAGTGATACCCAGACCGCTGTTATTGAAAGCCATACCTGCCATGCAGGACCCAAGCAGCATGTTCTCACGGGCTTCCATGTCATCGCCGTTGATGTAGGCCCGCTTGAGATACTTGAATACGTAACTGATAGCGTATCTGGCGTAGATAGAAGTAAAAGCGTTGGCCTGACGTGAAGTGTAAGCCTCAATAGCGTGGGTCAGAACATCCATTCCTGTCGCTCCGGTTACATGCGGAGGCAGGGAACGTGTGAAACGGGCATCAAGGATAGCCATATCCGGGATGAGCATTTCGTCATTAAGCGGAATTTTGACTTCGTTGATCTTATCCGTGACCACGGCGATGCTGGTAACTTCTGCTCCGGTACCACTAGTGGTAGGGATTGCGACCAGCGTCGGCTTGATCTTTCCTTCAAGAGCCTTACCGGCGAAAAAGGAAATGGATTTTGCCGCATCAATGGGTGAACCGCCGCCGAGGGCAATAATCAGGTCGGCCTGGTTTTTGAGGAAAATCTGTGCTCCCTTGGTAACTGTCTCAAGGGAAGGATCGGGTTCTACCTCATCAAAAATGATGTAAGGAATCCCGTTTCGATCCAGATGGGTACGAACCCGGTCAACAAAGCCGGTCTTAACCATAAAAGAATCGGTAACAATAAAAGCCCGCTTAGCCGGGATGGTCTCCAGATTATCCAGAGCATCTTCGCCGTAGCAGATCTTTGTTTTGCCGTAGAACTGTGTCACCCTTTTCTCCAATAAATCAAAATATCAGGATTAGAATTTGTGAACTAATAAATTTGTTTTGGGGCACGGGAGTGAGGGGTGAGGGATACCCGTGCCCCTTATGTCCTTATTTTACAGCGCACTTGGGAAGAATAACTTCCACTTCGCTGTGAGGACGGGGTATTACATGTACGCTGCGCAGTTCGCCAACGCGTGCAGCAGCTGCTGCACCGGCATCAACTGCGGCTTTAACAGCACCGACATCGCCACGAACCATTACGGTTACGAGACCGCCGCCGACCTGTTCACGACCAACGAGAGTTACGTTTGCAGCTTTAACCATAGCATCGGCTGCTTCAACAGAACCGACCAGACCTTTTGTTTCTACCATTCCGAGAGCATTGTTAGACATAGCCTTCTCCTCTTAAAATTCTTTAGATATTGCTTTTAACGGCTTCAGCAAGCTTGAAGCTCATTTCCTTGAGCTGTGCAAGATCGGTGATTCCGTATTCTTCCTTGAGCGTTACCGCGATACCCATGACCAGCTCTTCGCAGCCGTCACAAACGTCTTTTGAGCAGTCAGGGTTTCCGCATCCACCGTTACCCGCTTCAGCTACGGCTGCGGCGGCGTCTTCAACGTGGGCAATTTTGATCTTTTTCTTGCGGAGTACATCTTTGGCTCCGGGAGTAAGGATCATGGTATTATCCACGTAAATAGTGTCACTGTCCGGGCAGAGAAATGAATCAATGTTGCCCGCTTCGATAAGTTTCTTTTTCATCTTTACCTCGTTCCCCGTACTAAGGCCTTTACGACCGAGGCGTCGGGTCCGGGGATGACGACCGCCTCAACAAGATTGTTGCCTAATGAGGACGATGCTGCTTCTGCGGCTTCCTGAACCGCTGCGACATCGCCGCTCATAACGAAATATGATTTGCCGTTAATACCCTGTCCCGAAACAAAGCGTGCCAGCTCCACCCCGGACCGTTTGACCGCGGCATCAGCAGCGACCACGCCCGAAGAAACAGTGCGGCATTCTATTACTCCGATAGCCCGGACATTTTCCAGCACAACCGGTTTTTTCAGGACGGCAGCAACTTCAGGAGACAGACTGGAAATTACAAAGCTTCCTTTTATTCTGCTTCCATCGTTTTCGGCCGCCTGCACGCTGGCCGCAACAGCTGCCCGTTCACCGGTAACAAAAATAAGATACCTGCCGGAACAGATAGAAGCAGCCCGGACTAATTCCACGTCCGCAGCTTTCATCATGGCATCGGCTATGCGCACTCCGGCAGCGATGCTTATAGTCTCGACTATGCCCAGCGTATCCATTGCCTAAACCCTTGCCTGAACTTCATCGATGATGCCCACGATGGAAGCATCAACCGGGGCTTCCTGGTTGCGCAGGGCCATACGTGCGGAACTACCGGTAGTGACCAGAACCTGCTCACCGATACCCGCGCCAACGCAATCAACAGCCACAAAAACTTCATCACTGCCCTTTTCTTCTATATCAAGGCGCTGAACAACCATCAGCTTTTCCCCGCTCAAATTATCATTCTTGCGAGTGGCCCAGACATTGCCGACAACTTTACAGATAATCATAGAACAATCCTTAGAGGCTCTTGCTGATGTTGATGTTCAGCTCTTTAGCTGCTTCTTCGGCCAACGGAGTCAGCATCGCAGCAGAAAGAACTACCAATTCTTTTGCACCCCTGCCAGCGGCATCACTGACCACCTTTTCGGTGATCAGTGATTCCCTGAATTTCAGAGACTCGGGCGCCTTGGGTTGAAATCTTTCCAGACCGAAACCTTTGAGGGTTTCTTCGTGCTTCTGATAAAGAGCATAAAGAGGTCCGGGAGCAGTCTGATTGTAATCTTCATATCCGAAAGACAGAACTTCCACCTTGTTACCAAGCAGCAACAGGCGCAGCACTTCGGTCATGATCATGCCGTGCGCTTTTCCAACAGCAAGGTCAGACATTTCACATACGCACAGAGAGGGCACAATGTAGCGGCAGAATTCTTTGCAGTGATGGTCTTCGCCGAAGAAGTAGTATTCGTACTCATCACCAACCATGCTGCTGACTTTCTCTGCTACAAGGCAGTCGCGCTCTGCAAGAACCAGCACGCATGGTTTCTGCGCTTCAGGCTTAAGCTGTTTCAGCACTTCTGCAGCGATTGATTGAACAAGTTCGTTGATATCTATGCTCATGTCTGTCTCCGACGGCCCTGCCGGGGGCCTCTCCAAGGGCTTAAACCCTTTTTGCAAAAATGGTTTAGAAAACCCAAAAACTTTTATCAGGCTATGCCTCTGTAATTCTTACGGTCTGCTTTTTCTAGCAGTTAAGGGCAATGCCCAGCGGGGTAACCAGAAAGGGGTTGGCCGGCTTGTAAACCGGAATGCCCACTTCTTTTTCCACCACTTTTTCCATATCCTTGAGGCAGCAGGTACCACCGACAAGGTAAATGGCTGAAATATTGCGATCCTTGATATGGCTCTTAACAATGGAACCCATTTTTTGAACCACCGGACGCACAACAGGCAGGATCTCGGCCTGTCGTTCTTTTACTTTTTTCAGGTCTTCCGCCTCTTCGAAGCTTATTTTGTAGTTACCTGAAAGAACCAGAGTCACATGGGTTCCTCCGGTAGCTTCGTCAGCGACGTAAGTGACTTCGCCGTTTTCAAGAACGGAAAGACCTGTTGTGCCACCACCGATATCCACGATGACACCGTTTTCAAGACCGAGAACAGCGTTAGCGGCTGTCGGTTCGTCGAGCACATTGGTTACTTCCAGTCCGGCACCCTCGACCACATACTGGTGAGTAGTGATATCTTTTTTCCCGGTTCCGGGAGGAACCGCAATGGCCGCACGTTCAAGCTTGCGGCCCAGTCGCTCTTCAAGCTCGCCGACCAGTTTGCGGGTAATGCGGGTAGCTCCCATGTAATCAACAACCAGACCATCCTTGATCACGCGGGCGAACTCCATGGCACAGGCCACAGGTTCCTTCCTGCTGTTCAGGACTACCACCACGATATAAGCTGTTCCGAGATCAACCCCTACGAGAAGTTCCTCATCAGGACCGACGGGGACTGTGTTCTCAATGCAGTTCTCAAGTTCACTTATCTGCTGGTCAATAGCTGTAAAATCCATGATCTAAACTCTCTCCCCGCACAACTTAAATAAGCGGCGAAGCCTTAACAAAGGGTTTTGTGATTCTTACCCCTCTTGCAGAAGGGTGTAAGGCCCCCAGCATGAATGCCGGGGGCATATCTTATCTTACAATCTTACCGGTAACAGACTTATTCCAGCCTGCGCTGTTGCCTTCATCAGGATCTATATGCATAGCCAGCTTGAATTCGGGATGAACGCGGCAAACGACGTCTTCAAGAATAACCGGGCGTTCGCTTTCAAGGCGGACACATACGCGGTCATTATCTTTCACTCCGAACTTGTCCCCGTCTTCGGGGGACATGTGGATATGGCGGGCAGCAACGATAACACCCTCTTCAAGTCCGACTATGCCGGTCTGCGAAGCGAGGATGATACCTGGAGTTCCTTTGATGTCACCGGACTGGCGAACCGGAGCTTTAATGCCCAGAGTACGCGCTTCAGTGTTGGAAATTTCGACCTGTGATGCGGAACGTGCGGGACCGAGCACTGCGACGTTATCCATAACGCCTTTGGGCCCGATGAGACGCACTCTCTCTTCACAGAGAAACTGTCCGGGCTGGGAAAGTTCCCGCACCGGAGTCAAAGGTTTACCGAAAAGTTCAAGAGCATCCTGCTCGCTGAGGTGAACGTGGCGGGCGGAAAGTTCTACGGGGATGGGTCCGGTTGCACCGCAGGAAACGGATACATTGGGAGCTTCGGTCTTCAACTGGTTGATAACGCCCTTGATGACCCCTTCCATAATCTCATTGATGGCTTGTTCGTTCATGCTCATGTCTTGGTAAAATTTTGTTGTTTGATTTGGCCGTGAAAGGAAAGCTCATGCGGGCAGAACTCCCCTTCCACGGCCCTGAAGCCTCAGGCGGACCTGAGACAAACAAGCATTAATTAACCTTCAGCTTTGGGAAGGATGATTTCAACTTCGCCGTGAGGGCGGGGAATAACGTGAACGCTGATCAGTTCACCAACGTGCTGTGCAGCTGCTGCGCCTGCGTCGGTTGCTGCTTTAACAGCACCAACATCACCGCGAACCATAACAGTAACGAGACCGCCGCCAACCTGAGTCTTACCGACCAGAGTTACGTTTGCTGCTTTTACCATTGCGTCAGCTGCTTCAACTGCGCCAACGAGACCTTTGGTTTCAATCATACCCAGTGCGTTCAATGAGGACATTTTTGTTCTCCTTTAAATTGATTTATCGGCCCCAGCAGGGACCACCCTCTATTCCCTTATGCGGGAATCGCTTTTTTATTTTGAGCGGGAAGCTTTGGCTTCCGGCTATGCCATCTGTTTGAGCTGCTCGACGATCATGGCGGTGATTGCCTGCACGTCGATGGAATCGGAAGCTGCTACGGATGAAGCAGGAGCTGCTGCACAGCAGGTATTCCCGAGATCGTAAGCAATTCTTCTCACGTTCATGAGGTTGAGCGGAGTAACGTTATCGGAAGTCGCACTTCCGCCTACAGTACCGCAACCAAGGGTAAAGGAGGGGAAGAGAGAGGTAGAGAGACCAACAGCACCGTGGGTGGACGGAGTGTTAACCAGCATTCTGGAAACGGGCTTCTTCATACCGAATTCACGGATAACTTCTTCATTCTTGGAATGAATTGCGAGGGAGTGGCCGATACCGCCGTTTTCCAGCAGTGCGTGGCACAGCTCACAAGCTTCCTTCCAATCTTCAACAACGTAAAAGCCGAGCAGTGCGGTAAGTTTTTCCTTGGAGAAGGGGTACTTCGCACCGACGCCTTTTTCATCAGAGATGAGCAGACGGGTTCCAGCGGGCACGGTGATGCCGGCCAGATTTGCGATGTAAGCAGCATCGCGGCCTACAATTGCAGGGTTCATAGAGCCGTTTCCACGTTCCATGACAGCTTTAACTTTGGCCAGATCTTCACCGTAAAGGAAATAACCGCCCTGGGCGCTCAGTTCGTATTTAACCTGCTCTGCAATGCAGGACTCGGTGATAACAGACTGCTCGGATGCGCAGACAGTGCCGTTGTCAAAGGTCTTACTTGCAAAAATCTTGGTCACGGCATCTTTGATGTCCGCGCTTCTTTCGATGTAAGCGGGTACGTTACCAGCACCAACACCGAGGGCGGGGGTACCGGAGCTGTATGCAGCTTTAACCATGCCCGGACCACCGGTGGCAAGAATAAGGTCGGCTACTTTCATAAGCTCGCCGCTACCCTGAATGGTAGGAACGCTCATTACGCTGACCAGATCTTCGCATACGCCGCAATCGTGGAGTACGGAACGGATCATTTCAACGGTTTTACCGATGCATTTCTTTGCGCTGGGGTGCGGAGTGAAAACAATCGCGTTCCCGGACTTCAGGGCAATCATGGACTTATAGATAGTCGTAGATGTGGGGTTGGTGGAGGGAACGATCCCTGCGATAACACCCATAGGTACGGCGATCTCGACAACTTTCCTTTCCTTGTCGTCGCAAAGCACACCGATAGTTTTCATATCTTTGATTGCTTCGAAAAGGCTTTTACTTGCGAGAACGTTCTTGGCTTTCTTGTCTTGAACCTTACCGAAACCTGTTTCTTCAACTGCAAGCGCAGCAAGAGATTCAGCCTGAGCGTAAGCTGCTTCGGAAATAGCCTTTACAATGCCGTCAACCTTTTCCTGACCCAGTTCCGCCAGCTCAGCCTGAGCTTTCTTGGCGGCACGAACCAGTGAACGGGCTTCTTGAATGGACAATAAATCTTTGTCTACCATTGGATTACTCCTCTATCTGCCTGGTAACATTTATAATCGCGTCAATAAGGGTTTTCTTGGTGGCCTTTTTGACCTCTTCATTGGTCAGGGAAATTCCTTCCAAGTTCCGGGCTATCTGCCGAACCTTACTGATTTTCATTTTCCTGAGTTCCGCGGGCTTATACTGCGTGGTTACTTCCTTTGCTTTAACGGCGCGGGGAGCTTCCGGAACAGTTTTTTCAGCTTCGGGTGCGGACTCCTGCACTGTCGGAGCTTCAATCTCTTCTTTCAGAACCTCAGGCTCTACTTCAGAAACATCTTCAGCTTCGACTTTTTCTTCCACGAGAGCCGACCCAGCCTGCTCTTCCGCAGAAGCGGGTGATTGTGCGACTTCCCGCGAAATTTCTTTTTCCACTACCGGAGCGCTGGTTGCGATAATCTTACTGATTTCATCGTAAGGCCGAGCTATCACATGCTGAGAAACGAGCTCTGTTCCTGCGATGCGCCTGATGGCAGCTGCACCGGCTTCAACGGAAGCCTGTACCGCGGAGACTTCTCCGCTAACAGTTACGGTAACTAAACCGCCGCCGGAAATATTTTTCTCCAGCAGGGTAACTGCAGCAGCCTTGAGCATTGCGTCTGCTCCTTCAACAGCGGCCAGCAGCCCTTTTGTTTCGATGAATCCAAGTGCGTCCATAGATCTATCCCCTCTAATTAATGTCTAACTACCGCGACTGGAAAATTGTATTTGCTGATGGCCTGCTCAATGCGCTCAAGATCGGCTTCGCTGAGTTTTGGATCACCTGCGACCGGGTAATCCCAGCCAAGCTGGGTGTACTTGTTGACGCCCATCTTATGATAAGGAAGCAGGTCCACTCCCTTGAAATTTTTTAAATCCTGATAGGGCTTAAGCAGCTCTACCAGCTGCAGGATTTCCTCTTCTCCATCATTGACGCCTTTAAGCATGGGCATTCTGATCTTCACGTTATGCCTGTTTTCAAGAAGCCAGACCAAGTTCTGGAGAATCATCTCATTGCGCACACCGGTGATTTCACGGTGGCGTTCGGAATTCATATGTTTGACGTCAAAAAGAAAGAGGTCCACAAAGGGAGCAACCTTTTCGATCACTTCCGGACGAGCATAACCACAGGTTTCAATGGCTGTATTGATGCCGCGCTGCTTGCAGGCCTGCAGCAGGCTCGCCGCAGCTTCGGGCTGGGACAGCACTTCACCGCCGCCGAGAGTCACCCCGCCACCGGATGTTTCGTAGAAAGGGCGGTCCTCTTCAATAATATCGAGCAGTTCAGAAATTGTCTTTGTTTCGCCCACAATGGCCAGCGCACTCTGTAGGCAGGCTACTTCACACTTACGACAGCCGACACATTCAATATCGCGGTCGATTATGTGTTCTCCGGCCGCATCCATTTTATGGATACCAACGGGACAGACGGGGACACATGCCCCGCAGTTGATACACTGATCCTTTTTGTAAAGGATCTCGTGTTTTTTAAACTGTCCCTCGGGATTTGAGCACCATTCACAGCGCAGGGGGCAACCCTGAAAGAAGACGAGAGTCCGTACTCCCGGTCCGTCATGCATATTGTACTTCTGGACGTTGAATATCTGAGCTTTTCTTTCGATCACGATACTTATCTCTTGCTGCGTTGTTACTTCAAATCCCGAGGGACTTTCATTTAATCAGTAATAGACCTAGATGTCGTTCATCATGGTACGGCTGATGATTTCATCCTGTACGTCTTTGCAGAGCTCTACGAAGAATGCAGAGTATCCGGCTACGCGTACAACGAGGTCACGGTAATTCTCGGGATGCTTCTGGGCATCGAGAAGAGTTGCGTTATCAAGATAGTTGAACTGCATTTCTCCGTTACCAAGTGCGCTTGCGGTACGAAGCAGGGTAATAATGGAGTTTTCACCTTCGGGGGTATCGAGCAGTCCGGCCATAATCTTGAAGTTATGAACCATACCGATGTTCATCATGTCGTTAGCCATCTTGGAAACAGACTTGATAACCGCGGTGGGGCCTTTGTAGTCAGCACCCTGAGTCGGGCTGATACCGTCGGAAAGAGGCATCCAGGCGTCACGGCCGTTAGCGGATGCGCCGAGCAGCTGACCGAAAGGAGTGTTGTTTGAGATGGACAGAGTTCCGTGGCTGAGTACGGAGTACAGGGTCTTGTACTTGCGGTGCTCAGTTTCGGTGAAGTGAACGAGGTCAGCGCAGATCATATCTACGTAGTCATCGTCGTTTCCGTATTTAGGTGCTGCAAGGCAGTCAGCCTTGATCTGGTCATAGCCCTTGAATTCTGCAATCAATGCTTCGTTGAGCTGTGCAAGAGTGTATTTCTTGTCATCGAAAACGAGCTTTTTGATGGCTGCCATGGAGTCGGCGTAGGTTGCAAGACCGGACCAGACAACGCCGGGACCGAAGTTGTACATGGCGCCGCCGGAGGCTACGTCCTTACCGGACTCCATGGTGCCTTCGTACATAAGGGACATGAGGGGTTTAGGAGCATGATCCCTATGAACGCGCTGGGAAATTACAGTTGCAACGCTAGTCCATTTGGTCACGTACTTGATCATTTCTTTAACGGCAGCTTCGAATTTTTCGTAGGTGTCGTAAGACTCAAGGGGACCGAAGTCCGGGCAGACCTGCTTGCCGTACCAGAGAGGCACACCGTGGTTCATGACCAGCTCGATGCAGATGGGCCACTGTGTGTAAGCAGTGGAAGTCCACTGGTAGAGACGACCGGATTTCTGAGGCTCAACGCAACCCATGAGGCAGTAATCGCGCGCATCTTCAATGGATACGCCTTTTGCGAGCATCATCTTGATGTGCGCGTCGTCGAAATGAACAGCGGGGAAACCCATGCCGGAGCGGATAACTTCAACAATCTTCTTCAGGTATTTCTGAGGAGACTTGTTGTGAACGCGGGTAGCGAGGGAAGGCTGGTAAATTCTAACGTGACGAACCGCGTCCATGAGCAGGTAGGTCAGGTCGTTGGTTGCGTCGAAACCTTCACGGGTAACACCACCAACGCACATGTTTACGAAAGGCTGATAACCGGCGAAGAATTTGGAAGCATCTTCACTGGTAAGCCACATCATTTCAGACATCTTAACAAGCATACAACCGGCGAGGTCGAATGCTTCGTATTCAGTCATGCGTCCGGCTTCAAGGTCAGCCTTGAAGAAGGGGTACATGTACTGGTCAACACGTCCGATGGACATACCGGTCTGGTTTTCTTCAACAACCAGCAGAGACTCAATAGTCCATACTGCCTGAATAGCTTCCCAGAAAGTTTCGGGCTTGTGGGCAGGTACACGAGCGTTAACTTCAGAGATTTTAAGCAGTTCAGCTTTACGCTTTGGATCGGTTTCCTGAGCGGCTTTCTGAGCTGCGTACTCGGACATACGCTTAGCATAGATCATTACACCTTCAGCGGTGTCAATGATGGACTTATAGAAGTAAATCTTATCAAGATCTTCGGGATTCTCGTAATCGAGTTCTTCGAGATGCGCTTCAGCTTCGGCTTTGATATCGAGCATACCTTTTTTCATAAGGATGACATCATAACCGGGGTTGGAGTCACCACCGCCGTTCACAGCGTGGTAAGAGCAGTCGGAAACGTAAGACTCAGCAGAGAGTTCCCAGAGACCAGCTTCGCGGTACTGGCCTTCGCAGTATTCGTCGAGGGACTTGCTTTCCCAGAAGGGGAAAAGGACATCCTTCATGTATTTCTTGTCTTCTTCAGAAATGTAGAAGGGGTCCTGAGGGCGGTAAGCAATGGTGTCCAGCTCGTCTCTCATCCAGCGCCATGCGATTTCAGGAGAGAAGGAAGCGCGACGGGGAGCACCGGTAGGGTTACCAACGATGAGCTCGTGATCCTGAATTACAAGAGGAGCCTGTTCGCAACTCGCACGGAAACTTTTACCGCGCAGGATTGCCGGAGGAATACCGGGATTGGCCTTGGCGATTTCGGTCATGACACGAGCGGACTCAATGCTGATAGAAGGAACCTGTTTGAGGAAGTTCTCTTTCAGTTTGACATGACGCTCGGTAGGACCATTGGGAATACCTTTGGTCTCGGTGCAGGCAGCAGGAGCCGCAGCTGCAGGCTGTTCAGCATTTTCTTTGAAGACCTCTGCGGAAACGCCTTCGAAAATTTTCTTCAGCGAGGCACGTTCTGCATCGGTAAGGTTTTTTGTAGCTTCAGCAAGCTTGTTGGAAAAACTTTGAAGATCCACTGTATTTCCTCCGTTTAAGGGATTTGATTCTTAGCGATCCGCAGGATCATCTATGGCTTCAATGGCCTGTTGCAGGATCTTTTGGATGACCTGCACGACATTGGAATCGTTTATATTTAGTTTGTATTGACCGGTACCCTGACCAGACGTTCCCAATACATCAGCCGCGCTTTTAACCCCGTGCCCGACCTTTCTTACGTAGATCAGGTTCATGGGGGAAACGTTGTCGGAAGTGATGCCGAAACCGGCAGAAGAACTGCCGAGTGTCATAGAGGGGAACAGATTGGTTGTTGCGCCCATGCCGCCGAAAGCAGCCGGCGTGTTGACCAGAAGACGTCCGACAGGCTTTTTAAGAGCGAACTGGAGAATCACATCCTCATCTGCGGAGTGAATGACCAGGGTGTGGGCGTTCCTTTCGTGAAGCAAAAGTTCAATGCACTTTTCACAAGCGTGCATCCAGTCGTCTTCAACGTAAAGAGCCAGAACCGGAGAAAGAAATTCTCTGTAGTAGGGGTCGGTGTCGGAAACGTACTTACGCTCCGCCACCAGAACGGTGGTAGTGTCGGGGACTCGGAAACCGGCTCTACTGGCCAGAACCTGCGCCGATTGTCCGGCCATACCTTTTCTGCGCTGACCGTCGGGTGCAATGAACAGTTCGGCCAGAGAATCAGCCTCACATTCAGACATGAAGTATGCACCGCAGGAAGTCAGAGACTTGCGGACATCATCTGCAACACAGGAATCGACAACGATGGATTGCTCCGCTGAAGGAGCAATCCCGTTATCAAAAGTCTTGCTTGCAATAATGTCCTGAACAGCCTGCCCAATGTTGGCAGTACGTTCGATGAAAGCCGGACCGTTGCCGGTTCCCCCGTAAATGACCGGTTTACCTGTTTGCTGAGCATACTTAATCATTCCGGGGACTCCGGTCACCATGATCAGCGAGATGTTCCTGTGACCCATAAGTTCACAGGTTCCACTCTTGGTGACAGTTTCCAGATAGGAAATACTGCCTTCGGGAAGCCCGCAGGCTTCTCCGGCTTCAATCATGATATCCAGAACCCGGCCAATACTTTTTACAGCAGCGGGATGGGGGGAAAAAATAACACCGTTACCGGATTTTAACGCAATCAGGGTATTATAGACCGTAGTAGACACCGGTCCAGTCACTGGACATAGGGCAGCGATTACACCAACGGGAACTCCGATGTCGGTAATCTTTCTCTGCGGGTCTTCGTTAATAACACCCACACAGCGCATACCGCGCAGCTCCTTGCGGACCTGATTACAGACAAAAAGGTTCTTGACCAGCTTGTCCTGCCATCTGCCACCGTCAGTCTCTTCGTGAGACATGAGCGCCAGCTCTTCGGCATGCCCCTCAACCGCATCCGCAATGTGCTCGACTATTTCATCCAGCTTTTCCTGCGGAAAGGTTGCCAGCTTTTTCTGGGCTTCGAACCCGTTCTCAGCCAGAATTCTGGCCTGCTGGATGGAGAGTAAATCGTTGTCAACAATCATCACTTACCCCTTTACCTGTGACTGAACGTTATTATCTACCAGGCTTTAACCCAAATCCCGTGTCCGTTTCTTAAATTCAGGTGCTGAATTCAAGAGCGGCTGCCACTAGGGAAGCAGGTTTTCGATTGCGTAAATCTTGGTGATTTGAGCCAGATCGTGGTGAGGGGTGGGGATAACCAAGGATGCGTATACTTCCGCTTCCATCTGTTCCACAGCCTTCACGCCGGCTTCAACAGCAGCCTGACAGGCAGCCACATCACCCTGAACCAGAACGGAAATGTATCCGGATGCAACGTTTTCATAACCGATGAGTTCAACATCAGCGGCCTTCATCATTGCGTCTGCCGCTTCAAGGATATAAACAATACCGAATGTTTCGATAAGACCCATTGCCCGCGGACGGGGACCGGAAGCATCGGAGTCTGCGGTCTCCACACCGTGGACTGACACGATGTCGCCGACGCCGCGAATGGGGCGGGGCATTACGTTCTGAGCGGTAAGTTTACCGATTTCTGATGCTGCTGCTGATCCGGCTTCGACAGAAGCTTTAACTGCTGCAACATCACCCTTGACCATAACGGCCACGAGTGTAGAACCGATGTTTTCATAACCGACGAGTTTAACATCTGCTGTTTTCAGCATCTGGTCCGCACCGCCGATGGCGGGAACCATTCCGAGAGTTTCGATAAGCCCGAGAGCCTCTTCGCCTTGATACCTCATGTAATCTCCATTGAGCTGGTATTTCAGTTCAAAACCATGACTTATGACTTTTGACGGATGCTTGTCTTAAGAATCCACCTTTTCCACATCCTGCCAACAGCCTAGCCCCTGACCTAGGGGGGAAGGTCAATATGCTTTTCACAATTTCGAAATCTTTTTCTTTAAACAACCGAAGTAATTCAGATTTTAATAATGACAAATTCGTCACGACAAAAATTGCATGATTCTCAGAATCAATTAGGTTATACACGTAATACTTTCCCTTGAATTCAGTTATCAATACAGACAATATGAGTTGAACCTCTGTTCAGTTTTTAATCCCAAGATTGTAAAAAACGCCAATTTTGTCGATCTGAGGATGTTTAAAGCATACTGAACGGTCTTTACAATTTGTCTCCCAAATAGAACTGATACTGCTTGTGTTTTCGCGTTTATTGAACAGCTTAAAATGCAATATGAATTATTTTTTCTTTTTTCCAGTTGACTTGATATAACACCCTAAATTTAAAGCTTATTTATACAGTTTACCACTTCTACAATCTCCGTTATTAAGACATTTCTACAGATAATCAAAAAAACCGCGTTGACCTTCCCCTTAAGGGAAAGGATATAAATTTAAGAGCTAGGACCTTCCCACTAGGGGAAGGATGTTCTTTCCCTGTGATGTGGCAGTAAGTTCATATGCATTTAAAAGCAGCAGGGATCAGGGTGTGAATTTTTGATTAACTTTTAATGAGTAAGGAGACGACCATGGGGGAAGCATCTGTTGCACTCAACCCGGCAGCCGTCGCTGCAAAGCACAAGCTGGCAACCAGCTTTAAAAGAAAGGGTATTATAATCGCCCTTCTTTCGGGACTGCTGTATGGTTTTTACACTGCCTTTATGACTTTGGGCATGTCTAAAGGTGTTTGGCTGGAATGGTACGGCGAAAATTCCGGACTTTCAGCTTTCGCTGTTATGTATCTTTTAAGCGCTCTCGGCGCGGCAACTACCGACACATGCAGCGCATTCTGGGCTGTAGGTATTGCCGGATTCCGTGGCCGTTTCACAGACTTTGTACGCTGCATTAAGACTAAACCCGGCCTGGTAATGGTTACCGCTGCGGTTATCGGTGGCCCCTTGGCAAGTACCGCTTATGTAGTAGGTCTCCAGCTTGCTGGTTCTCTGGTTGTTCCCATCGCAGCTCTCTGCCCTGCAGTTGGCGCAATTCTCGGCCGGATTCTCTTCAAACAGGAACTCAACAGCCGCATGCTGCTCGGTATCGCAATCTGCTTCGGCGCAAGTTTCATGATCGGCTCCACAAGCCTTGGTGATGCAGGCGGTCCAAACATGATGCTCGGCCTCTTCTTCGGCTTTCTCGCCGCTGTATGCTGGGGTATCGAAGGTTGTGTCTGCGGTTACGGTACTTCCATGATCGACCCTGAGATCGGTATCACTATCCGCCAGGTTACTTCCGGCTTATCAAACCTTCTCATCCTCGTACCTCTGTTCGGTTTTATCGCTCACGTTGATGCTTTCGGCATGGTTGTACAGTCTTTCTCCGACGGCGAAGCAATGATCTGGTTCGTTCTCGCAGGTCTCTCCGCATACCTGACATTCATGTACTGGTATAAAGGAAACGCCATGTGCGGTGCTGCTCTGGGTATGTCCTGCAACGGAACTTTCTCCTTCTGGGGCCCCTTCTGCTGCTGGATTGTCCTTGGTGTTGCCATGGGTATGGAAGGCTGGGATATGCCTCCCATCGCATGGGCCGCAGCTGTAATCATGGTAATCGGTATCTTCATCATCTCCATGAACCCCATGGATCTGTTCAAGAATAACGAGGAGAAGGCATAATGATCCCCCTTAACTACGCTATCCTGAAACACTTCACCAAAGTTGAAGAAGCCTGCGCTGACTGCGTCATGGACGCCCTTAAAAACGAATACGGTTCCTTCAAGGCTTTTAAAAAGCATTCTGTCATCAACGCACTGATGACAGCCGAGGCAAACGGGCTCATTGAAGAATCCCGCTTCGATCTAGACTCCAACCAGGAGTTGCGCGTTTACTACCGCGCTCACGAGGAAGGAGCCGCGACAATCAATAAATACATCAAAGGCTAATATATACCTCACCGAAGCAAGGGGAGTGTCTCTGAAGGATACTCCCCGCTTTCATTTGGGACAAAAACGTGCAAAAAAACGCAGGTAAACATTCAGTTGAATTAATATCCGAAATACCGGATCATGAAGAACTGAAGGAGAGACCAGTGAAGTACAAGGAACGTTATTTCATCGGGGACATGAGCAAGATTTGCAACATATCCAAGAAAGCACTACGTTACTATGACCAGATCAATCTCATTCCCTCCCAGCGGCACGACTACAACAACTATAGGTATTACACCCGGGAATCCCTGCTCTCTGTCCCGGTTATCAAATATTACAAACAAATGGGTTTCACCCTCGAGGAGATGAAAGAATTCATCGAGGGCAGCGCAAAACATGTTTTCAAATCCATTCAGCACTCGTTCCGTGCCAAGATCAGAGAACTTGAAGAGGAACAGGAAAAAATCCGCCGCAGACATGTATCTGTCAAAGACTGGTATGAACTTGTCCGCGAAGCCGAAATGGTCATTGATAATAACATCAATGCTGTTTCGATTAAGTACATCGAAAGCAGCAATCTTCTTTTTCAAGACCAGTTGTTTGAAAATGATTTGCAGTGGTCGATTATTAACCTTGAGTTCACAAAACATGTGGAAGAAGTAAACAACGCGATTACCGGCCCTGTTATCATCAACTTCTCGTCCCGCAAAGACCGCATTGAAGGCGAGAACCAAAAAATCAAGATGCTGCAAAAAACGGTTATCCCATGCAGCGAAGAAAATACTTATGAATTCGCCGGAGACATGATGCTTTCCTGCTACCACATCGGAGCTCATGAAGACATTCATAAAACTTATATGAAGATGGAACGCTGGGCGGCAAACAGCGGCTACCTGCTTAGCGAAGAATCCTTTGAGCGCTACGTTACCGACTACTGGACCACCAGCAACAGCAATAAATTTGTGACTGAAATACTAATCAAATGTTCGCGCCACGGTGACCCGGAAGATTGATCCTCAGCATACATTGCAAGCACCTTCGGCCTGCCCCCTACGGGAGTAGGCCTTTTTGATGCCCTTAACTTTTGCAGGAATAGATTTTATTCATGTATCAATATCCCGCCAGCTCAGACACGTTGACTCAGGACCGCGGGACAGCCGGTATTCCAGGCCTTAACCGGTGCGATATCGGGCTTCTGCGCGGTAAATATTCCTCCTTAAAAGTAATACCGGATTTTACCTCACAAGCCCTCTTTTAATAGATTAAATAAGATGGTATGCACTGAACATATCATCTTTTTTTGGGATTAAAGGATTGTCATGAGCACAAAAAAATGGGGATCTGAAGAAAAAAACAGGTGGCTTGCTCAAGCTGTTTTTGAAAAAGATTACCGGAAAGACGTGTTGGACAGAATTTTCGCCTTGCCGGAAACACTGCACGTTGAAAAATACGGTCACCTCTCTTACGACCCGGAGCGTTACCCTCTTTACGGAATCTTATCCGCAGACTGGACAGCAGAACTGCCAACCGCACTGATAACTGCAGGTGTACACGGCTATGAAACAGGCGGTATTTACGCGGCACTTGAATTTCTGGAAAACATGGCTCAGGACTATGCCGGAAAATTCAATCTGGCGGTCGTTCCATGTGTAAGCCCTTGGGGATATGAAACCAATAACCGCTGGAATCCCTACGCCGTGGACCCGAACCGTTCCTTCGCCAATGAAGAAGCCGAAGAATCAGCCCTGCTGAAGCGGTTCGTTTCAACGATACAGGATGAAATTCTAATCCATATAGACCTGCATGAGACAACTGACCGCGACAAAACAGTATTCCGCCCGGCACTGGCCGCAAGAGACGGACTGCAAGAAACATCGGAAGCCATTCCGCAGGGATTTTATCTCGTAGCAGATGAAGAAAGACCGGAGCTTGATTTCCAGATGACTATCATAAAAGCAGTTGAAGCAGTAACTCCCATTGCTCCCAAAGATGCTGAAGGTAAAATTCTCGGTAAGCCGGCCATGGGCCACGGGGTTATATACTACCCCATGCGCGAGCTTGGTCTAAGCGGCATGCTGACCAACGCTCCCTATCACACCACCACGGAAATCTATCCGGACGGAGACTGGATGACAAGGCAAGCAAGCATAGATGGACAGCTGGCAGTCATCAAAAGTGGGCTGGATTACGTAATTTAAATTTTCGTACAGGAGTAAACAATGTCAGATAATTTGAGCAACAGTTCTCAGCGGGTGCAGGAATATCTTGCAAAGTCAGGTAAAGATTTCAAGGTCAAAGAATTTAGCAGTTCAACCAGAACAGCTGCTGACGCAGCGGACAGCATCGGTTGCGAAGTAGGTCAGATTGCAAAATCATTGGTTTTTCAGGACAAAAAGACCGAAGAACTTGTTCTGGTTATCGCTTCCGGCAGCAACCGCGTTGATACTAAAAAAATCAGCAAGTCAATCGGCATGAAGCTCAAACAGGCCAAGGCCGATCTGGTAAAACTTAAGACCGGATTCGCCATAGGCGGGATTCCCCCGGTGGCACATGCTGAACAATTGCAAACTATACTCGATGAAGACCTGCAGCAGTATGTGGAAATCTGGGCAGCTGCCGGGACTCCCCACTCTGTTTTCCAGCTGACACCGGCTTCGCTCGCTGAACTTACAAACGGCAACTGGCTCGACCTGCGACAGGAATAATGCCACTGCCCGGAAGGCCCCTTCCGGGCAGTGTATTTTAAGAAATATTTGCCTAACCTTTGTTGGATCAGGCTTTTTTACACTTCCCCTACACTACCGTGTCAATCATCCTCAAGATCCTGGCATTCCGGACATAAACCAAACAAAATCATCCTGTGGCGGGTCAGGGTATAACCATTTTTACGGGCCAGTTCTTCCTGCTTGCGCTCAATGACTTCATCAAGAACTTCTACCTTACTATCACAGCGGGTGCAGATGAGATGATCATGGTGGGCGTGCCCGAAAGAATGTTCATACAGCGCAACACCGCATCCGAAATCAAGGTTATCAGCCAGCCCGCTGTCTATGAGCAGTTTCAGCGTCCTATAGACCGTTGCCAAGCCGATTTCAGGCACTTTCTGCTGTACCAGCAGCAGGAGTTCTTCCGCTGAAAAATGCCCTTCAGTCTCAAGGAAAGTCTCAACAATCACCTTGCGCTGGGGAGTCATACTCAACCTGTTTCCAGCCAGGTAATCAATAAATATTTTTCTTGCTTCATCCGACATTTTGAAAATGAAATCCATTTTCAAATATATGTCAAGCTCTTTAGCAAGATTCAGGGAAATAGCAGGCGGGCAATTGATATACTGCACGGTAAGTAAATGAAGTGAACTAACATTTCCACCCATGATGATTTGCATCGCAAGATCAAAATTTAAAATAAATCTTTCAGTGTATAACTTCGCCCTTCCTCCGCCAGCGGAAAAGATGGACACCCCAGATGCGGGCAATGGTAGCCGAGCACTTTCCCGCGAATCCTGCTTTGCAGTGCTGCAACCTGTTTCCAGTGGGAATGGACACTGTCCGGGTTATCAAATTCTATTTCGTGGAAAACAAGATCGCAGTCAGCAAACCATTGGGCATCGAGCTCTGGCCGATTAAGAATTTTATTAATTGCCTCGTCATATTTAGTGTCGCCGGAATAGCCGAAGCAGTTTCCCCCGGCGCTGATCTTCAACCCGATGGAACCGTAAGGCAAAATGTGGTGATTCCAGCGGCTTTCAATTTTAACCGCGCCAAGAAATAAAGCTGTACCGGGCTTTAAAGAAAACCGCTGTACATAGTTTTCAAGGTCAGGGAAAAGCGGTGCATACAGCTCCTTCATCACCCTGAAAACGGAATCAGCAATAATCATATTCAATTTCCGTCCATGCCTACGCGCCCGCTCAAGGCAGGCGGTAAAGCCCTGTACATGATCTTCATGATTGTGGGTGAACAGATAATGGGTGACATCATCCCAGTGAATTCCATGCCTGGCAAGCGTCTTTGCCGGGTAGCCGCAGGGATCTATCCAGATCACATATTCACCGAAACGGACAATTGAATTCGCAACAGTTCCGACCACCCCGTTGCCACACCCAATGGGAACAACTTCAAGAAATTCACGTGCCTTGCCGTCTCTGACAACAGACTCCAGCACAGCCTCAACTTCTTTATCGGAATTGTAAGCCGGTGCAAAATCACTACGGCGATAGATCAGCTCTCCGTCTTCGCTAATAACCACATCGTTATCAGCACAGCAGATCTCCACCCCGCCTAATTCGCAACAGGGGTCGGCAATATTGGAATGGAACCAATTCCCGAGCCAGTCTTTACGAACCAAGGATAAATTACGGTCATCAAAAAAATAAGGGAAAATACGATCAAGATTATGCTCCAGCTGCCTGACATCGTGCTTCAAGCCGACATACTCCTTTAGCCTGCCCCCACGCATCTGATCCTGCCAAAGAATAAACTCTTCACCAGTACGATTATCACCGGCCAAGGAAACTTCCCATGCCGGGACCACCACTATTTCCTCCCGGAAACCATGTTCACGCATAAACTTGACCACATCCGGCATGCTGCCTACGCGCACAATTCCTTTGCAGGTACTCACAAGGTCAACACTCATGGCACAATATTCAATACGCCTGACTTTCCCGGTCAACTCTCTCAACAGACTTCTAATCATCAATAATCCCATTTGAATGTATATGTTTACATTGCTGTAACCCTATCGAAAACGGAGCGTCACATTAAGCAATGAAAAAATCAACCATAAAGCATATACAAACATTTAAAATACAGTATGTTAATATATTTATAGATAAAGTTATTGACACCAGAAAAGGCCAGCTGATACCAGAATGTAAACGTTTACATCAGAGGTTGAAGTGAGCACAATTCTTGACGTCGCCAGATTGGCACAAGTATCCACCGCCACAGTGTCCAGGGTAATCAATTCACCCGAGACAGTGCGGGAACCGACCCGGAAGAAAGTTCTCCGGGCAATGAAGATGTGCAACTATAAGTATAACGCCTTGGCCCGTGGATTTGTCACCAAAAAATCGAACACCATCGGCCTGATCATTCCCAACATCAATAATCCGGTCTTTGCCGAGTCCACACTTGGAGTACAGGAGTACGCCAACAGCAAAAACATCAAGGTCATACTCGGCAACACCTCATATGATGCAGAACAGGAGAAGAGTGTAATCAAAGCCCTGCGTGAAAGCCAGGTCGACGGATTGATAATCACCTCCACCGATCCCAAAGGGAAACTGATCAAATCGCTCACCGAAGAAAACGTTCCCATTGTGCTTCTCTTCAGCACAGTCAAGCCCGGCCCCATATCCGCCGTAGGGGTTGATAACTTTCGGGGCGGCTATGAGGCCACAGAACATCTCATATCCCTTGGCCATCGAAGAATCGGTATGGTTTCCGGCAACTTCGCTATCAGCGACAGAGCCCACCACCGTTGGCACGGATACAGGCAGTGCCTTAAAGATCACAATATTATCTACGACAGTCAATTACTGGTCCAGACCGTGTACTCTCTTGAGGGAGGCGAGATTCAATTGGGAAGCTGCTGCGGCTGGACGAGCCTCCCAGCGCAGTCTTCTGCTCCAATGACTATCTTGCCCTTGGTGCCATCAAAGGGGCGATGCAGGCGGGACTGACCCTGCCCGAAGACCTTTCCATAGTAGGTTTTGATGACATGCCCACGGCTTCTTATATGATCCCGGCACTGACCACTATCAACCAGCCTGCCTATCAAATGGGCAGAACAGCCTGTGAAATTTTGCTGCAGATCATGGAGGATCAGACTCTGGTTATGCAGCACATGATGGAGACCAAACTTGTTGTCCGCGACTCCACAGCAGCCTTCGCGCAAGAGAACGTTAAACAACCTTAGATGTTGTTTTTATTAAAATAGATATCATTTATTTTATAGACGTAATGCAAGGTGCGGCTGCATGGAAGAATGCAGACAACAAGTAGCAAAAGGATTGCAGCAACAGTTGCCGCAATTCTTAATAAGTGAGGAAACCTTAGGAGGAAGATTGAAATGAGCTTCAAGAAAACCATTTCCGTGCTTTGCGCAGGAGCTGTCCTGCTTCTGTCCATGTCCGCCGTTTGTATGGCCGGCGACGACTACAAACTGACCCTGAAACTGAGCCACGTTTTCAGTCCGGCTGAGCAGCTTTCGAAATCCATGGATGCTGTTGCCGAATCCATCTATGAGAAAACTGATGGCGCAATCAATATTCAGACTTTCCCGCAGGCACAGCTGCCCGCATATAAGGAAGGTGTGGAACAGGTAGTTCGCGGCGCACGTTTCATCTCTGTTGAAGACCCCTCATTCATCGGTGACTACGTTCCCGATTTCAAAGCGCTCTACGCTCCAATGCTTTACCGCAGCTTTGACGAATACGTTAAGCTGACCCAGTCCGACCTCGTAAACAAAATGAAGGCTGAAGCTGAAAAACAGGGTATTAAAATTCTTGCTCTCGACTTCATCTACGGTTTCCGTAACCTGATCACCCAGAAAGTAATCAAAACTCCCGCGGATCTAAGTGGTATGAAAATCCGTACCCCCGGTTCCAAGTCCTACATCGACACCCTCAACGCCATGGGTGCAGTAGCAACTCCCCTGCCCTGGGGTGAAACACTTTCCGCGGTTCAGCAGGGCGTAGTCGACGGCCTCGAAGGTTCCGAATTCACCAACATCGGTACCAAAGTTTACGAAGGCCCGACAAAGAACGTAGCGAACACCCGCCATATCCTCGGAACCTGCGGTGTATATATTTCCACCAAAGTCTGGAACGATATTCCTGCCAGATACCAGAAAATCATTCAGGATGAATTCACCAAGGGTGCAGACCACATGGTCAACCTGCTCAAGTCCCAGCACGGCGGAGTGGTTAAAGAACTCGAATCCTACGGAGTAAAATTCAACGAAGTTGACGGTGACGCTTTCCGCGCTGCCCTTCAGCCCCTCTACAAGGAGCAGAAAGGCATGACTCCCGGTATCTTCCAGTCCATATTCAAAGAACTCGACGCAATGAGAAAATAAAAACCTTACGGGACATGGAAGTCCAACTTCCATGTCCCGTTTTGGGTGGTAACAATGTCTGAAGCATCAAAATTTCTGTTCAAAAATTTCGACCTTTACGTCAGCGGTTTTTTCCTCTGCATCACAGTTGCGGTGGTTATTGTCAACGTTGCGCTGCGCTATCTTTTTCAGGGCGGTCTTTTCTGGGCTGAGGAAGTCGCTACCACGGCTTTTATCTGGTCTGTATTCGTCGGATCAGCAGCAGCCTACCGCTACAAAATGCACATCGGCATCGACATGATCAGCCAGATAGGTCCCCAGCTGTGGCGTAATTTCATTGCGGTAGTCATTGATCTGCTGATGTTCATCATTAACGGTTACATTGTCTATCTCAGTGTATTCTATATTCAGGCCAACAAGATGAAAAGGACTCCGGTTCTCGATATTCCGGCCATCTACGTAAATCTCGCCCTCACTGTGGGTTTCTCACTCATGGCTATCTACGCTCTGGGATTCCTTTATGGCGACCTGCGTAAACTTTTCGGTTCTAAGGCAGAAGGAGAATAGAAGATGCTTACCTTTCCTGTTACCATAGTAATGGCGCTTTATTTTACCAGCATCCCCATTGCCTTCGCCCTGCTGGCAGCCGGGCTGTCATACTTCACTTTCGGCGATGTTGGCACTCCGCCGGACCTGATCCTACAGAAGTTTATCACTTCAACCGCTTCCTTTCCGCTTCTGGCTATTCCATTTTTCATCATGGCCGGGGAGATCATGAACTTCTCGGGAATCAGCTCAAGCCTTATGAAAATGGCTGACGTGCTGACCGGCCACCTGCGCGGCGGTCTGGCTCAGGTAAATGTGCTGCTATCCACCCTCATGGGCGGTATCTCCGGTTCCGCTAATGCAGACGCGGCCATGCAGTCAAAAATCCTCGTGCCCCAGATGACAAAACGCGGTTACAGCACCCCCTTCGCCACAGCGATCACAGCCGCATCTTCAGCCATCGCCCCGGTTATTCCGCCGGGAATCAACCTGATCATCTACGCCCTAATAGCACAGGTCTCCGTAGCCAAGATGTTTATCGGTGGGTACACCCCGGGCGTTCTCATGTGTCTGGCCCTGATGCTGACCGTACATTTCATCGCCAAAAAGAGGGACTACAAACCATCACGCGAAAAAATGGCCTCCGGCAGGGAAATCATCAAACAGGCCCGTGAATCAATCTGGGGCCTGCTCCTTCCGCTGGGTATAATAGCCGGAATACGCTTCGGAGTTTTCACCCCCACCGAAGCAGGGGCCATGGCAGTTCTATTCTGCATCATCATCGGTGCATTCTTCTATAAACAGCTGCGCTGGGAACATTTTCCCATCATCATGAAGAACACCATTCTGGGCACAAGCTCAGTCATGCTGATCATCATCGCGGCATCTGTTTTCGGGCAATACATGAGCTGGGAACGCATCCCGCACCAGCTGACCAGAGCCATTCTGGCAATCTCAGATTCCCCGTGGCTCATTCTGGTGGTCATCAACTTCCTGCTGCTTTTTCTGGGTATGTTCCTTGAAGGTGGAGCGCTGCTGATCATCGTAGCACCGTTGCTCGTTCCGCTGGTCAAAAATATGGGAATCGACCTCATCCACTTCGGACTTATCATGATCGTAAACATCATGATCGGCGGCATTACCCCGCCGTTCGGGTCAATGATGTTCACAACCTGCGCCATTACCGGGTCCACGGTAGGACAGTTCTGCAAAGAAATCTGGCCCTTTATCCTCGCACTGCTCGCAGTACTCGTGATGGTGACCTATATGCCGTCCATAGTAATGTTCCTGCCTAATTTATTATAATTGGAGATTTAAATGATTCTCATTGGTCATAGGGGTTGTAAATATCCCGGTTTCAACCAGAACACTATCCGTTCTTTTGAGAAGGTAACATCTGAGGGAGTACCGGCCATTGAATTTGACGTTCAGCTCAGCGCAGACGGCGAATTGGTGGTCGTACACAACCTTGATCTGGAAGAGGTTTCCACCGGCAAGGGTGAGGTCTCAAGCACTGATTCAAATGCGCTTAAAGAACTCTTTGCCGGAGACCCCAAACGAGGGAAAGACCGCATTCCTTTTCTCGGTGAAGTATTTGATTTCTTTGCTTCCTGCACTGCGGACAAGCGTCCGTCAATACATATGGAACTGAAGGGAAACAATACGGGAACAAAAGCGGGGATGCTTTTTAATGAATACGTCACTGCCGGGAAACTTGTAAATGCGGATATATTAGCCAGTTCATTCAACTGGGCGGAACTTGAAGCCCTAAGGGAAGTCTGCCCGGAAGCAAAAATAGCACTGCTGGACGGAGCCATCCGCCGCAAGTCACTGCTGAAGAAAACCGGCGCGGAAGCGGAAAAATATTTTGCGGAGCTTTTTGCTTACGGCAATGAAGATTACATGCTTCCGAAATTCCCCACCCTGCAGGAAAACATGGCGCTGCTGGATAAAATATGCATGGACGCAAAAATACATTCCCAACTGGCTGGCGAACTGGCCGACTGTCTGAACGGGAAATATTATACTGACGAACTGCTGGAATCGGCAACGGACATGAATGCCACATCTGTGAACCTCTGGTACCGGACTATCTCCAGAGAATTCATTGAAAAAGCCCACGCGCGGAATCTGGCTGTGTTTGTTTACACCGCCAACACCCCAGAAGAGTGGAAAAAACTTAATGAGATGGGCGTGGACGGTATCTTCACGGATTATTATGCCGATGCGGTTCGTGCACTCTCGTAAAGCAACTATTCAAAGAACGGGTAGACTCTCTACCCGTTCTTTTTCAAATACTTACTCACCGCCTGCCGCGTAACCCCGATAAGCTGGGCTGCGGATGACTGATTCCCCTTGGTACGCCGCAAAGCTTCATCAATGAGCCGGGCACGCACTTCCTGCAATGTTGGCAACCGGGTCCCGAATGAGACACTCTCACCAAGGTCGAGACTATGGTCTAAAGATTCAGCAAGATCAGCAGGCACCACCAGCAGTTGTTTAAAATGCTCTGGTCTCAATTCTTTGTACCCGCAGAGACTCGCCGCATCATGAACCAGATGCTGTAACTCGCGAACGTTTCCCGGAAAGGGATATTCTCCCAAAAAAGATGATATTTCATGCACATCCGCTTCAACATCATTGCCGGAATCAATGTGCACTTCATCAATAAAGTGGGAAATTAAGAGCGGCAGGTCGCCCCTGCGCTCCCTGAGAGGCGGGATCTTCAGCATATGACCGCGCAGCCTGAAAAATAGGTCTTTACGGAATTTGCCGTGCTCCTGCATACTGCTAATAGACTGATGGGTGGCAGTAATAATCCGCGCGCTGGAACGCTTAGCCATATCTGACCCGAGCGGCATGAACTCATGTTCCTGCAACAGCCGTAGCAGCTTGGTTTGCGAAGCCGGACTGAGGTCGCCGATCTCATCAAGAAAAAGAGTCCCGTTTTTAGCCTTTTCCACCAAGCCGATCCGTGCTTCCGTAGCCCCGGTGAAAGCTCCCTTCTTATGTCCGAACAAGGTATCTGAAAAAACATTATCATCCAGACCGGCGACATTCACAGCTACGAAATTACCCTTACGCCCGCTGGCGTTGTGCACCGCTCTGGCAATGAGTTCCTTGCCCACCCCGGATTCCCCGGTAATAAGCACCGGACGCGAAGTTTCGGCAATTGCCTCAATATATTTGAAGATGGAGATCATATCCTTATGGGCGGTCACAATCTCCGTGAATAACTCCGGACGATCCGGGGAATCCTTAAAGAAGCGCTTTTGCAAGGACTTATTTTCCTGCCGGAGTTCAAAAATCTCAATGGCATGACGCACCCCGGCGATGAGCGTATTGCGGTCCTCGGTTTTGACGATAAAATCGAACGCCCCTTTGCGGATGCAATTGACAACAGCCTTTATTTCGTTCAGGCCGGATATAACCAGCACCGGGAGTTCCGGGTACTCTTCCACCATCTGCGGTATTAAATCCTCACCCGAGATATTAGGCATCATCAAATCCACAGCCACTGCGCAGAACTTGCGCTCGGCCAGAGTTTCCATGACCTTGGTTCCGTCATTTAGCAGGACCACATTATCAATACCCTGTGATCGCAGGGTGGCCCTGAAACTTTGCAGCCATGAATCTTCATCATCAACCAGCAACAAGGGATATCTTGGAGTCAAACCAGTATTTTTATTCATCGTCTCCACCATCTTTAATTACCGGAATAAAGAAGCGGACAACGGTCCCGCCTCCGGGGTTGGCTGAGAATTCCAGTCTACCGCCATGCTCCTGCACGATTGTGGAAGACACCGACAGACCTAAACCTGTTCCGCCACTGGTCCGCTTGGTAGTAAAGAACGGATCGGTTATCTTTTTCAAATGTTCTTCGGCTATGCCCACCCCTTCGTCACGAACAAGAATCTCAACCATTTTTCTCTCTGCCACAAATTTTGAAGACAGAAAAATTCCTTGTTTACGATCTGTCAGAGCTTCACAGGAGTTCACCAGCAGGTTGATCAACACCTGCGAAAGACGCTGTGAATTACCGCGAACCTGCGGCAACTCAGGTGCCAGATCCAGTTCAAAACGCATGGTCTTCTGGCTGATCAGATTCTCAAGCAGGCGCAGGGAATTACGGATAACATCTACTAAATCGACCTCCCACATAAGCTCGCCGGGCTGCAAACGAGAATAGTCCTTAAGGCTGTTCACGATTCCGCTTATCCGGCTTGAACCTTCCTGCATTCGCGCCAGCAGGTCAGGCATAAATCCGCGCAGTTCATTATATTCCAGACCTCCGGCCAGAAAATCACCGTTCTCATGGTAATAATCTTCAAGGATGGGAGTAATATCGCGCCAGATCTCCTCAAGCAATGGTAGATTCAGGGTCATGAAACTATTTGGATTGTTTATCTCGTGGGCCATACCGGAGACCAGTACACCCAGCGAAACCATCTTATCGGCCTGAATCAACTGCTGCTCTTTTTCCTTGGCCTGACGCTCGGATTCGACCCTCTCGGTAATATCGCGGATAGCGCAAACACCGACCTTCTCTCCCTGAAAGATAATCTCGCGCTGCTGGATTTCACAGATCAGCATACGCCCGTCGCGGCAACGAAAATTGGCGTCAAAACGGCCCTTGCGTGTCCGGGAAGTATGCCGCTGGACTATTTCCCTAAAATCCGGATCAGCCAGATCATCAATATTGAGTCCGGCCAACTCTTCATGCGAATAGCCGAACATGTTCAGTCCGGCCCGGTTGGCGGTCATAATTTCGCCCTGATGATGGATGAATATAGCTTCGAAGGTTGATTGCGAAAGCTGTCGAAAACGTTCTTCACTTTCCCGCAGTGCAACCTCCACCGCCCTGCGCCGGGCAATGGCCTGCGCTTGCAGGAAATTCTTGCGGGCCAGAATGGACATCTGGTTTGCTATAAGGCAAAGCGCGTTACAGACGCTCAAAAACTGGTCACGGGTCATGGATGGGACTTCAGAAAGGGCTTCCATAAGCTGGTCCTCATCCGCCCCGATTTCGCGGGCATAACGCCTGATGCGTTCATCACTGGTGGGCGGGCAGCGCACCTGCCCGATGATCCAGTTGGCAATATGCCGATCACCAACATAAAAGCTGGTCCCGCCGTCCCATAATCCACCGCTCAGGCAGGGCCTCATGATCGGTTCCAGCGGACTCTTGGTTCCAAAAGAAGCATCGGACCGCATACAATTCTTAAGGCCCATGTCCGTAGCCCTGATCAGACCGCAAAAGCGGCAGAAACGACTGGGCCGGGTAATAGGCCGCCCATCCAGATCCGTGATAACAGAAGCAACACGAGTAGCCTCGGAAAAAGCATCCTGAATACGCTGGATGGCCTCCACGTCAAAATAATCTTCAAATCGATGCTGTCTGCTATTGTCCTGCGAATCAGGCACGATAGTTTTCAACCTCTGGTTGGTCCCGAAATTTTCATACCTGAAATGAGATTCCTCAAGCTCCGCCACCCTTCCACGAAGGGTGTTCAGTTCTTCAATGAAATCATCATGTACACCACTATCCATAACTTTATCTTCTGCCATTGCAATTCCACCTTGTTCCGCAAAGCACAGCACTTTCAATGCCAGTCCGGTGCAAACCTTGAAACAAGGTAAACATATCCTGCCGCACTGCGCAATCCATGCTTTTATCCCCTTAAACAGCACCCGGATGACAACCACAGTAAACCTTATGTCAACCAAACAAACAATCACCCACAAACCGCCAAAATATTAACTACATAACCACAAAAATGTTTTGCTTTCCTGTGCTCACTGTCAACCACGGATGACAAGCCACATTACAGCTTATTGTGATCCGTCACCCAAAGATTGCCGCTAACTATCCGCAATACAAAACAGAACACAGCATGGCATGATTTTCTCTTTAGGGACTGCATAATGTGATGGAAGAAATGCGGATTCATATCAAATTTTAGCTAAGGAAAACCGATGCCGGTAACAACAGAAATTGCGCTGCGGATGATCTCGGCAGCACAAGAAAAAGCGGAAGAAATCGGCGTGCCCATGGTCATTGCCGTAGTTGATCAGGGTGGAAATCTTTTAGCCCATGTGCGCATGGATGATGCCCTTCTGGTTAGCATCGACCTGTCCATAAACAAGGCTTACACCGCCGTAGCCGCCAAGATGAGTACCGAAACCCTATGCTCGGTAAGTCAACCCGGCGGGGAGCTGTACGGCATTCATACCGCAGACAATGGACGCATTGTTATTTTCGGCGGCGGATTGCCCATTGAAAAAGATGGAAAAATCATCGGTGGAATCGGTGTAAGCGGCGGAAGCGTGCCCCAAGACACAGCCTGTGCTGAAGCAGGTCTTGCGGCTTTTAAATAAATTTTATCAATTTTAAGGAGTGGAAAATGACCAAGAACAAACCCAGCGTTGAAATCCCCAAGACAGTAGGCGCATCCGGCAGGGTTGTAAAAACCCTCGATCGTTTCCTGAATACGGCCCCTGCGGTCTGCGCTGAACGTGCAGTGCTGATCACCGAATCCTACAAGGAAACAGAAGGCCAGCCCATGCCCATTCGTCGCGCAAAAGCCCTTGAAAAAATTCTCTCCAACATGTCCATCTTTATTCAGGATGATGAACTTATAGTCGGTAACCAGTGCTCCATGCCCCGTTCCGCGCCCATCTTCCCTGAATTTTCCTGCAAATGGGTTGAAGAGGAACTTGACCGCCTTGAAAAAAGAACCGCTGACGTTTTCCTTATCTCAGAAGATGTAAAATCCAAGCTGCGCGAAGCTTTTACCTATTGGGATGGCAAGACCGTTAACGAGATTGCTTCCAAACTCATGCCGGCCGAATCCCTCGAAGCACACAACGACGTTGTCTACACCGTGGGTAACTACTTCTACAACGGTGTCGGCCATATCTCTGCCAACTATGATAAAGTCCTCAACGTCGGTATCAACGCCATTATCAAACAGGCTGAAGACAAGCTTGCCACCCTTGATTTCGCGGACGGAGAGCAGCTGAACCAGATGCATTTCCTCAAATCTGTCATAACCGCTAACAAGGCTGTTATTGCCTTTGCCGAGCGATTTGCCGATCTGGCTGAGAAAATGGCTTCCGCATGCGAAGAACCCACCCGCAGGATCGAACTTAAGGAAATTGCCCGCATATGCCGCAAGGTTCCTGCCCAGCCTGCTGAAAACTTTCAGGAAGCATTGCAGTCATTCTGGTTCGTACATCTGGTTATTCAGATTGAATCCAACGGACACTCCATCTCCCCCATGCGTTTTGACCAGTATATGAATCCCTTCCTGCAAAATGATAAGATCTCTATTGAACAGGCTCAGGAAATGCTGGACATGCTCTGGATCAAATTTTCCGAACTGAACAAGGTCCGCGACGAAAACTCTACCATGGCTTTCGCCGGTTATCCCATGTTCATGAACCTTATCGTGGGCGGGCAGAAGCGTGACGGTTCCGACGCCACAAACGCCATGTCCTACCTTGTTCTCCAAGCCGGAGCGAACACCAAACTTTACGCTCCGTCCCTGTCCATCCGTATTCACGAAGGTACTCCCGATCCGCTGTACAAAAAAGCGGCAGAACTCAGCCGCATGGGTATGGGCTATCCCGCATACTACAATGACCGCGTAATCGTTCCCGCATTGCTGGCCCGCGGCCTTGAGCGTGAAGATGCCCGTGATTATGGTATCATCGGTTGTGTTGAGCCTCAGGTGGGCGGTAAGACTGAAGGATGGCACGACGCAGCATTCTACAACATGTCCAAAATAATAGAACTGTCTCTCAACGACGGTGTAGACCAGCGCACCGGAAAGCAGATCGGACCCAAAACCGGCAAAATAGAAGAATTCAAATCCTTTGATGACGTTATGGAAGCATACACCCAGCAGACATCCTACTTCGTCAGACTAATGGCCGCTGCCGACAATGCCGTGGATATGACCCACGGAAAACATTGCCCGCTGCCTTTCCTGTCATCCCTTGTTGATGACTGCATCGCTGAAGCCAAATCATTGCAGGAAGGCGGAGCTCATTACAACTTCACCGGTCCGCAGGGCGTAGGTGTTGCCAATGCCGGAGACTCCTTGACTGCAATCAAAAAGCTGGTTTTCGATGAAGAAGTAATTACTCTCAAAGAACTGCACTCAGCACTGGCCAACAACTTCGAAGGTCAGGAAGACCTGCGCATGATGCTGGTCAACCGCGCTCCCAAGTACGGCAACGATGACGACTACGCAGATGACATTGCCAAAGAAGCCGCACTTATCTACTGCGAAGAAGTAAATAAATACACCAACCCCCGTGGCGGTAAATTTCAGCCCGGCCTGTACCCCGCTTCCGCAAACGTACCTCTGGGTTCAGTGGTTATGGCTACCCCTGACGGACGTAAAGCATGGTCACCGCTTGCAGACGGTGTATCCCCTATCTCCGGTTACGATTCCTGCGGTCCCACCGCTTCCGTTCTCTCGGTTGCCAAGCTGGACCACGAAATCGCTTCCAACGGAACTCTGTTGAACCAGAAATTCCATCCCTCCGCAATCGAAGGAGAAAAAGGACTGGAGAACCTCAAAGCTGTAACTGAAGCATACTTCCAGAACGGCGGGTTCCACGTTCAGTACAACGTCATCAGCCGGGATACCCTGCTTGATGCACAGGCCAACCCGGAAAAATACAAAGGACTCGTTGTCCGCGTAGCAGGTTACAGCGCATTCTTTACCGCGCTCGATAAATCCCTGCAGGATGATATCCTCGCCAGAACTGAACAGAACTTCTAAAGAAAATGCCTCCGGCGGCTGGGGAAAGGGATACTCTTACAAGAGTTTCCCCTTCCCCAGACCCCATCCCCTTCAGAACCTTTTAATAGGGCTTCGCCGCTGGGGACGGAGGTTTTGTGCAGGGGTTGAGAAAAATTCTCCCCAATATAAATTTTGAGTTGAAAATCGTCACAACTTAACGAGCAACGGACGCGAAGCCTAATAAAAGTTTTAAGAGAGTCCAGAGACCCCTTTTACAAAAGGGGTCTCTGGTCCCCGAAGGGCCGCCGGAGGCATTCAAAAGTGAGTATATCTATGAGATGGAAAGAGCGGCAGCATAAATTTAGTTTGGACGACAAAAACAAGGCTGATCTTACAGGGTTGGTCTTTGATATTCAGCGTTTTGCGGTACATGACGGCGGCGGCATCCGCACTCTGGTTTTCCTGAAGGGCTGCCCTTTGCGGTGCAAATGGTGCCAGAACCCAGAGTCGATGGGCATCAGGCCGGAAATAATGCGCATCCCGCATCACTGCATAAGCTGCGTGAAATGTGCTTCCCTCTGCCCGGAACAGGCAATTGAATACCGGGAAGACGTCGTTTTCATTGATCGCGAAAAATGTAACCTATGCGGAGAATGCGTGGAAAAATGCTACGCCGGGTCCATGACCATCGTAGGCCGTTACCTGACAGTTGATGAAGTAATGGAAGAGGTTGAGCGAGACCGTCCTTTCTATAACACTTCACAGGGCGGGGTGACTTTCTCAGGCGGAGAACCGACCATGCAGTCCGCATTTCTGATACAGGCTTTGCAGGAAGCTAAAAAACGCGGCTTGCATACTGCCATTGAATCCTGTTGCATGTGTACCCCGGGTATTTTTCACGAAGTGCTCAAGCACACTGACCTTGTGCTGACTGACATTAAACACATGGATTCCGAAAAGCATAAAGAATTGACCGGGATGCCCAATAATCAGATTCTCGAAAACATCAGCCTGGCAGCCCGTATGCGTAAAAAAATGCGTATCAGAATTCCGCTCATTCCCGGCTGCAATGATTCCGCGGAGAACATAGAAGCAACAGCCATGTTTGTTCAATCGCTGGGCGAAAGTGTCGAAGGTCTGGATATACTTCCCTATCACCGCCTCGGCGAACCTAAATGGGAGCAGCTGGACCGTAAATATTTATTAAGCGGAATACGTCCGCCAGAGCGAGAACATGTACTAGCTTTGAAAGAGCTTGTATCCACTTACTGTGACAATGTTTCAATAGGCGGCTAATATAGAGAGGCATTAAAGTTACGGAGCTCTAGAGTTAGACCTCCGTAAGACAGCTGCTTAAGAAGATGCTTCTCGACTTGTTGCTTTTAAAAAAAAGGCTGGAACTCACGTGTATCTTAATACGAGAGTTTCAGCCTTTATATTGAGCATTGCATCCGGCTCTGTCTCAGCCGTCTGTCGTCAATATTTAAGCTCCGGCGAGAACGTGTTCTTTAGTAACGAAACAGGTAAAAGTTGCAGAGAACACCACTTCGAAACCGCATGTAACATCCACTTTGATGATATGTTTGCGTCCGTCTTTCTCCTGTTCCTGAGCCTTGGCAACCAGGACATCACCAACTTTGGATGGTTTCAAAAAACGGCTCTCCGCACCGGCCAGAACCACATTAGGATGATTCACTGAAAGCATCGCCGCGTAATCGGCCATACCGAAGATAAAACCGCCGTGAATAAGTCCGGTCTTATCCGCGGCCATTTTTTGAGTACAAATAAGACGAACTTCACTGCTCCCGTCTGCCAGTGATACTGGTTCACCACACAGGGAACGGTCAATCTGCTCATGTGTATTGATATCCATAATTATCTCCATAATACTTTTTAATTTATTCTCGCGGCTTCTTTCTTGCTCACAGCATATGCATGCTTGATAAACCAAAACCGTGATTATTTCGATGATTAGATTCCTGAAACTATAGCCTGTACTCCCCGCAAAGTGCAAACCCGACTTTGCACCATGTAACCCCGATATGTAATCAACAGTAAGCACCCCACGACAATTTTATACTTAAATTACAGGGTATTAATAAACTCAAATATCTGGCCCGCGTTTTGCCTATACATTTCTGCTGAGACAGACAGGTTCCCCCCTGTTTTGAAAATAAATCTGGAGGAATGAAAGAAATGGCAGAGAATGCAGTTAAGCAAAACAACGAAGTAGTGGTCGACAAGGCAACCAGCTCATGGTCCGACCTCTGGAAAAAAGAAGATTACTGGGCCATATGGCTGGGATTCCTGATCCTGACAGTTGGCGCGATAATCTTTTTCAATAACAAACCTGCGGACATGGATGCCAAGTTCGCCAAACAGAACGCGATCATGACCGAGGAGGCCGCCCGCGCGCCGTTCAAAACCGTAGCGTGGTACGAAGCCCAGACCGCAAAAGAAAAAATCAAGGCCAAAAATGCTCCCATAGGCAAGGCCATCAACGACTTCATGTCCAAGCCTCAAAAATGGACAACCAACCCCCTGAACGCTTTTATCCAGACTCAGGAACAGGCTGATGCAAAGAATGCTGCCGCCATGCCTAAGTATGAAAAAGCAAAAGCAGCTGCAACTGCGGCCAAAACAGTCGCTCTTGATGCACAGTTAAAAGCGGAAAAAGCTGGTTTCAAAGATGCTGAACTCAATGCTTCTGCATCCTCATCCATTGAATCATGGTTGAAACTGCGAGCCAAAGAATCATCTGCTAAAAAGAAAATCAAAAACAAACCTTTTAATCTGATCCCCTCCCTGATTGCCTTGATGATCGGATTCGGATTGTTTTTCGCAATCGGTATGCGTTTCATCGACGGAGACGCCAAGACATTCCTGAAAGGTTTCGGTCTGGTATTCGCCGTTGCCATCGCATCCTACCTCATGGCCAACCAGGCAACCATGAAGCAGTACGGTATAGGATACGCTGCATGGGCTATCGCCATAGGTCTGGTCATCTCAAACACCATCGGAACACCGGACTGGGCCAAGAAAGCTCTTCAGGTGGAATTCTTCATCAAAACCGGTCTGGTTCTGCTCGGTGCTGAGGTTCTGTTCAACAAGGTTGTCGCCATCGGTATTCCCGGTATCTTTGTAGCGTGGGTTGTTACCCCGGTTGTTCTGATCACTACCTTCATTTTCGGTCAGAAAGTAATCAAGATGCCTTCCAAGACTTTGAACATGGTAATTTCCGCTGACATGTCCGTCTGCGGTACTTCCGCAGCGATTGCAGCAGCGGCAGCTTGTAAAGCTAAAAAGGAAGAGCTGACCCTCGCAATCGGCCTTTCCCTCGTCTTCACTTCCATTATGATGATTGTCATGCCCGCAATCATTAAAGGGACCGGAATGCCTTTCATCCTTGGCGGAGCATGGATGGGCGGAACAATTGACGCAACCGGTGCTGTTGCAGCAGCCGGGGCATTCCTCTCTGAAAAAGCACTTTATGTAGCTGCGACTATTAAGATGATCCAGAACGTACTCATCGGTGTAACCGCTTTCGGTATCGCTATCTTCTGGGCCACCAAAGTTGAAGCTGTAGAAGGTCAGAAAGTACATGCCATGGAAATCTGGCACCGCTTTCCCAAATTCGTACTCGGATTCCTGACTGCGTCCGTGATCTTTTCCATCGTGTATTCCTCCCTTGGTTCCGATGCCGGATTCACCATGATCGACCAGGGTGTGCTGCGCGGTTTCTCCCGCATCTTCCGCGGATGGTTCTTCTGCCTTTCCTTTGCAGCGATCGGACTGGCCACCAACTTCCGCGAACTCAAGCACTACTTCAAAGGCGGCAAACCGCTTATTCTCTATGTATGCGGTCAGTCCCTCAACCTGTGCCTGACACTGCTCATGGCTTATCTTATGTTCTACGTAGTCTTCCCTGACATCACTTCCAAAATCTAACCACGGATTTTGATTCACCCCTTGTTAAGGAGGAAGGCTGAACCGCCTTCCTCCTAAAAAAGAGCAAAGAGGAATATAAAAATGGAAAATAAAAGTATCTTATACAGAATCACATCTTTCTTCGCCACTTGTGCCGTACTCTGGGCCATGGTTTTCGTAGCCGGTCCCATACTGATAAACACGACTCCGGCCTTCCGCACACTGGCAGACTTCGTTATCGAATCCGATATTGAAACTGGTGAGTTTTACTACACAGACGTGGAAATTGTAGGACACGCTGACCATAACGCACGCAGTTCCATGGAGTATCTGCCCCATGGCCCCGGACCGGAGTAGACTCCGAGGGCGTCAGGGCTTGAACATGGCATCAATCATCCTGCCTGCTGAGACAAGATAATATCCTGTACGAGGCACGGCTCCGATGAAATAGCCTAGCTGTTCAAGCTCTTCGCGTCCGTATCCGAGCACTGAATAATAGACCTTGAAGCAAAGGATAAGCAGCAGTAAGAATAAAATCGTAAACGGCACAGCTTTCATCAGACGGTAAAAAAAACTTGGGACGATATTTTTTTCTGAACAAGTAAAACGAAGCTGGCAGCGCATTCAAGAAAACCGTGCCAGGAACGGACAAACATATCTGCACTTATAAGGCCTGCCAGAACCGCCGCAAAAAAAAGTAATAAACTCTTCATGGCTTCCCCTGCTCATAAACCGTTCAAAAGATAGATTGCCCATTTTATAAAAAAGGGTACTCTGCACCCGCCTTAACGGTCAAGACTAACAACTTGACATCACAAAGACCGGTTATAAACTGAAAGGATGCGGCATAGCATGAAACTCCCCAGACCATACTCTATTCAAAATAAATTTCTTTTAAGCCTGATCCTGACCTCGCTGATCATCGGTGTAGTTTTGTTCACCGGCTTTTCCATCCATATGAGCAATGTGCTCGAAAATGTAGTACGAGAAAAAGCACGCATGGTTTTCGGACAGGTTGATTCAGTGCAGAACTATGTGCGCGGCGTGCTCAGGCCCCAGATGTATGAAGAGCTACCGGATAAATTCGTTATCCAAGCTATGTCTTCCTCATTCGTCACCCGCAACATCATGGCCCGCGATAAAGACGGAAAATCAGGATTTACTTACCGCCGGGTGGCTGAGAGTGCGCGCAATCCCGATTATGAAGCCAAGGGCATCGAACTGGAGCTGATCAACCATTTCCAAAAAAAACCCGGCCAGAACTTTTGGGAAGGTTATAAAAACATAAACGGGGAAAGACATTTCATCATGGCCCGCCCGGCTGTTTTCAAAAAAAGCTGCCTGCGCTGTCACGGCAAAATCGAAGTAGCTCCGGTTGAGCTGGTCGAACTCTATGGCGACCGGGGCTTCGGTCATTCGGTGGACAGCATAGGCGGGGTCGATTTTGTCGGGCTTCCGGTAAGTGCATCCGTGGCCCGGATTGAGAACACCATAATGACCTATATAGCGGTCTTCGCCTTGGCTGTCCTACTTTATCTGGGTGCAACCAACATTCTTTTCAAACGCATTGTCGCCGACAATATCCGTATCCTGACCACTAATTTCAGGCGCAATTTCAGCGATGAGAAGAGTGTGGCCCTGTTCCGGGAAGTAGAACAGGAAGACGAGATCGGGGAAATGATCGGCGGCATTGAGAAACTTAGCAATTATATGTTTGATGCCCGGCAGCAGCTGCAGGACTACGCCGCCAATCTGGAAAAAATGGTGGAAGAACGCACCGTAGATCTTGAAAAAGAAGCCTACGCCCGTCAGTCCGACGTTGAACTTTTTGTTCAACTCCTGGCCGGGTCCAGCCGCAGCCAGTCCCGCGAAGAGTTGTGGAAAGCAACATTGCCCCTGATCTACAACAGATTCAATCTCGAACGAGCCGCCTACGTCTGCACTTTTTCGAGCAAAAATTTCTACTCCTACCCGGAAAACAGACAACGCCCGCAACTACCCGAGAACTGGTTGGAACTGCTCATCGAATCCAAACCTCTTGTTGAAGAATACCGGGCTTACCTCCCGGTGGAATCCTCTTCTGGAAGTGCCGAAGGACTGCTATGCCTGTTCTGCAACGAAGACGAGCCTTTCAACAAAAAAGACCAGACGGTTTTACACGCTATCGGACGTCAGCTTGGTATTGCAGCGGATAACCTTTCCGCACTGGACAGTATCGTGCGCCACAACACGAACCTGCAATCTATTTTTGAGGGCATCAGCGACCCGCTGCTGCTGGCTGACGGCACCGGAACACCTGTGGTCGCCAATGAATCTGCCCGAAAACTAGGCGCCGAGCTTTCCGGCGGGGCTATCACAGATGGCAGCGTAGTGACCCTGCTCTGCCACGGCCCCGGGGATTCAGGTAACTGCGGAATCTCAACGTCCCTGTCTCTGAACGAAGCTATTTCTCGGGAAGTTTCACTGCCCGAAGGGCGCTCCTTTGCTATCAACATTTACCCCATCCATGATGCGGAGAGTCCTGTAGAGCGCAGGGTTGTTGTTTACGTCCACGAAACAACCGGGAAGAAGCAGATGCTGGCCCAGATGACTCAGGCCGAAAAAATGGCAACCGTGGGCAAACTCTCGGCAGGACTGGCCCATGAGATAAACAATCCCCTGGGCGTGATCCTCTGCTATGCTGAACTGCTTAAGAAGGAGGCCAGCGGACAGAGCAGTGAAGATATCGATGTAATACTAAAGCATACCCGACGGGCTCAATCTGTTCTGAAAGATCTGCTCAATTTCGCCCGCCCTAAAGTTTTAGCGGCATCAGGAACAGATTTTGCGCAAATTATCAAAGAGGTAGCCGATGTTTTCCGCATTCAGGCCGATAAACAGGGAGCGGAAATTACTCTGGAACTGGACGATTCCACTCCTGGCCTCAACGTTGCCCCCCAAGCACTTGAGCACATAGTGGCCAACCTGCTTTTAAACGGCCTTGACGCTGTGCCGGATAATGTCGGCAAATTGAGGATGTCCCTTGAATGCGATTCATCAGGAAATGCAGTTCTCAAAGTTATGGATAATGGTCCCGGCATTGCTGAAGAAGATCTGCAGTATATTTTCGACCCCTTTTACACAACCAAAGAAGTAAATAAGGGATCAGGGTTGGGACTGGCCGTAGTTTTCGGATTCATGAGCGATATCGGCGGGTCCATTGCAGTGGAAAACGGAAGTACTATAAACGGCGAGTTGAGCGGAGCCGTTTTCACCCTGAAGTTTCCCCTGAAGAAAAAAGGATGATCAATGACTGAAATCCAACAGCAAAAAATACTTATTGTTGATGATCAGGAAGACTTTGCGCGTGGAATCAAAAGACTTATTGAAGGAGCCTTTCCCGAACATGAAGTTTTTGTGGCCTTTGACGGGCAGCAGGCCATGTCAATCCTCAAGGGGCAGCCGATCAACATTATGGTCAGCGATCTCCAGATGCCGGGTATGAACGGACTGGAACTTCTGGAAACCGCCCTCGCTAAAAATGAATTCCTTTCCGTGGTCATGCTCACTGCCCACGGTACTGTGGAAACAGCAGTAGAAGCACTGAAAGCAGGGGCATATGACTTTGTCACCAAGCCGATTGAACAAGATAACCTTTTCCGGGTGATCAATAAAGGGCTGGAACGAAGCAGGTTGCTTGCGGAAAACAGGCTGCTGCGCGAACAGATTGAACAGCACAAAGACCGTCTGCTGGGAGATAGTCCGGTTATGCAGCAGCTTAAGCAATCAATCGGAGCCGTATCCCGCACTGATTACAACGTGCTGATCATGGGTGAATCCGGAACCGGAAAGGAACTGGTGGCCAAAATGGTGCGGGACCTCAGTGGCCGTGCCGAAAAACCATACGTAACCGTTAACTGCACAGCCATACCGGAAAATTTACTCGAGAGCGAACTTTTCGGACACGTCAAAGGAGCTTTCAGCGGGGCAGACAGCGACCGTGAAGGTTTATTTACCCGTGCTGACGGCGGCACTATACTACTTGATGAAATCGGTGATATTCCACTGGAAACTCAGGTAAAGCTGTTGCGGGTACTTCAGGAAGGAGAAATAAGGCCAGTCGGTTCGGACAGCTCCAGAAATATCGACGTCCGTGTTCTGGCCTCAACCAATCAGGACCTCCTTCAGCGGGTTGCTGATAAAACATTTCGTGAAGACCTGTATCACCGTTTGAATGTGCTTCCGCTGACTTTACCTCCGCTGAAGGAGCGTCCCGGAGATATTCCACTTCTGGCCCGTTATTTCGCGCGCAAGGCATGCTTTGAACTTGGTCTTCCGGAAAAAGAACTGGACCCTGCCGTTGTGGGACATTTAAGTGCCCGAAAATGGACCGGGAACGTAAGAGAGCTGCAAAACACAATGCGCCAGCTGGCCGTATTCAGCGCCGGAGAATCCATCACCATGCTGGCTGTAGACATGGCCGCGGGCAAAATGTCTTCTGAAACAACAGATGAATCAGCAGCAACTCTGCCCTATAAAGAAGCCAAACAGCAACTGGTGGACAGCTTCAGCAGGAGCTATATCAGCGATATTCTCGCACGCACCAACGGAAATATTTCAGAGGCAGCTCGCAACTCAGGACTTTCGAGGGTTGCTGTACAAAAGATGCTGACCAGATTTAATCTTGACCCTGCATCCTTCAAAGCAAATCAGGGGCAATCCTAAAAACCATTATAACAATATCCGGACTTGCTCCTTGAGCCTCAACAGTATAGGCAATGCTGCAATCAATTAACCAGCAACCCTTTTTTACGGCTTATATGAACAATTACAAAGCTCAAGATTTAGACAAGCTCGCATCCCGGCTCGCCAGCCCGATAACCATAGGTGGGAAGACTATCTTCAACAGATTATGGCTGGCTCCTATGGCTGGACTGACGCATAGTGCTTTCCGTAAAGTCCTTGCCCATTACGGTTCCTGCGGATTGATGTTTACTGAAATGTGCAGTGCCAAGGCTGTTCCCACCGAAAAGCCCGGAATTTCACCTGTTTTCAATTGGCATGAATGCGAACTCCCAAATCTGGTCTGCCAGTTGGTTGGCGCCACTCCGGAAGAACTGGTCATTGCAGCCAAGCGGGTTGAAGAAGAAGGTTTCTTCGGAGTTGATATCAACATGGGCTGCTCGGCACGCGGCATGATCAAACGCGAAGCTGGCGCCGCGCTGCTGAAGACCCCGGACATGGCTTTGGCTATTGTGGAAGCTGTCAGGGAAGCCGTGTCTATTCCGGTTTTTATTAAGTACCGCACCGGATGGACTGATGATATTGGCCCGGCTGTTGATCTAGCTCAAAAATTTGAATCGGCAGGAGCCGACTGTCTTGTTTTCCACCCACGCGTAGCCCCGGACAAGCGCACACGTCCGCCTAAAATTGATCATATCCGCTACATAAAAGAAGCGGTTTCAATACCGGTCTTCGGAAATGGAGATATAACAACCCAGCAACATTGCCAAAACATGTTCGATAGAACCGGATGCGACGGTATTTCCATCGGACGTATGGCCATGGCCCGTCCGTGGCTTTTTGCAGAGTGGACCACAGGTTTTACGCCGGAAGAAAATATTTTTCAGGACTATGTCATCCGTCTGGCCGATGCTCTCCAAGAAGAATTCGATCCCATCCGGGCGCTCAAGAGGTTCAGGCTGTTCATGATCTATTTTGCAGCCAATTTCAGATACGGGCACAGCCTGCAAGCTACTTTTTCCACTGCCAAAGATATGAACGATGTGCGTTCAATGGCAAAAGAACACATCAGACCGGACATGGAGTTAAGCATTACCCCGAATATGAACTTATATAGTCTCTGATCCGTCAAACTCCAGCAAAGAAAAGCCTCACATTGCACCAGCGCAACGTGAGGCTTTCTACTTTCATATTTCAAAGAAGGATTAAATTTTCACTACAGTGTTTCTATCTTCAGTGCACTTTTAGCCATCTTAATCTTTTCCCGCTTTTCCAAATCAAGAAGTCCCTGAAATACATCACTGACATCATCAGGGATATCATTCTGAAGCATTGCTTCATATGTTTCCAGCAGGCACTTATCCAATTCAATGGCAACCTGCATAACCTGCTGGGCAGTCATATCCGGCCCCAAATCGGCACTGAAAAACGGTGACAGGTCACATTCATTACGCACGTACATGAACCATGTCTCCAGAATATGTTCCGAAACACCGGAACCATAATCATCCATGATCTTTACCAGATTTTTGTGGTGGCGGCTCATGTATTCCAGTAGGAGCTTAACCCTTTCCTCATCAACCTGGTAGGAAAGATCTTTATAAAATGAAACCAACCTGTTGTGAAAAGCGCGAGTCTGTTCAATTACATCTTTTGCTGTCTGAACTGTTGTCATTGTAACACTATCTCCCGTCGCTTTTACAGCGGCTTCAGTGACGAATGGTTCTTATCAATAAGCTTCTTTTCGAAATCGTATTTACCGCAACGGCAACCCGACCCGTCCCCGGCCTGAACAGAACCCTGGCAGGAACCCCGGATACAATTACGTTTAAAAATGACCCCGATAGCCAGAGCCAGAAAAACCAGCCCGAAAACAACGGCAGCCAAGATAATATTTTCCATGGAATCTATCCTCACTTCAATGTTTTGTGTTCAGGGAAATTACCGGTGGCGGTTTCAGCAAAGCCATCAACCGTTTTCACAATAAAAAAAGCGGAAAGCTTATTTTTTTTCGCCAATCTTATACCCTGTTCCGGTCCCATAACCATAAGACCAGTGGCAAGGGCATCGGCCATGGAACATGTTTCTTCCACAACGCTGACCGACACGAGATTATGTGAAACTGGTTTGCCACTGACCGGATCGATTATGTGGGAATAACGTTTCCCGCCTGCTTCAAAATAATTGCGGTAATCACCGGAGGTAGCCATTGCCCGGCCGCTTAATTCTATCACGGCCTGCACGGACCGGCCGCCGGGAGTCGGTTTTTCAACACCTATCACCCACGGCGCCTTGCCCGGTTTTGTTCCGCCGGTTCTGATTTCTCCGCCGATCTCAACCATGAAATCAGAAACTCCGTTCTGCTTGAGCCAATCAGCAACGGCATCAACGCAATAGCCTTTTGCTATAGCGGCGAGGTCAATCGATATCCCCGGCTTTGTTTTCTTCAATGCCGGAGGATCAATACGCACCTGTACGAAATCCGCTCCGATATCAGCCTTTGCAGCAGCAACCTGCTCGTCTGAAGGAACCTTATCTGGACGACCATCCGAACCGAATCCCCAGAGATTGACCAACGGAGCCACAGTAATGTCAAAGGCACCGCCAGTGAGCAGACTTATGGTCTTGGCAGTCCTGACAACCAAAGCAAGTTCCCTTGAAACCTCAAACCAGTCTTTACCTTTGTACGCGTTAAAACGGGAAAGATCGGAACCGGGATTAAACAGTGACATGACCGAGTTCACACCGGACACAACCTGCTCCACACCCTGCTGCATCTTATGTGCATCAAGATTTTCCGGCAGATTATAAGTCACAATAGAATAAGTCGTGCCGATAGCTCTGCCCTGCAATTTCACAGGAGCTGAATCATTGCCACACCCGACAAGCATTAACAATAAAGCCATGCTCACGAGGGCAAATCTAAACAAATTAAAAACCTTATTCACACACAATCTCTTTAGTTCCCGGTAGCGAAGCCTATCAAAACGTTTTAGTCAGCCTCATCCTGAGGCTCTCCCTTCGGGTATTACCCTTCAGGCGATGTTCAAATCCGCTTTCAGGCAGATTTTCCGGACTATTAAACTCTTTTGGATATTAGGAAATGGTTTAAGGCCTCCGGCAAAGCCGCCGGAGGCCGTAAACACTTAGCCGCCGAAATCGTCGTACATTATATTTTCTTTTTCAACGCCCTGATCCATAAGCATTTTTTCCACAGCAGAAGCCATCATTGGCGGTCCACACATGTAGAATTCACAATCTTCCGGAGCAGGATGATCCTTGATGTAGTTTTCATAGAGCACCTGATGGATGAATCCGGTATATCCGGTCCAATTGTCCTCAGGCAGCGGATCTGAAAGGGCCACATGCCATGTGAAGTTCGGACAATCTTCGGCCAGCTTGTCAAACTCTTCCACGTAAAACATTTCACGCAGACTGCGAGCACCGTACCAGTAACTGATCTTACGGGTCGACGAGAGACGGCGAAGCTGATCAAAGATATGGGAACGCATGGGAGCCATCCCCGCACCACCACCGATAAAAATCATCTCGGCATCGGTCTCCCGGGCGAAGAACTCGCCGTAGGGACCGGAGATGGTCACTTTATCGCCGGGTTTCAGGCTATAGATAAACGATGACATCTGTCCGGGAGGGGCATCAGGAGCAAATGGCGGCGGAGGGCAGACACGGACGTTAAGCATGATGATGCCCTCTTCCTCTGGATAGTTAGCCATGGAATATGCCCTGACAATGGGCTCCTTGACAACGGAGGTATAACGCCAGAGATCGAATTTGTCCCAATCCTCACGGAATTTATCACCGACTTCAAAATCCTTGTAGTGGACAGTATGGGCCGGAGCTTCGATCTGGATGTAACCACCGGCACGGAAATCCACATTTTCGCCCGCAGGAAGTTCAAGGGTAAGTTCCTTGATAAAAGTCGCACGGGGAATATTGGATTTAACTGTGCATTCCCATTTCTTGATATCAAAGATTTCAGCCGGAACCTCAATCTTCAGATCCTGTTTAACGTTTACCTGACAGGCCAGACGCATTCCCTCGCGGGCTTCACGCTTGGTGATGAAGGAGGTTTCCGTGGGCAGAATATCGCCGCCGCCCTCATGGACATGGCACTTGCACTGGCCGCAGGAACCACCGCCACCGCAGGCAGAGGGAACATATATTTCTTTCTCCGCTAAAGCGCCGAGAAGTTTGGTGCCGGGACGAACCACGACGGTCTTTTCCGGATCACCGTTGATTTCAATGCTCACCTCTCCGCTGGGGACCAGCTTGGCCCGGGCTAGAAGGATGAACACGCACAGCGCAAGGACTACGCCGGTAAACATCACCACACCGAGTATTATTTCAACCATGGTTCTTCCCCACAGTTTAATAGTTCATAAAACCGGGCGAATTGCACGCCCGGACCGCCTACATCTGAATTCCTGAAAATGAGAGAAACCCGAAGGACATAAGTCCGACCACGATAAAAGTGATCCCCAGTCCTTCCAGTTCCTTAGGCACATCAGAGTACTTCATCTTCTCGCGGATACCGGCCAGCACAACTATGGCAAGCGCCCAACCCACTCCGGAACCGAAACCGAAAGTCAACGATTCCGCAAAGTTGTAATTACGCTCGACCATAAACAGGGAAGCACCGAGAATGGCGCAGTTAACGGTGATCAACGGCAGGAAAATTCCCAGCGCGTTATAAAGCGATGGTACGTACTTATCGAGACCCATTTCCAGAATCTGAACGATAGCAGCGATAACACCGATGTAGGAAATCAGACCGACAAAAGTCAGGTCGGTATTCTCAAATCCAGCCCAGGCCAGAGCTCCTTCACGCAGGAAGTAGTTGTAAAGCAGGTTGTTTATCGGGACGGTGATGGTCATAACCACGACAACAGCCACGCCAAGTCCCATGGCGGTCTGGACTTTCTTGGACACCGCAAGATAGGTGCACATGCCTAAGAAGAAAGACAGAGCGAGGTTTTCTATGAATATAGATCTGACGAATATATTGATTAAGTTTTCCACAGCATACTCCTCCTAACGTTTGGCCTTGCGCTTTTCGTAGACATTCACGCCCCAGATGAGCAGGCCGATGATAAAGAAGGCACTGGGCGGCAGGAGCATGAGCCCGTTAGGCTCGTACCAGCCACCGGCTGATTCCAGCTTGAAGATGGTCAGCCCGAAGATTTTGCCTGAACCGAAAAGCTCACGCAGGAAGGCTACCGTCAGCAGCACCAGACCGTAGCCCAGACCGTTACCGATACCATCGGCAAGACTCAGTTTCGGGCTGTTCTGCATGGCAAAAGCCTCAGCACGCCCCATGACAATGCAGTTGGTGATGATCAATCCGACAAACACCGAGAGCTGCTTGCTGACACCGTAGGCAAAAGCCTTCAGAAACTGATCCACGATGATAACCAGCGTAGCGATGATGGTCATCATGACAATGATACGGATACTGGACGGAATGTGCTTCCTGATGGAACTGACCGAGGCGTTGGAGGCTGCGGTGACAAAAGTAACCGCAAGACTCATGACAAAAGCGGTCTCAAGCTTTGTGGTAACCGCAAGAGCGGAGCAGATACCTAAGATCTGGACCGCAATAGGGTTCTCTTCCACAAGCGGCCTTAAGAGAACTTCTCTAAAATTAGCCATTTTGCTCACCTCCCTCTGCTGTCAGGCGCTTGAGATAGGGACCGAAGCCACCCTCGCCAAGCCAGTAACGAACCAGATTTTCTACACCGTTGGAAGTCAGCGTGGCCCCGGCGAGACCGTCCACTTTGAACTGTGCTGCCGGATCAGTCTTGCTGACGTTACCTTTTATCACATCGAGAATCGGTTCGTGCTTGTCATTGTAGACTTTCTTGTCAATCCAGAGGATTTTCCAGTTGGGGTTGTCTACTTCACCGCCCAGACCGGGAGTTTCAGCATGTTCATAGAAACCGAAGTTCTTGACTGTGTTGAAGTCCGGCGCAAGGGCGATAAAACCGTACATGGTGGACCAGAGTCCCTTGCCGTGCAAAGGCAGGACCACGCGTTTAAGTTTATCTCCGTCCTTGAGCAGATAGACGCTGGCATATTTAGCCCGATGGCCGATCCCGGCCAGATCGTCCTCAGATGGAATGGTCATGCTGCTGGACGGATCTTTGGCTGCCTTACGCTGATCATAGGTTGCGGCGTCAATATCGACATATTCGCCGGTTGCAAGATCAACAACCTTGGGGACAATCTGTTTATAAAGTTCATCCACGGATTCATCTTCGTTGTAGATACCCGCAGCTTTAAGAATATTTTCTTTACGTTCCTTGACCTTGTTGTCTTCCTGAATTGATTTCAGACCCACTGCAGCAGCCGAAACCAGCAGTGAGCAGACAAGGCACAGGGAAAATGCCACAGTGAATATTTTTTTGGTGGAATCGTTAGACACTGCGCACCATCCTTCGCTTGATGTTGGCCCGCATTACAAAACTGTCAATGATCGGGGCAAACACGTTACCGAAAAGAATCGCCAGCATAACACCTTCAGGGTAGGCCGGGTTGACCGTACGGATTAGAATAATCATGACACCGATTAGTGCACCGTAATAAAACTGTCCTTTAGGCGTCATGGAAGAAGAGACCGGATCGGTAGCCATATAGACCATACCGAAAGCAAGACCGCCCATTACTAAATGCCAGAGCGGGCTGACAGTCATCATGGGGTTGGTTGCGCTGCCCACTCCGTTGAAGATAATTGCAGTAGCAAAGACACCTGCCAGAAGTGAAACCATAATCCGCCATGAAGCTATTCCGGTAATGATCAGTACCGCCCCGCCAATCAGACAAGCCAGAGTTGACGTTTCACCAAGTGACCCCGGAATAGTTCCAATAAAGCAGTCCCACCAGGAATACTTGGCGGTGACAGCGTTGATGCCGCCCTCGGAAGCAAGGGCCAGCGGTGTTGCACCGGAAAAACCATCAACCGGAATCCACACGCTGTTTCCTGAAATCTGGCCCGGATAGGCAAAAAACAGAAAAGCACGGGCAAGAAGGGCCGGGTTGAGAATGTTTTTACCGGTTCCGCCGAAGATTTCCTTGCCGATAACCACACCGAAACTGGTAGCCAAAGCCACCTGCCAAAGGGGGATATGCGGGGGAACGATAAGCGGAATTAATGATCCGGTGACAAGGAAGCCTTCGTTAATTTCATGTTTGCGTATTACCGCGAACAAAGTTTCCCAGAACCCACCGGCGATGTTGCAGACGATGTAGATGGGAAAGAAGTAGAGCGCACCCAGCAATATGTTTGCCCCAAAGCTTTGGGGGTTTGCCGAAAGGCCCATACCGGTCATAATCGACCAACGCCAGCCGGTTCCCGCTTCAAGACCCATGGAAGCCAGAGCGGAGTTGGCCTGAAACCCGGTATTCCACATAGCCATATAGAAACAGGGAATCAGCGCAAAGACTACCGTTATCATGACCCTTTTCAGATCTATGGCATCACGCACATGGGGAGATCCGGAACTCGTCTCCGTAGGGGAGAACAAAAAGGTGTCGAGCATCTCGTAAACGGGATAATACTTTTTGTATTTACCGTCTCCTGAGACCGCACCGTGCATTTTATCAAGCAATTTTCTCATATCCCTACCCTTCCTTCTCGATCTGAGTGAGGACTTCGCGCAGCATGAACCCGAAATCGTTTTTGCCGCAATCCACAAAGGATAACAGGGCGAGATCTTCCTCATCCAACTCAAGACAGCCCAGAGCCTGAGCTTCGTCTGTATCCATCACCGCCATAGCCCGCACCAGATAGGTCGGCAGGATATCCAGCGGCATAACCTGATCAAATGCCCCGGTGGGGAAAATGGCACGGTGGCTACCGCCAAGCAGGGTATTCAAATCAAAAAGCTTTTTCTTTTTGCAAAAAGCTGAAGCGAATACGGACTTCACCGAGAACTTATCGCGCCCCGGAGCCATCCAGCCCATGAATTCCTGCTTGCCGCCTTCTTCAACCACAGAAACCTGGTTATGAAAGCGGCCGAGGAACGCCAGCGGGCCTTCGGCCTTTGTGCCGGAAAGGACTGATCCAGAAATGAGACGAACAGCTCCGTCCTTGAGTTCTCCGGCCAGAAGTTCATCAATACTGGCGCCCTGACGGGTTTTGATAATCCGCGGACGTTTGGCCATAGGACCGCCTAAAGCCACATAGCGGTCAGTTGCAAGCCGCCCCGAGGTAAACAGTTTACCTATGGCGATGACGTCCTGAAATCCAATGTGCCAATTCGTCTTTGCCGGACCGACCGGATCAATGAAGTGGATATGGGTTCCGGGAAGACCGGCTGGATGCGGTCCGCCAAAGGTATGAATCTGCACTTCCTGAATGAGAGGGAGCGCAAAGCCTTCGGCTGCGCAAACATTGACATCTCCGTCAGTAAGTCTGGTCAGGATACGCAAACCGTCCAACCAAGCTTCTGAATCCTTCCAAATGATAGGGGCAGGATCAAAAGCAAGAGGATTGGTATCCATTGCAGTGACGAAGATAGAACCGGGGGTTGAGGCCGGGGCCGGGGTCTTGCTGAAGGGACGCGTACGGAACGCTGTCCACATCCCTGAATTCACGAGATTCTCGACAACTTTATCCCGGTTAAGGGAAATCAGTTTATCAGAATCATATGCCGGGAACTCCACTTCACCGGCCGCTTCATCAAGTTCGATGACCACAGACTGCAAAGCCCTTCGCTCACCGCGGTTAACAGCAATGACCTTGCCGGCTCCCGGAGCGGTAAAGACGACTCCGTCGATCTTTTTATCTGAGAAGAGGGGCTGACCAAGCTTGACCGTATCACCCTCCGAAACGGCCATAGTCGGTTTCATACCGACATAGTCGCCTCCGAGAACGGCCACACAGCCCGGATATTTTTCTTCAATAATATCCAGTGCAGGTTCGCCCGAGATAGGAACATCTAGTCCTTTTTTGAGCTTAATCATGGAGAATACACCTTGTCCTTATAAAGGTTAACGGACCTAACAATGGGTGCAACAGTACAACTCGCCACGGCGCAAGCGCCGAGACGTCTCCTTGATTGGGTGGATTGTGAATAAATCTAAAGCTTCGCAACGCTCCGGACAGGAAATCCGGATTATGTGGGGAAAAACGAGCGAAGTTTTTTTTGCGTTGGACTTACTTCCTAACTAGAACAAGACAAAAGGTCAACCGGTTGTGAAAAAATTCTTTATCCATAGCCCTGAACAGGACAAATCATAAAGAATCAGGATACATGAAGCTTACGGCTCATAACCAGAAAAACAGGCAACAGGCACAGCCCGCTGAATAACGCGGTCAACTCAAATACATCAGGCATGCCTCCTGCTTCAGCCGCGAATCCGGCCAGAACAGGACCTAAAACGAAGCCCAGATTCGAAACACCAAGAAAAATTCCCATAACCCGGCCACGTCCCATATCTGCAGCCAGCGACATGGAAGCTGGAAGTGATAAGGCTGAGCCAAGCCCCATACACGCTGCCAGAAGCCCGAGGGTCCAAATAGAAGAGACCTGCCCGTACCCGAACAGGCAGGCGGCGCAGATCCCCATGCCCAGAAAGGTTAAACCGGACCGGTCTAGCTGGTCGGCCCACTTACCTGTAACAGGGGTTATGGCTATAAGAACCAGGCTGGGCAGAGCAAAAAGCAACCCGGCCTGCATGCCTTCCAATCCAAAAGACTCACTTATCAATCGAGGCATAAAAGTAATTACAACCGAGGCACCGGCAGTCCTTCCAAGCACAGCCAGTAGCAATGCGGCAAAAAGAGGCTCCCGCCACGGCAGTCCCAGAGCTGTGTCTTTTTCACCACGAACGACACCACCGCCCATCCTCCCCCGCGCAAAAGAAATGAATGAAAAAAACATACCCAGAATAGGGCAGATAAGGCTCAGCTCCCCTATTCTTCCCTGCATTTCTACCGCAGCACCGCCAGCCAAAGGACTGAGCACCAGAGCACTGTACATAAATGTATTATAAGCCCCGAAGAGGCGTCCCCGGCTGCTTTCGGGAACACAATCCCCGAGCAGCCCCATGCTCACAGGCTTAATTATGCCGGAACAAAATCCAAGACAGATCTGAATGACGCCAAGGGTCTCCACTGACGGATAAAGTAGATACAGAAAAGGCACAGCCGCCCCCACCCCCGAAGCGCCAAGCAACAATGGACGTGCACCTATAAAATCCGCTGCATACCCGGCTATCGGGGCCAAAACCAGACGTGCGAAAAAATAAGCAGAAAAAGCAAGTCCCAACCATGCTGCGGATACGCCGGAAGAATGGGCTCCCAAAGAAAGAGCAAATGTAAAAGCACCTACCCCGAAAGTTGAAAAAAAAGCAGCTGCAATAGCCGCCTCAGCATCCCTGCGCTTATGGGCATAACATTTCCTGAGAACAGCCATAGAGAATAACGATCTGATATTATTCATTGTCTATCCCCTTCGTGCAAAACATCTCTATTACTGATTCCAGATTATGCATTATTTAAGTGAGCCAGCATTTTCCATTTTAAACCAGAACTTTTTATGTTATGGGATTAATAACTAACTTTGGATTCGGACGTACTGGGGTCAGACATAAGGATAACACAGTGTAATATTGGCAGATAATCCAAAAGATCAATATTAAAAATGTAAAGAAAAACTGTGAATGGCCTCCCTGAACCAGCTGTATCTTTAGAGTGTCAATTTGACTCACAAAGCTAAAAAAAGTGTGTTAATAATTCTTCAATACTCTTCGGCTACCTGAAACAAAGGGGCTGGAGCAGTCCCTGTAACACAAATGTGTAACAGAATTTCACATTAATTCTGTTCAGTGCTACAAAAAAGGACCATTACAGGCAGGGCTTTGCAACCGTAAACATTTGATACTATTTGGCAAAGATGTTTGGTTCAGTTTTTGCTTGTATGTTACAATCCTGCGTTGGGTGGGTTACTTCTGTAAAGGCATCGTGGGGATGACTTTACACAAACCAAGAAAATAACTGGAGAGTGAATATAATTATTTTATAATATAACAAGATAATATTTGATAAATATACCCCATTTCCATTTTTATTATAAACATTGAACTATGTTTAAATAAGCCTAAGAAATACCGACAATATATCACATATGTTTGTGCCTATTGCCGATAATATCTATTTTTATGCAAAAAATCCCCCTTCAAATACTTTGAAGGGGGATTTGCATTTTATATGAAACAGGTGAACTATTTATCCTTGACTTGAACAATCTATCAGGATGATAGCCAAAGACACGCGGCCCGCATTCCCTGACACACTATTGAGGCGCCGGGGTTGCAATCTCAATTCAAGTTACTTTTTCATCAAGGAGAACACCATGTCCGCAGACACTCGCCAGCAATTAATTGAAGAAATCATCGGCCAGGAACTGGAAATGTTCCTCGCAGTCAAAAATCGCGGCGGCACGGCATCATGTCAGGAACAACCTGATTCTTTCCGTATCATGCGCCATATGACACATGCTGTGATGCCGATCGAATATCTTGAATCCTACCTTGGAGACTTAAAACAGGCTGTGCTCGACAACCGCAATCTCATGACCGAAAAATATGCGCTCATGGAAGGACTCATCCCGGTTCAAAATGACTCACAGGCAATCACTGAACTGGTACAGATTGAAAGCGATTGGCGCAAAGAAGTTTCAGCACAGTTCCCGCTGTCAGTACATCCTGATGGGCACGAATCCTTCTGCTCTTACCTTAACGGCGAATTGCAGACATACTCCCCCAAGACCCTGATCATTTACCTTAACTACGCCCGCAAAACTCAGTATAAAGGCGGCAATCTTGTGCGTGATAGATACGAGATCCTCATGCGTAAGCTGGGTTACGATTCCCTTGCTCATTGCGAGGAATCCCTTGCCGGCAGCAAAAAATAATAATGTACTGATTAAATCCCCTAAATTTCATTATCCGTGCGCTGAGCTACAGTTTTATTTACGAACTCAGCATGATGGGTGTTGTTACGACAGCGACCATCATGCTGAGCATCTATCGCATTTGAATCCTACTGCTGGGCACAGCTCCCCATAGAAAAGTATGATTAAACAGGTTCGTCCGGATAATCTATCTTACCGCCAACGCTCTCCCAAAAGACTCTGATCCTTGCGTATGCAGAAGTCCTACTGTAAAAAGTAAGAATAAGGCAGGATCAAACATAACGCGCTTATCAACATTTGGTCTGCCAAATTATCATAAGGCACTAAATGAAAAAAATAAATTTCTCCATCAAATATCCTCAAGACTGTCCTTGCGCGTCTTTTGCTCAGAGCCTTGCAATCAATATCGAACAGACGGGACACAGCTGTATTGTCCACAACGAAGCGGAATGGAATAAGGAAGATTCAGAAATCAATGTTGCCATCTATCCGGTCCACTCGGACAAACTGAATACCAAGCCCTGGCACTTCAATATCCTTTTAGGCGACGAGGGGCGGGCAGTCCGGCAATATGATGCTGTGCTGAAAACGGATTTTAAAGAAAGCGCTCCGACTGCTGCGAAGATAATCAAAAACAGCCGTGAAATCAGCCCGGAAATATCAGAACGCATCATAACCGCGCGGACAAAACTTGCCGACGCTGAATTCAGGCTCAACGGGCCATTGGTCTCTGTGCTGATTGCGACCTATAACCGCAAAGCCCCCCTCGAAAACGCCTTAAAAAGCATACTTCACCAGTCCTATAGCAACATTGAGGTCTGCCTCGTAAATGACGGGGGGGAGTCTATAGACCAAGTTGTAGAAAATCTTGGTGATGACAGAATAAAACTGATTTCATACGAACAGAATCAAGGAAAAGCCACAGCACTCAATCAGGCCTTTGAGGCCAGTAGCGGCAGCTACATCGCCTATTTGGATGATGACGACATCTGGTACGCAGATCACCTTGAAAAACTCATGGCTGCAGCCAGAATTCTGGACAGGAATTTCGTTTACTCCAACGGCATGGAAGTCCTGTTGAATTCCAAAACAGAAAAAAAAGAAATTTCACGCACACTGCGCTATGCCCAGCAGGTGGGACTCAAAGAGCTGCTCGAATTCAACTACATAACCGGGATCAACGTTCTTCATGAACGCTCTTTATTTAAGAAAGCCGGTGGATTTGACCCCGAATTAACAGTTCTCATCGACTTTGACATGTGGCGCAGGCTTGCCTGCCATGCGGCTCCGCAGCATGTAAATTACACAACAGCCGAATATTATCTGCATCAGGAGCAAGGCCGCCACATTACAGATTTAATGAAGCACGATCCTCTTGCGTATAGAAGACAGCGCATTCGAGTACTGAGCAAGAATCTTCACCTTGAGGATCAAGCTCTGAAAAAAGAACTTGAAGAAGTCAAACGCCGCGCGCAGTTTGATTACGCAGTTTTCAATTGTGCAAGTGCGCTGGATGCGAATGACCGGAACATGGCTTCGCAAAGTCTCAAACATGCACATAAATATTACACGCCCCTCTACACTGCTCAGATTATGTATGCTGTCTGCTTATTGCGCCTCGCACATCCGGTGGAAGCCTTAAGGGTATTCAAGGATTGCATCAACCGTGATTCGGATATCGCCAGTCTTTTTATGGCCTGCTCTGTGAGCATCGCACTTAAAGATAAATTTGCAGCAGAGCTGCTGGACAGACTGGTAGCATTAAAAAAACAAATGAATGAAGATCAGCTCAAAATACTTAACGAGTATAAGACCCGGTATTCCAATACCTTTTAATTTCTGATCGGGACTGCGTTAAATGCAGCATAACAAACGGTCCGTAGAGAAATTCCTGACAAAACTATTTTCCATAACAAGGACTTTTAATATCATTATTTATTTAAACGAGGCTTCATAATTGCCATTTTAAGTCAGTAGTCGTAGGTTTAGGCCCGTATATGAACCAATAGCGAGGGACTACTGTGCTCAAACTGCATATCCGCCAAAAGATAATTCTCGGGATTGTCATTATTTCAATCTGCTTCGGTTGTTTAGGTTTTATTTCATATATGAATACCATTCAACTGGAAGATGAAGTTCAGCTTATTGAACGTAGTGACGACTTAAGCAATCAGATTCTTGAAGTCCGACGCATCGAAAAGAACTACCTGCTTTACCATGACCCGGCCCTGTTCACCCTTGGACTAGATTACATTAACAAGGCGGACTCGCTGCTGCAGGAGCTTATGGGGAAATTCAACAAGCTCGACAAAATACAAAGCGGGAAAAAACTGAAAGCACGCCTGACCCATTACCGGGGCCTGTTGGAACAGCTTAAAAATTCTCCTGAAAAATCAACGCTTATGGATAGCGACCTGAACACACATCTTCGTGAAACAGGACAGGCCATGGTGGAATTATCAAAGTCCATCTCCAATTACCAACGAAGTTACATCCTCAGCATCAACCGCACATTACGCTCCAACCTTGGTCTATCCATGATTGGTTTCGCCGGGGTAATAGCATGTCTCGTGGCTTTTCTGAGTACCAATATCCTCAAACCGCTGCGTGAAGTGCAGGAAGCCACGCGCCGTATTTCAAAAGGCACTTTCACCCCCCTTCCGATCAAAAATTCCCATGATGAAATCCAGCAGGTCTTTGCAGCTTTGAACTCAATGGTCGAACAATTGGCAAAACGGCGGCGCCAGCTGGTACAAGCGCAAAAACTTTCATCCATCGGAACACTTTCATCAGGTATCGCGCACCAGTTGAACAACCCTCTGAACAACATTTCCACCTCCTGCCAGATTCTTGAAGAAAATCAGAAAGGCAAAGACGCACTGGCCGATCGCATGATGCACAACATTATGCAGGAAACCCTGCGCGCAAGGGATATTGTCAAAGGACTTCTGGAATTTTCAAGGGAGAGCGAATATTCACCCGGACCAGTTGAAATAGGTATGATCATGAAATCAGCCATGGATCTGGTATCCAGTCAGGTCCCGTCGAACATCGCTCTTTCATCAGAGATTCCGGAACATATCTTTGTCCACGCCGACCGCCGGAAATTACAGGAAGCTTTCATCAACCTGCTGATCAATGCAGTACAAGCCATCGGTGAGCAGCCAGGATCAATCAACGTGACCGCCCGGATGGATTCTGAAAACACAATCATCAGGATATGTGATACAGGACAGGGCATGTCACCTGAAATCATGGAACGCATTTTCGATCCCTTTTTCTCCACAAAGGAAATCGGGCAAGGTACCGGCCTTGGGCTGTATATAGTCTACGGAATAATAGAAAAACATCAGGGCAGCATCAGAACCGAAAGCAAGCCGAACGAAGGAACCAGTTTTTATATAACCCTGCCGCTCGACAAGGAACACAAACTATGATCAGCCATGCAAATCTTCTCATAGTTGAAGATGAACCCATCGCGCGGGAAAACCTGACCCACGTCATGAATGCGGAAGGGCATACTGTAACAGCAGTCGGCTCCGGCACTGAAGCCCTGCAAAAACTCGGCAAAATGGAATACGAACTGGTGCTGACCGACCTCATGCTTCCGGGCATGAACGGCATTGAACTGCTGGAGCATATCAAAGAAATCCACCCTTCAACGCAGGTAATTGTCATTACCGGACATGCAACAGTCGATACTGCAGTTGTGGCCATGCAGAAAGGGGCCCACTCATATATAGCCAAACCCCTCAACCTTGGTGAACTTCGCGCTCAGGTTCATAATGCCCTTGAACGGCAGGCCCTTTCAGTGGAAGTTCAACGTCTCAGAACTGTCATAGAAGAAGGGAAGCAGGACTTCCCGCTTGTGGGTCAGAGTGAGCGTATTCTCAAGCTGAAAAAAACAATCCAGCAGCTTGCACACATGGACTGCAACGTACTTATCCAGGGTGAAACAGGCACCGGTAAGGAACTTATCGCACGTGGTATCCACATGGTAAGCCCCCGGTCACAAGAAAGATTTATGGCCATCAACTGCGGTACATTTACAGCCGAGCTTATGGATAAAGAACTCTTCGGACACGAACGGGAGGCCTTCACCGGAGCGCAACGCGGCCAAAAAGGAATACTGGAAGTCGCCAATGGCGGCACGGTCTTTTTCGACGAAATGAGCGAACTGCCGCTGAACATGCAGGTAAAGCTGCTGCGTGTCCTGCAGGAAAGGACTTTTTTACGTGTCGGCGGAACTCAGGAAATCCCGGTCGACATACGGGTTGTATCCGCAACCAACTGTGATCTGAAAGAAGAAGTTGAAAAAGGAACCTTCAGGCAGGACCTTTTTTACCGGTTGAACGTAGTAACGCTATCCGCTCCCCCCCTTCGTGAACACCGCGAAGATATTCCGGTACTTATTGGCCATTTTCTGGAAAAGCATCGCACTGAAACCCAGTCGATAGACAGTATTTCTCAGGAAACTTTGGATATCCTGATGAACTACTCCTTTCCCGGCAACGTCCGGGAACTCGAAAACATTTCCCAGCGGGCACTCGCGCTGGCCCGGGGAACAGTTTTCTCACCGGACCTGCTGCCCGAAGAAATCCGCAATATCGCCCGCAATAAACCCTTGCGGACCCTGGAAGAAGTTGAGCGCGACCATATAGAAAAAGTCATGCTGGCTACAAACGGAAACAAAACTCAGGCAGCCAAGATACTCGGAATTGATCGGGTTTCCCTATGGCGCAAGATGAAACGTCTTGGCCTTGAGAAGGGAGACTAGGTCAACGCTGCTTCCAGAGCATCTTCCAGTCTGGAAACAAGCCTGATCTCCAACCCTTCCAGCACTTCACTATCGAGCTGATCGAGAGCGGATGCACATTTTTCCGGCAGGACAACAGTTTTTACACCGGAGCGGACCGCAGCCATAATCTTTTCACGTACTCCGCCCACAGGAAGTACATCTCCGTGCAAAGATATTTCACCGCTGAAAGCCATATCCTGATAGACGCATCGTCCTGTCAGCTGAGAAAGTATTGCCACGGCAATAGTCACGCCGGCTGATGGACCTTCCTTGGTAACGGCCCCCGACGGGATATGGACATGGATATCCGATGTCTCAAAGAAATTTTCGGAAATACCGAATTTGCCTGCATTCGCCCGCAGAAAACTCAGAGCAGTCTGGGCCGACTCCCTCAGAACTTCCCCCAATGAGCCTGTCAGCAGAAGATTTTTGCTGCCATGCATGCGCACAGTTTCAACAAAGATAACTTCCCCACCGTTTTCGGACCAGACAAGCCCGGTGGCCACCCCGGATTTAAGGACACTGCTAACTGTTGTACTAAAATGGGGAGGCGGCCCCATTATTCCGGGCAATTCCTGCGCTGAAATTTTTATAGGACGCTCCTCTGCACGGCCGTCCAGCCTTCGCCTTGCCATTTTACGGCAAAGTGAAGCTATCTGTTTATCTAAACCACGTAATCCGGCTTCATGAGTGTAATCTGCTATCAACATTCTCAAAGCGTCGGCTGAAGGCGATACTTCATCCGCGGCAAAACCGTGCTTCAGCAATTGTTCCGGAAGCATATAATTCTGCGCAATCTGCAATTTCTCACCGGGAGTGTAGCTGGAAAATTCAATCATCTCCATCCTGTCGCGCAGGGGGGCCGGTATACGCTCAACAACATTGGCTGTGGCTATAAATAACACACCTGAGAGATCGAATGGCAACCCAAGGTAATTATCGACAAAACCTGAATTTTGCTGAGGATCAAGCATCTCCAGAAGGACAGAGGTGGCATCACCTTGAAAACTTTGTACAATTTTATCTATCTCATCAAGCATGATAACCGGGTTGCGAACACCTGATTTACGGATACTCTGCAATATCCTTCCAGCCATGGCTCCAACATAAGTTCTACGGTGCCCCCGCAACTCGGACTCATCACGCAGCCCGGCCAGAGAAATAGTAATAAACTTGCGGCCCAGCGACTCTGCAATGGCCTTTCCGATAGATGTTTTTCCTGTTCCGGGAGGGCCGCTGAAACAAAGAACCGGACCGTGTAAGCCCTGGATACGCTGATTACGCGCTAATAAATCCTGAACATATTCACGCAAACGGTTCAGGTTGACCGGTTTGCCAAGATACTGGTCGGCGCCTCTCTTCATAGCGTCTACGGCAGTCTTCACCGTTGCATAGCCGGTTAGCATGATCACCCCGGTATCGGGCCAGCGGTTACGAAGCACTTCCAATAGTTCAAGACCGTCCATACCGTCCATTTTCAAATCAGTTATCACAATATCCGCGACCTCTTTCTCCATAGCGGACACAGCTTCCAGGCCGTTACCAACAGAGCGCACGGTGAAGCCTTCATGCTCGAAAATTATGGAAAGATTCTCGCGGGCAATTATTTCATCATCAACAATAATAAGGTTCGGGCTGATCCGGCTTCGCAGATTCTTAACTGCAAGGAATTCAAGAATTCGTTCTTTTACATTGTTCAGTCCATAATGGCGGGCATCAAGAATATTTGCAGCCCTTTGAATATCAAGGTCATCTTTAGTTGTCTCATTCCAGGGAAGGGAAAGTATAAATTCCAGATAAGCATGTGAAATGGCGAAATCGGGGGAGGCACTATCGCTCTTGAGAAGGCGTTCACATTCGTCACGGGCCGCATCCAAAATATGAGCAGGAAGGTCTGCCGATTCAACACGGTTATAAATTTCATCAGCAACGCTCTCGGTTATGTTATCCACCCCTTCAGCGGAATCAGCCTCATTCTCTTCAGGCCGCGTCCTTTCGACATTCTTCCTGCCAAACCACTTCATAAAGACCTCCGCAGGATCCCTGCAAAAACATTTAAAATATACTCAGATAGGATAGAATTTTTTTACTATTCTTCACTAATATCATTAATAAAGGCCGCTGTTAATGTTGCATTATGAAACAAACATCTCCACACATGTACTTTTTTGCACAATCTATCTTGTATCGGCAACTAATGCCTATTAAAAGCCAGTTCTCCTTGATTTCATATTTTCATATCTCAGAAATGTTCTCAAATTAATGCTCTAAACAGTACAGATCGCCACCAATATTTGTTGCAAATAGCAACATAGGCTTTAATCCCATGCTCAAGACGTTTTCGCTTAAACTTCCATTTCAAACACAAACTTTGTTGCAAATAGCAACGGCAGTATAACACGTTAAATGTCTACTATTATACAAATCCTTTATTTTTAGTAACTTAGATATAAAAGAAACCTTGGCATGGATATTGATCTAGTAGGGGCATCTTAGGAAGGAAACAACTATCAGGAGGAACCATGGCCACGAAACAAGGATTCTTCGGTCTTTTGGAACGCTTTTATGCAACAAAAGCAGCAAATCAGTGCAATACCTGTAATGTTGGCGCATGGGCCATCAACCGGGATCAAGCTTTGGCTGACCCTAAAGAGAGGGAGGTTTTCTTGAAAACTTTATTAAACCGCATTTTAACCAACAGCGGAAAATCTGAAGTTTCTAAAGAGGAAAATGAGACTCTGGCAAACAATCTTTCCGATTGCACCTGTGCAGGCAGCAAAATTCTTGTAGTCAGCAAGGGTGCAGCTTTCTCCGGTAGAGTCGTCAACTATGCAGTTGAAATGGCTGCAAGAACAAACAGCAGTCTCATAGCCCTGAATCTGGATGAACGGGGTTCAAATTTTGGCGACTTCTGCTCCAAATCCGAAGAGAATATCTCATCTTTCTCTTCAAGGGCAGAGGAAGCCGGTCTCTGCTTCGCTCACGTTGTTAAGCAAGGTGACGAAGATGCTGTTGTAGCCGAACTCCACATTCAGGACGAAGAGCTGCGCTATGTGATGGAAGACGATGTCCGCAATAAAAATGCGGCAGCTACCATTCCGGTTTACACACGAGCGACACTTAGAGTCGGGTAACCCCGGATTTAATACTGTCTCGCAGACTAATAGGGATACTTATGACTCCAGAAATTCTTCTAGTAATGGCAGTACTGGCTTTTGCGGTGCTGCTTTTCATATTCGAGTGGGTAAGGGTCGACGTCGTCGGCATCATCATGATGGTATTACTGCCACTTCTCGGGCTTGTTACTCCTAAACAGGCCATTAGCGGCTTAAGCAGTAATGCTGTCGTCTCCATCATCGCAGTTATCATTATCGGAGCCGGATTAGACAAGACCGGCGTAATGAATTCACTGGCACGGGTTATCCTTAAATTCGCAGGCAAAAGTGAAACCAGAATCATGTCACTTATTGCCGGTACGGTAGCCATCATTTCCGGATTCATGCAGAACATCGGGGCCGCCGCCCTGTTTCTGCCCGCAGCAAAACGAATCGGCAACCAAACCGGCGTACCGGTAGGCCGACTGCTCATGCCTATGGGCTTTTGTGCGATTATCGGTGGCTGTCTGACACTTGTCGGCTCCAGCCCATTGATTCTGCTCAACGACCTTATGGTTGTCGGTGGTAAGCATTATGAGCCCTTCGGAATGTTTGGGGTCACCCCCATCGGTATCTGTCTGCTCGTTGCCGCACTCGTCTATTTCATGATTATGGGCCGCTTCATTCTGCCCAACAAGAATGTAGCCGAGGCATCTGGCCCTATGTCTGAACTGCTGTCCAACACATATGGGGGCATCGGCTCTTTATATGAAGTTCATGTCCCGGAAACTTGGAATTGCGACCGCGATCTCATGAACCTTGAACTGCGTCCTCTTTATTTTTCAACCATCGTCGCCATCGCCCGCGAACGTGGAAAGAACCACAAGATCGCGCCCGCTGCCCATGAAGTGATTCAACCCGGTGATCATCTCGCTGTAGTTGGTCCCATTGATTTCGTGCAGCGCATGGCAGTTGATTACGGTTGGACACTTAAGAAAGACATTGAAACCTTTGCTGAAGAACTCTCCCCCAACAATGCCGGACTGATGGAAGGTATTATTACCCCCCGTTCCGAGCTTGTCGGCGAGACCCTGCGTACACTGGGCATCCGCAACCGTTTTCAGGTTTCTCCAATCGCAATTTTCAGGGGTGAGAAGCTTTTTATCAGCGGATTGACCGATTTACGTCTTGAATCCGGTGATGCATTGCTGCTTCATGGCCGCTGGGAAATGTTTCATATGCTCAAAGACCGCCCCGACTTTGTCTTCACTGAAGAAGTAAAGGGCGAAATCCTGCGCACGGATAAAGCCAAGCTGGCTCTCATGTGGCTGGCAGTCTCCCTGTGCATGATACTCGGTCTGCACATTCAGCTTTCCATTGCCCTGCTCACCGGAGCTCTGGGAATGGTCCTGACAAAAGTACTTTCAATTGACGAAGCCTATCAGTCTGTTGACTGGATGACAGTTTTCCTGCTCGGTGGTCTTATTCCTCTGGGCATGGCTTTTGAAAACACCGGTGCCGCGAAATTCATAGCCGATACGATCATGGCCGCCTTAGGCCATCCCTCAGCTTTGGTCCTGCTGACAGTTATCGGTGCCTTGACTTCGTTCTTCACACTGGTGGCCTCAAACGTAGGAGCAACTGTCCTGCTGGTTCCATTGTCCATGAACATGGCATTGGGAGCAGGGGTAGATCCACGAATAGCTGCATTGACTGTCGCCGTGGCAGCTTCAAATACATTTGTACTGCCCACCCATCAGGTTAACGCCCTGATAATGAGACCCGGCGGATACAAAACAGTTGATTATGTCCGGGCCGGGACAGGTATGACCATCCTTTACATGGCCGTCATGATTTCCGCTCTGATGATACTTTATTAACACTCCCAGGAGGAAGGTTCGTCCACCACTACACGGGCCTTCCTCCAATTTCCAAGAATACCGCAAAACAAGCCGGAGAATACGACAATAAACAATTACTGCCGCGCAATATCCGGCCATGAATCATAAAAGGAGATAATGATGCAGCCTACTTTTCTGCAATCACTCGGTAATAACTTTTTAGGCCACGCTCCAAAGTGGTACAAAAAAGTTATTTTGGCGTTTCTGATCATCAACCCAATTCTTATGTTCACCGCAGGGTCGCAGATAGCGGGCTGGGCGCTGATCGCTGAATTTATTTTTACCCTGGCGATGGCTCTCAAGTGTTACCCTCTCCCGGCAGGCGGGCTGCTGGCAATTGAAGCTGTAATGCTTGGAATGACTTCTGCTGAGACGGTTTACCATGAAGCGATGAACAACTTTGAAGTTATCCTGCTGCTGATCTTTATGGTTGCAGGTATCTACTTCATGAAAGAATTCCTGCAATTCACCTTTACCCGTATTCTGGTTCGGGTACGCTCAAAAATCGCCATTTCCCTGATGTTCTGTTTCGCCGGAGCATTTCTTTCCGCTTTTCTGGATGCGCTGACCGTAACCGCGGTCATTATCGCTGTAGCATACAGTTTCTACAATATTTACCACAGATTCGCTTCAGGCAAGACTTTGCAATGCGAGCATGACCTCTGTAACGATCAGGCAGTTGTCGATAAGAACCGTGCAGATCTGAAAGAATTCAGGGCCTTCCTGCGCAACCTTATGATGCACGGTGCAGTCGGAACAGCACTGGGCGGAGTCTGCACACTTGTCGGTGAACCCCAGAACCTGCTAATCGGCGGGGAAATGGGCTGGCATTTTGTCGACTTCTTTCTGGAAGTCATGCCAGTTTCCATTCCGGTACTCTGCATTGGACTGCTTACCTGCATGACCGTGGAAAAATTCCATCTTTTCGGATACGGCGCAAAACTTCCCGGCAATATCCGCTCACACCTGCTTGAAACTGCAGTAAAAATGGAAGAAAAACAGGGCCAGGATGGAAAAACAAGACTGATCATTCAATGCATTACCGGCGTATGGCTGGTTGTAGCTCTTGCCTTTCACCTTGCCGCAGTCGGTATTATCGGCCTCTCGGTAATTATCTTCCTGACCTCAATGAACGGATATATCGAAGAACACCAGCTTGGTAAGGCTTTTGAAGAAGCACTGCCCTTTACTGCACTGCTGGTAGTTTTCTTCTCGATTGTCGGTGTCATTCACGATCAGGAAATCTTTCACCCGATCATTGAATTCGTACTTAGTCTTCAGGGACATACTCAACTCGCCGCATATTACATTGCCAACGGACTGCTCTCCGCAATTTCCGACAACGTATTTGTGGCCACAGTTTATATCTCTGAAACCAAACTTCATTTCATCCATTTGCTGGGAACTCTCCCAGACATCGGCATGAGCGCTCAGGCGCTGATGGATAAGCTCACCGACCCACACTTGGCGAGGGTCGATGTTGTCGCTGGTATGCCTCAAGCTACTGCTACGAAAGTCCTTGAGATCATGCATCACTTCGACAAACTGGCTGTTGCCATTAACACTGGAACCAACATCCCCAGTGTGGCTACCCCGAACGGTCAGGCTGCTTTCCTCTTCCTCCTGACTTCAGCTCTTGCCCCGGTCATAAGACTGTCTTATGGCCGTATGGTAATGCTGGCGCTGCCATACACCATCACCATGTCCCTAACGGGACTTCTGGCAGTCAATTACTTCTTATAGACTGTCAGGTCGCATTGGCGCGGCACTCCCCTTGCCCGGAAGACTCTCCACTCCCGGGCAGGGGGGGATGCTGTACCTCGGAAAAAAGGACTGAGCCATAGACCCAGCCCTTGAAACATGCATTGCTCTTAAGATTCTAAAATAACGAAAAGCTGATACTTACCGGCACACAATCGACTCGCAACGCAGATTAAAAGGTCTTCAGATAACTGCGCATCTTTTTACCTTTCTTTGCCCTGACCGGCGCCCCGCGAACAATACTAAAAGAAATATGATCCAATTTGTTCTGACTCAACACATTGGAAACTGCATCATGTATTTCACGGTCAACCTTCTCTGGTATCGCACCATCAAGATAACCAATACGGACGGTTAGGGACTCCTGCCCGGTCTGGACAAACTGGTAAACTGAGATGCCCGGGATATCCATAACGGCACTGGAAAAAACAATCGGCGAAAACCGTACAAAACCGTTTGCACAGCTAAACTCAGGAAGGTCGTCTGTGCGGCCCAGGATTTCAACATAAGGAAATGGCAGGCCGCATGAACACTGATCTTCATACACGATAACACTGTCATCCACTCTGTAGCGGATAATCGGCTGGACTCCGTTGGTCAGGTTGGTGACCAGCATGGCGGCAGACATTTCACCGGCCGGGACAGGATTTCCTTCCTTATCTATCGGCTCTACAATAATCCAGTCGGTATTAAGATGCATATGACCATGTGAGCAAAGGATTGCAACCTCACCACCCTCGGTACTGCAAAAAACATTACCAACCGGACAGCCAAGCTCATGCTCTATAACAATACGCATCTCATCGGTAAGCTGCTCTGCGGAACAAAGAATGGCTTTGGGTGAAATTTTGAGACGCCCTTCTTTCTGCTCCCCTGCGAGAATATACATGACCGAAGGATACCCTGTTATAACTTCCGGTTGAAATTCATTCAGCTTACGAACCATTTCCGCCACCGGATCATCAATCTCAAGCAGCAGCATGTTGCCTGTTATCCCCTCGGCTTCGAGCATTTTGCGCCGTCCCTCAAAAGCCATAAAGGCGGCATGGAATCCGCCTCCCGCCAGTACACTGGCAAAACGCACATACTTATCCATCATACCCGGAAAATCTTTGAATTGCGGACTTTCGAACAAACGAACCTGCAAAATGGAACCGTTAATCGCTACATGCCGTGAATCCCGCAACATGCGCAAAGGTTCCCCTGTTGTGCCGGAAGTCGTCGAGACACTGTACTTACCCATGAACGGAATGCCTAAATTATCCAGATCGGCAATGTAGGCCTGGAGCTCTTCCTCCGAGAATTCCGGGTCGCAAACCAGCTTCTGCATATTGGAAGTCAATTCCTGTTTTGTTATAACAGGAAGGTCTTCCAGAGCCGGATTATCGGGCAGATGCTTATATTTTTCACGATATAGAGCAGAATTTTCGCGGGCATGGGCGACCAGCTCGCGCAAGCGTACTTTCTGCAAAACTGAAATATCATCCCGTGTAAGGGTGTTTGCTTCCCGCACCAGATTCAGAGCTTCTTCCCGTGTTATGGGTTTCATGAGTTCTCCTTTTTGGGGGCAACCTAAATTATTGCCCGTAAACGAAGGTCAGGGTTGTGTTGTTGAATCCTATAATTCTTGAATATTCAACAGAATTTGTTCTGTCCTTCACCAGCCCAAGTCCGGACTTATTGCCAGTATTCTCCGGCATGACTGTCTGCGGATCGAACTGCAATCCGCTATCCCGCAGGTTGACAATAAGTCTTCCGTCACAATCATTAATGCGGACATCCACAAATCCTTTTCGACTGCCGGGATAGGCATGTCGGACGACATTGGAAAGCATTTCCCGGACACTGTCCCGGATATCTGCGGCTACTGTTTCCTGCAACTCGATTTCTTTCAGAAACAACGACAGTCTTTCCATTATCCCTTCCACACTCTCTTCATCATCCGTCCCGGTTGCTTCAAAGACGTTATCACCGGTGCCGATCCCCTTATCCAGCAACAGAATGCTGTCATATTTTCCGGGGTTGTTGCGTTTCATCCGCTGATAGCATCCGTAAACCATGAGCATGGTCCCGGCTTCGGCAAGCGAAAAGGAAACCCAGATGCCGCTGACCCCCATGATCTTTGAAAGAACATAAGCAGAAGGGACGAGGATCGCCACTCCCTGCACGATGGATATGGCAGTAGAAATACGCTTCCTGCCGATGGTCATGTAATAAAACATGGCCAGAAAAGAGAAACATGTTCCGATGAGGCTGACCGCAAAAATACGTACTGCCGGAATTCCTTCGGCGAGTACTTCCGCAGCACGGACTCCGAAAAGATGCAGCACGGTTCCGGGAAATAACTCCAGCAGCAGAACAACTATCACACCTGAAATAAGCAGGACCTGCGCGGCCCGTTTGACCACAAAACGCACTCCCAGATAATCCTTTTCCCCGTAAAGAACTCCCACTATAGGAGTCATGGCCTGCGCCGCTCCGGAAATAAACATGGAAGCAAAAGAAAGACAGGACAGGCATACCGAAAAAGCAATCACCCCGGTTTTCCCAGCCACATCCTGAACCATTATATTGATGGCTAAAATCTTGATGGTAATCAGGATACTGCTCAAAGCCGCCGGTGCTCCTGTCACCGCTATTTCCTTGAGGTTCTTCAGCAGTCTCCCCGGATGCATACAGATTGACATATCAAAACCGAGATTGCGTTCACTGCTCTTGGCATACGCAAAGAAAAACAGTCCGCCCACAGCATAACCGGAAACAGTCGCCAGTGATGAACCGGAAATGCCCATACCCAAAGGCCCTATGTAAAGCATGTCCAATGCAAGGTTAACCAGATTGGAAGTGATAAGCATGGCCGAGGCCATCTTCACCCATCCGTCAGCCCGCAGACTGTAAACCAACCCCAGCGGCAGGATAATCAACGGCGCGCCGTAAACAAGCTCTTCCAGAAAATCATAGACCAACGGTCGCAGCGATGGCTCTTTAGTCAATATATTGGTAATTGACTCCAGATAGAGACTCTGCCCTATAACAAGAAGCAGACTTATAGCCAGCATGCCCACAATGGCACTGCTGAATATTTCTCCGGCATAACCGGTCTGCCGCTTGCCGAATGAGACAGATATTATGGTTGCCGCACCGAAACCCAGCATTACCGCTACCGAGGTGTAGACCATCATAACCGGAAGAGCCAGATTGACTGCTGCCAGAGCGTCCGCACCCAGCATATTGCCCACGATAATGCTGTCCACCACAATGGACATGGTTGTCGTCATAGACATGAGTATGGTCGGGATAAAGAACTCTCGGTACTTGCGGTCAAGAAGCCCACTGTGGCGGGCACCCATTGCTATTGTATTCATTCTTATTTCAATTCCTAGTAATTACATGGAAATGAACAGACGCTCAGCCCGTTCCCTTTTAAGGCTGGAAAGCTTGAGCAGAACCAGGCCCAGCTGCGGGTAATCCATAACCAACTTACGAATATCTTCTATGGAGAAGTGAAAGACGAAGCTTGGGTCAATGGCTTCCACCGAGTTTCCTGACTTTCCACCATCCAGAACGCCGCCTTCACCGAAGCAGGCCCCGGAACTGTCAACCCTAAGAGTTCCGACCCAGCCCAATGCGCTGTGGCGGTAAACTTCTACCATACCGTCCATTATCAGGCTGACCTGATCGAGTTCAGAATTTTCCTGCTGAATCAATCCTCCCTCCGGGTAATAGGCAGGTTTAATACGTGAGGCTACGGCTTCAAGAGCATCTAAGCTCAAAATGCTGAATGTTGTTTTGCGCAGATCGGCAATCCTGTCTTCGAGGGCCTTTTTAACAAACTGGGCCAGATCCTGCGGACGGGGCTCTTTCCAAACAAATCCGCAACGTCCGAGCAATTCGGCGGAACGGTCCACCCGAACCTGTGCGGAAGTTGACCCGGAATTTGTCAGCCAGTCCTGCCAGCCCAAATGAACCAGCAGCCGCTCAACATAGGTATCGAATCCAACGCACCCGGCATGGCGGGCCACAAATTCGATAAACTCATCAAACTCCATCCGCTCAATGCGCAGACCCAGACTTTCATCCGCAAGGGCTTTGGAAAGACTCATCAAATGCGGATTGTGGATATGGAATGTCTGTCCGAGTACGCCGGGACGAATCAGGGCCGCGACAATTGCCTGCGCCGACTGGTCCACATAAGACATATTGCGGGAATCAGTAAGGTCCGGTGCTGCACCGAGGTTAACATAGCAGCGCAACTGCTGATAAAAGGCATTATCTTCAACATTGCTCTGAAAAACCCCGGTCTGTGAATCGCAGGTGATATTCCCGGCGCGGTAGACATTGACTGCCAGACCTTCAGCCCGGTATTTTTCAAGCAGAATTTCAGCCTCAAGCTTGGAACGCACATAGAGGTTGCCGGGTTTCTGTCCCAGATCAACGTCAAATTCCGTGAAAAGGATACGGTTGCGCCCTTCCACATCCCCGCTGCCGATTGAGGTGGTCGAGATATGGTGGACCGCTTTCTCCCGGCCCCGGCGGGCGAAGGCGACCAGATTTTTCACACTGGTCACGTTTGCTGTCTCAAAAACCTCCCAATCTCCATAATGGCTGGTCAGGGCTGCGGAATGCAGGATAGCATCAACATCTCCGGCAAGACGTTCAAAAGACTGAGCAGATAGCCCGAAATCATCGCGGCCAAGGTCTCCGGCCAGAATTTCAACCCGTTCCCTGCCGTCATCTTCAAGCGAACTTCCGAACCGTTCCAGATAAAAATCAGCAAGACGCTTTTGAGCGGCATGGTCATCCACTGCGCGGACAATAGCAGTAACTTTTGCTTTGGTGCTTTGCAGCAGCTCCCGCAACAGGTAAATACCCAGTGTTCCGGTGGCCCCGGTCAGAAGCAGGTGCTCAGGTTCACGCACTGTTTCAGTATCCAGCTCGCGGTCCAATTCGCAAGCAGCGGCATAAGCCGCAATCTGGTCATTTATGAACTCATCTTCAGCCGGAGCTTTGGCAAGTTCTTTAAGCCGCAACAACCTTGCCGAACGCCCGACTTCCGCATCCCGGAAGTTTGCGGCCTGATCGGCAATTGAGGTATGAGCGAAGAGGTCCGAAGCACTGATGTCATAAGAATCACTCAACTCAGCCAGCAGACCTATTGCGCTCAGGGAATCCCCGCCGATATCGAAAAAGGAATCGTAAAGGCCGAAGCCGCGATGTCCGAGAACCTTTTCCCAAGCCTTGGCTATGCGTTCTTCCTTGTGATTGCGTGGTTCAAACGGTCCGGTTGAGGGTCCGGCAACTTCCGGGCGGGGCAGTTTTGTGCGGTCAACCTTACCATTGCGGTTCAAAGGGAATTTTTCCAGCTGAACCACATGGGCCGGGACCATGTACTCTGGTAATTCCCGTTTAAGCATAGAACGGATTTCAGAAGAATCAAGTTCCTGTGCAGCGCAAAGATACGCGGCCAGCACTTTATTTCCGCCCGGTTCATCCAGTGGAACCACGACGCAATCCTGAACAGAATCAAATTTCCTCAAGCAGGATTCGATCTCTCCCGGTTCAATACGGTAGCCACGGATTTTGACCTGAAAATCCATACGACCGATAAAATCCACGGTCCCGTCTGGGAGCCAGCACCCTTTATCCCCGGTGCGAAACATCCGCCGGCCCGGAACAAAAGGATCGGAAGTAAAATGTTTATCCGTCAATTCCTTACGGTTCAGGTAACCACGCCCTACCCCGGAACCGGAGACACATATTTCTCCGGGCACACCGATCGGGCAAAGTCGGTCCCGCTCATCCAGAATATAAATCCGGGTATTGGCAACCGGGTTGCCGATTGGCGGCTTGGACATGATCTTCGGTACATCATAGCTCAGGCAGGCCATGGTTGTTTCACTGGGACCGTACTCGTTGGTCAGCCTGAAATTACCCAGCCTGTAAGAACGTAAACGGTCCCCGCCCACAATCAGATAACGCAGACTGTCCATGTCGCAAATGCGCATGTACTGCTCCGCGAACTGGGTCGGAAAATGGGCATGGCTGATTTTGTGTTCATTGAAATACGCATCAAGATCAGTGGGGGAACGGCGCAGATCTTCTGGAATGACATGCAGGGTGGAACCTGAAACCAGCGGGGCAAAAACCTGCACCACCGAGACGTCAAAACTGAAGGCGGCAAAGGCGGCGCAACCTGAATTGCTGTCCATGCAATGATGTGTGGCATACCAGTCAATGAAGTTGACCATTGAATGATGCTCGATGAGTACTCCTTTGGGCTTGCCTGTGGAGCCGGAGGTGAAAATGCAGTAGGCCAGCGCATCACCGCCGGCGGCAAGACCGGGATCACTGTCGTCTTCCGGGAGCGGTCCGTCCATGGCAATGGCCGTGCAACCATGTTCGATACCAGCAAGCTGTTCTTTTGTGCCCAGCACACAGGGGGCCGCAGTGTCCTCAAGGATAAACTGCACCCGGTCCGGGGGATATGCGGTATCCAGTCCCACATAAGCTGAACCTGACTTCAGAGCAGCAAGCATCCCCGCAACCGACCAGATGGATCGGGCCGCAACCACTGCAATTATTTTATCCTTCCCGCCGCCGTTCTGCGCAATCGCTCGGGCGGCCCTGCTGGACAGCCTATCCAGCTCGGCATAAGTCAGAGTTCCATCCTCGGCATGCACCGCAATATGATCCGGTTTTTCGGCGGCATGTTGTGCAATGGCATGGCAAACAGTCGGCCACCGGGGCGGTTCTGTCGCCGCCGGGTTGAAATCATTAAGCAGGCTGTCCCGCTCCTCGGGCAGCAGGATATCGATATCCTTAAGCATGGTTTCCGGTTCATCACCGACAACATCCAATATACGGCAGAGATGTCCGATCATTCGCGCGATGGTTTCATTGCGGTAAAGAGAACTACGGTAATCGACATCCAGAACCAGATTGTCCCCGTCATCCCCAAGTGCAATGGAAATATCGAATTTCGCGGTATTCAATTCCAGCATACCCACATCAGCACTGACTCCGTTCAGCTTATAATGGTTGCTGGCCCCGGTATTTCGCGAAACAAAGTTCACATCGAAAAGCGGGTGACGGCCCGGCCCACGATTCACGCCCAGATGTTCATAAAGACTGCTGATAGGATATTCAGCGTGCTCGTGAATGGAAAGTATCTGCTTGCGTGTTTCCGCCAGCAGTCCGCTGAAAGGCAGCTCTCCCTGCGGCCGAATGCGGGCAGGCAGTGTGCGTACGAACATACCTACTAATCCATTAGTCCCGGCGCGGTCCCGGCCACTCATGCTGGTTCCGAGACAAACATCCTCACTACCGGACCAGCGGCCCAACAGAATGCCGATAGCTGACATGAACACATGGTGCAGCGTGGCCCCATGTTCTTTAGCCAATGCCCTCAGCTTATCACTCAGCCTAAACTCTAGAAAATGTCGGTACGATTCACCCGCAAAATCCTGATGCGAGGGACGCGGCAGGTCTGTGGGCAGCTCCGCTTCGGGAACTGTTTCAAAAAGTTCGGTCCAGAACTTTTTGTGCCGTGCCTCGTTTTCTTCCCGGCGTTCCGCTTCCCAAAAAGCGAAATCTTTATGCTGAAAAGGCAACGGCTCAAGCTTCGCACCCTGATAAAGAGCGAAAAGCTCTTCCAGAAAAACTCCGGTGGAAACTCCGTCAAAAGCAATATGATGAAAATCCAGCAGCAACCAGTGCAGTTCCGAATCATAGGAAACCAGCTTGGCACGCATGAGCGGTGGAGCAGAAAGGTCAAACGGACGGATAAACCCGGCTCCGAATTGTGCAGGATCATCAGAGGAGGTGTTTACAAAATCAAGCTTGAGGTACACTTTATCAAACACCCGCTGCACACAACGTCCGCCTATAATTTCAAATGCACTGCGCAGGGATTCATGCCGTTCCAGCATAGTAAGTAAGGCCGTCGAAAGTTTTTTACTATCCAGCGGACCTTCCAGCCGGATACAAAATGGCATGTTATAAGCGGTCCCGATTCCCTTCATCCGGTTAAGCAGAAAAAGCTGCTGTTGCGATATCGTTGCCGGATAATATTCCATTGTCGGCGCGGGCTGAATTTTTTCATTTACTCCGCCCTCAGTATTTTCAAGCATGGCTGCCATCAAGCGCGGAGAGGGGTGCTCAAATATTGCCGATAGTTCAACGTCGCGCTTCAGCTTTTTAGAAATAATCACCTGTAAGGCAACCGCCTTCAGAGAATCTCCACCGGACTTGAAAAAATCAGCCTTTGCGCTGACCTTTGCCCGGTCTAGGGCTTCACCCCAGATATCAGCCAATGCCTGCTCCAATTCAGTTCCCGGAGCTACATATTCTTCAGCAGACTTTTCAGTGATATCCGGTTCCGGCAACTGCTTGCGATCGACCTTGTCGTTAGGGTTAAGCGGCAGACAGTCCAACTTGATCATATAGGAAGGAACCATGAATTCAGGAAGTTTATCTTCCAGTTTTTCAAGTACGCTATCCACCTCAACCGATCCGCAAAAATATCCGCAAAGATAAACGTGACCGCGGCTGTCTTTGTAATCGACCACCGCGGCGTCACATATGCCGTCAACCGCGAGGATCGCGTTTTCTATCTCTCCCAATTCAATGCGGAACCCGCGCAGCTTCACCTGTCTGTCGATACGCCCAAGATGCAGGATCTCCCCTTCCGGGGTCCAGGAGGCAAGGTCGCCGGAACGGTACATAGTCTCCCCCGGCTTAAAGGGACATGGCACAAAACATTCCGAAGTCTTTTCCGGCCTTTTGTGATAGCCCCGCGCAACACCGGGACCGTAGATGCACAATTCCCCGCCATATCCCGGAGGCTGCGGATTGTCATATTTATCAAGAATGTACACCGAATAATTCGGGAATGGCCTGCCTATGGGAATGTTCTCCGCCCACTCTGAAACTTCGTGATGGGTGGTATAAATAGAGCATTCCGTGGGACCATAACCGTTTCTGACCGAAGAATTACCGGGATTGAAAGTGCGCAGTTTTTCCCCGCCGACGTTCAGAACCCTAAGCGATGAATCTTCCACAAAATTCATGAACTGCTCACCCAACTGGGTGGTCAGGAAGGTCCATGTTATGCCATTGGCCCTGTAATACTCGTTAAGTGAACTTAAGGAGAGGCGGATTTCATCGGGAATGATATGCACTTCACCGCCGCAGAAAAAACCGAGAAAAATTTCCAACAGGCTGGCATCAAAAGAGAAACTGGCATGCTTTGCAATGCGGTCATCTTCATTGACGCCCTGCGTATGCATTACCCCGTTTACAATATTACAGATTCCCCTGTGTTCCAACAGAACACCTTTCGGTGTACCCGTAGAACCGGAAGTATAGACAACGCAGCATAAATCTCCGGGAGAACAGAATGTTTCCAATGCGGAACAATCTGGTGAATAGGCTTCCGGGTGGTCCATATCCACAACATTCACCTTTTCAATATTAATCTGATCCACAAAACGTGACTGGGTAACAACAAGGGGAGCAGAAATATCATCGAGCATGAATCTTATCCGCTCTTCCGGGTAACTGGTATCAATAGGCATGAAAGCCGCCCCGGTCTTTAGAATAGCCAATTGTGCAACAATCAATTCGATGGAACGATCGGCGAGAAGCCCTACGACCGTACCCGGTCCGGCCCCCTGTTCCTGAAGGTTTCGGGCAAGAGAATTTGCATGGGCATCTAGTTCAGCATAAGTCAGAGACCGTCCGCGGTGTACAACCGCTCTACGCCCCGGAAAACGCCTGACGGTCTTGTCAACGCATTCATTCAGAGTGGTTTCGACCTCCCAGTCTCCTCTTATGTCATTAAAATCATTTAGTACCTTATCAATCTCCGTGGCGGGCATAAAATCCAGGCGAGAAACGGGAGTTTCAGGGTTGCGGATACCGTTCAAAACCGCTTTCTCAACATATGCGGCCAGAGATTTGACCTGCCACTGCTCAAACACGGCTTTCTGGTAAGCCAGCCTCATGCTGATTTTATTTTTCTTCAGGTCGTCAAGGCGGGGGAAGGTTATGAAAGCCGTCAGAGCAACAAGAGATTCTCCGTAATTGTGCAAAATCGACTCAGCATAATCCGGCATTTTTTTGCCCACAAACTCTACCAGCGTGCAAGCCATCAAGTCCGGTACATCCCCGCTCCTTTCGCGGATATCAGCTGCTAATTTATCATAAGGATAGCGGCCGTGGCTGATACATTCCCTTACTGTGCTGCTGGCAGACTTAATCAGCTCGCCGAAAGAGATTCCCGGCTCAACCTGCATTCTAAGGGCGCAAGTGTTGACGTACATTCCAACTGAATCAGCAAGTCCCTCAGGACAGCGGTTGGCAATCCCGGTCCCGAAAACAATATCCTCACGGCGCATGGTCCGGGAAAGGACAGCAGATATTGCCGCCAGCACAACCCGGAAAGGGGAAACTCTGTTTTCCGAACAGAAGGCGAGAAGTTCACGTGAGGTCTTTCTGGAAAATAAATAGTTGTAAAACTCAAGTTCACGAGAAGCGGACGACACCTTTCCGGTTATGTCCATAGGGTCCGGATAAGTGGTGAACTTTGAATTCCAATAGCTGCTGTCTTCCACGCACTGTTGAGATTCAAGGTAATCCTGCTCATCTTTGTACGCAGCATCAAGCCCAGGGACAGGATCAAATCTGACTTCTCCGCCATCTTTAAGAGCTTCGTAGGCCAGCAGAATACTCCGGAAAAAATAATCAATTCCACCACCGTCAATGGCTATATGATGCCCTTTGAAATAAATATAGACAATGCCGGACCCGATGTCGGCCACCGAGACACTATACGGAAGGCAATCCAGCATGGTGGTCTTAACCTTAGCCTGCTGCTCTGCCCACTCCAGATAAGACTTCTCACCGCCTTCCCTGAAATCAAGCAGCTCTATGGAAGGTCCAAGGCTGTTATCAATGAACTTTACAGGTTGGCCGTCTTTTTCACTGAACACAACATGCAGACCGGGAATATTATCGATTGCAAGAAGAGCTGCTTTTTTAAGGATATTTTTATCACCCTGTGCCAGACGCAAGGAGACTGGGGCATTCCACATGGATGACTCCGGGTACAACTTCTGGGTAAAATAGATACGCTTTTCCGCATGGGTCAAAGGAACGGTGACTGGTTCAGACATAATCAGCCTTCTTTTTTCGTAATATTATGGAATCTAAGAATCAGCTCAAAGCTAAAAAAGTTATCGTGTCCGCATCAGCCTACAATAAAAGGCAGAGACAATATTACTCAATCAATAACATGCAGTATATAACAAAATGCAAAGTACAGTCTAAAACCAAGGATAGCTGATAATCGCTAACACAGCGGACATTATCAAATTTTATTCAGCTTTATCAAAAGCGGCTAAAAATATGGATCTGAGTTTCCCTCTTCGCAAGGAACACGAATGGAAATGCATTATGCACTGCCTGTTTGCGTATAAAACAGGAAATACATTGGAAGTACGTGCGGAAATATCTGGGGTGTGGATTAAAGGCCTGGGAAGGAAAATTAATGTTCAGGATGTTACATAAAACACCGCCGCCATTGCCGGAAAATGACGGCGGTGTCAGGAAGTTAAGGGAAAAGTAATTAGTTGGTTTTCAGCTTCACCCAGTATTCGTCATAGAGCTTCATGGACTCGCCAAGGTAATCCTGAAATTCACCCCGGTCGATTACTTCCTTGGAAGGATAGACAATGGGGTTATTTCGCACTTGTTTCGGGAGAAGTTTCATAGCCGGTTCATTGGGAGTGGAGTAACCCATCTCCGTAGAAATGATGGTGGCTACATCAGGACGCAGCAGATAGTCGAGGAAGGCATGTGCTTCTTCGATGTTTTTTGCACCCTTTGGAATGCACAGGGAATCCACCCAGAGATTGAACCCTTCCGGAGGATACACATATTTGATGTCGGGATTTTCCTGATTGGCTATAAAGGCCTCACCGTTAAAGACAACTCCAACCGCAACTTCTCCTGCAAGCAAAGCCTGTTTGGGAGAATCGGAATCAAAAACGCGGACACTGGGCATCAGGGTTTTCAACTTCTGGTAAGCCTCTTCAATGTGCGCAGGGTTGGTTTCATTTACAGGATACCCCAGCAGCTTCAATGCAAGGGCAAATACCTCACGCGGTTCGTTGGGCAACAGCAATTTACCCTTGAGTTCCGGCTTCCAGAGATCTGCAATTGATGTAACGGTATCTTCCCCTACCATGGCGGTATTCACAACAATAGATGTCGACCCCCACATGTACGGGATAGAGTAAATATTGTCCGGATCAAATGACTGGTTGGTGAACTTGGGCGCGAGGTACTCAAAATTACTCAGCTTACTTTTGTCCAACGGCAGCAGCAGTCCCTGACGACGCATCAGGCTTACGTAATCAGAGGAAGGAACTATGAGGTCGTAGCCCTGCCCAGCCAGTTTGACCTTGGTATACATGGCTTCGTTACTGTCGTAGTTGGATATGTGAACTTTGATCCCGGTTTCCTTGGTGAAATTCTCCACTACTTCATCCGGAATATATTCAGACCAGATATAGAGATAGAGCTCACCACTGGCGGCAATGGCCTGTGTGCAACAAAAAAGGACTATGGCGAAAGCCAGCAAAGTTTTTTTCATAATCTTCTCTCCTTAAGAAGCCGCCGAGAAAGAACTACAGCGACCACGGTTATCCCGATCATCACAACACTGAGTGCATTGACGTCAGGTTTTATTCCTAAACGGACCATGGAATATATCCTCAGTGGCAGCACTTCATAAGTCGGCCCTGTGGTAAAAAAACTGATGATTACGTCGTCCAGCGAAAGAGTGAAGCTAAGCAGCCATCCGGCCATAAGCCCGGGCATAGCCATGGGGACAACAATCTTTTTGAAAACCTGATATTCACTGGCCCCCAGATCTCGGGCCGCCTCTACTACCGTTCTGTCAAACCCCTTGAATCGCGAATAGACTGTGGCGGTAACAAACGGAACACAAAGTGTCACATGTCCCATAAGCAGAGTCCAGAACCCGAGCGTGATACCTGCTGCCATAAACAATACAAGCAGAGAAATACCAATGACAATATCCGGGGACATCATCATTACAAATATGCTGCCGAAAACCGCCCTGCGTCCTTTAAAGCGGTATTGGTGAAGCATAAAGGCCGCAAGTGTTCCAATCAGACAGGCGATTGAAGCTGAAATCACCGCGATGGTCAAAGACCGGAGCGCGGCATCAATCAAAGTAGTATTGGCAAGCAGCTTTCCATACCATTTAAAGGTAAACCCTTTCCACGAAAGTGAATATTTAGAGGCATTGAAAGAATATACCGCCATGACCGCCAGAGGAAGATACAAAAAAACATACACCAGCCCGACATACAGAGATTTGAATATCTTATTCACAATTTCAACCTCCTGCCGGAGCGACGAATGCTGCGGTAATACAGTCCCAACATAAGCCCCATCATCAGGGTCATGGCAATTGATGCCGCGGATCCCATGGGCAGGTCACGTGCAGTAAGAAACTGGTCACGAATATAGTTACCCAGCAGCATTGTCCGCGCTCCACCGAGGACATCGGGAATATAAAACATGCCAAGCGCGGGAAGGAACACCAGCATGCAACCGGAGACAATACCGGGCATGGTCAACGGAATGGTGATTTTGCTGAATGTCAGCCATTTACCAGCTCCAAGATCTCTTGCTGATTCAAGCAGACGATGATCTAGTTTCTCTATAGCGGCGTAAAGAGGCAGAATCATAAACGGCAGCAGAGTATATACCAGTCCGATGAATACCGCAGAGTGGGTATACATGATTTTTACAGGCGCATCGATCAGGCCGAGGAACATAAGAGTCTTATTCAGAATTCCGTCAGCCTTGAGAACTGCAACCATTGCGTATGTCCTGATCAGAGTGTTGGTCCAGAACGGGATCATGACCATCATAAGCATCAGCCGTGAATTTTCCTTGCTTGCACGAGCCGCTATGTAGGCAAAAGGATAGCCGATAAGCAGGCAGAGAAATGTTGCCGTTCCTGCCATAAACAGGGACTGCATCAGCATGGTTCCCAGTGCCGGCTCAAAAAGCCTGAAATAGCTTTCCAGTGAAAACGTCGGATCGATCAGGTTGTCGGCATGGCGGCGCATAAAGCTTACGCCCAGCAGCATAATGGTTGGAATAATCCCGAACAGGGTGATCCATCCCAGAACGCCCCCAATGATAAAACGTTTAAACAAGCGTCTATCCTTCATGGTGCAGAACCACCTCCCAACCTTCAAACCAACCGACGGCTACACGGTCTCCGGGGTGGAAATAAAGGGTCTCAGCGTCTTCATCAAAAAACTCTGAAACAAGAATTTTTTTCCCATCATCAAGAGTGATGTCCAAATCATAGGTGGCACCTTTGTAATAGGTATGCTCCACACTGCCTTTGAGCAGTGCTTTGGCAAACTTTTCAGCCAGCTCAGGGTCATCATTAACTTCATGCATGACTTCAACCCGGAAATCTTCCGGCCTGAGCAGAACATGAATCTTATCTCCCACGGAAAATTCCCGTTGTGATTTGACGCTGACCGCTACACCCTCAACTTCTGCGTTGAAGCTGTTTTCCCGTTTCCCGGTGATCACTCCGTCAAGCACGTTAATCTCACCGACAAAGCGTGCTACATACAGATTGGCAGGGTCTTCGTAAATTTCACGGGGAGTACCTATCTGTTCAATACAGCCCTTGTTCATGACCACAACCCGGTCAGACATAGTGAAAGCTTCTTCCTGATCGTGGGTAACAAGTATGAAAGTGATGCCGAGGGTTCTCTGTAGTTCCTTGAGTTCCTTCTGCATTTCCTTGCGCAAGCGATAATCAAGGGCGGACATGGGTTCGTCCAGAAGCAACACCCGGGGTTTATTTACAATGGCTCTGGCAATGGCTATACGCTGTTGCTGGCCACCGGAAAGTTCTCCGGGCATCCGCCGGCCCATATTTTCCAGACGAACCAATTTTAGGGCTTTTGCCACTTCATGCTCAATATCTGCTGCTTTCAATCCCGCTATCTTCAGGCCGAAAGAAACATTATCGTAAACACTCATATGCGGAAACAGGGCATAGCTCTGGAATACAGTGTTAACCGGGCGCTTTTCCGGTTCAACTCCGGTCATCGGCTTACCGTCGAGAAGAATCTCGCCGCTGTCGCACTCTTCAAAACCGCCCAGAAGACGCAGCATCGTGGTCTTGCCACAACCAGAAGGTCCCAGCAGGGTCAGGAATTCACCATCCTCAACAGAAAGGGACAGCCGTTCCACGGCAATGTCCCCATCATATGATTTTGAAACTTCGGATAATTCGATGACCTTATCTGCCATTTCTATCCCTTCCCACGGGTCTTATTGTTACCCGATTTAGCGTTTTTCTCTATAAATTCTATAATCTTACCGGAAATATCTTTTCCGGTAACGGTTTCAATACCTTCAAGTCCGGGCGAGGAGTTGACTTCCATAACAACCGGACCGTGATTGGTCCTGAGCAGGTCTACGCCGCAGACGTTCAGGCCCATAATTTTGGCAGCCCTGACCGCAGTTGAACGCTCTTCAGGCGTAATCTTAATAGTGGAAGCTGAACCACCCCGGTGCAGATTGGAACGAAATTCTCCGGCTGGAGCCTGACGCTGCATGGATGCCACAACCTTGCCGCCAATGACCAGACAACGGATATCACGGCCCTTGGCATCCTTAATGTATTCCTGAACCAGGATATCGGCCTTAACACCCTGAAAAGCTTCGATAACACTTTTGGCGGCCTGATTATTTTCAGCCAGCACAACACCGATACCCTGCGTTCCTTCCAAAAGCTTGACCACCAGTGGAGCACCTCCGACCATCTCAATCAGGTCATCAGTAAATTTGGTGGAATTTGCAAAACCGGTTACCGGAAGTCCAATTCCCTTTCTGGAAAGGAGCTGCATGGAGCGCAGCTTGTCACGCGAGCGTGTAATAGCAACTGATTCGTTTAGGCAGTATATCCCCATCATTTCAAACTGGCGAACAACAGCTGTACCATAAAAGGTAATGGAAGCTCCGATACGCGGGATAACGGCATCAACTCCTGACAAATCCTGACCTTTATAGTGAATAGTCGGATTATGGGGAGCTATGTTCATGTAGCAGCGCAAGGGGTTGATTACACAGACGTCATGTCCTGCCGCCTTGCATGCCTCCACTAAGCTATTGGTAGAGTATAGGGACGCTTTTCGAGAAAGAATTGCTATTTTCATTTTTTCATAAGAGTTTGATAAAAGGTTGATGAACTGTATTTTCCTGCCTGATATGAAAGTTGCGGGTCGGCAAGAATCCTCCCACTCATTGCTGATCTGCCCAGCAGCATACGGAATTTCATCTGATCACGGTTGGTCAGGGTAAGCTCTATGGGCCATTGACGTCCAGCTATACTCAATGTTGTTTCTACGACATATCTGTTTTGTGATTTACCGCCGGAGTTTGTTACCTTGCGCCGATCAACAAGCTTTGCCTCACACGGAATCACTATATCATGCCTTCCCTGCAATGGGTGAATACTAAACCTGACAAATGGAATTCCATTATTATCGAAGGGCTCAATATCAAAGGCATGGATTGCCGAGGATGCAGCTCCTGTGTCAATTTTTGCCTTAATCCCCGGAACGCAAAAATCGGGCAGCGAGACCCATTCCCGCCACCCGATAATCATCTTAGGTTGCTTGTGAGTTATCATTTACAAATCCTTAGGTCGTATTTGAAAAATAGGCAGCCCTGAAAGAAGGGCTTCTTTCAGGGATAAAATCGTATGTCGTGTGCTGATAGACACGGAGCTTACCAAGCATCTTCGCCTCCGAATTGCATTTCATCTTCAAGGGAATAACTGAGAACCTTGACGCTGATATCATCATCAGTCTCAGTCACCACACCCTGCACAGTTATCCATCTGTCGATGTAGTTAGCAAGAAGTTTGCTGAATTCATTATTTTCAATACTGAATTCTTCTTCTCCGTCAACCAGCAGCACGAGTTCGGATACACTATCATCGTCCCAGCCTGAAGGCACAAGCTGCCCGTACAATGTATCCTGATAAATATCTGATCCCATTTTTCCCTCAGTAGTTCTTAAAGCAAATTATCGACATCGGAACTCAGGTCACAGCGATAAACAATTCCCCCGTTTTCGGGAATAAATTGTTTAATAAAACGATGTTCAGGACTGAAATTATTTGCTTCGCAAAAAAGGCGAGCAGTTTCATAAGCCCTGTCAGTCTTTGTTTCCAGAAGAATGCTGTTACCGTCTTTACCTGCGATCACTTTATTCATTTCAGCCAACAGAGCTGAACCGATTCCCATCCGCTGGTATTCGGGCTCCACTGCAAGGGCGTATAATTCGTAGTTGCCCGGCCAATATGGAATCGGGCCGAAACAGAGAAAACCTATAACGGTTTCATTGCCTGCTTCATTTACAGTTGCTTTAAGGAAAATATCAGGTCCGCTCCCGTTCCCGTATGCACAGTCCCATGCCAAAGATTCTGCTGAATCTATTTCCGAAGCCGAAAAAAGACCGCTAGCCGCAATCATGTTCAAAATTTTTTCAACATCGTCCGGTGTGATCCACGAAGAGATCTCGACCTCTTGTGTTTTGACAGATGGATCTTCCTGTGAAGTCATCTCTCTGTTCCTTTGTTGTTGGTTTCAAACTGCATGAGGGGGGCGAGCGCGTCAGACAGTTGCTGCATGCTTCCGGTGGCGTGATTCTCCCGTCACTCCTCGACCTTTTCAATAGGCGTAAAGCTTTCCAGTAAAATGGACTCCACGCCATCTTTCTTCTGAATTAAGCCGGTGAAAACAGCTTCCTTCTGAGAAAGAGTTCTTAGGGCAGGGAAACACTCCAAATTCTCCACACGCAACTCCCGCTCATCGCGACAAGCAACCAGAATTCCGGTCACTTCAAAACGGTCATTCCATTGTGCAGGCAGGACCATTCCTCTGATGGTGGTCCTTGTATCTTGTTCTGATGTAGATAAATTTTTCATGAATCCTCGCGCCATTTTTTGATGCAAGGCCATAAGCAGAAGTAGTGCCAAATGCATAACCAATTGAATTTAAAAGAACAAACCTCTCAGACATACCAACCTATAAGAACTAATAGTTCCGACTGAACTTCAAAAGGGCCTAAAAATGCAAAGCCCAACATGGACATTGCCAGGTTGGACTTTAACACCTTGGTATATACTTACGCCATTTCAGTAGTTTATGATATAATGAGAATTTTAAATTCCTATTATGCTTAATGTCGGAATTATTGTTTCTTGTTTTTGAAATCGCACCTTTTAAGACCATGCCGATTCATCAGCTTGCTTAACTGACGGGTCGTTATTCCGGCTTTTTCCGCTGTAACTTTGACAACTCCATTACACTGCTCAAGCAGACTGGAAAGATATTGTTTCTCAAACCTGTCCACAGTTATCTGACGGGCTTCCTTGAGCGGGAGGCTGGTCTTGACCGGAGAGGTCACAACTTCACCCTGAACATCCATGAGGTCAGGCGGAAAACTTTCCGGCTGAAGAATATCGCCAGTTTCCAGAATGCAGGCACGCTCAATGACGTTCTCCAACTCACGCACATTCCCAGGCCAGTCATATTCCAGCAGAGTGTCCAAAACTTGAGGATGGATACCTTTGATTTCTGTATTCAACAGCCCGTTAAACTGTCTTATGAAACCTTCGGAAAGCCTGGGAATATCTTCACGGCGCTCTCTTAACGGGGGGATTCTGATGGGGAAAACATTCAGCCTGTAAAAAAGATCCCGGCGGAATTTACCGTCATCGCAAAGTTGTGCCATATCTTCATTAGTCGCGGCAATAATACGTACATCAACAGAGATGTCATTCTCCCCGCCGACACGCTGGATGATACGTTCCTGAATTACGTTGAGCAGCTTAACCTGCACAGACTGGCTGACAGTACCGATTTCATCCAGAAAAATGGTGCCTTCATGGGCCAATTCAAATTTACCCAGCTTGCGCCGAATGGCCCCGGTAAAAGACCCTTTCTCGTGACCGAAGAGTTCGCTCTCTACAAGCGTGTCAGGAATTGCACCGCAATGGACGCTGATGAAAGGCATATCTTTTCGGTTACTATGGGCATGAATCAACTTGGCGATAAGGCTTTTACCTGTTCCGGTTTCACCTGTCAGCAATACAGTAGTGCGGGTTCCTGCCACCTGTCTTATTTTGGCAAAAACATCGCGCATGGATTTACTGCGCGTATCCACGTACTCCAGTGAATCTTCATTCCAGAATTGCCCTCTAAGGTAATCAAGCTCAGATTGAAGCACATCCGATTCACGAACCTTCTCCATAACCAGTCCGAGTTCTTCCTTTTCAATGGGATGGGTTAGGTAATCGAAGGCGCCGGCTTTCACCGCATCTACCGCTTCCTTGGTCTGATCCTCTGTCGCCATAACGACAATTGAGGCGGAAGGATAATGTTTCCAAAGGTCATTAAGAGCCTTTGTCATCGATTTACTTTTATTTTGCAGCGATTCAACATCCACAAAAAGCGTGTCCACTTCCCGGTCATCTTCCAAACCTGATGATTCAGTGGATGTTTCGGTCAGAATTTCTTCAATCTGATCTATCTGGTCCCCGATCTCTTCCGACCTGTTCCCGTCGCGGGTTATCACTAGCATCTTTCTCATAGACGACTACTCCTCTCAGGCTGTGTAAGGCTATGTTGGGCTTAGCACAATCAGAAAGTTTAAGCCTTACACTAAAAAAAGATGATCCTGTTTCATAAACCGGACCACACGCACAGGGAGAACAGGTGACTCTTTCAGGACAGGTTGGCACACCGTGTTATATCCATTTTCTCTTTCTAAAAAACACAAGCATAGCAATTGCTATGGCAATCATAAGACAGAGCAAAACGTAGTATCCGCTTTTATAGTGAAGCTCGGGTATGAAATCGAAATTCATACCGTAAATCCCCGCTAAAAAAGTTAACGGAATAAAGATTGTTGAGAAAACCGTTAGAAATTTCATGGTCTCATTTAAACGGGTAGCCATATACATATTATAAGTTGTGAACAGGTCGCCCAGAATATCTTTATAAATTTCCAATGAATCCAGAGCTTGATCTATCATGTTCGGCAGATCTTTCATGTAGATCAGTGTTTCATCAGCAATAAATTCTGAATCAAGCTTATTCAATTTCAATATTATTTCCCGTACCGGCCTGATGGCTTTACGAATATAAGCAATTTCACGCCGATAGAAGTTGATGCTTTCAAGATGCTCCTTTGAAGGCTCGTCTGTAACTTCCTCTTCCAGATCCTCGATCCTCTCGCCCATTACTTCCACTACTTTCAGGTAATTTTCGAGAACGCTGTCCACAAGGGTGTAAAACAGATAATCCGGCCCGTAATTTCTGATTTTACTTTTGTGCTTCATAAGCCTTTTACGAACCGGGTCAAAAGTTGGGTTCGGCTGCTCCTGAAATGATATCAGGAAGTTTTCGCCCAAAACAAAACTGATTTGTTCAGTAAACACTTTTTGCTCTGGACTGCCTGCTATCAACAATTTCAGAGTCGTAAATATCTGATCCTGATAATCCTCAACAAAAGGCCGTTGCCCAGTATCCAAGATATCTTCCATTACCAGAGGAGATAGATTGAAGCTGTCCCCGATTCTTTTTATGACCTCTGCGTCGTGGATTCCGTCAAGGTTCAACCACATCCGCTTAGTCTGCGCAGGACATTCCGGAATATCATTTACTGATTCCAAAGCTGTTTCTTCCAAGTCGGAACTGCTGTACTCCGTAACCCTTATTTGGGGTTCAGATATTTTGTGCTGCCCTGTAAAAACCAGAGAACCGGGAGGCATGCCCGCTTTTTGATCTTTATTATTTAAAAATCTTGCCATGATTCCCCCTTGTTATCTGTAGAATTGGACCATTTTCGCAGTTCAAAGAACAACGAAAACCTAATTTCGTCAAAACGAAGTCCCATAACAATCCCCTACTCCGAGAGTAGATCCTCAGCTCTATTGAAGCCATATACCTTATCGCCCTGAGGTATAGTTCCGGCAATAACTCCAAATGGTAAAGCGTCCCGGCTACGGCATATTTTATTCTGACTTATCCTTTATATGTTTGCTCGCAGGAAAATTTTTAACATGAACATCCATTTGGGGGAAAGCAATCTCAATACCCTCTTTACGGAAATTATTGTCTATTTCGAATCTGAGATCAGACAGAGCCCTGATAGAGTAATCGATGTCGTCGATCCAGATACGCAAAATGAAATCCAGACTGCTTGAGCCAAAATTGCTGAACACAACAAAAGGTTCAGGGACATTAAGAACATGTTCTGCATTACCGGCTACTGCCAGAAGGGTCTGCTTTACTTTTTCAATATCTGAACCGTAGGCAACACCCACGACTATGTCCCGGCGCAAAGTTGAACTGTTCTTGGTCCAGTTGGTCATCTGGGTGGTGACAAGGTCTGAGTTGGGAATCATAATGACTGCGTTTTCGAAAGTTTCTACAACGGTTGTCCTGATGTTTATTTTCTGGACTGTGCACCAAAGCCCTGCCAGCTCGATCACATCACCTTGCTGTATTGACCTGCCAAATAATAAAATAAGCCCGCTAATGAAATTGTTGACAATATTTTGAAGACCGAACCCAATCCCGACACTAAGACCACCGGCAATAACTGCTATGCTCGTCAGATTCACCCCGAGCACCCGCATGGAAATTATCACGAATAAAGACCATACGCTGTAGGTAAAAAGAGTTTGCATTGAGGGAATTGCACCTCTTTTACCTCTGGGCCACTTGCCCCCGACATGTTCGATCGAAACGTTAAAGGCCGCAACACAGCTCTTTGTAATGAAAAATAAGACTGCCAGAGAAACCATACTCTCAACTGTAAGGGCAAATCCATAAATGGTAATCTTCCTCTCCATGACATCATCCATTGCCGTGGGACCAAAGAAGGTGGAAAGCCAATAATATACGATGGAAAAGGATATTCCCCATCCCAGAGGAACGGCCAGACCGCTTATCAAACCTTTAAGAAGTTTTTCACCCTTTTCTGTACTTACAAATAAGATCTGACCCCATAATCTTCCAAAAGATCTTATAAAAACACCCAGACACCAAAGAATTGCAGCCAAACAAGCCAATCTGCCGAATCCCAGAAAAGCCAGTAAAACAAGCGGTGTCATAACACCCGTTTTTCCCGCAGTCCTGAGAAGGCCTTTGAATCTATTCCTGCGCCAAGCAGTTATGGAACTTAAAGACCACGCAACAACAGTAAAACACACTATAAATACAGTAATAACCTGACTGGGAACATGTAACGCGAGCATAGACACGCTCAGAAAGAACAGCATGGACAGCCTGAAGCTACCGCTGGTTATGAGAAATTTATCACGGGAGATATATTTTGAAAGCCTTAGAATTGAATAGAAAAAAATACAGAAATATAAATAGAGGGGCAATTCCATTGTAGTTGGAAAAACAATAACATTCGCAATACATAAAGATATACTGATGAGCGCCACTAATGAATATATCTTTATTTTGCGGTGTTCATGGAGAATGGAATATCTCCATGTCAGATGTTTTCTGATCAAATTTTTAATAAAGAAGGCACTAAATGTAACTACAATAAAAACGGATAAATGCTTAATCCAATTGTTATTGTACTCCTGAATGGCGGAAATAATTTCAGAAGTCCTAAGCTGAACCCAATTTTGTACTGGAAAAGATGCATTCCAAAATTCAGAACTGAAGACAGGAGCCCTTCCGGTAAGAAGATATGCCTTCCAAAGCTCAAACAGGTTCTGTTTTTCCCCGCTCTCGATCTTTTCTATCCGATCAAGCATTCTGATGCCTTGGGAGTGCAACAGATCTATTCTGGATAGCTGCTTCATGGATTTCATGCGCAATTCATATACAGACTTGGATCTTTCCCGGTAAAGAGCTTTCAAGTCTTCAGGTGTGCCGTCCGGCATGCTGGAAGAGAGCTGCTCAAATGATTTGAGCACTTCTATTCTGGATAAACATTCAGCCTTGGCATTGCCTAGCTTAATGACAATCCCCTGAATATCATCTTTTAAATCGTTCAGGGTATTTTTAACAAATTTCCTCTCTATGGGAGAATTAGCGGAAGCTCTTTCAGAAAAGATTATAATCTTGGAGCGTTGCAACAGCTTGGCATACTCCTTCTGTGATAGAATTATCAGTTCTTCAACAACCGAATATGTTGCAAGTTCTTCAGCTTCGAAAGCCTGATAATTCTGAACTCTGTTTTTTAGAAATTCATAATCTGGATTTGCAAATGCTGTAAGTGAAGCTGTTAGGATCAGAAAAGCACAAAACAGTGCCGAAACATATTTCATGTATCCAATATTTATATCTTTTGTCATTTGAACCTCTGCATATCACTGCAAAACTTATTATAATCTCAATTAAGATAAAACAATTTATAGTAAAAGAATCATCGCTTCCATATTTATATCTGTAACTAAGCACAAGATATAATCTTCTCTCATTTTTTCAATAAATGATTTTTCAACATCGCATAATACGATTTTAGGCATTTTTAGCCCTTGAAAAGCTATTACCGTTGTCCTAAGAAGAGTATATGAAAAATTCTCTCATATTAGGATGGCGCGAATGGGTTTCACTTCCTGATCTTGGCATTAATGCTATCAAAGTTAAAATTGACTCTGGCGCTCGAACATCAGCTCTTCACGCTTATTTTGTTGAACCATTTGAACAGGAAAATATCCGAATGGTCAGGTTCGGCATGCACCCGATTCAAGGTAATGAAAAATTTACGGTCATTTGTGAAACAGAAGTTCATGACTTAAGGGTTGTTACCGATTCAGGAGGACATCGCGAAGAGCGTTATGTGATCAAAACTCCAATCGTTCTGGGAGAAAGGAAACGGAATATCGAGTTAACACTCACCAATAGGGACACAATGAAATTTCGCATGCTCCTTGGACGAACTGCTATGGATAATGATATTGTGATTAGTCCGGCTAAAAGCTACCTTCTAGGTAAAGAACTATCAAAATATCATGCCCGCAAAGAAATGGAGGAATAGTGAATATTGTAATACTTTCCAGAAAAGCTGAACTTTACTCAACCCAAGCGCTATTCAAGGCAGCTGAAGAACGCGGCCATAATGTTAGTGTCATCGACCCCCTGCGTTGCTACATGAATATCACTTCCAACAGACCATCTATCAGCTACCGCGGCGAGAAGCTCTCTGACATAGATGCAGTAATCCCCAGGATTGGAGCGTCTATTACTTTTTATGGAGCTGCTGTTGTGCGTCAATTCGAGATGATGGACGTATACTGCATAAATGAGTCGGTAGCCATTTCGCGTTCCAGAGACAAACTGCGCAGCCTGCAACTACTTGCCAGCAAGGGGATCGGCCTTCCGGTCACAGGCTTTTCCCATTCAACTAAATATACTGAAGATCTGATTGAAATGGTCGGCGGCACCCCTCTGGTCGTCAAACTGTTAGAGGGAACGCAGGGGATTGGAGTCGTGCTGTGCGAAAACAACAATGCCGCCTCCAGCGTTATTGAAGCTTTCAGAGGGTTGAATACCAATATTCTGGTACAGGAATTCATAAAGGAAGCAAAAGGTGAAGACATTCGCTGTCTTGTTGTAGGAGATAAAGTTGTTGCTTCCATGATGCGCAAAGGAAAGGAAGGCGAATTCAGGTCCAACCTTCACCGTGGCGGGACGGCAAAAGTTATAAAGATAACCCCCGAAGAGCGTTCCACAGCTGTCAGAGCCTGCAAAATTATGGGACTGCACATGGCCGGAGTAGATATTTTGCGTTCTAACCACGGGCCTGTGGTAATGGAAATAAACTCATCCCCCGGCCTGGAAGGCATCGAGAAATCAACAGGCAAAGACATTGCGGGGATGATTATCGAATTTATCGAGAAAAAAAGAAAAACACCTAAGAGTCCTGATCAGGGACGTGGAGTACGATGAGAAGAGAACAGTCCCCTTTCTGTATCGCCGGAGAAGAAATACCGCCGGGACACCGCCGGACAGTCAATATCGCCGCGGCGAAAATGTACAACCGTAATGAATTGTATATGGATGTCCATGTTATTCACGGCAGGATACAAGGGCCCACTGTATTTTTGTCCGGAGCAGTACATGGGGACGAAATTAACGGTGTTGAGATCATTCGCCGTCTGCTCAAAATGAAACTCCTGAATTCACTGAGAGGAACACTGATCGCCGTTCCGGTTGTGAACACCTTCGGTTTTGTAAATAGAACCAGATACCTGCCTGACAGGCGAGATCTCAATAGATTTTTTCCCGGCTCACCGAAAGGATCGCTGACCGGGCAATTAGCTGCTATTTTCATGGAAGAAGTCGTTGACCGGTCAACACATGGGATAGATTTCCATACGGGGGCTAATTTCAGGTATAATCTTCCTCAAATACGAGCGGTGATAAGCGACCCTGTCATTAAAGATATGGCCATGGCTTTCGGGACACCGGTTGTGCTGGACGCTGAACTCCGTGACGGTTCTTTACGTAAGGCCGCATATGAAAAAAATATCCCTCTCATTTTATTCGAAGGGGGACAGTCCATGCAGTTTGATCCAATCCCGATAAGGGTCGGAACCCGAGGCGTAGTTTCCGTTCTCAGGCAGCTGGGCATGCTCCCGAAAGCAAAGCAAAAAAATAAATGCACCCAGCCTATTCTCGCCAGAAATTCAACATGGGCACGGGCTTCCGCCAGTGGAATATTCCTTCCCCATGTTCAATTAGGCGAGATTGTGACGAAAAAACAGATACTTGGTCTGGTCACTGACCCTCTGGGGGAATCCGAGCATAAGATTACTTCTCCCTCAAGCGGAGTTATCATCGGAAAACTGCAAAGCCCGCTCGTCCACAAAGGAGACGCGGTCTGCCATGTTGCAGGGATAAGCGACATGGATATAGCCGAAACAGCTATTGATTCATTTCAAAGTGAATTTGAATTTGAATCCAAAATGCAACAATATGAAGAAGGGTATTTGTAATATTTGCACTTAATCATCAAAAGCATTTATCAACTGCCGATACTTTGCAGAGTAGTTGAAATACGACCCTAAAGATCAAAGGACGGAAAAGATTGACGCCCTCTGGGCTTGAAGCTATATCCCCCGCTTCAATTTCATACCATTTAGCGAGCATTTTTATATGGTCCATGTCAGGCCGTTTTGGCCAGACCTGACCAATGCTCGGAGCAACAATGAAATCTATTTTACGTATCCTAACATCTGGCAAATCCATCCCTATACGCTTTCTTGCGGTGGGTGTTGTTATGGTCATAGGTTCATTGATCGCGGGCCTGACAATTGGATTGGATTACTACTTCAGTTTGGATCTGGCTAAAACAGCAGCTGAAAAAACATTCCGTTCCATTTCGGTAAACATTAATGAACGTGTGCGTTCTCTGGATAACCAGAGCGCAAATCTAATAAATCTTTTCAGCCACTTTTCTGAATTAAATGAATACCCGTCCGGCAGACTGGACAAAAGGGCTTTATCGCTCATAACCGGCTGTATGAATCAAACACCGGCATTGTCTATATCTGTTGGATTTAAAAACGGAAATTTAATTGAAATAGTAAACTTAAACAGTAGCATAAATGCAAAGTTGGCGCTTGATGCCTCCCCTAAAGAAGATTGGGCTATTATTCGGATAGAAACAAAGAACGGCAAACGCATAAAAACAACAGCGTACATGGACCACCAGTTCACTGTACGGAGAAAAAAACAGGAACAAACAGACTACGTTCCCCATGAACGTCCCTGGGTTACAGAAGCACTCGCCTCCGGAAAGATCATCCGCACAAGCCCTTATCTCTTCTCCAATCTCAAGACTTCCGGTTTTAGCTACACCAAGAGCATGGATAATGGAAACAGGATTGTTGCACTCAATATGTCTTTAGATGGTATTTCTTACTATCTTCATCAACAGCACCTGCCTCCATCAGGTTTGGTTTCTCTCTTCGATCAGCAGGGAAATCTTATTGCAAAAGCGAATAAACCTGTACTTCCAGCCACTAAACCCACTGATAAAAAAATTTATTTAAGCCGTGAGGAGCATGCTTTTATTGCGAAACACCCGGTTATACATGTCTCCGGCGCACCACTCGTCCCTTTTTCTCTACCATCGGCCAAAGCTGAAGTTGGCTATTCTGTCGATTTTCTAAACCTGATTGCGCGCAAATTTCACTTGCGTATTGAATCAGTCGATAACCAGTTCCCGTCTTTTACAGATAAACGAATAGACCTGATTCATTCTCAATTAAAGAAAAACACAGCTCCGCAATTAGGACTCTATACAAATGCGTACAGGCCCCTTCGGGAGGGGATTGCGATAAAACGGAATACTCCGCAACCGTCCACGCTTTCCGATCTCAATGGGAAAATAGTTGCCATTGAGAAAAACACACCTGCCGCTATTTACCTCGAGGAAAACTACCCTGATATCAAGCAAGTGAATATGAAGGTTATTGATGGAATAAGGGCTGTCGCACTTGGAAAGGCCGATGCTGTTATCGGTAAGGTTGCAGAGTTGCGCTACCTTGCAAATACCAATTTCATCGGTTTTATTCAGCTCGGTATAAATATTCCAACCCCTGAACAGGGGCTGCACTTCGTTGTCCGACCGGATATTCCACAACTATCGGGTATTATAAATAAAGCTATGGCTGCCGTTTCGCAGGAGGAAAAGGAGTGGCTAAACGCAAAATGGTTCGGCAATCAGAATATAGATGAAAATCTGGTAACAGGAAGAAAGGCTCTCAATATTTTGAAACTGGCCGCGAATGAAACCAGACATGGCAAGCTTCAATTTCTCAGCATAAAGGATGAGCAGTACCTCGGCTACCTTGCCCGCATAAAATCGGATTATGGCGGAAACGTTTTTCTAGGTATGCTGATACCGCTTGACATTGCGATGCAGCCATATATGAAAAAAATACGGATATCCCTGTTTTTTTCAATTTACCTGCTGCTACTTCTCTCTCCTCTGGTTTGGGTAGGTTCAAGCTTCCTCACCAAACCCATACGGGCGTTATCGCAAGAAAGTAAAAAAGTTATTCAGCGCAGATATGAAAAAGTGCGCGGAATAGATAGCAATATAACTGAGATCAGGGATCTTTCCACATCCATAACCTCTATGGCCGCTGCCATCGGGACACATGAGAAATCGCTACAGGAACTTCTGGATTCATTTATCCAGATCATAGCTTCCGCCATCGACTTTAAATCCCCATATACCGGCGGCCATTGCGCACGCGTCCCCGAACTGTCAATCATGCTGGCTCAAGCAGCTTCTGCCAGCCGTCAAGGGCGGATGGCTGATTTTTCCTTTGACACGCAGGAGCAGTGGCAAGAATTCACAACAGCTTCATGGCTCCATGATTGCGGAAAAATAACCAGCCCGGAATACGTGGTGGACAAAGCGACAAAACTGGAAACCATCTACAACCGCATCCATGAAATTCGTACCCGTTTTGAGATTCTGCTTAGGGACGCCGAAATAGAATATCTAAAAGATCTCTTGGATGGTGGTGATGAAAATAAATTATCACGTACCCTGCTTATGAAGAAAAAAGAAATCCAGGAAGACTTTGCTTTCGTCGCCTCCTGCAACATCGGCGGAGAGGAGATGGAACAAAGTGATCTTGAGCGGATTAAATCCATAAGCCGGAAAACATGGATTCGCCACCTTGATGACCGTCTGGGACTCAGTCAACAAGAGCTTAAACGTTATCCCAATCCACCGCAGGCACTCCCCTGTGTTGAAAAACTGCTTGCCGATAAGCCGGAGCAAGTAATCAATACGCGACCTTCGGCCCAACCCCGCAACAAGTCATGCGCGCCCCTTAAGGAACCATCATTTATTTATAATCTGGGAGAGGTATACAACCTATGTATCCCCCGCGGAACTCTTACTCCAGAGGAACGTGATAAAATCAATGAACATATTGTGATCACTATCCGAATGCTGGAAACTCTGCCTCTACCTTCACACATGATTAACATTCCGGGATATGCAGGAGCACACCATGAAACGCTAGATGGTAAAGGATATCCCCGCGGACTGAAGGGAGAGGAAATTTCAATACCATCCCGCATTATTGCCATTGCCGATATTTTCGAAGCTCTAACCGCCAGTGACAGGCCATACAAGAAAAACAAAACATTAAATGAATCCATCAAAATAATGACAGAGATGGTTAAAGCTCAGCGCCTTGATCCAGACTTGTTCAGGCTCTTTCTAGAAAGCGGCATATATCTTCGCTACGCCCACCGCTTTCTCAATAGTGAACAAATTGATGATGTTGATGTAGCAAAGATTCTTGCTGAGCTGGATAAAGACTGATTGAGTACCGCACAAAAAAACACCCTGCACGTCAACGTGCAGGGTGTTTTAATTACAAACAGTAAAAGAACGTACTCCCTAACGGGTTGCTTCCTCCACAAGATACAGAATATTCCTGTAATTCTTACCACCGTGAAGAGTTAAACCTATCTCGCAGGTTCTGGAAACACTGTATCCTTCATCACAGGCTGCGATCTGTTTTTTCAACCCCTCAAGGGCCGAAGCATTAAGCTCCGGTTTATGAAAACCCTTGTCCCCGGAAAAGCCGCAACAGCCGATGCCCTTCGGAATAACAACGGCTTCAGCACATCTGGCAGCCAGTTCCCGAAATGAATTTTCCAGCCCCATTGTGCGGGTAGAGCATGTCGGATGCAACGCCACGGTTTTAGGCAGCTTCCTGAACTCCAAACGGTTGAGCAGATTCTCTGAAGTAAACTCAATAGGGTCCATTAGGACAAGACGCTTATCCAGAGTCTTTTTCATCCGTGCCAGACAGGGGCTGGTATCGCAAAGTACGGTGTATTCGCCATTATTGGTGGCCTTAAGCAAAGCCTTACTTAATTTTGCAGAAAGCTCGTCTGCATGCTTCATAAGACCTTTTGTTTCAAAAGCCTTGCCGCAGCAAAGGCTGTCAATAGACTCAGGAAACACCACTTCAAATCCGGCTCTTTCCAGCAATCTTACGGTAACGCTCATAAGCGGATCTGAATCATCTCCCTTCCCTGCTCCCATAGTACGCACTGCGCAGGAAGGAAAATAAACGACTTTAGGCGCTCCATTATGAGAAGCTGGCATTTTCGGAATCCTGCTACCGCCTTTAGGCATAGCCTTGTTCCATTGCGGTAAACGATTGCCAGATATTGAACGAGCAGCCCCAGCCATACGTCCCATATTGGAGTCCCCGATAATACGCTGAGCCAGTGACATGCAGTTCAAAGCAATGGAGGCCTTGCGCAGCACCCCTTCCATATGTCCGGAAACGTAATCAGCAAGTTTAAGAACATTTTCGGAAGAATTCCTGCCACGGATTTCACGCACCATATTAGCGACGTCCACACCCAGTGGGCAACGCGTTCGGCAGAGTCCATCAGTGGCACAAAGCTCTTCGCCGTACTGACGAAATATTTTTTCCCATTCAGCTGCTGTGTCCTGATCACCTTCGGCACGTAACTTGGTTACAGCTCTCGAAAGGCTGATTCGCTGGCGTGGAGTAAGTCCTATATTGCGGGAAGGACAGATCTGCTCACAAAAACCGCATTCCACACAAAGATCGACGTCAGGATGAGTGGCAACCGGGCTTTTAAGCCCGTTAATATGAGCCGTAGCATCCTCACTGATCAACACTCCTGGGTTCAGTATATTTTGAGGATCAAACAGCTCTTTCACCCGGCACATCACTTCATACAGAAAATAGCCCCACTCCTTGCGTACAAATGGAGCCATGGCCCGGCCTGTTCCGTGTTCGGCCTTCAGTGAACCGTCAAATCTCTCAGTAATGAGGTTTACCAGATCAACCATGAAATGATGAAGCTTATCGACCTCTTTTGAATCTGCAATCTTGACCGGAATGGAAAAATGCAGGTTGCCGTGAAAGGCATGCCCCATTATTCCGGCGGCATATCCGTAGCGGTCAAATAATTCCTGAAAAGCCTCACACCCCTCGGCAAGCCGGGCGACCGGAATATTAATGTCTTCGGTAAGCACATATTCATCAGCTTCACGGAAGTTGGCGATTGCCGGGAACAAGGCACGGCGGATATTCCACAGCTTCTCACACTCGGTTTCATCGGTGGTAAAACGCTGTTCAGAAAGAGCCGGGAAACGACTCATCACTTCCAGAATTTCATCCACATTTTTTTGCACTCCCCCGGCATCCCAATCCTTTGTTTCAATGAGCATGGCGCAGGCCCCTTCCTGTAAATTTTTCATTACATCAGGAATGCCTTTAAGATTCTGCATGGCGCTAAGGGAATTGAAATCAAGAACTTCCGCCGCATCTATTTTGCAGCTGCCTTTCATGGCAATGACAATATCAGTGGCTACATTCAGGGACGGGAAAAACATAAGCCCGACAGCTCTGAGAGGAGGAGTGGGAATAGTCTCCATGAGAACTTCGTGGATAAAACCCAGTGTTCCTTCCGAACCAACCATAAGATGCATCAAAATTTCAATAGGATCTTCATGGTCGACAAAAGAATTAACGGTATAACCGATGGTATTTTTGATGGAGTACTTGCGTCTGATACGCTCAACCACATCCTTATCGGCAATCACCCTTTCGCGCAGATTGCCGAGCTCTTCAAGTAATCCGGCATGGGATTTACGGAAAGCGGAAACACTTTGTTCATCTGTTGTATCAAGGTAAGTTCCGTCTGCCAGAACAAGGCGCATGCCTTTGACGGCATGGTAGCAGTTCTCTTCAACCATGCAGCACATTCCCGCAGAGTTGTCGGCAATGATTCCGCCCATAGTTGCAGAAGTAATTGAAGCCGGATCGGCTCCCATCTTACGCTGAAACGGAGCAAGGGCCATGTTGACCTCAATGCCGATAACGCTGCTCCCGACCCAGAACTGCTTCCCTTCATCAAGAACATCCAGACGTGTCCACTCCGGGCCCATGAGCCGTACCAGAACACCTTCCCCGCAGGCCTGACCGCTTACCGCTGTTCCTGCACCTCGAAATGTAACGCCGATTTTATTGTCAGCACATACTTTGAGAACTGCCAGAACCTCGTCAATGCTGCGGACATCCACCACAAGCTTGGCCTTTGGTTCAAAATAGCTGGCATCAACGGCATATGTCGAGACCAGTGCCGGATGATCGTGTACCTGAGCGGCAGGAAGCACCCGCCGCATATCATTAACTAACTTTATCAACACAGACCTCCCTGTCTGCTGCATCTTCAGAAAAACGCCATACCCCAACACCACGCAGGACTGTTGGAACTGTTATCAGAAAAAGAGTAACCCAGCCCATGGAACCGTATCCCTTTCCGATCAGCGGAATAAGACCGAATTGAGCCACCATCCAACAGATTACAACCAGCACAAAAGAAGAGCACATGGCATGAACCCGCTGTTTACGGGGCTTCTCTTCTTCACTTAAATTGCGCCCGAGCAAAGTAACCAGGCGGTTTGTAGTACCAAAGACAAGAGCCACTCCGGTAGAGACCGCACCAACCACAATGCAGATGGAGATCAGGGTCGTCATCCACGGTCCACCAACGCCATGCATAACCACAAACAACGCGGGAACGGCTTCTTTAAGCACCCCTTGATCAGCGAAGGCCATGATACCGAAATAAGCCAGATACATGATCAGGCTGTTAATAAATATACCCAGACCAATGGCCTTGCGCAGACAGGCTTTATTCGGGCAAACCTGCGCGTGGACAATGTAAGCTCCGATAGCTGCGCAGTGTAGTGTTCCGTATTTTACGCCCCACCACAATGCGTCCCAGAAATTAGCAGGACCGCTGACAGCAATTTTACCGGTCTTGATGGCTTCAATATTCTCGATGATTTTAGGAAAATACTCGATAATATTAGGCAGATAAATTACAAACATACTGGCAATCAACATCACTGAAACAACTACAGCACTTTTACGAACCAGTTCGGAACCATAAATGGTAAAAACGAAGATAATCGCTGCAATACCGAAGGTGTTAGCCATGTATGAAGTACCGAAAATCTTGGTCAGAATAGTCCCGCCGGTAGCAAAGGCAACCGAGGTGGCCAGCAAAAGAATGGCGTTGACCAGAATTTCATAAACCGGGACAGCAAAGAAACCGATTCCACCATACATTTTTTTGGACCAGCTGCTGTAATCATAAGTGTTGAACCGGGCGGCGATAACCATTGAAAAGTACATGCAACCGCCCATAATCAACATTGAAACCGCAGGCATGAATATAGATGTCCAATGATGATTTATATAGAACGCCACTATCTGACGCCCAGACGCAAATCCCCCCCCGAAATGAGAACTGAACCAAACCAGCGCAATAGCAATATAACCGGGAATAATTTTATTCATCACCCTACTCCGCCACAACTTTTTCAGCTGCATCTCCAGAAAAACGCCACACACCGAATCCCCTCAGAAGTACCGGAAGAGTAAGGATCAGCAGAGAAACCCAACCTATATTTCCGTAGCCTTTTCCAATGAGAGGAATCAGCCCCATCTGAGCAACAATCCAGCAGGCAGCGATAAGAAACGCGGAAGCAATAACGGAATGAATTTTACGTTTACTTTCTTTCTGCTCATCGGTCAGGTTGCGACCGAAGAAATTCACCAAGCGGTTGGTTGTGCCGTAAACCAGGGCAACGCCGGTCGAGACGGCTCCAATGACGATGCACAGTGAAATAAGAACGGTCATCCAGCTACCGCCTACTCCATGCATAACAACAAACAGGGAAGGAACCGCTTCCTTTAAAACGCCCTGATCGACAAAAGCCAGAATGCCGAAATATGTCAGGTACATGATACCGGTGTTGATAATGAACCCGACTAAGGTTGCTTTTTTTAGGCTGGCCTTGTCCGGGCATGCTTGCACATGAACAATATAGGCCCCGATAGCACAGCATTGCAGCGCACCGTATTTGAATGCCCACCATATGGTGGTCATCAGAGTCTTGGGACTCCCTGTAACAATTTCTCCATTCTTTATTGCCGCAAAATTATCCACAATTTTTGGGAAATAATATACTATGTTAGGGACATAAATAACAAAAATACAGGCAATAAGAATAAGGGAAACAACTGTCGCCGATTTGCGAACAAGGTCTGCACCGTAAATGGTCAGCACAAAAATGACCGCTGCGATGGCAACAGTGTTCAACATGTAGGATGTTCCAAAAGCCTTGGCAATTGTAGACCCTCCTGTTGCGAAGGCAACAGCAGTGACCAGAACCAGCAGGGAATTGAACAGGATTTCAAATAAAGGGGCCATTACAGTAGAAGCGGAACCATATAATTTCCTCGACCAGCTGCTGTAATCAAACACTTGATATTTTGCAGCAATAATCATGGAAAAATACAGGCTCAGTGCCATAATCAACATTGATACTGCTGGCATGAAAATGGAAGTCCACTGGTGGTTCAGGTAAAAAGCCACAATCTGGCGTCCTGAGGCAAATCCTCCACCAAAATGGGAACTGAACCAGACAAACGCGATTGCGAGGTAGGCGGGAATAAATTTGTTCATACTCATAAGTGGTTAAAAGTTGATTGATAAAGGATTGCAGACTTTGCCCGGAGCCAAAGAATCTACCTCAGCCCTGTGGTCAACGACAAAATGACCATCGGTCACTTTTAATGTCAGAAAATTTTGCATCTGTATTGATCAAGAAACGTAAGCACGGATATAACAGTGCCGTATTTCCATCTCTCAGACCAACTGAGATACATAACTGGAAAGGAAAAATTGGGTGAGATTGTTTATTAGTATTTAAAACGGAAGAACGGACAGCAGAAACGCCTTTCAGGATGGCGAGAAGTTATCCGCTACAGTAAGAAATTTGTTATTAATTATAACAATACAATACACTTTTCAACTAAAGTTTACCTTTAACAGCACTTAACCGCAGGATCATAGCAAGCACTTACAATACCGTTTCCGTGTTAAAAAAGAAAAACAAAGGTATGCGATAGAGTCAGTCCATGTTTTCAGCGGATACAAAACCGACCTATTCTACGGCATATATATTGCTTTAAATCATTATGTTCAAAAACGGTAACTTATAACTTTCAAGGCAATACAATGAAAGGAATCAGGATTAAAATAATATTTTTTTTCGTGGCTTATCTGAGCTTTATGGCACTGAACACGGGAATGTTCTGGTGGAATGTTGTCTTATTACGTGATCGGTTGATCATTATGGACAATTTTCATGAACTGCTTTCTGATATCCTTGAGATACGCCGTTATGAAAAAAACTTTATGTTTTACCCTGAACCGGGGAGTTTCAAGGAAGTTGTAATCTATCTGGACAAGGCTGAAAAAGATGCCACCCACTTGAAAAGCAATATTATAGAAGTTGCAGGTCAAAAAGAATATGACGCCTTCATGACTAACATGAATAACTACAAACAACAGTTGCGCCTCCTTGCGGATGGGACACCCGGAGACCTTGCCAAGACCCGTAAGCTTGGAAGTGATATGCTTCAAAAAGCGCAGAATCTTCTTATTCTAAAAAAACAACGTATTCACAATGCCTTAATCCGCATACAATATATACCGATCGCGGTAATGATTTCATTGGCCGTCCTTATCACTGTCCTTTTCTATTGGCAGACCAAAAAGGTATTTGGCAGGCTTCGATATGTTCAGCAGGCGGCAGAAGGCGTAGCCAGAGGGGATTACGATACGATTAATAAAATTCGAAGTGACGATGAAATATCTTTGCTAATGCGCTCTGCCTTCAGCAATATGGCTACCGAACTTGAATCGCGCCAGCAGCAGTTGATTGAATCAAGAAAACTTATTTCCATAGGAACCCTGGCATCCGGAATAGCCCATGAATTGAATAACCCCCTTAACAATGTATCACTGACGGCAGATACCATGCTTGAGGAATTTGATGATCTCGAAGAGTCCGAAGCAAGAGAAATGCTGCACGATATTATCGGGGAGATAGGCCGGGCAAGCCTTGTTGTGAAAAGTCTGCTGGATTTTTCCAGGGAAGGTGAACACATGATGTCCAGAATCAGTGCCGGCAGACTGATCCGTGAATCCAGCAAACTTGTGTCCAACCAGCTTAAACTTGATAAAATTATTTTACAGACCGATATTCCCGAGGACCTGCCTGATATCAAAGGCGACTTGAATTCCCTGCAACAGGTATTCATCAACCTTATTATCAATGCCGACCACGCAATGGAGGAAGGCGGTACGCTGAAAATTTCAGCCAGCGACACAACCGAGGGATATGTCCGCTTTGATGTCTCAGACGAAGGATGCGGAATGACTGACGAAACCATTGCCCGCATATTCGACCCATTTTTCACCACCAAACCAGTTGGCAAGGGCACGGGGCTGGGCTTGTCAATCATTTACGGGATTATTAAGAAGCATGGGGGATATATAGAAGTACAGAGCGAACTTGGAGAAGGAACAACCTTTTCAATTTACCTGCCAGAACATAAGGAAGTGGAGAATCATAATGAGCAGATTTCGGGCGGCAGTGATCGATGACGAAAGTCATACAGCCAAACTCGTTGCCAGAGCCTTAAGTAAACAGGGATTTGAAACCGAAACCTTCAATCTTGGACATCCCTTCCTGAACCGCATGAGCGAAAAACCGTTCCAACTGGTATTTATTGATCTTAAATTGCCGGATATGGACGGGATGACCATACTGAACTTTGTGAAGAAGGGATTCGAGGACGTTGAGGCTGTCATAATAACCGGACATGGCTCCATTCCCTCCGCAGTAGAGGCTACAGGAAAGGGTGCGGTAAATTACATAGTGAAGCCCTTCCGCATACAGGAAGTTAAAGCCATAGCTCAGGAGGCTATGGAAAAATTACAACTTAAAGACGAGAACCGCCGGCTCAAGGAAAGCCTTGGTGATGTGAAGCCGTTCGATAACTTTATTGGTAACAGCAAAGTAATGCAGGAACTGTTCGCAATGATCCGCAAGGTGGCGAAAGTAAACTGCAATGTGCTCCTGCAGGCCGATACGGGAACAGGCAAAGAAAGGGCCGCGCGGGCCATCCATGATTTAAGCCCGAGACGCAATAAGACATTTGTTTCATTCAACTGTGGCGGATTTACGGAAGAACTTATTTCCAGTGAACTTTTCGGGCATGAAAAAGGGGCATTCACAGGCGCAACAGCCACTAAAATAGGCCTTCTTGAGTCCGCTGACGGCGGGACCGTATTTCTTGATGAAATTGGCGAAATGCCTGTAAATATGCAGGTTAAACTGCTTCGTGTAATTCAGGAACGGCATATAATGCGCGTGGGCGGCACCAAGCCGGTCTCACTGGATATACGCATCATAGCCGCCACCAACCGGGACCTTCACAAGGCGATGGAGACCGGGGAATTCCGCGAAGATCTATTTTACCGCTTAAATGTTGTAAGAATCTATCTGCCTCCCTTGACCGAGCGCAGAGACGATATTCCTCTACTCTCGAACTACTTTCTCAAAACCTTCAATGCCAGATTCGGAAAATCGGTCAGTGGAATATCTCCGCAGGCAATGGAGGTTCTTACAAATTACAATTATCCGGGTAACGTCCGGGAGCTTGAGAACATAATTCAAAGGGCCGTAGCCCTTGCCGAAGGAGAAACTCTCGGGGTCAGAGAACTTCCGCCGGATCTGCTGAATCTGGCATTCAGCGCATTCGGAGCTACCGGCCTTCTTTCACTTGAAGAAGTAGAACGCCGACACATAAAGCATGTGCTTGAAGCCACCGGATACAACAAACATCTAAGCAGCCACATTCTGGGACTTCCACGGACAACACTCTGGCGCAGAATGAAAAAGTACAATCTCGAGGACCTAGGCGAAGAATAACCCACTGAATAAACAGTTATTATGTTCTAACCAACGCACTAAATTGCGCAGAACATATTGTTAAAAAAATCACTTTCCGGCACATGCTTCTAGATTAGAAGAATGTGCCGTTTTTTATTGCCGTTCCAATCTGAAACAAAACTAATTCAAAATTTATTTTAGCCCGCATATAACCCATGCTTTTATGTTTCACTATGAAACAAAAACCTGACTTTAAAAACTGAGACAGAGGACACCACATTTCTAAAGACCCCTTAATTACTGGGTATGAGCCATTAAATTTCCTTTAAGCATGTTTGCATCTTCGCTGCTCTCCTTATGGAATGAGCAATTTCATAATGAAACACTCCCAGCCTGATTTCTGAAGGCCCAACTCTCTTACTTATCTTAAATACCATAAATTACAGAGATTAAGTGAACATTGTCACAATCAAATCTTGGCACCGGCCTTGCTCTACAGATGTAAAGGTAAAAAACATGAACAACGTACTCATCGCTGTAGATACATCTGAATCAAGCTTCTGGCTCGCGTATTACGCCATCAGTCTGAGCAAGAGAATATATATGAATGTTTCTATTCTTATGGTTGACGACGAAGAATTCCGGAACAGCCCGGGCAATGATAGCGAGTGGATCGGACTGCCGGAAAAAAGGCTGGAGTCCCTCCTTGCCGAAGACCATTCGGAAAGATCGCATATTAATTTTTACTCCGCCAAGGGCAGGTTTGAAGACGAAGTCACTCAATTCATCATCGAGAATAAGATTACTACCCTGTTCATAGGTCAACCGGAGCCATGCGGGAGCAGGAATGACACTAAATTTATCGAGTTGTTGGAACGGATAGGCAACAGGACGGATTGTCACATCGAAGTGGTCCAAAAAGTTTCGGCTTACGACCAGCGGTGAAATTTCATCGCAACTGTTTACTGACGGTTGCGGAAAACAGAATGAGAAAAGACCCGGATGAACGGTTGTACCGACAGGCCGGACTTAAGGGTCAATTGCAACTAGACAAACAAGGAGTTCATTAATGTGGCATATGTATTTACCCATTGCCGGAAACAGCGTTAACGTAGTCGTCATCTTCATGTTGGGCGGTCTGGTTGGCCTGCTTTCGGGGATCTTCGGTGTTGGGGGAGGATTCTTGATGACTCCTCTGCTGATTATGTTCGGTATTCCACCGACGGTTGCGGCTGCATCTGATTCAAACCAGATTGTCGGAGCTTCTACTTCCGGATGTCTTGCGCACTACCGCCTCGGTAATGTTGATTTCAAAATGGGAATCCTTCTTCTTATCGGCGGTGTTCTCGGCGGATTTATGGGTGTTCAGGCCATTAAGGTTCTGCGGGCCATGGGTAACGCCGACTTCCTGATCAATGTTACGTATGTTCTGATGCTGGGCGGGGTTGGATCATACATGTTCATAGAAAGCCTCCAAAGTCTGCGTAAAAAAGACAACGCAGTGACTCAGGAGGCTCCCAAGAAAAAATCCCGTTACGCCATGATGCTGGAGAGCCTTCCATTCCAGACCGATTTCGTAAAATCAGGAGTCCGTCTTTCCCTGCTCATGCCGCTGGTACTCGGAGCACTTGTCGGAGTTCTGGCTGCGATTATGGGTGTAGGCGGCGGCTTTATCATGGTTCCGATCATGGTCTACATGCTGCGCATGCCAATGCATGTTGTAGTTGGAACAAGCCTCTTCCAGATTCTCTTTACCTGCATCAACGTTACCATTCTCCAATCGTACACCAACCACACTGTCGACTTCGTTCTGGCTCTGCTGTTACTGGTCGGATCAACAATCGGTGCCCAGTTCGGAACGAGAATCAGCAGGAAACTCAAAGGCGAACAGCTCAAAATTCTGCTGGCCACCCTCGTCCTGGTCGTGATGGTAAAAATGCTTCTCAGCCTGTTGCTCACACCTGATGTGCTCCTGGCTTATACAGGAGGTCATTAAAAATGAAAAAATATACTAAAACTTTCATCATCACACTGCTTTCGCTCATTATTTCATGCGGATCAGCCCTCGCTGCCGAAAAGGTGACCCTGCATACCAATCCAGACCACCTTACTATCGGAACAACATATGACGGAACCACTCTCTCTGTCAGCGGAACAGTGCCCGCAGGGAGTAATGCTGTAATCAGGATTATGGGTGAACATAAGGACACCCATTTTAAAAAGAAGGGAAAGGCTCTGGGATTCTTATGGATGAATCTTGGATCCGTGGAACTCCATGATGTCCCGAACCTTTTTCTGATCGGAGCTGATTCTAAAACCTATGCGTCCGGTGGAGCTGCATGGCAAGAGCTTAACCTCGGTTTCAATTCGGTAAAAGGTCAGACAGACCAGACCCTTTTTGACGAGTACATCAAACTTGTAAGTCATGAAGGGCTGTATGAAATACAGGAAAATGTTGTAAACTACAGCGATGCCGGCAACGGTCTGCGTAATTTTTCCGCGACAATGAAACTGCCGTCTTCACTGAAAAAAGGAGCCTACACAGTTGAAGCTGCGGCTGTCCGGGGCAATAAGGTCCTCGGCATAGCCTCGACCACAATAAATGCCAAACTGGACGGGTTCCCCAAAATTCTGGAATCTATTGCCTTCGGACATGAGATTGCTTACGGCGTTTCCGCAGTTGTCATCGCGATTCTGGCCGGACTGTTAATGACTATGCTCTTTCAAGATAAAGGTGGAGTCCATTAGGACCAAGGATTAAATTTATGAACCGGTTGTTTAATTTCATACAGAATCTTCTGAAAAGAAGGCATAAGAGAAGGCCTCGCTCTTTTGCCGACCTGTTCAGAAATTTCAATTCCGTACTGGAATTAAACAACCGAATTCTGACCGGAATAGCCTCAATGCACAGCAAACTGGGTGGCGATTACATATTTGACACCCAGTATCTGCGCATGGCGACACAGGATATGGAGGACCTTGTACGCAAACTCATTGGAGCCATGGATTCCATGACCCCCGGTAAATATATCGGACTATACAGTTCTCTGAGGGAGATCTCCAAAAATATTCAGGATGAACTCGCAGGGCATCCCGCCCTTCCTGACAGGCTGATAATTCCGTTCAGCGAAACAACATCCAAGGATTATGATCTGGTCGGGGCTAAAAGTTATAACCTGGCCCGCATATCCAATGAGCTGGAAATCAGGACCCCGGCAGGAGTTTCCATAACAACACGGGCCTGTAAAGAATATATGGAGTCCAACGACTTCAACAAAAGAATTTCTGCCATCAAGCATGAGTGCATGGCCGGTGATAAACCTCTTGATCAGGCTTCTGCCGAAATATCTGAGCTTATCCTTTCCGGAACCCTTCCCCCGGAAGTGCGCAAGGCCCTTAACGAGATCAAAGATCAACTATCCATCAACCCGGACAAAGGACCGGGACTTGCTGTACGGAGCAGTGCATGGGGAGAAGACGGCAACAATTCCTTCGCTGGTATTTATGAAAGCCTGATCAATGTCCAACCCGACCGACTGCATGAGGCTTACAGAAAAGTACTGGCCGCAATTTATACCCCTGCGGCCATAAGATACCGCCGCCGGTTGAATTACAAGACCAGAGAAACTCTGATGGCAGTCTCATTTCAGACAATGGTCGATGCCAAATGCAGCGGTGTGGTTTATACCCTTTCTCCTACCGCCCCCCGGGACAACACCGTTATCATAAGTTCTGCATGGGGGCTTGGGTCATCCATTGTTGCCGGAGAGTCGGCAACGGACCAGTTCTTTATCTCAAGAGAGAATCCTTACCGCCAACGGGCTGCCTCTATCCAGCGTAAAGAGAAAGCGCTGCGGATAAATCCCGCAGGACCGGGAACAATAGAGGAGACTGTTCCCGAGGAACTTCAGACCAAATCGAGTCTGAATGCAGAGGAAATAGACACACTGGTTAAAACCGCCCTGCGTCTGGAGCAATACTTTAAAAAACCTCAGGATATTGAATTCGCATTTGACCAGAACGGAGAACTTATCATCCTGCAAAGCCGTCCTCTGCACATACAATCACAGGTTGATGAGCCATCAGAATCCTTGCTCAAGGAACTAAAGAACAGGGAGAAAATACTTTCCGGAAAAGGAGACGTAGCCCAACAGGGTATTGCCTCAGGGAAAGTTTATATTGCGCGCTGTGATTCATGTTTTACCGACTTTCCAAGTGGAGCCATTCTGGTCGTACACCACTCATCGCCATCGTTTGCCGCAGTACTTCCCCGCGCGGCAGGCCTTATAGCGGATGTGGGATCACCTTTAGGGCATCTGGCTACCATAGCTCGGGAATACCGTGTACCTGCACTCCTAAACACCGAAAATGCCACAGAAATTCTTTCTCCGGGACAGGTTATCACCATGGATGCAGAGCAGAAGACCGTTTATTCCGGGATTCTCCATGAACTGCATCTTTATCAGGCTGAACGTGAATGCATTGATGAAACATACGAATATCGTCTACTGAAAAGAATACTCAGACAGGTTGAACCGCTTAATCTGTTTGATCCATCCGACAGCAACTTTACACCTGCCGGCTGTGAAACGTTCCATGATATAACCCGTTTCGTACATGAAAAGGCTGTTGAAGAACTGATAGAAATCAACATCGGCACTTCCCTTGATTCCTCTTCACCAAATGGACGGCTGCAACTGCCTGTTCCGCTGGACTTAACGATCATTGATATCGGTGGCGGGCTGAACAACATTGAGCCCGAAACAAAATCAGGCCGGTATGGCAGAAAAATAATAGAACAGGATCAGGTTCTGTCTGCTCCAATGAGCGCATTCATCGAGGGCGTAACTATCGCCGGAGTGTGGCAATCGTCTCCTGTTCCTGTTGATTTTTCCAGTTTTATGTCCAGCATGACCAGGACAATATCGCCCCAGCATGCGGCATCAACAAACATCGGGCGCAATCTGGCTGTGATTTCAAACAATTATTCACATATCAGTCTGCATCTCGGTTATCATTTCACCATAATAAACTGTTATGTGAGCGATAACCCGTCAGATAACTACGTATATTTCCGCTTTGCAGGAGGGGTCACCGATGCTCAAAGACGTTCGCGCAGAGCCAGATTTCTTAGTGAAGTTCTTGCCCGTCTGGATTTTTCAATCACTGTCAGGGAAGATCTTGTAATAGCACGTGCAAAAAAGATCAGTGACAATGACATTATGTATCGCATGAGAGTTATGGGAGTACTTGTTGCCTACAGCAGACAACTGGATGTCTCCATGATCGACGACTCCCGTATCGGCAGCTATGCAAACGATTTTAATGAATTAATAAAAGATCGCATTCAAACAACAATCGGAGGGTGACAGAATGAACACCTCAAAAACAAGTATTCTGATTCTTGATGACGAACCAATCGTCAGTAAAAGACTCCATCCCGCTCTTGAGAAAAAGGGCTACGAAGTGGAAAGCTTTATAGACAGCAGCAAGGCTTTGGAAAGAATACATGAACGGAATTTCGATATTGTCGTCACTGATCTCAAGATGGACGGAGTGGACGGAATGCAGTTCATGACTGAAGTAAAGCAACTTTATCCTGACACCGAAGTGATAATTATCACCGGATTTGCGACTATGGAAACAGCAAAAGAATCCATACGCAAAGGTATTTTCGACTTCCTCGCCAAGCCCTTTAAACTTGGAGAGATTCAGGAAGTGATCAGGCAGGCTGAGGAAAAAATAAAGAACGCTAAACATTTAAAACAGGCTTAACCAGATTCAGCCATGCATGCGAGGTATGTTTATGAATAAAGCGTTAATCCCGGTGGAAATGACTCTGGCTTCAAATATCGCCCTTCGATATGCCTGCCAAAAATCAGAACTGCTTGCGATAGATCTTCAGCCCATACATATTGAAGAACCTGATCATAAAGCGCATTCGTCTCAAACCGGCTGGATTCGCAAATCGTGGGAATCCGGGCTCAAGCAGGCCGGCGTTGAACAGGTCCGCCGCGTTCTTCAAAACGAAGAACTGGATTGCTTCATCATGCCACAACCCATTGTGGAAGTGGGAGATCGTGAGGATATCCTTCTACAGGAACTAAGACTTGGTAATTACAGGATGTTCATTGAAGGAGAAATATCAAATTTCAATACCGGTGAATTCCGCAAGAAACTGCGCTCAAAACTTTACAAAAAAATGCCTTGCCCGGTTCTTTTGGTAAAAAACATAATCAAATCTGACCGGGTGGCTATAGTCGTTGATACAGACACAGACCTGAAATCAACAATAGGCCAGTTCTGCGGATTGCTGCGGAACAGGAAAATTGATTTTGACCTCTGCGTATACAGCCTTGACGATTTCAGCAGGGAAACCCAACCGGAGGATATCATCAAAACAGCCGGGGAACTGCTCGCTGAACATGGCCGGGCACCGCAAAGATCATTTACCTTGCTGACAGCTCCGGAAAAAGCTGTTCCTTCACTCCATGACTACGGCCTGATCGTTTCTGCCGTGGACCGTAATTCGGCCAGAAAGTCTCCTCTTATCGAGGTTCTGGCCCGAGTTTCCTGTCCTTTGTTTCTGTGCTGGACCTACTCTGCCGGGAGGCAATAATGAAAATACTTATTCCTGTAGATGAAAACACATACAGCATGTACGCCATCCGCCATGCGGCCCGGCTGGCCCGGAATACATGGCCTGATCTGGCACTGCTGGGCATAGATAAAAAAGGGCTGTTGCCGGGGTCTGAGCCAAACCTTTCCGATTCCAATCCCAAGGTGCGAATGCTTCACAACTATTGCAGAGACCTTCTGGCCTTACTGGGTTCAAGCGCCGAGCTTTACGTTGGCGGTGATGAACAGTTTCTGATGTCCGGTCAGGGCAGTAAGCTGGCAGGGGAAGAGCATACAGGACGGAAAAAACTACAGCTGCATCTGCGGAATGCTTCCCCTGTAAAAGCAATACTTGAAGAAGCCAAAAGCAATGGCAGCGACCTGATCATCATGGGGTGCAGCCGCAGCGGTTCTGCGTGGGAAAGCGACGCCCATGCTCCCGGCAAAGTGGCAGACCGGGCTGACTGCCCCGTACTGGTAATCAAGGATGAGCACCCCATTTCCAAAATAGTCTGTTGTCTGGATCATGCTCATGTCACACAGGAATCCCTTGAGATGATAAGCCAGTTGGTCACATTTTATGACGCGGAGCTTGAAATTGTAGGCATTCTTAAACACGCTCAGCTCAAAGATGAGGTTGAGCAACAGATGAGCAATGTTTTAGACTACTATCTTAACCGCAATATTCGAGCTCTTGTGAAAGTTGTTGATGAAAACGCACTTGAATCTTTCATATCTTCTGGAACCCAGAAAGACCTGATGGCCGTTTGGCTCAGCCCCAAGTCAACGCTTCAGCGTCTCTTTCCCCGAGACAAAGTCGCAACCTTGGTCAACAACACGTTGTCTTCCTTACTTATCCTGAGATAGATAAAAATGGGTGAAGCCCGATTAGATCTTCCTTTCTAATAATGGCCGACCCCACCACCCCTTTGAATCAGGATTGTTCTGGGTTTCAGTTTCAAAAACCCCGTCACAGCACTCTCCAGTGTGCAGTGACGGGGCTTTCAAATAACTGGCAAACACCATCAGATTTAGCTGGATCGGGAGCTGAAATGTCATCGGTGTGTCTGAACCGGCCAAGTGGGCCGGAGCCAGGGATTCCATTGCGGTATATCTGGATTTGTATGAAGTTTATCCCCTACACAGTTTCTAACGCAGCTGATGCCACTGTTGATGGTTTTAACCTGTTAATATTGCGATTCGTTCCTACATGCAGCAGGCAGGAACAATGTGAAATAATGTAAGGATAGGCAGACCAGACATGCAACGATGCTTCACGCTGCTTCAGCGCTTATCAGGCAAGATGAATTATCTGGTGTAAAGTTGTTTGTTTGTGCTGAATAACCCCACAAAAATCTTTGTGTCTCCAAATATTCCATTATATACGTATGCATGGTACAGAAGACTCGAAATTCATTTAAACTCTTGCAAAAGGCTAAGTCACAATGACTTAGCAGAACGGACTATATGAAAATGCTAGATGCCTGCATCTAGTGTTAATTACTTTTTTTTGATGCGAGGCTATGCGTGGAAATAGAGTCCAAATTGTTTTGGGGAGTCGATATTGGAGCTGAAACTGTAAAAATTGCCGTTTTAACCGAGTACAATGGCAAGCCCCATATACATAAAACGTATCGAAAAGCGCACGATAAAGATCCATTCAATATTTTACGTAATCTTCTTTGTGACTCTGGCTGGACACCTTCATTTCCAATAGCTGCCACCGGCAGATTCAGCCGGGGACTTACCTGTCTGCAGGTTCCTGTTAAAGCTGCCCTATCGCGAGGTATTCGTTTCACCCACCCTGACATTTTTCCATGTACTGTTATTTCCATCGGCAGTCAGGGCTTTTCCGTTTTGGAAATGCATTGTAACGGTCAGAATATTTATCGGGAAAATTCAAGATGTTCACAGGGAACCGGAAATTTCCTCTGTCAGCTTGTAGAACGATTCGGACTGAACATATCAGAAGCCAGCCAAAAATGCGCAAGCGTAGAAAACCCGGTAATTCTTTCAGGCCGCTGCCCTGTAATTTTGAAAACTGATATGACTCATCTGGCAAACAAGGGTGAAGACATTGAAAATATTCTTGCAGGTCTGTTTGACGCTGTGTGCACAAATGTTCAATCCTTGCTCAAGCCGGACATCTCACCGGATAAAATTATTCTTACCGGAGGGGTCACCCAGTCTGACCGTATCCGGCGTAATTTTACATCTTTCTCCAATTCCCGCCATCTCTCACTTATCGAGAACAATAAATATTCCACTCATTTTTCTGAAGCATTAGGTGCAGCTATTGTTGCCTTTGAACAAAAAACTGATTCACCAGAATTTGACGATCTGTTCCGGGAAAAAAGCGAACACTCATTTGAACATGTAACACCGTTAAGAAAATCGCTTGAAAAAGTACAACGAATCCCAGCCGCCTCATGGATAAAAGACGCCCCCCTTTGTGATGTTATTTTAGGTTTTGACATAGGCTCAACCGGCTCCAAGGCCCTTGCGGTAAACAGCGAAACTCTGGAGCCCGTGTGGGAGGCATACCTCAACACTCAAGGCGATCCGATCGTTGCTGCTCAACGACTTGTAAATCTTTTTTTAAAGGAGACAACCTGTAAACATAAAGTTCGCAATGTAGGTGTTACCGGTTCAGGAAGAGAGATTGTTGGCTCGTTAATGAAAAGCTGTTACGGAACGAGCCCGATAACCATAATGAATGAGATTGCTGCCCATGCAGAAGGAGCCCTTTATTTTGATCCTGAAGTCGACACAATTTTTGAAATAGGCGGTCAGGATGCAAAATATTCCAGACTGGAAGACGGTCACATAATAGATGCGGCAATGAATGAGGCCTGCAGTGCCGGGACGGGATCTTTCATAGCTGAACAGGGCGGCAGATTCGATGGAATAAACAATGTTACCGAGATGGATAAAATTGCCATGGAAGCCGAATACGGGGTTTCCCTCGGACAGCATTGTTCCGTTTTCATGGCCGAGGTCATTGCTGCGGCTATTTCCGAGAGAATTCCGCAACCATCCATCGTGGCAGGTTTATATGATTCCATTGCCCTGAACTATCTGAACAGGGTAAAAGGCTCCCGTTCTGTCGGTAAAAAAATATTCTGTCAGGGGATGCCCTTTAAGTCGGACTCGCTGCCGGCGGCCATAGCCAACAGAACCGGTCAAAAAGTAATCATTCCTCCAAACCCGGGTACCATCGGAGCGCTGGGAATAGCGTTGATTGCAGGCAGACAGAAAAACAACGCTGACCATGATCTTGATATGAACACTTTCCTTGGCGCTGCAATTGTGAACAAGGACACCTTCAACTGTAAATCAAACCGGGGCTGCGGGGGGAACGGTAACAACTGCCGAATTGAAAGAATTAAAACTATCGTTCAAAACAAAGAAAAAATGTTCCTGTGGGGTGGAAATTGCTCGTTATATGAAAAGGGGCATACAAAAACCAAGCTCCCGGACCTAACTCCTGATCCGTTTGTAGAACGGCGAAAACTAATATCCGAGTTGATTTCTTCGATCCCTGAACACCCAGACCGTCCCACGATTGCTCTGGTTGAAGAATTCAGTCTGAAAAACTGGCTCCCGTTTTTTCTATATTTCTTCGATGAACTTGGGTTCAATGTAAAAGTATACTCAGACAAAGGAATTATCACCCTCAAGCAAGGCATAGAAAATAGTAATGTCCCCTTCTGTGCTCCTATGCAGCTTTATCAGGGAATAGTTTCAAAAATATTGAAGTCAGGTTCCGAAGAATTCTTTTTTTCCCCCAGACTTCGGGAAAATCCTCGGCATGGAACAGAGCTTCATGCCTGCAATTGTCCAATAGTTCAAGCCAGCCCTGATCTTGTCTATTCCAAAATTTTTTCGCAAAAGATGAAAATTTTAGATCCGTGTATTGATATCGGGATAGAAAATTTCCAATCAAAAAGATTTATCGAGTCAGTTAAGGAACTAGCCGGTCAATTAGGTAAAAATGAATACCAAAGAGCCTTTGACGCTGGATGCCGGGCTCAATTATCCTTTGAAAAGTCCTGCCGCGATTCAGGTAGAAAAGCTCTGGAATTTGCAGCCCAGCATGACTTAAAAGCTGTTGTTGTAATCGGACGCAGCTATACAATTCATAATGATATCCTTAACGCCAATGTGCCCAACCTGCTTCGGGAACAGGGGGCCTTGGCTATTCCTCTGGATTGCTATCCAATTAGTGATGAAACTCCCGTATTTCCGGAAATTTACTGGGGTTCTTCCCAGAGCTGCCTGCGCGCCGCACACCAGATTCGCAGAAGTCCGGGCCAATATGCTGTTTACTGTTCAAACTACTCATGCGGACCTGACAGTTTCACCCTGCATTTCTTCGCATACATAATGGAAAATAAGCCGTTCACCATAATTGAGACAGACGGACATTCCGGCGATGCAGGGACAAAAACCCGTATTGAAGCTTTTCTTTACTGCGTTTCTTCCTACATTAAGAAATCTACCCGAGCTACGAATCAGGGATTAAACGATTTTAGAGATACCCGGGTTGCTGGCGATCCTATACTCAACGTCCGCAACACTGGTGAAACTCTTATGGTACCGAGAATGGGACCATGTGCAGAAACAATCGCAGCTCTTCTTAATGCGGAAGGAGTGCGGGCGGAAGCCTTGGCACTCGGAACAAAAGAGGATTTGCAATTAGCCCGTAAATATACCTCCGGCAAGGAGTGCATCCCAATGGCCATAACACTGGGAAGTTTCCTTACCAGAGTGCTGCAGGCTAAGGATACTGACGAACGTTTTGCTTTTCTCCTGCCGGGGGCCAACGGTCCCTGCCGTTTTGGTATGTATAATATTCTTCAAAATATTATTTTTGACAAAATAGGACTGTCAGAAAAAGTTCGCATTATCTCCCCTTCAGACGAAGACTATTTCGCAGAGGTCCCTGTAGATTTCCAACTGCGCGCACTAGCCTGCTTTATTGCAACGGATATGCTGCAGGCAGCCCTTCATGATGTTCGGCCGGTAGAAAAAATTCCCGGTGAGACGCAAAAAATATATGACAGATACATTGCCGAATTGAAAGATATGATGGTGCGCCTTGGGAGTGTCGGGACCTTTAATGCTTTCCGGCAGGTCTGGTCGGGGTGCTTCGGGCTTAAAGAACTGCTGACCCGTGCCGGGGAGGAATTCTCAAAACTCAAAGATTTTGAAAAAAATATCCCGACTGTCGCGGTGGTAGGTGAAATATACGTCCGCCTCGACACCTTTGCAAATAATGACCTTGTTTTAAAGTTGGAAGAACGCGGCCTGCGTTGCGTGCTTGCTCCTTTTTCCGAATGGCTTGTTTACTGTACCCTCAATGAAAGGGATCGATGCAGTGAAAAACGTCCGTTACCTGGAGACAGCAGACTGGGGTCCTTTATTACCCACACAGTACAGCGGCAGATTATTGAAAAATTGCATAAAGCCGTAGGTTCAAAGCTGGGGTGGGGGACCGTATCCCCTGTGGAGGATATTGTTCAGGCTGCAACTCCTTACATCAACCCGGCACTTATAGGTGAAGCTGTTTTAAGTCTTGGCGGCCCGCTTCATGAGCTCCGTCACGATAAAATTATTGGTACGGTGACTGTTGGACCCCATGAATGCATGCCCAATAAAATTGTTGAGTCCCAATTCCAGTATGTGAATGAAGATACGGGATTGATATGTCTTGCTTTGGCCGTTAACGGAGAATCCCTGAACCCTGAATTATTGGATCGTTTTGCCTTTGAGGTCTATGAAAAATATGAAAAAAACAGATAAATTAAAACTTTATTTAATTCTAATTATTGCAGCTGCCATTTCATTTCCACAAACTTCATTTGCTGTTGATTTGCAGACTCTGATCCGCAATGTGGAGGAGCAGTATAACGGGGATTCATCCTTTGTAAGCGCTACTATGCAGATAAAAACCGGCAAATGGGAACGGACTATAGCAATTCAGGGCTGGTCACTTGGCCGTTCATACTCCTTAACCAAAATTATTAAGCCTAAAAAAGAAAAAGGGATAGCCACTCTTAAAGCGAATAAAGAGATCTGGAATTATCTGCCACGTATTGATCGGGTGATAAAAATACCGCCATCCATGATGGGAGCACCATGGATGGGAAGTCATATTTCAAATGACGACCTTGTAAAAGCTAATCATGTCGACTTGGATTATGATTTAAGCCTCGTCGAAGAAACCCCGGAACTGTGGCGTATCAGGTGCATACCCAAACCGAATGCTCCGGTGATCTGGGGTAAAATTATCTATACAATTTTAAAAAAGGATTATGTCCCCAAGACCATAGAATATTTTGATGAGGAGAGGCTTAAGGTTCGAACTATTTCGTTTGATAATGTTCAGGTGATGGATGGACATATCCTACCTTTGAGGATGACCGTCCAACCGGAAGACAAACCCGATGAACGAACTGTACTTACTTATACCAATCTTGATTTCGATATTTCGATAAAAGAAGACTTTTTTTCGCTGAGTAAACTAAAAGGGATGCGCACATTCAAAGGCCTTCTTGAGAGAAGTCGCAATTAAGGGGTTATGATGCTTCTTGTTTCTCTTGCCCTTCGCAATATCATGCGTAATAAACGCCGCTCTTTCCTGACCATATCGGCAATGGTGCTTTCTTCGGCCATGCTGCTTTTGGCTATCGGGGTTTCGGCCGGTAAAATGCAGGATATGCTCGCTTCAGCAACAGACCAGTATTATGGCCATATCATCATTTCCGGCAAAAATTATCAGAAAAGAAGAAGTATATTTACAAATTTTCAGTTGGGACCGGAACAACTGAAAACCCTTGCAGGGCTGGATTTTGTTAAAGGCTATTCTCCAAGGTTGCGTGGTTTCGGACTTCTTTGCCGTAAGGAAAATTCATTACCTGTTGAAGCCTTGGGCATTCGTCCTGAGATGGAAAAGAATGTAACAGTATTGCAGGACAGTCTTATCGCGGGCAAACAACTTGGAGATGATCATGAGGGAGTTCTTCTCGGAGAAGGTTTGGCCCGGAAACTTGGAGTGTGCCCCGGAGATGATTTGGCTTTTGTTTCCGGTGCAAGCGACGGTTCAATCGGCAACGGCATTCTGTTTATTAAAGGTATTTTCCGCACGGGTAATTTCCGTAATGATAATGAATTAATTCTTGTTAACCTTGATTGGTTGCAAAATATTCTGGTTTTGCCCGGCACCGTTCACTCCTTGGCTTTGAGCGTGCAGGACCCCATGCAGGCCAAGCTGATTGCCGCAAAGCTCCAGCCACTCTTCGGAGACAAGTTTGAGGTACTGGACTGGAGTGCATTTCTTCCTGAAATCAGGGATGCTATTGCTATAAGCTATGTGACCAATATTATCGTCATGACCATTTTCTATCTGGCTACAGGGCTTGGTATTTTCAATACCTTTTATATGTCAGTCATGGAACGCTCTTATGAATTCGGTGTTCTAATGGCTTTGGGGACACGGCCATGGCAAATCAGGGTTATAGTTTTACTGGAGACATTCTTCATGGGGATGATTGCCGTGACTCTTGGTGTATGCATGGGACTCAGCATGAATTATTACCTACAGAAAGTCGGGATTGATCTAAGCGGGAGTGTTGAGCCGATAACTTATGCCGGAGGCACCATTCTACCAAAAATTCATGCGTCGATAGACTTTTCTTACCAGATTTCAGCGGCATGTCTTTTGCTTTTTGTGTGCATTGCGGCGGGATTTTTACCCGCGAACAGGGCTGCAAAATTAAACCCCGTTCAGGTTATTCGAGGGGATTAATTTGAATTCTATCCAACTCGCATGGCGAAATCTTTTTCGGCACAAAGGCCGTATCATCCTTACCCTTATCGGGCTTAGCCTCAGTCTTACACTGGTCCAGACATTCCACAATTTTACAAAAGGTGTTTACTCCTACATGGTGGAAACCGGTGTTCGCTCCGGAACCGGGCATATCGTGATCTGCAATGAGAATTACCTTGAGACAAAAGACAGTAATGTTTTTTTCCTCCCCGGCAGGCTCGTTAAAACAATTAACGCGATCTCCGGTGTTCAAAGCGTGCTGCCACGTGTAAAACTTTGCGGGTTGGCCCAATCCAGCAGGGAAAGCAGAAATATCCGAATTGAAGGGATAAACATCGCTGTCGAAAACAAAATCAATCCTTTTTTGAAGGGAATTCCTAAAGAAACCTTCGAAAAAAACTGGCGCAGTGGGGATGCACTTGTGGGAAGCATCCTGATAAATGAGCTGCAGATCAAACCGGGACAAAAATTCGTTGTCACAACTCAGAATGACCGAGGAGAGCTTGTCAGTGAATTATTTAGGGCCAAAGCATCCCTTGAGACCGGCATCAGGGCAGTGGACAGTTCCCTGATTATAGTAAGCCAGAAAAAAGCAGCTGAGATGTTAGGCGTGCCAGGAGCGGCCCATGAACTGGCTGTAGTTTTAAAGGATGCCTGCTTCATTGAGACAGTATTCCCAATCATCAATGATTTGCTGAAAAACAATACGGAATTAAAAGCTTTCTCTTGGGAAAAAGCCATGCCCAACCTCTATAATGCCATACGCTGGGACTATGTCAGCATGAAATTCCTTTCCCTTATTGTACTGATGATTGTGACCATAGGAGTGACCAACACCCTGCTTATGGGAGTAATGGAACGTATATACGAATTCGGAATTCTTAAGGCTATCGGAACGTCCCCCAAACAATTAAAAACAATGATTATGGCCGAAGCTCTGCTTTTAGGACTCTTTTCAATCGTTATAGGGTCAGCCCTCACTTCTCTGGCAACATGGTACCTTGTTCATTACGGTTTTGATCTCCGTCTATTTATTCCCGCAAATCTTGAATTTGGCGGAGTTCTTTTTTCTGCCCTGCTTTATGCTAAGTGGGACATTCTCTGGATGAGCAGGTTTGCGTTCTATATGCTTTTGTTGTGTCTGGCGGCTTCAGTATACCCTGCGTTGAAGGCTTCCAGAATTTCCCCTGCGGAAGCATTAAGACATATATAAAAAATGAAATTACGACGCTACCTGATTTACCTGAAAAGAGTTTGAATATGAGCCTGATTGAAATTAGAGATTTAACTAAAACATATATGTTCGGTGGACAGAAAATAAATGCAGTTTCCAATCTTCATCTTAATATTGAAGAACAGGAATTTGTCGTACTTGCGGGTCCTTCGGGAAGTGGCAAAACCACATTGCTGAACTTGATCGGCGGACTTGACCAGCCGACACAGGGGACTCTTTGTATAGCCGGATGCAGAATTGACCGGATGACGCCTAAAGCCTTGGCCGACTTCCGGCTCAGGTCAATTGGTTTTATTTTTCAGGCGCATAATCTTATACCGGTACTTACCGCTGCGGAAAACGCAGAGTATGTGCTTTTGCTGCAAAAAGCCCCTAAAAAAACACGGAGGGAAATAGTCGACTCCTTGTTTGCGGAGTTGGGGATTGACGGGTTGCAGGACAGGCTGCCCAAAGACCTGTCCGGAGGGCAGCAGCAACGGGTAGCAATAGCACGGGCCCTTGCCTCCGAACCGGCATTGATTCTTGCTGACGAACCAACAGCAAGTCTTGATTCAAAGGCAAGTGCGGATCTGCTGGAATTGCTTCTTGTATTAAACAAAACAAAAGGGATCTCCATTGTCGCCAGCTCACATGATCCAATGGTCATGAAATATTCAAAACGGACCGTTTTTTTGCAAGATGGGCGACTGAAAAATGGCTGATCTTATACGCAGATCCAGATTATTCACAATAATCAAAGAGATCAGGATCTTATGGATTTTCATAATTTTGTTATCTCCATCATTCCTCTCCACAAAAGCTTTCTGCGAAGATTTATTGAGCAATATTGAAATCAGCGGGTATGCGAAATCCCTCAATACGGTCATGCAACCTTCCCCTTTAGCGGGCCTCCCTTCCGGTTTTATTACTTCCAACCAGCAACGAATCGATCTGACAGGCGAAGTCCGTGACATTGACTTTGAAGTGTCTGCTGAAAACAATTTAATTTTTTCCGAAGCGGCTCTATCGGAGTTTGATCCTTTCACCCATAACTCGGTAAACCGCATTATTAATCTTGAGTCGACCATTTTTACTGATAAATATTCTGAAGATAAACTGGATATTGACAGGCTCCTCATCAGAAAAAATTTTGATTATGGTGAACTGACAGTCGGGCGACAGGCGATCGGGTACGGACGAATGTCTATGGTTTCACCGCTTGACGTTATTGAACCTTTTTCACCTGATGCATTGGATACAGACACCCGCTCCGGGGTTGATGCAGTACGCGCGACTCACTATTTTGATTTAGGCGGCCAGCTGGGCGGCAGCATTGTTCTGGGTGATGAGGAAGAAAACAACAGTTATCTCCTTAATTTTTCGCATAATGTAAACGGGATAGATATTCTTGGTATTTGCGGATCTTTGCGAGAAAGACCAATGCTGGGAGCCGGTTTTGCAACTGATATAGGAGGCATGGGTTTGAAAGCCGAGGCGGTCTTTTATATTGGTAAAGACGTAAATCAGGAAGGGGGTGATATTCATTCTTCCTTTGCCATCGGTGGAATTGAAGCATGGTATCGTTTTGAAAATGGTATCAATTTTATTGTGGAATATTTATATAACGGTGCAGGGGAAAACGATCCTGCAAAATATCTGGAAGTTAAAAGCTCCGCGGCAAACAATGAAGGATTGAACGCATTTTACGGGCAGCACTACCTTCTTTTCGGGCCGTCCTATGCCTTTACCCCACTTGTTGAACTCAAAATACTGTCATTCTGGAACATTCTTGACGGTTCTGTATTTGCCCGGCCCTTGCTGGATATCTCGGTGACGGACAACACTGATGTCCAACTGTTCTGGGCTATGACCACTGGAGCGGAGCCGTCTCCGGCAACTCCAAATATTCCTCGCAGTGAATTCGGTTCAATAGGGGATTATGGCGGAGTTTATTTGAAATATTATTTCTGACACTATTTCAGCTCCGCACGAAACAACAACTAATACAGCAACTAAATCACTAGAAACAAGAAAAGGCCTTACGTCAAACGATGTAAGGCCTTGATTTAACTGGAGCCAACGATCGGAATTGAACCGACGACCTGCTGGTTACGATCAGATTTTAATTTTTTCCTAAATACGCTATATATCATTTTATCTATTTGAATTAATGAACTTTTAGACCACCTAGGCTTTCAGAAATGTTCATGTAATATCAGCTTAAGCAACAAACCTGATTGAAGAGGTGTTTCAATCCACGCTCCCGCATGGGGAGCGACGCTGCAGCAAATCCGTAGAGCTGGATTTAGCAGGTTTCAATCCACGCTCCCGCATGGGGAGCGACAGCAGGAGGCATGATGGAATTCAGTGAAGTTGTTGTTTCAATCCACGCTCCCGCATGGGGAGCGACCCAAAATATTTAACACCTTCCCAACATGTGCGAAGTTTCAATCCACGCTCCCGCATGGGGAGCGACGCAGTTCTTTCAGTTCACGAGCCTTTTTGCGGGGTTTCAATCCACGCTCCCGCATGGGGAGCGACAAACACGGGCTTGCCGTCAGACATCGTGGGATTAGTTTCAATCCACGCTCCCGCATGGGGAGCGACGTTCATAATAATGCTGGCGAAAAGCCGAAGAACCGGTTTCAATCCACGCTCCCGCATGGGGAGCGACGTACCAGTGCCACACCTCTAAAATGATTTGCATTGTTTCAATCCACGCTCCCGCATGGGGAGCGACGCCACCGCCTAAGAGCCGAATCGAGGAGGTCATGGTTTCAATCCACGCTCCCGCATGGGGAGCGACAGTGGCTTTCTCAAGCCATTATTTTAAAAGGCTCACGAAGCAGATCTCGCGAATCCTTTAAAAAAAACTTTTTCTATACTCAACAGACATAATCACGCAGCCATAACGACGTTAAATAATACATCTTTTCCACAAGTGCGAACATGCCGGGATTTTCTGCTCTGCTTAGGGTTCGCATTCTATAAGATCAACACATCATTTTCGGGGTCATATCCTTGCCCTACTCCATGATGTTCCACTCTACGCTGCCAATTTTTGCCTAAAAAATAAAAACGCAAGCTATCGCTTTCCTCTTCATACTCATCTAGCAATTTTTGACGCAAATTTACCCATTGTCCCGGGTCAACAACGCACTCAAAAACCGAATACTGAACCCGCTGCCCATAGTTCTCACAGACCTTGGCAATACGGCGTAACCGTCTTTTGCCCCCCTCGTCTTCGAAACTCACATCATAACTGACAAGAACAAGCATGAATCACTTCCAGAAAAACGGAGGATACCCGTCAAGATCGTTTCTCAGACATCGGGCCAGAAGTTTTGCCTGCACATGAAAAGCAATCCCTAATGGAATCTTCTCTTTGATATATGGATGCAGGACAATATCACTTTTGCGCTTCTGCCAAGCCTGCAACACAGTTTTGCGCGTATCATCGTTCATAAGCACAGCACCACTTTCCTTTACAGAAAAACCCTTGCTACTGACTTCACCACGGTTGATGAGCGTCAAAACGATTCTGTCTGCCATAAATGAACGAAACTCCTCCATCATATCCAAAGCCAATCCCGGCCTGCCCGGACGGTCTCGATGCAGAAACCCAACTTGCGGATCAAGTCCTGCTGCCTCAAGAGCAGACCGCACATCATGGGCCAAAAGAGTGTAAACAAAGGACAGCAGACAATTCACCTTATCCAACGGAGGTCGACGATTGCGACCTGTAAAGGTAAACTCCCCGTCATTTTTCAAAATCAATTCATCCAAAACATTAAAATAAACATTGGCTGCTCTACCCTCCAGCCCGCGAGCTTCTTCAAGCTCCAAGGGATTGCTCAATCTTTTTGCATAGGAATCCAGTTCAAGAGTCGCGTTCTCAAGACGTCCTGAATCTATGCGCTCCCCGTGATCACGCAATCCCCTGCGCAATACGGCCCTTGAGTTAACCGTCTTGCCAATCAAAAAACTGCGGGCCATCGCAGAAGCCTGCACAAGATCATCTGCCCGCCGATACTGCTCACGGCGCAGCATAACATTCCCGCTTTGCGGACCTTTTACTTCTGCCAGAAAACGTCCATTCTCTGTCAAAAACGACACGGAAATTCCGCTATCCGCACAATGACCAAGCAAAAAAGGACTGCACAGGACATTTCCGAAACAGACAACGCCGTCCAAAACATGAGCCGGAAATTTCCTTTTACTCCCATCCTCTGAACGGACGACAATGCATTCGCCATCCTTTGACAGGTAACTGCCCTGAGTGGTCACATAAAGAGTGTTGAGCAATTTTTTCAAAATTCATCCCTATTCTTTAAGAGCACTCAGCAGATATGGCTCCACTTTTATATTCCCGACTCCGGGCATACATTCTCCGGCCAACGAACATGAACGGCATTTCTTGTCTTTGACAGCTGCCGGAATTCGGGCTTCGGCTATCAATCTATGGAGTTCCATAGCCGTTTCTTTTACCAACACCCTAAGTTTATGGTCGAAATCAACAACTTCCCTGCGGCGAGGCTTGCCGTAGAAGATAGCCCCTTCCGGCACTGACACTCCCAGCATTTCTTCAAGACAAAGAGCCTGCGCACAAAGCTGAACACGATCCCAATCCAGAATTTTAGGGCTGCCCCTTTTGTATTCCACCGGATACGGGACTTCCCTTCCGTCCGGTCCGGGAACCATTTCTACAACATCGGCAATGCCGTATAATCCCAACCGCTCACTTTTAAGCGGTACGGATAAATCCTGATCAGCCCCGGCGCGCCTTCCCCGTTGTTCGGAGTCGACACGCCGGTGCATAATTCTGCCTTCCACAGTAAACCTGTTTTCAACCCACACCTTTTCAACATGGATAAGGGCGCATTGACGCGGGCAAAACAGGTAGTGCTGCAATGCGGAAATGGGCAATAATTCGGACATGGTTAGAACTTAATATCCAGATCAACACCCTCAGGAACTGCCGATTCATCAACCTTTACAGTATAATCGGAAAAAGCCCTTGCCGGTCCATCAGTATTATTATTTTTCTCAACAGAAACGGTATCAAAGAGCTTGTGCGCCGGAGCATTCCCCAGCTTGGTTTCATGCTTAAAAACAACCAGCCCACGGGCATTCATTTTGCCCCTGGCTGCGGAATGGTCATGGTCGAACATATTGGCCAAGGATTGCCAGAGCAATTCAAGATCGCTTTCGGAGAAACCGGTTCCCTTGTCACCGTCAGCAAGATGGGCGGAAATGTAGCCTTCGGCACGGTACAGAGCATAAGGGACGATGAATTTGCGGCCCATGGTGCGTTCTTTTTCCAGATCTTTCTCGTTGGTGACAGCCATACGGGTAATGCTGATCTCTGAAGGCATGATCGGCTCTATACTTTTGGCAAAAGTCAATTGCACAGGGCCACGGACCTGCCCGCAGTTGACCTCGGTAGTCATTACGGCCCCGAATGTTCTTACATCAAAAAAATTATCACACATCCAGCGGGTCAATTTACGGGCCTTTTCCTGATCTTTAGGAAGCTTTTTCTTCTCCTGTTTAATCTCAAGAGCTTTATAAGCCTGTTCGTTGTTCCGATTCAAAACCGCTTTCTCAGCAACATAAATATTAAAACCTTCTTCTTCTCCTTTAGCGATTTCAACAAAATTCCTGATCTTGCGTTTCAGACAGACATCGGTCACAAGGCCATGCCCTGTTTCAGGATCAACTCTGGGCAGATTCCCAGCATCCGGGTCGCCGTTGGGGTTCCCGTTTTCAACATCAAAAAGGTAAACGAATTCGTAACGATTGGTGATTGCGCCCATGATTTATGCCTCCGTGGAAGTCTGTTTTGGTGTGAAAAAATACTGCTTTTGCTGATAATAGCCGAGAATAAACATGCCCTGCTTTTCAAGATTCAGTGCGGCAGGAAAACCATTTTGCGAGTCAACTTCACCAAGTATTTCCTGAATTGATTTATCAAGATTCACCGCATATCCGGGCTTTTCCTTACGGATTTTGGCAAGACCGTTCTGGGCATTGCGTAAAATCACAGGAAATGTCCTCGCCGGGGTAGCAGATGCGGAACTGAAAAACCGATCCCTGACCGTTGCGTTGCTACCGGGCACAGCTTCTTCCTGAATCCGCTCCACAATGGCAAAAAGACGCCCCAGCCTATATCCAATCTCACCATTTTCCTTATCAAGAGCCATATCGATCTCCTGTTGATAGTTACGAACCAGAACCGCCTTGATTATCCCGGCCCGGATATACCCGATATTCTTGTCAGCCCTGATTCTTCCTATAGCTGCATTCAGCAGAGTCATGGGATAAGGACTGTTTCTGATGATCGCTTTAAGCAACTGCCCACTTAAAAGCGGTGATATGTTCCGAGAATCCTGCTGAGCGGCAAGCTCTTTCAAAATCCACCACGGGCTTGGATTTTCCGGCGTTTTCGGAGGTTTCCCAGCCAATGACATCTGTTCAAAATGTCTGCCGATATTGGAAAACATTTCCCCGACCGTTCCCACATGCCAGAAGCGCACTGAAATGCGTGCGGCATTTGGCGAAAGGCCCAGCACATAGAAGGGTATTTCAGGATCACCGAGTTCACGCGGAAGCCTGCCTTTTGCCAACATAGAGAACATTCCACGTATTTGTTTGGCAAGGTCCTTGTCATCGGATTCCCTGCCGCCCACAACCTGACCGAATAAGACTTCCGCTTCGGGGGCATCGGTCCAGAACAGCACGGTTGTATCCCCGACCTGAACCTTTCGGGAACTTCCCGGTGCCAGCAAATGGTTTAAAGCCGTGGTGTAGGCAAAGGCGGCTTTTTCGGAAATAGGCGAAAGCTGGTTCTGTTTTTTTCCCAGTGATTCTGCGGAGTCGATATTAAAAGACACAAGTGCAGCCCCGGCAGTCTGCGCTCCGGGGACGCCCTTAATCTTGGCGTGGGTGTTTGGGATGGAGACATCTTCCTCACCCGTGACCAGACATTTCCCCTTTTTGGTCCCTGCCTTGCCGTCCAAATACTTTGACCATGCATCTCGCACGGACTCCCGGTCATGGAGAAACCCACGTTCACCGTCAAGTCTGAAAACAAGATTATTGTCCAAGACCTCTTCCCAATCTTTCAAGTCCTCAGCCTGTTCAGGATTCCATTTTTCCAAAAAGGAAAGCAAAGCCCGCCCACCGTCATCATCAACACCATCTAAAATGGTTTGGGCCAATTCCCTGAATGCCGTATAAGTTTTGGCTGTACGCTCAGGCTTCCCCTTGCCGTCTACACCCAAAACATATCCGGTATTATCCCACGCAAAATTAGAAACAACCGCATTAGCTCTTGTTTCCGGCCCCGGAACTTCAATCCGAAACGGCTTTCCATTCTCGCGCAGGTCAAGGGGATCGCCCACAAGATTGCCTTCGCGGTCAATTGTCAGGCAGAAATGAACTCCCTGCTTGCCGAACCCGAATGGAGAAACATCCACGTCAGGATCATCGGCCATACGAATGTAATAATCATTAAGAGCCTGCAAAATCATGCGGACTGCCCTCCGTTACGGCATTCGATAATCCCGTTCTGCATGACCGGACGGAAAAATTCCGGCGTCATGCCAGCTTTGTAATCAATATCGTGCAGCATCCATCCGAGATCGGTTTCACCTTCAATCTCAGAAACAGGAATATCCCCTTCAACCGGGCCGAAAGCAGCAGCAAATTCACGGCATCCCAGATAAGGACGATGAAAGCACTGTCCTTTTGCTACACGCCGATTGAAAATATCCAGATGCTTGCCATCATTACGATCCTCATTAGAAGCGTATTCAAAACGTGCTTCAATGATGTAATCCACATCACGCAAAACCATGGCTGCTCGTTGTTGGCGGACGTCTTCCACATAAATCCGCAGATTGCCTTTGCCGTTTTTCATGGCAGAACCGACCCCGGTCTTTCCTTTTACCGGAACTTTTGCCGAAACCTCGTTTCGCCGAATATTGTCGAAACGAACAGATTTGAGCACATGGATTCTGTCCACCACCCACTTTATGCTCGGCTTCCAATAAATGGCTTCCAGAATGCCTCGGGCGGCAGAGGGTGTCATGACATCATAACTCACCCGTTCCACCTTCATTTCCGGGCGGGTAAAGCAGGCATAATCACCCCAGACCCTCAATTTAACTCCTGTGGCCACATACACCTCCATTTATTTAAACTATGAAGTTGTCATTCGAAATATTTTCAGGAACCAACAGTCCAGCTTCAAAATCATACAGACTCTCATCTACCAACACGGCATAACTTTCATCCACAATCTCAATTGCACCCATATCATTAAGTGCTGCAAATTGTTGCGTATAAACCTGTACTGTAAACTGTTGTAGCTTACGCAGAATGGATGCCGGAAAATCTGCAAAAACCAAATCTCGCAGCAGTTTTTCGGCTTTATCATTGTATTTAACAATGATCGGGACCATTTCATTTTCAATAAGCCGAAATTTTTTGGCTGCCGTGCGAAAATCCCATTGGCCGTGGGGACTGTTCAAATCTTCAAGCACTTTCTTTTTGTCTAACTGGTCACTTTTAAGCCAATAGGTATCCGCAAAAAAATGATGCATTGCTTGCGGGGAAAATGAATCCTCAGGATGCAAGCGCAATGTGTTTTGAGCATTACCCGCCGCCTGCCGGAAGTACCCGGCCAATCCTTCAGCAGGTTCAAAAACCGACACCTGCCCCATCTCCGCCAGTTCGCCTTCGCGGTTACATCTTCCCGCAGCCTGAGCTATTGAATCGAGCCCGGCCAGTTCACGGATAACAACTGGAAAACTCACATCAACCCCAGCTTCAATGAGTTGGGTACTGACAACACGACAAGGCTTGCCCGCAGCAAGTCTAGCGCGAATATCCGTAAGGACTTCCGAGCGGTGCGCCGGACACATCAATGCACTCAAATGGCCCGCTCCCGGTTCGTCTTTAATCTTGGAAAACAACTCGGCTGCACGAGCTCTGGTATTAACGATGCACAATCCCTGATCTTTCCCGCAAATTTCCTGTGCGACTTCATCAAGGGACAGAACGCCTTTGTCATGCAGCTTTGTGCGTTTGAACTCTCTATGCATACGGTCCGGGTCCGGAGCGAGCTCTGCGGCTATTTCCAGACCATCAGTAAAATTTTCAGATTTCTGCAATGCGGGCTGTGTGGCGGTACAGAGTACAACGCTGGAATTATAGTTCTCAACCAACTCCTCAAGGCCACGCATACACGGCTTGAGATACTCGACAGGCAGCATCTGGGCTTCATCCAGAATGACAACCGATCCGGCAAGATTATGAAGTTTGCGGCAGCGTGAAGGCTTAGCAGCGAAAAGAGATTCGAAAAATTGAACATTGGTTGTCACCACGACTGGAGCATCCCAATTTTCACAGGCCAGACGGTGTTTAAGGTCCGCAGATGGAATCTCTTCCTCGTCTTTGAGCTTGCTGCTATCAAAATTGCTATGGTGCTCAATTACAGAACCGGGAGGGAAAATTTGTTTAAAAACATGGGCATTCTGCTCAATAATCGACGTGTAAGGAATGACATAAATAACCCTGCGCATACCATGTTTCAGGGCATGTTTCAGGGCGAAGGCCATGGAAGTAAGAGTCTTTCCGCCTCCGGTAGGTACTGTGAGAGAGAAAAGGCCGGGGTCACGTTCTGCGCTTTCAAGACAGTGGTCCAATATTTCACAGCGAAGCTTGTTGATGTAGGTGTCCGGTTCAAATATGCTTATTCGCTTATTGAGAGCCTCATACAGGACGCTTAAATCAGGCCCTGATTCACGCTTGGAGAATTTCTCCGGGTCCATGTACCGCTCGGTATCCAAAAAATCTGCATCAACCAGTGCTGAAAAAAGCATGCGGGTAAAAAAAGATAATTGAAATACTGAAGTAAAAGTGAAGGGAAGCTTTTCCGGAGCAAACGTAGATGAGAGTTCAGGCACGGAATCTATGTAAGGCCCAGCTTTATCCAAAATATCATCTAGAGATTCGCCCAAATTCCTATGGGTTGAGTCCGGCAGACCTCCATGATGTCCGGCTATGCAGAAAGACAGCAATTTTCCAGCCTGACCGAGATGATCAGACACCAATCTGGCACCGATACTTTTATGGTCAACTATCACATTTGAATTTGAATGAAGTTTTTTCTGAAAATCTGGCTTAAACTTACCGTAGTCATGGAATTTACCGACCAATTCACCCCAATCAGAACCACCGAAAATAGCCGAAAATTTCGAAGCCAATTTAGCCACACCAATCAAATGATCATCAAGAAGCTGCCATTCGTTCTCATCAACACCTGCTTTTGTATGTGCGTAAAACATATGTCCCCTTATCTGATAACCGCCACTGTAAACCACTGTTAAAATTTAATAATAATTAGGTCAAAAAACATACGCTCATCACCTCAAGAATTCAACTGCCTATATCTTATTGTGGAAAAAATACGCTTCTCTCACTAAAAAAACACACTTTAACAAATACAAATTATCCTTACTTATTAGACTTTTCAACCGACCAACATCCACGTACTTTTTAATTTCAATAATGTTTTGTAAACAATCTCCATGTATTAAATAGATTCTCATCATTGCCTAGCCCCCTAGGGGCCGAATTTCTCAGTATTTGACAGGTACAAAATAGGGGAAGGGGAAAACGTCACGTTTAGCTAGTTATAGGGATCGGTGGTTGACTAACCATTTTTGTTCTTCACTTTCCCCGCCCCCCGGGCAAATGCCCAGACAACTCATCCAGCTCGCTCAAAGCACCTTCCAATCAGCTCAGCAAATCCCGGCAGCCTTGAACCTCCTGTTCCAGCTCGGAAATCCTTTCTCTCTGCTCGGCTATCTTGTGATCTTGATTTTTCAGCCTTTGCTGCTGTTCTTCGCTTAAACGGTTTAATGTCTCAGATAAGCTCCGACTTTACTTGTTCATGATCTACCTCGTTAGCAAAACGAGTGGCGGGCCCCTATTTGTTTTGGCTATTTTCAACTTTATCCCTTTGGGGAAGAGTTGATGCCCCATTTCGTAAATTTGCATTCTTTCTTCTTCTGGGTTGCTATTTGCGGCTGATGCTTGTTGGCTCCTGATGCTGATAGCTTAAGTTTAGCCTTACTTTTGTCACTGAACTGGATAGCATTTTCGTACGTATAATTGCATTTTTGCTAGCTCCCTCTTCAGCCGCTCATCCATGTCGTTGAAAGCTTCAAAAAAATTGATCGTACACTCGATGGATTTCTTACCAATAGTTTCCATGGCGAGCAGAGTGAAACCGTCACGGGTCATGTAGCAGGACGACTCCCTAATTTTTTCTCCATTCGGCTTTTCAACTTCAATTGATACGGGCGCAAAATTACGCTCGTTAAATTCATCAGGAATTTCAAGACAACGGATAGCTTTCAGGACGCTCTTATGCTCCAGTTGAAACAACTCAGCCACGATTAAAGACGAAACCATTGGCTTACCGTTTTTGATTTTCAATTTACTGAGGATAGGCTGTTCATTGTTTTTACTTACTTTTCTATTCATACTTTCACCCTATATTGTTTGCAGTTAATACAATCGCAAAATTCAGGAATTCTGAATTTCACCAGCAATTTTCGTTAAACCGAAGGTGAATAAGTCCATCTCAGCCCCGAGGCTGTGCAGGGCGTAAGGTCAACCGCTTTGAAAAAGTGGGCCCACCTTACCTGTCCTGCCTTCGGACTCCGGGAGAGTATAAGCGATTTTGCGCTATTCGGGCAAGAAATCAAACAAATATACAATAATATTGGATAGTAAAGCATAGTAAACGATAATAAAGCATAATAAACCATAAGGTTGACAATTCATGATCATGAGCTCTAATTTTTTTGCATATAGAAGTACTACTTCACATAAGAAAGAAGGAGACTAGGAGATGATTTCATCAACAACGGAATGGTTAACGAGAAGACCAAAATGGCTGCAAGTAGCTGCTAAACATTTACTGGCATCCAGCAATATAAATGAGGCGACAATTTCTGAGCTTTCTGTGCTGTGCCAGCAGGAAGCTAACAATGAATTTCCTGATATCGACTGTAGTATACCTTCCAGTGCTTTTAAGCCCCATAATCCGAAAGAAATACGTTTATGTGCCATCAGTGAAGTTGAAGGGGTAAACAAACTTGCTCCCCGTAACTCGCTTGATTTTGGTAAAAGTAACATTGCTATTGTTTACGGGCAGAATGGCTCTGGCAAATCCGGTTATGTAAGGCTTCTGAAACATATTTGCGGAGCCCGCGACTGTACCCTTGGGCTACTTCACAACAACATATTTTCGGCTAAAGAAGTGGTTCAGAAAGCCAAAATCTCCTTTCTCAAAAATAATAGTCCAACGGAACATGAATGGTCTGGCAAGGGAGTCTGTAAAGACTTATGCTCCGTTGATATCTTCGACACTTCATTTGGCCGGGTGTTTATAGGAAACGAAGGTGAGGTTAGCTACGAGCCTCCAATTTTGTCCTTCTTTAGCAGACTTATCAATGTTTGTGAGAAGGTTGCCTCCAAGCTTGATACAGATTCCGAAGCACTTAAATCCAAAATGCCGAGTATTCCGAGTTCTTATGTTGGTTCCAAAGGAGCAGCTTGGGTGGAAAAACTCAGTGCCAAAACATCGGCAGATGAAGTTGAAGCCCATTGTTCTTTCACTCCGGAAAATGAAAAAGATCGACAAGACCTCCTAAAAAGAATTTCTGAGCCATCACCCGCTGATAAGGCCATCCAATTCAGAAACAAAAAAAGTCATGCCGATGCTATCGTTAAAGATGTTCAGGTTTACCTCAATCAACTCTCAGATAATAATTGCAGAAAGATTATCGCTGCTAAAAAGAAAGCCATCCTGAAAAAGACCGCTGCCGAAGCAACGGCAAAAGATATTTTCCGTGACGCAAAACTTGAAGGAGTAGGATCTGATATATGGAAAGAACTCTGGAATGCTGCACGAAAATATTCCGAAGAACTGGCATATTGCGAACTGGATTTTCCAAATGTTCAGGATGATTCTGTCTGTGTACTTTGCCAGCAGCCTTTATCAGGGAAAGCCAAACATCGACTGACCTCTTTTGAAACATACATAAAGGGTTTAACACAAAAACAGGCTGCAGACGCAGCCAAAGATCTCAAACAAGCAATTGATGATCTACCGGAAATTCCTAGCATTGAGGCGTTTAAGACAAAAATAGACGCTGCTGGAATTGAAAATCAGGATATTATTAAAGGTCTGAATGCTACACTCTCTGCTCTTCAACATAGAATGTCAAAAGTACCATCATTTGATTCAGAAGAGACTTTGGACAATTTTAACCTATCTCCTAACTGGATTGAAGAAATACACAAAATATCAAAAACGTATGAGGATAGTGCCAAGAAATATGAAGACGATGCAGCCAATGACAACCGTGAAGAACTGCAAGTTAAACTAAATGACTTGCGGGCAAAGAAGTGGCTCACAGAGCAAAAAGTTGCAATTCAAGAAGAAATCAGTCGTCTGCAAAAACTTAAGCGAATTAAGGAAGCCAAGAAGAAAACGAACTCCGCAACATTATCCACTAAAAAAGGAAAGTTAGCGGAATCCCTTATTACAGATGCTTTTGTCCAACGTTTTAACGATGAACTAAAAGCTTTAGGAGCTTCCCGGATTAAGGTCAAACTCGTCAAATCAAAAGTATCTAAAGGCAAAGTACTTCACACTCTTCAGTTGGATGGAGCGGACCACAGCCTCAGTGAAATATTAAGTGAAGGTGAGAGTCGCATTGTCTCTATTGCTGCATTTGTAGCTGATGTTGCCGGCAGAAACTATCCGACTCCTCTTGTGTTTGATGATCCCATTTCATCCCTTGATCAGGATTACGAAGAGGCAGTTGTTCAGCGTCTCTGCTCTATCGCTTCCGAAAGACAAATCATAATATTCACCCATCGCCTTTCACTTATGGGGATGTTTCAAGACTATGCCAAGAAAGTTGCCATCAATCCTGAAATCATCTGCATTCGAGAGGAGTCTTGGGGAACTGGAGAACCGGGCGACACACCACTTTTTGCAAAGAAACCAGATAAAGCATTAAATAAACTTATTAATGAGCGTCTTTCAAAGGCGAAAAGACTCTTCAATGAGCATGGAAAGGAAGTTTATGAGCCTTATGCCAAAGCACTATGCAGTGATTTTAGAATCTTGCTTGAACGCATGATTGAGTGTGAACTTCTTGCTGATGTTGTCCAGAGATATAGACGAGCAATAAATACAATGGGTAAAATTGGCAATCTTGCCAAAATATCAGAGGAAGATTGTTCATACTTTGATGATTTGATGACAAAGTATTCAAGATATGAACATTCCCAGCCTCTAGAGGCACCCGTCTCGCTTCCAGCACCAGATGAATTAGAACCTGATTTTAAAGGACTACAGCAGTGGCAGGCAGCCTTTAAGGCAAGACCTATACCTCTGCAGGTTCATAGCTAACTAGGTCAATAAGGATTTTACCAATGCCTAACAATGTGCTCCCCCCTAAAGTAATTGATGAAAAACAACTTACACGAATTGAAAGTGTACACAGAGGCTTCTTTTATCAGCATTTATATACTGTTGGCTGTCTGCTTTTAGCTTTGAAAAACAAAGTTGAATTTCTAGTGGCCGAAAAAGATGAAGACATAGAAATCGCAACTGCGGGCGAACATTTATATCTTCAGGTAAAAACTCGAACAAAACCACTCGCTAAAAATGACATAAGCGGAGCTCTTGATTTATTTGAAAAAATCAAGAAAAAACATACAAAAAGAGAACGATCACGACAACCGTCGTTAATAATCATATCCAACAGCAACCTTGGAAGAGAGTTATCTAAATCAGTACAAGATAATTCACTACCTGATAGAGTACAAATTCTTTATCCTGGGTCTGATCAGAATCTCCCATGTCTTCCTCCTGCTTGGAAAGACGTTCCTTCTGGATTTGACTGGTGTATTGAGCAGGCGAAAACAATTCCATATATAACCTTAAGTCCAAACAATTTAGTCTACAAACTTGCGGCTTGGGTTCAACGACTTTGCACAGGAGGACTAAACAAAGAGCACATTGTAATCCCTGAGACTATACATTCTTTATTAGAACAAATTGTGACTCAACTTCAAGTAATGCCTACACCACCTTTAAAGTACTACCCTCTAAATAATGAATTCCAATTAGCTTCAGATAGCCCAATACGTATTATTTCAGGTTTATCTGGCGCGGGAAAAACGGCTTGGGTAGCACACGAGGCAGCTCGTATCGGATCCCCTGTAGTATATTTCGATGCGATTGGCACCGAAGAAGATAACTTTCTTCCTTCCTTTGTCAGAGAAATTGCTGCAGCTTTAGTAGGCAAAAACAGTAAAGGACTTGGCGAAATTTTAATGCCGGGATCATCCTCAATTGACTCTCTTCGCGCTTTAAATATTTGGCTAACAAACCAGAAAGATAGTCCTTATCTGATCCTTGATAATATACAGGAAACAACACCAGAAACAGTAAAAAAAATCATCTCTGCTTGTTCTAGAATCAAATTTGTTCTCCTCGCTCAACCGGGAACGAAACTAAAACAGCAAGAAACCATATTAGGTGTCTCTGCAAAAGAATTGAAAGGATGGTCTATAGAGACAATAGGTGCTATTTTAGAAGCAAATAACATTAATTTTCGACTACAAGACTGTGTTAGACTTCGCGCTGCAACAGGAGGTCTTCCCTTATACACCCTAAGCGCTATCACACTTATTCAAGAACAATATTGTTACGAACTTTCAAATTTTTTAAACGAAATCGAATTAGCTGAAAATATTGAACAAACGACACAAGAAAGGATTCTTTCTAGCACATTTGAGCAGCTAGAAGACAAATCCAAAACGATCTGTTCAATTTTAAAAATATGTAAAGGTATTCCACTTAGTAAAGAAGAACTCATAACTATCATTCATAATTCTAGCAGAGTCCCTAAAAGAGCGCTCATCTCATCACTTAGAGGACTGATTGACAAAGGTATCATCCAAAGAATTGAGGATGGTTGTTACAAGCTTCATGATGCATTTGGTATTTTAGCACAAAGTTATCATGACTCTCTTTCAGCGGAGTCTATTGTAAAGATAAAGCAAAACATTCTTGAAACTCTATTTTTAAAACCTGAAACAAATCTAAATATTGATAGGATAGACTTACATCTACGACTACTTAATGATCTTGGCCGAGTAAGTGAATTCATTGACATCTGTACTGTAATGACAGAGATATTCCATGAATTAGGATTATCACATAGGATCAAATTCTTATTGGAATCTAAACTATCTTCAAAATATAAAATATCAGAAATAGATACTTTTTGGATTCTGGATACACTTTCTTTTTGGGATATTCAAGACAACAAGCTATCATCAGCAAAACAACGTTTGAAGGAAATGCAACCATACTTAACCAAATGTGCAGCAGGTAGTCGAGAATACAATAATTTTTATATGAAAAAGATGCTCATTGCATCAAGAGAGAAGCATCTTTCAATAGCCAAAGATATTTATGAAAACAAGCTTGCAGCAATTAGAAAATCACAATTTTCAAGGATTGCGCAATATAACTATGCTATAGTCCTCTACGAAAGCAAAAACTTTCCGGCGACGATTAAGCAAGCAAACTCATTGATCAGTGTATATTTAAATTTGTTTGGATTGTCACAGGAAGATATATTTGGAAAAAATCCTCCTGAAATTTTAGCAAAAATCCATGCTGAATATGACCCTGATGATTTTAAAAGAATGGCAGATTGCTACGACCTACTCGCCAGAGCAATACAAGAGAGTGGAGAGCGTTATAGCCTTGAAAAACTATTTGCTTTTAAATTTTATAATATGGCAAATGCAATCAACTCTGCCATGAAAGTCGGGCAAGATATTGTTGCCGATTTTATTAGCCCATTAGGAGATATCCAATCAGCAAGAAACTTCATTGAACAATCACTCCTGCCTTCTGCTGAAGACTTAAAATTAATGGATTGGGTCATTCCCATTAGAAGTCAGTATGCTGTTGTTTTGGCCTATTGTGGGGCTTATAATGAAGCGCGCAAGCAACTTACAATGATTAAACCATTTCGAAATGCAGTCGGGTCTAACTGCCAAGAAGAATTAATTAATCACGCTAGCTTAGTCCAGAACATAATAGCAGGAAAAATTCTCCCACCAAAAAGAAAAAATCTGGGCCATTTTTCTGAAAAGCCAAATAAGCCGCGGCAACATTACCCGAAGAAGACAAAAATTGGACGAAACGAACCTTGTCCATGCTTATCTGGAAAAAAATATAAAAAATGTTGTGGACGGTAATATCCAACGCCCCCAAACCTAGGGTAGCTATAGGGTAGCAGAAACAAGAAAAGGCCTTACATCTATACGATGTAAGACCTTGATTTAACTGGAGCCAACGATCGGAATTGAACCGACGACCTGCTGGTTACGAATCAGCTGCTCTACCGACTGAGCTACGTTGGCCTTTGGTAAGAGCCTTCTTTAGCTTAGCACATATTTTGTGGTCAAGCCTAAAAATAAAAAAAGACTTTCCGTGAGTTGCGGAAAGTCCTTTTTGAATAAGTTTACTTTAAACAAGCTTCTTTGCCGCATCGAGCGCAGCATCATAGTCCGGTTCTTCTGTGATTTCATTCAGGTACTGTACATATTGTACTGTGCCGGATTTATCGACCACGAAAACAGCCCTGCTCAGGAGATGCAGTTCTTTAATCAGCACGCCGTAGGCTTCACCGAAAGATGCACTCATATAGTCTGAAAGAGTCTGTACAGCTTCAACTCCGGCAGCTCCACACCACCGAGCCTGGGCAAAAGGCAGGTCCATGGACAGAGTAAGAATTTTGACATCTTCACCAAGAGAGGCAGCTTCGTTATTGAACCTGCGGGTCTCCATGTCGCAAACCGGAGTATCAAGGGAAGGAACCGCGCTTAAGATCAGTACCTTTCCTTTAAAATCAGCCAGAGTTTTAGGGCCGAGTTCATTATCGGTTGCAGTGAATTCAGGAGCCTTGTCACCAACTTTGATTTCATTACCGAGAAGTGTCAGGGGATTGCCCTTGAATGTGATTATACCTGTTCTTTCTTTCATGGTTCAACTCCATTATTTAATTTTAATTTTCACCATAAATAGCACAATCCTGTATTTCCTACAACAGAACTCCTTTTTTAATAACTTCTTTTTTAGTTATTGATCAAGGCATCAACCGAAAAATCATATTCATTTAAAGTCTCATTGTAGGCCTTCGAGAACCGCTTAAAATCAATCTTATTCCAATCACGCATTCCGAATCTTCTTAAAAAATGATTAACATTCCCGCTATCAATCACGCTGAAAATCTTCTTACGGACTATCGGCCCGCCTTTCTCTATAAAATCATAACCATGGTGGTAGTCATAAAGCATAACCAACCCCCATCCTCCTATCATGAAATGCCCACCTATGGAGAGTGCCAACCGCCCATCCCTGACAGCTTCAAGAGCAGGTCTGTCCCAGTTGATTCCGCCGACCAGAACATCTTTACCAGGGATTAAGCCATTTTCTTTGATTCCTTCTATTGCCCCTAAGGCCATAGGATCGTTGGCGGCCCATATAACATTCACTTGCGGGTCACGCTTCATAAATTTCCTCACCAGATCATAGGCCATATCCTTACGCCATAAGCAATGAATTTCTGGTAAAAATTGCGAGTTATAAAAATCAGCCCGCGCATATGCCAAGCCTTCATTTCTAAGCAGTGTTGCCTGCGTTGCGTAATCTCCTGCAATTGGCAGTAATCTTATATCCTTGTCAGCAACTCCCTGCTCCCGAACCTTTTTAATCAGCTCACTGGCCAGATGATATCCGGCCCAACGATTATCCGGAATTAATCCGCCAATCCAATTCTTATACTTTTCTCTGGGTTTCCCCAGATGTGCGGCCTGATTACCGTAAAAACCCATCATTATGTTGAAAACCTTGACATTCTTTTGCTCTGCAAGGGCAACAATACCGGCGGCAGCAAGTTTTTCATTCACTACAATCAGGTAATCAGGAAGATTTTCCCGGCTGAGAACTTCTTCCGCTTTTTTACGCATTAACAAATGATTTCGTTCGGAATAGATAATTTCCAGATCGACACCGAGATCATCGGCTGCGGCCTGCATAAAAGAGCTTACTTCCATCCAGAATCCCCCGGTCGGATCAGCCGGGTCAGACTTACCGGGATTGAGGAAAACAACTTCCATCGGCTCGGACAAATTTTTATTTTTTGCACTATATGCGGGAGGAGGGCACAATATAAAACTAACTAATGTAAATAATAGGATAACAAAAAAAGAACGCATGTTCACCACCTGTAATTCATATAAGAGAAACACCGGTCTTCTTTATGCTGAAATAAATTGTTTATACTATTATAAACCTACTTAATAGAAGAAAAATCACACTGCGTGAAGCACTACGGACAAAGCTTTGAAGCAGAACTCAACCAGCCCGCCTTCGAACAACCCCTCTTCCTCAATTGACCACGAGGTAACCAGCGCACACATTTTAGTCCCCCCCGGGGATATCCCGGAAACCTCAGCCAGAACCTCGTTCTGCTTAATAGTGGTCACTTTCGCAGCAACACAGTTGCGGGAGCTTGTGCCCTTTTCTTTTAAAGGCCGCACTGCCACCAGTGGAGCCTTTACGGAGGCCGAAACAGATATTCCCGGCTCTAGCCCAAGCTTATAGAGACTCTCCAGAGTAATGACAGAACTGATACTGAATCCTTCGGCTGTTTCGAACTTCACATCAGCCAGCACTCCATCACGATTAATGGAACTGACATGCCCAATGAAAGTATTTCGGGCACTCGATTTAAGTGTATTTTCTTCAAGTGCCATGCGCCGGACTATATTTTTCACATCCCCGGATGACCACTCCTGATAAACAGCGGCAAGATCTGTGGACGATTGGCCGAGCACCTTGCGAACGACTCCCAGCGGAACACCGTTGCGCAGCATTTCAACAGCCCGGGAGCGGCGCAAAACTGAGGGAGCACCTTTCTTGCGGTCCAGACCGCAATCCCCAGCACGCTCATAAAAAATTCGACGGATATAGCCGGGATCAAGATGAAAAATGTTACCTTCCAGACCGGCACTCATCGGACCGTCAATCAACCCTTTCAGTTCCCTGCAGACTGCCTGGGAAAGCGGAACTTCGCGCTGCTGGCCATCTCTTCCAAGAATGATAACCGCCCTGTCCAGATCAATATCTTTTCGCTCATCAAGTTTTAGTATCTCTCCTAACCTTGCCCCGGTATGACGTAAAATCAGAAACAGACAAAAAACCCTAGTGCGGGACCTTGCGTAGTCCGCACGGGGAGTCCTATCTTTCCAGCAGCGGAACCCTAGCTCCAAAACGGCTAGTTCTTCCCTGCTCATATGAAGAATATTGTCAGGAACATCAAATACTTCTGACGTAGACAGCTTTGTTGCCCCGATCTCTGTTCTCTGACTTTCATTTCCTTTATTCGCCACAGCAATAACCCTTCGAGCAGTCACGTTTTTAATTAAACGCGTGACCGGTTTGAAAATTTAGCCCTCACCTGCATAAACATAGGACACTGATAAAACCAAATCAGGAAGACTACAAACTGAAAATGGAGAATAAGAAATGAAACGTATCAGCTCTCTCATCCTCATGCTGCTGCTGGCCCTGCCTCTTTCGGCCAACGCTGCCGACTTGATGGTAGCTCAGGCAGCCAACTTCATGCCCGCAATGAAAGAAATCATTCCGGCTTTTAAAAAAGCCAGCGGACTTGAAGTTCAGGCGACCTACACTTCCACCGGGAAATTGTATGGCCAGATAGTTAACGGCGCGCCTTTTGATGTTTTTCTGGCCGCAGATGAACGTCGTCCGGAAATATTGTTCAAAGACGGACTGGCCGAGTCTCCCTTTGTCTATGCCAAAGGCAAGGTAGTCCTCTGGTCTATCGACAAAACCAAAATTGAAGAAAGCTGGCAAAAAACAATTATGGACGGCAAGTTCAAAAAAGTAGCCATTGCCAATACAGAAACCGCCCCTTACGGTACAGCAGCTATGCTGGCACTTCAGAAAGCCAAACTCTGGGATTTTATAAAACCGAATCTTGTATATGCGCAGTCCATTGCCCAGACCTTTCAGTTCGCATCCACAGGCGCTGCTGACGCCGGATTCTGCGCCTATTCATCCGTGTTTACCCCCATTGGGAAAAAAGGCGCTTTTGTTGTTGTCAATGAAGCTCCGCCGGTAATTCAGGCTGCCTGCATCCTCAAGTCCTCCGAACACAAGGAAGCAGCAATGAAATTCGTAGAATTCCTGTCCGGCCCTGAAGTAAAATCCATCAAGAAAAAATATGGATACGACTAATGGATTTCTACCCGCTTTATATATCGGCAAAACTGTCTGTGGCTACAACCCTGTTTATCCCGGTTGTAGCCGCACCAATTGCCTATATTCTTGCCTTTCTTGATTTCAAAGGCAAAAGCCTGATTGACGCGGTGGTTTCTCTCCCCATGGTGCTCCCTCCAACGGTTCTTGGTTTCGGGCTGCTTATAGCCATGGGACCGCAAGGACCGCTGGGGGGGGTATGGCGGGACATGACAGGAGAACGTATGGTTTTCAGCTTTTCCGGCATATTGCTGGCGTCGCTGGTATACAACCTGCCATTTGCAGTACAACCCATGAGGGCGGCTTTTGAAAAACTGGACTTCCGGCTGCTGGAAAATGCGGCGGTGCTGGGGCTTTCGCCAACAGCAACATTTTTCAGGGTGGTCCTGCCCAACAGTCTGCCGGGGCTCGCGGCTTCGGCCATGCTGGTTTTTGCACACAGCCTTGGAGAATTCGGGGTCATTCTCATGGTCGGCGGGTCCATCCCCGGCTCGACTAAAGTCGCTTCCATCGCCATTTACGAGGCAGTCGAAGCCATGCGCTACAATGACGCCCTGTACATGTCGCTGGCAATAATCCCGGTCAGCTTTCTGGCCCTTTTAGCAATCAACCGCCTGAATAAAATCAGCCGGAGCAGATCATGACTTTGAAAATTGATATACGTAAACAGTTGCCAAACTTCGCACTGGATGTAGCCTTCAACTGTAGGCCGGGAACACTGACCGCGGTAGTCGGCCCTTCCGGTGCGGGGAAAAGCACACTTGTGCGCATCATTGCCGGGCTGGAAAGACCGGACTCGGGAGAAATATCACTCAATGGGAAAGTATGGGTAGACACTGCGTCCAAAACTTTCGCCACACCGCAAAAAAGAGGGTTGGGACTTGTTTTTCAGGAATACACCCTTTTTCCGCACCTTAATGTCCGCAAGAACGTGGCCTTTGCCGCTGTGGATAAAAAGTGCGTAGACGGGCTGCTCAAGAAATTCGGAATTTCCCATATTGCGGAGAGCAAACCCGTCAACATTTCCGGCGGGGAACGCCAGCGGGCAGCTTTCTGCCAGGCTCTGGCCCGGGAACCAGTCCTGCTTCTGCTGGATGAACCTTTTTCAGCACTGGATATTGCCACCCGTGAAGGGCTGCGCAAGGAGCTCCGGGACCTGAAGAAAGAATTGAATATCCCCATCATTCACGTAACCCACGACCTCGAAGAAGCCTACTATCTGGCTGACTCTATTTTCGTCCTTGAAAACGGGCATGAATCTCCCGAGTGGCTGGAACGGCAACGTCGAAGATTCTGCCCAGATGAGAATCTGGCGCGCTTCGCGCAACTCGATAATCTGATTTCGCCATCGGCAGCCTGATCCCTGTTTGAACCGTAACATTTGGAGTTCCTGCAATATTTCAGTTCCAAGCGTCCAAATAGGAAAACCCCTTTGTTCCCTTCAATCCTCTAACACGTAGGTCATCATGCGCATTCTACTACTTATTATCACTCTGCTTTTCATCCCCGTAGCATCCCATGCAGATATCGTTATTGCTTCCGGGGCCGGGTACCGGTCCCTGGTCGATCAACTGATAGAGACATACACTGCCGACACCGGAAACAAGGTGGAGCGAATATACGGAAATATGGCACGGGTAACCGCACTTGCCAAAAACAGCGGTTCTGTTGACCTTGTTCTTGGCGACAAATCATTTCTGGAAAAAACAGCACTGGATACCGCTGCAACCCAAAAAGTAGGCCGAGGAAGACTGGTGCTGGCCTTCGCAAAAGGCAAGAACTTCACCAGCCCTGAAGACTTACTAGCACCTGAAATTTCCCGCATTTCCCTGCCTGATACCAAGCGGGCAATTTACGGAAAGGCAGCCATGCAGTATCTGAACAACAAAAAGTTACTCTCTGCAGTAGAGCCCAAGCTGCTTATGGTTGCCACTGTTCCGCAATCAGCATCCTACGTGATTACCGGGGAGTCAGATTATGCATTCATAAACCTGACCCATGCCCGCAAAATCCAAAAGTCCATCGGTGGTTTTACGATTCTTGATGAATCTGCCTATACACCCATCTCAATTATTATCGAGCAGATGAGCAGCTCCAACCACGCTGATGAATGCCAAAAATTCATGAAATTTATCCAGTCACCCAAAGCACGTGAAATAGTAACGACCCACGGCATGCAGGATTAATAGAATGGACTTCGCGGCAATTCTTTCCGACAGCGCAACCCTTAATCCGTTGGTTCTTTCAGCCAAGGTTATGGGTGTGGCGGGATTGTTGCAACTGACAATAGGGGTACCGCTGGCTTTCTGGCTCTCCCGTTCCAAAGGGATGCTGAATAGTTTCGTGGACAGTGCCGTTACCCTGCCACTGGTCTTCCCCCCGGTCGCGACAGGCTTTGTCCTTCTCTTCATGCTTGGACGACGGGGACCGGCCGCTTCAATTTTAGGAGACAGCATTATTTTCAGTTTTCACGGACTGGTGATTGCAGCCTTTATTGCCGGACTGCCGCTGCTGGTCAAACCGGTACAAGCGGCCCTTAAGTCCGCCGAAGCTGCAAAACTGCACGAAGTCGCCGCCGTACTGGGAAAGTCTGAAAGCACAATATTTTTAAAAGTCATGCTGCCGTGTGCACGCCGTTCAATTGCAGCCGGAATTCTGTTGGCCATGGCACGGTCACTTGGAGAAGTGGGTATGAGCTTAATGCTCGGCGGCAATGTTATCGGACGCACTAATACACTTTCCCTTGAAATATATAATGCGGTTTTTAATGGTGAATTTGAGCGGGCGGCAGTACTGTCATCTATCATCGGAATCGCGTCTATAACCATGTTTACTGCCCTAAAAAAATTTTCCGACACGGAATAAGAGGAACGTAATGAGCAAATCAATTCTTAAAGAGGTCCAATTACGGGCTTATGATATCTGGAAATCCGCAGGCATACTTGATGAAAATATTGAAGTAAAAGCCCGCACCCTAAGCACGGAAGAAGCTATCGGCAATCCTGAAGGTGATGACTTTCCATTGTTGCGGGGTAAGGAAAAACTCATGGAAGCGCAGTTCCGGGGTTCAAAGGGACAGGCTTTCACTGACCGTTATGGAAATTTCAGCAATACTTTACGCGAAATTGCGGAAATGGATTTGAGCAACAACTTCCGGCGGGCCATCTTTGTTTCAGCGCTAAACGCTGTTCAGAACAGTCTTGGTCAGGCCGAGCGGACCATTCACTGCAAGGACGAAGGCCCGGCCCTGTGTGCGCCGCAACTTGGAGATTACATAGAAAACAAATACGGCAATCCCAAGCTGGGACTTATCGGTTTTCAGCCGGCTATGATCAAAGCACTCTCCGGACGCTTCGAGATGCGCATTGTTGACCTTGATCCAGACAACATTGGTAGCGTCAAATGCGGAATTACCGTAGAGGGTCCGGCGCAAACCGCTGACGTGCTTGAAGATGTAAACCTGTTGGTTGTCACCGGGTCAACCATAGTTAACGACACGCTGAGCAACTTCCTGCGTGAAGACAAGCCGACCATTTTCTTCGGAACCACTGTTGCTGCTGCTGCAGAAATGATGGGCTGGCAGCGATTTTGTTGCCAAAGCTCTTAAATTAAAATAAAAACCTGCCGGAAGGTTTTCCTCTTTCCGGCAGGTTTTAGCTCTGCAAATCAATGCCGCAACTGCATTCATCCCCCCGTCGACAGGCTAATTACTCCGGCAACGCTGCGCAGTCAGCTTCTGACACATCCTGATGTGAAAACTGTCCCAAAATGACACATCCGAGCGCAACGCTCTCTTTATGCGACTTTTCACACATTAAATTCTAAATTATAACAGGCAAATTAAAGTCTGTAAAAATATTTTTTAAAAAATTGATCCAGTCTTTAAAATCGCAATCTCACCAACATACTGTTTTTATTCATTATACTATTTTGGACCTAATTTTGCTGTAAGTTTAAGCCAATTAAGGTGCGCGTGCTGTATTCCTTGCCAGCCAAGGGCTGGTCTGGCTTGTTCAAAAAGTAACACATGCAAGCTGCAAATTTTTCGCGGTTCCTTGACTTATTGTTACCTGTTGGACATATAAGACCCATGATCATAGAGTTGCCTCTGAATATGCCTTTATGGTCTCTCAGTATCTTAAATTATGTCTATTTTGATATATCGCAAACCTGTTTTGCGGACCTGCGAACAACATTATTTTCAAACCGGAGCCTTAACTCAATGATGAAAACAGTTCCTGTTCAGGACTCCATCGGCAATGTTCTTTGTCATGATATGACCCGCATCGTCCCAGGTGAATACAAGGGACCTGCTTTTAAAAAGGGACATATCATCACCCCGGAAGATATTCCGGTGCTTTTAGAAATCGGCAAGGAGCATGTTTACATCCTGACCCTTGAAGAAGGCCAGTTACATGAAAACGATGCCGCAAGGAGAATAGCAAAGGCCGCCGCCGGCCCCGGAATCACCCTCACAGACATCAGTGAAGGGCGAATCAATATGATAGCCTCTCCCGGTCTCCTCTGTATCAACGTGGAAGCACTGAACCGCATCAACTCTATTGATGAAGTCGTACTGGCCACGCTGCATAACGGAATACAGATCACTGAAGCCCGTGAAGTAGCGGGAACACGCGTTGTTCCTCTCGTCATTGACGAGAACAAGATCGAGCAGGTTGAAGAAATCTGTCGTGAGTGCGGTCCGATTGTCAGCGTAAAACCTTTCCGCAACCTGAAGGTCGGTTTAATCACCACAGGAAGCGAGGTTTACCACGGCCGTATCAAGGACAAATTCGGTCCCGTTATTCGCAAAAAATTTTCCCAGCTTAATTCGGAAGTTATGGGTCAGACCTTTGTCAGTGATGACCCCGATATGACCAGTACCGCTATTCTGAAAGCTATTGATGACGGAGCGCAGATGGTGGTGGTTACCGGTGGAATGAGCGTCGACCCTGATGACCAGACCCCCGCTTCCATTAGAGCTACAGGTGCCGAAATCGTTACCTACGGCTCACCGACCTTCCCCGGAGTAATGTTTATGCTCGGCTACCTTAACGGTGTTCCCATCGTAGGTCTGCCCGGCTGTGTCATGTACTACCGGGCCAGTATTTTCGACCTTATAGTTCCGCGGATCGTTGCAGGTGAACGCCCAACACGCGCAGACATCGCCGAATTGGGCCACGGTGGATTCTGCGCCGGATGCGATACTTGCCGCTACCCGCTGTGTTCTTTCGGTAAATAGAGGATAGTTCGACGCCTTTTTCGGGCGCCTGCTAATAAACAGCAGTAATTCAAGGAGGTTTCCCCCAATGCTTAAACGGACTCTAAAAGTTAACGGTGTGGAGAAATTCATTATTTGCGATAATGATGATACTCTCGCCAGTGTTCTTCGTGAAAAACTCGGTCTGCTCAGCGTAAAGATCGGTTGCGGAACCGGACAGTGCGGTAGCTGCTCCGTCATTATTGACGGCAAGCTTAAACGTACATGTAACATGAAGATGAAACGCGTTGAAGATTTCACCGAAATCCTCACCACAGAAGGTATCGGTACTCCCACCAGTCTGCACCCGATCCAGCTCGCATGGATTGCCCACGGCGGCGCACAGTGCGGTTTCTGCACCCCCGGTTTCGTCGTTTCCACCTATGCTCTGCTCACCGCTAATCCCAAGCCTTCCCGTGAAGACATCCGCGATTGGTTCCAGAAGCACCGCAACGCATGTCGTTGCACCGGCTACAAACCTCTGGTTGATGCAGTTCAAGATGCAGCAGCAGTAATGCGCGGCGACATGAGCGAAGAAGATCTTATGTTCAAAATGCCCGAAGACCAGCGCATCTGGGGTTCCAAATACCCCCGTCCCACCGCAGTTGCCAAAGTTACAGGTACTCTGGAATACGGTGCAGACCTCGGCCTGAAAATGCCCGAAGGTTCCCTTAAATGCGCACTGGTACAGGCTGAAGTTTCCCACGCAAACGTTATCTCCATCGATACTTCTGAAGCAGAAGCAATGGAAGGCGTTGAAAAAGTTGTTACCTACAAAGACATCAAGGGTAAAAACCGCATCACCGGTCTGATTACCTTCCCCACTAACAAAGGTGACGGCTGGGACCGCCCCATCCTCGCGGATGAAAAGATCTTCCAGTACGGTGACGCTATTGCCATTGTCTGCGCAACTTCAGAAAAAATCGCTAAGGCTGCTGCTGCAAAGGTAAAAGTTGAACTGGAACAGCTGCCCGAATACATGGATGCTCCTTCCGCCATGGCAGAAGACGCTATAGAAATTCATCCCGGCACCCCCAACGTTTACTTTGAACAGAAGATCGTTAAAGGTGAAGAAACTGCACCTATCTTCGACAAAGCAGACGTTGTTCTTGAAGGTTCCTACTATGTACAGCGCCAGCCGCATATGCCCATCGAGCCGGACGTAGGTTTCGCTTTCATCGACGATGACGGCAAACTCAACATTCACTCCAAATCCATCGGCCTGCACCTGCACGCAGCAATGATCGCTCCTGGTCTGGGCATTGAGCTTGAAAACCTGATCATGGTTCAGAACTATACTGGTGGTACCTTCGGTTACAAGTTCTCCCCCACCATGGAAGCTTTGGTCGGCGCAGCATGCCTTGCAACCGGCAAACCTGTTTTCCTTAACTACACTTGGGAACAGCAGCAGCAGTACACCGGTAAACGTTCACCCTTCTTCACCGACATCCGCCTTGCTGCAAGCAAAGACGGTGACCTGCTCGGTATGGAAACCGACTGGATCTGCGACCACGGTCCTTACTCCGAATTCGGTGACCTGCTGACCCTTCGTGGCGCTCAGTTCATCGGTTCCGGTTACAAACTGGAAAATATCCGCGGCCTCGGTAAAACCGTCTGCACCAACCACGCATGGGGTTCCGCCTTCCGCGGCTACGGTGCTCCTGAAAGTGAATTCGGCTACGAAGTCATGATGGACGAACTGGCTGAAAAAATCGGTATGGACCCATTCGATCTGCGTGAAAAGAATGTCTACCGCGAAAGCCTGGGAGACACTACTCCTACCGGCTGCCAGCCTGAAGTATACTGCCTGGAAGACATCTTCACCGCCGGTCGTCCCAAGTACGAAGAAATGAAAAAATGGGCTGCTGAAGATGCTGCTGAAGGCTTCAAACGCGGCGTTGGTATCTCAGTAGGTATTTACGGTTCCGGTCTTGACGGACCTGACACCGCAGAATCTGCCATCGAACTGAACAAAGACGGTACCGTAACCCTCTTCAACTGCTGGCACGACCACGGTCAGGGTGCTGACATCGGTTGTCTGGGTACTGCACATGAGACCCTGCGTCCTCTCGGACTCACCCCCGAGCAGATCCATCTGGTCATGAACGACACCCGCAACTGCCCCAACGGCGGTCCTGCAGGTGGTAGCCGCTCTCAGGTTGTTGTCGGTAACGCCATTATCGCTGCCTGCCGTAACCTGATGGACGCTATGCGTAAATCAGACAACTCCTACATGACCTACGACGAAATGGTCGCAGCCGGAAAAGAGCTTCGTTACGACGGTAAATGGTCCGCTCCCGCAACTGATTGTGATGAAAACGGTCAGGGTTCACCCTTTGCCTGCTACATGTACGGTCTGTTCATGTCCGGCGTAGAAGTAGAAATCGCTACCGGTAAAGTTCAGGTTAAAAAGATGAAGCTTGTTGCTGACATCGGTAAGATCAACAACAAACTCGCTGTTGACGGTCAGATGTACGGCGGTCTTGCACAGGGTGTCGGCCTCGCACTTACCGAGGACTACGAAGACATCAAGAAGCACTCCACCATGGTCGGTGCAGGCTTCCCCTACATCAATCAGATTCCTGATGATATGGAACTGGTCTACGTTGAAACCGAACGTCCTAACGGTCCCCACGGAGCATCCGGTGTTGGTGAGCTTCCGCTGACCACCCCGCATGCTTGCATCATTAACGCTATCTACAATGCTTGTGGCGCACGTGTAACCCATCTCCCGGCTCGCCCCGAGAAGGTTCTTGCTGCCATGAAAGGCTAATTAATTAATCTTAAAGCCCGGATTATTGTTTTAAACAGTAGTCCGGGCTTTTCGTGCCTCTGGAAATCCTGTAAAGGAGTCTTGAGGCTATTTTTCCCCTTTTGATAAAGGGTTCACCTCCTTCCCCTTTGACTCGCCGGAGGCATCAACAAATGGATCAAAAAGAATTAAGAAACTGGGAAGCAAAGTGTACTCAGGAAGAACCGCCAAAATGTAAAGCTCGTTGTCCACTGCATGTAGATGGTCGCGAGTTTTGCCGTTTATTGGCAGCGGGGCAGATCGACAAAGCATGGGCTGTGCTATGTAAAACCATGCCCTTTCCTTCTGTCACCGCCAGAATCTGTGGCGGGGACTGTCAAAAGGACTGTTTGAGAGAGCAGAAAGGAGGCGGGATAGAGCTTGCCGCACTGGAACGCTTCACCGCCGAAAATGCCAAACGGACACCCGTAATTAGGGCACTGCCACCACGCGGTAAAAATATCGCTGTATTTGGAGCCCATCTTTCCGGGCTAGCCGCAGCATGGGACCTCGGCAAGAAAGGGTTCATAATAAAACTTTTCTGCAAAAGTAAATATGAAGGTTATGCCGAGCTTCCCGCAGAGAGCATTACTGAAGAAATTTTTGAAAAAGAACTGAACCAGCTGGGTAAAATGAATGTTACTTTTGTGGAAGACAGCTCCCTTGCCCCTGATGCCGTTCTCGCAGCTCTGGATGAATTCGATGCTGTTTTCGCTGATCCGGCAAGTTGTGACAGCGCGGCGCTCGGCTTGTCAGAAGTAAACGAAACCACTTTGGAAACAGAAAAGGAATTCCTCTTTGCCAGCCCGACCGGCAAAGAAAAATCAGCAATTGAACTGATCGCCCTTGGGCGCAAGGGCACACTTTCCATTGAGCGTAAGCTGCAAAATGCATCACTCACCGCAGGCCGTGACCGCGACGCACCTTTTGAAACCAGACTCTTTACAAACATCAGCAAAGTCGAACCTGTCGAACCTGTTGAAATTCCTGCCGATGGGTACTCCCTGGAGCTGGCCAGAGAAGAAGCTGAACGCTGCCTGCTCTGCGAATGTATGGAATGCGTAAATAATTGTGTTTATCTGAAGGAATTCAAAAGCTACCCCAAAGCTTACGCCCGCCAGATGTACAACAATGCTTCCATCGTTATGGGAACGCGCATGGCTAACACACTGATCAATTCATGCATGCTCTGCGGGCTTTGTGAAAAGGTTTGCCCTGAAAATTTTGCTATGCAGGACCTCTGCATAGAAGCACGTCAGGATCTGGTGGACAAAGGGCACATGCCGCCCTCAGCACATGAATTCGCCTTACGCGATATGGACTTTGCGGACTCCACTGCCTGCGCTATTGTCAAACACCAGCCCGGTACAACCCAAAGCAGACAGGTTTTCTTCCCCGGATGCCAGCTCAGCGCCTCTGATCCCGGCGCAATTGAACGGACATACGAGTACCTCTGCTCCAATCTGGACGGGGGGACCGGACTTATACTGCGATGCTGCGGTGCCCCGGCAGACTGGGGCGGACAAAAAGAGATGTTCAACCGTAAAATGGAGTCACTGAAACAGGACTGGGAATCATTGGACAAGCCACAAATTATTGCCGCCTGTCCATCATGTATTGAAAGTCTCCGAAAAGGACTGCCGGAAGCGGAAATAACATCACTCTGGTCGGTTTTGAGTGCAGAGCCAGAAAAACTGACTAAGCCAGCCGGAATTGACCTGCTCTCACTACAGGATCCGTGTTCAGCACGCGCCAATCATAGGCTTATGAACGATGTGCGTCTGCTGCTCAGTTCCCTTGACGTAATTTTTGATGAGCCTGAGCTTACCGGCACGCATACTGAATGCTGCGGTTTTGGTGGTCTGTTGGCCAACGCCAATGAACCGCTTTCTGCGAAAGCGGCCCAACGCCGGGCTGAGCACCTTGACCACGATGGCGTGACATACTGTGTCATGTGCCGGGATATGCTCTCCAAAGCTGGAAAACGGTGCAGACATATTCTCGATATCCTCTTTCCCGGTGACAATAGCGATCCTGCCGGACGTATCGCTCCCGGCTATTCCGCTCGCCGAGAAAACAGGGTGCGCTTGAAGGAAGGCCTGCTTCGCAACATTTGGGATGAGCAGCCAGAACCCCGCAATGATTACGAATCCGTAAATGTAAAATTTACAGAAGAAGCCAGCGCCATGATGGAAAAACGTCGCATCCTTATATCCGATGTGCAAAAAACACTGCACGCGATGAAGAATTTAAAACAAGTGCTGGAAAACACTGAAACAGGACACAAATTGGTACAATACCGACCTGTTACAGTAACCTACTGGGTTGAATACGAAATGGATGGAGAGGCATATCTGGTCCACCGGGTCTGGTCTCATAGAATGAGAGTATTGGGAGGAGTATCATGAGCACTTTAAAAGTTCTGGATGAAGATTTTTCATCATGGAAGTGTTCGACATGCGGACATAATTTACACCCAACTCCGGTAGAACTGGAATATCTGGACAGCAGGTTCAAAGTGGAACTGCCAGCCTGTCCCGATTGCGGATTCGTGCTTATCCCGGAAGAACTTGCGCTGGGAAAAATGGCCGAAGTGGAGCGGATGCTGGAGGATAAATAATGACCCAAACCCCACTCTGGGAGAAATCCGTCATGCGTGACGCAGCAGGAAACACCCTGCGTCCCGGTGGCTTTTCCCTGACAGACCGTGCTGTAGCCCTGACCGGGTTGCAAGCTGGTGCCAAAGTACTGGATGTGGGCTGCGGGCTGGGTGCGACAGTTGAATACCTGCGGACAAAATACGGTTTAAAAGCCTGCGGCATGGACTATTCTCCGCGACAACTGGCCGAATCCCCGGCAGAACTACCGCTGGCACGTGCCGACGGTTCAGAACTGCCCTTTGCAGCCTCAAGCTTTGACGCAATCTTCTGCGAATGCGTACTCTCGCTGATTCAGGACAAAGAAAAAACTATCAGCGAGTTCAAACGGGTGCTCAAAAAAGACGGCAAACTTATCATCAGCGATCTTTACCGACGCGGCAGCGGCCAAATCCAATGTTTAGACGGATCATGCGCCAATTCCCCGCTTTATCTCGGACGAACTGAACAAATATTGAAAGAAAATGGCCTACACATAACCGCTATCGAAGATTATTCCCGACTGCTGGTGGAACTTGCGGCCAAACTCGTCTTTGCTGGTGGCAAGCCCCCGTCATCCGGACCGAACTGCTGCGATGGTCCAGGATATATGCTCATGATTGCTGCGTTTTGAGTAATTTAATGAAAGCAGCTCCTTCGGCCAACATGCCGGGACCTTAATCACTTTTGTGGAAAGGTTTAAGATCCCCGGAACTTTTTATTAAGCTTTGCCGTTGGTAATTATGAAAAATGTGAATACTTAACCACTTCCTATAAATGGACGTGTAGGACTACGACGTATAAATCGCAACCTACTCACAGGCTAAGCCCTGAAAATTTTAGGGACGTCTAGATTTACTCAGTTAAAGAAGGAATCTTGACTTCTGGGAACAGCCGGTATGCAGGTCGGAGGCATCAATAAATGACTGATACAGATCTCAGAATAATGCAATTACACGGCGCAGGATATTGCTGCGCCCAAATTATAATAATTCTTTGCCTTGATAATCTGCAGCAGGAAAACCCCGGTCTTGTACGTGCTGCACAAGGTTTGTGCATGGGCATGGGCGACTGTGCCGGAACCTGCGGTATTCTCAGTGGCGGACTGTGTGCGCTCGGATTATATGCGGGCAAAGGCACGGACACGGAAGCTGCTGAGGACAATTATCCGTTACTAGTTGAGAATTTCCGGGAATGGTTTAAGGAAAGAACCACCTCAGAATTCGGCGGCATCAATTGTAATAACATTCTGGACGATGAATGCGGTGCACCGCGTGCTGACCGTTGCGGAGTACTTCTTGGTGAAGCTTATGCCGAGCTGGTAAATATTTTGCTGGATAACGGCTATGACCCGGCTGAAGGCAGGGACCTTAGCGATGAATATTAGCTTTGACGTTGTAGAAACAGAATCCCTTTGTCCGGTCTGCCTTAAAAAGATTCCGGCCCGCCGAGTAACAAGTGACGGAGAAAGCCGCATTGTGAAAGAGTGTCCAGAACACGGAAAGTTCAGCACTCCGTTCTGGCGTGGAGAACCCGCTGTCTCAGGCTGGTCACGTCCCAAGATACCTTCCACTCCCCCGGTTATGGATACGTCGGAAAGCAAAGGATGCCCGTTCGACTGCGGACTCTGCCCGGACCATAATCAACATACCTGCACTGCACTGGTCGAAATAACATGGAACTGCGACCTGAAATGTAAAGTATGCTTCGCATCCGCCGGCCAAAAAGTACCGGCAGATCCTACCATAATGGAAATAGATAAGCTGTTGGAAAAAGTCCGTCACACCGCCGGACCTTGCAACATACAGCTTTCTGGCGGTGAACCAGCTGTGCGGGACGACCTCCCACGCATTGCCGAACTGGCCAAGAAACACGGTTTTCCTTTTGTACAGGTCAACACCAACGGAGTACGTGTTGCCCGTGAACCCGGTCTTGCCAAGCGTTGGGCTGCCGGGGGCGTAGATTCAGCATTCCTTCAATTCGACGGAACACGCGACGACATTTACAAATCCATCCGGGGACGCAGCCTGCTTGAAGAAAAAATTAAAGCAATTGAGAACCTCACAGCTGCAGGGATCGGTGTCGTGCTGGTTCCTACTGTTATTCCCGGCATCAATGACGATAACATCGGAGAAATTCTGAAGCTGGCTGTTTCATTAGCTCCGGGCGTGCGCGGGGTGCATTTTCAGCCGGTAAGCTACTTCGGACGCTACCCAGCCCCGCCTTCAGACGATATGCGAATCACCCTGCCGGAAATCATGACCGAACTGGAAGAGCAGAGTAATGGACTGGTCCACCGTGACGACTTTATGCCGCCGGGTTGCGAACATTCTCTATGCTCCTTTCACTCAAATTATCTTGTAATGGAAGACGGAAGTTTAAAAAAACTATCCGCTAAAAAGGAAGGATGCTGCACACCCAAACCTGCTGCGGAAGGAGCTGATAAATCAAAATCTTTTGTACGCCGCCAATGGTCGGCTCCCGAAGAAAGCTGCGCATGCGAAAAACCCTTGGACGACCTCGACCGCTTCCTGAACAGGGCAAAAACACATATTCTCGCTATCTCGGGAATGGCTTTTCAGGATGCCTGGACTCTTGACCTTGACCGCCTAAAAGGGTGTTGTATCCATGTTGCCGCTCCTGACGGCAGACTTATTCCTTTCTGCGCCTATAATTTGACCGCCATGGACGGCTCAACTCTGTACAGGAGGATGATTGATGACTGAACGCCCACTGGGGAAATGGCTTAACATTCGCATGGGCCGTGCTCCCGATCTGGAACCAGTTTCTGCTGATGAACTACAAAGATGGCAGTTTGACCGTTTGCGGCAGACCATGTTTCAAGCTATTAGAAACTGCCCGTTCTATCATGAACGACTGGCAGGAATCCAAACCGGAGCCGTGCATACACCTGCGGAACTCGCGAGACTACCTTTCACCACCGCTGACGACCTACGCGGCGGACCTGAAAATTTTCTTTGTGTTTCACAGGACGAAATAGCGAGGGCCGTGACTCTGGCCAGCTCAGGCTCCAGTGGTCCGCCCAAACGGCTTTTCTTCACCGCCGGCGACCTTGAACGGACTATCGAATTTTTCCAGTACGGAATGTCTCCCATGCTCAAGGAAGGGGAAACCATTCTGGCTATCTTACCTGACTCCCGTCCCGGTGGAGTCGGCTCTCTTTTTGCGGAATCCATTTCGCTGCTTGGCGGAGAAACCGTGATCCCGGTTAATCCTTCATACATAAGCACGCTGCTCAACCTGCTTCTGGACTCCCACGCCAGCTGTATTTTAGGTCCGGCCATCCAGATCCATGCCATGGCCCGACTGTTGGAAAGCAAAGGAATCACCATAAAACATGTCCGCTCAGTACTACTCTGCTGGGATATACTGCCAGATGCCAGCATGCAAACCATTGGAAGGGTTTTCGGCTGCGAAGTTTTTTCCCACTGGGGCATGACCGAGACCTGTCTCGGCGGCGGTGTAGACTGTTCCCCCGGTTCCGGAATGCATCTGCGGGAACCAGATTTTTATGTTGAAATCATCAACCCTGCCACCGGGGAACTGCTCCCGGACGGTCACAAGGGCGAAATAGTACTTTCCACAATTTCGCGACGGGCCATGCCGCTGATTCGCTACCGTACCGGTGATGTGGGCTGCATCATGCCTGACAAATGTTCCTGCGGCCTGCCTCTGCGCCGGCTGGGGGCGGTGGAAGGCAGACTGGAAGACGGAATTATTCTTCCCGGCGGCAGTAGACTGGATCTGAATGAACTGAACAACACAATTCTACCCCACAAAGATATTCTTGATTTCACTGTGGAATATCAACCCGAAACAATGCAGCTGTCCTTCAAACTGGATGTCCTTCCCGGCTCAAAACCGAGCGCCGAGATTAAAGAACAGCTGCTACAATACCCTAAGATCAACCAGGCATGCCGTAATCACAATTTGAAATTATCAGCCAGACTTGCTAATCAAGACGGAACCATACATTCAGGTTTCGGAAAACGTTCTATCACTATCAAAAAAACACAGGCCGGTATCTTATGAAAAAATTAATATCCAATCTCTGCTCACACCTCAAATCCGGCAATGACCTTATTCTGGCCTCCATTGTAAAAAGTTCAGGATCTACACCTCGTTCATCCGGTAGTAAAATGATTGTGATGCGTGATGGGTCCATTGACGGAACCATCGGTGGCGGATTGATCGAAGCACTGGTTCAGAAAGCTGCAGCACAAATGTTCGAAGATTCTGTAAACAAGGTGGTTTTCCGTGAATTCGATCTTTCCAACGAACTGGCTGCCAATGCAGACATGATCTGCGGTGGGCATGTGGAAGTAATGCTTGAACATCTGCCTGCGGATGAAAACACAATCGCCGTATTTGCTGCGATCAATGAAGCATTGAAAATGGGCAAGCATGCAGTTCTGTTTACTGCCTCCGAGAATGGAGAAGTTAAAGAGCGTCAAGCCGTCCGTCCCTGCTGCCAGTTGCCGGACCTGAAATGTGTTGAAGAAAAGCACGCCACCGAACAGCTGGAAGATGCTATTAAATCCGGTAATCCGGTACTGAAAGAATTGGGCGGACTCCTGCTCACTACTGAGGCCTTCATCCCCCAGCCAGACCTTTATATTTTCGGCGCGGGACATGTCTCCCGCCCCACAGCCGAGCTGGCCACCTCCGTAAATTTCCGCACCGTGGTCCTCGACGACCGTGCGGACTTCGCCAACAAAGAAAGATTCCCGAAGGCAGCTGAAATACGTGTGCTGGATGATTTCAATGACTGTTTCGCCGGTCTGGATGTAAACGAGAATTCATATATCATCATCGTCACCCGCGGTCATATGCACGATAAAACCGTGCTGGGGCAGGCCCTCGCGACTCCGGCACGTTACGTTGGAATGATCGGCAGCTCCAAAAAACGCAATGCCATTTACGATGCCCTGCGAGATGAAGGAATACAGCAGAATCAGATTGACCGATGCTACTGCCCTATCGGCCTTTCAATTGGGGGACAAACCCCGGAAGAGATTGCCGTATCCATCGTAGCTGAACTGATCAAGATACGGTCAGGAGGATAAAATGAAAATTTACGGACTCATTCTGGCGGCGGGCTTTTCTTCGCGCATGGGCAAGCTGAAAGCCCTGCTGCCGCTGGAAAGCTGTACCGTGCTTTCAAACTGCATACGCTCACTTGTCAACGGAGGGGCGTCTGATGTTTTTGTGGTCACCGGGCACATGGCTGATCAGGTCGGAGCAGAGGCCAGGGCACTGGGTATGCATGAAATTTATAACCCTGATTATGAACAGGGAATGTTCACATCAGTCAAAGCAGGATTGCAGAAACTCCCGGATGATGCGGCGGCTTTTCTGGTTCTGCCTGTGGATATTCCGCTGGTGCGTTCATCAACTATTAGAGCTTTGACCTTTGACTATACTTCCGAACCTGCGGACATAATTTATCCCTGTTTCCGTGGAGAGCGGGGACACCCGCCATTGATTGACGCCAAGCTGATCCCGGAAATCATAGCCCATGACGGGAAAGGCGGCCTGAGAACTGTTCTGGAACGTCACGACAATAAAGCCCGGGAACTGAATATGCCGGACCTTGGAATTCTGCGAGATCTGGATACTCCCGATGATTATGAAAAGGCGAGGAGGATTCCCCAGCGCAGGATTCCCCTGCCGGAGGAATGCGAAGCACTTTGGGAACTGGCAGAGACACCGATGCAGACCCGTGAACATTGCAAGACTGTTGCCGAAGCCGCCTGCCTGATGGCAAAAGCACTAAACAAATCCCGTAACCATAAAAACCAGCTAAACCTCAATGTGGTCAAATGCGCGGCCCTGATGCATGACGTAGCCAAGCTCAAACGTAACCATGAAGCGGCCGGGGCTGCCATTCTTGCCGGATACGGTTTCTCTGGCATCGCCAATATAGTAGCCTCCCACCGGGATACGGATATTAAGCCGGAGTCCCCTCTCACTGAACGGGAAATTGTTTTTCTGGCCGACAAACTCTTTCAGGGCACCAATCCGGTTTCCCTTGACCAGCGTTACGGAAAAACTCTTGAACGCTGGAAAGACGATCCTGAAGCAGTTAAAGCTATTACCGAACGACTGGCCCGCGCAAAAGACCTGTTACAGCGCTATGAGCAGGAAGCCGGACTCAACATTCCAAGCCATCTGCCTAAACTTATGGCCAAAGAACTGGTATGATCGTTCTGATACGACATGGTGAAATTGCGGGCGCAAAGGGCCGTGCCGTGGGGCAGATTGACCTGTCCCTTTCGAAAACAGGACTGGACCAGGCCTTGCAACTGGCTGAATCATTGGGCTCTTTCAGACCACGGCGTATCTATTGCAGCCCCCTTACCAGAACAGTGCAAACCTCATCATTTATTGAAAACAAATGCGGCCTTGAATCCAGCCATATCCCGGAAATCAAGGAAATAAGCCTTGGACGCTGGGAAGGGCTTGAATTCAAGACAATAAAATCCCTTTTCCCGGACGAATTTGAAAAACGCGGTCAGAATATGGCTGACTTCCGACCGCCTGAAGGGGAAAACTTCAATGATCTGCAAATCCGGGTGAGAAGTTTTATTGAGCGTCTCGGCGAAGAATCTGCCATAGTTGTAACCCATGCCGGGGTAATCAGGTCCGTGCTGCATATCGTACTCGGTTTTCCGCTGGAAAATATTTTCAGGATTAAGCCCGACTACTGCCATGTTACAGTTATTGAAAAAGCTAAGCAGGATTTTGTGTTAAAGGCGTTCAACCTGCCTCCGAAACACGGACTGGGCGAACATCTGCTGGAAATGATGCGGAACTAAGGGTGATCCCCTACTCTTGACTTATTTCCCTTGCAGGCAGACAATCAAATTATGCAATAATTATATTAAGATACACACAATATAAGCAAGGTAAATATATGCAGGTAACCAAATTCGCCATCCCGGAAGTCATTTTCGGTAACGGCAGCATCAAATATCTGGCCTCATGTGCTCAAAGACTGGGCGCAAAACGTGTTCTGCTTGTCAGCGATAAAGGACTGGAACAATCCGGCTGGGTACAGATAATCATCAATCTGCTCAATGCGGCAGATCTGGACTGCATATATTTCGACGGTCTGACTGCCAACCCGCGTGCCAGCCAGATTCAACAAGGCGCCCAGCTGTACAGGGAGAACAAAGCCGACGTAATCATCGGCCTCGGCGGTGGAAGTCCCATCGACGCTTCAAAAGGCATTGCCACAATCGTCAGCAATGGCGGCGATATTCATGATTATGAGGGTGCCAACCGCATAAGCCGCCCCCTACCGCCGATGATCCTGATTCCCACAACCGCCGGAAGCGGATCGGATGTATCGCAATACGCAATCATTACCGACAAACAGCGCAAGGTAAAGATGGCTATCATCAGCCGTTCACTGGTGCCGAATATCTCAATCATTGACCCTGACCTGCTGGTAACAAAACCGCGCTCACTTATTCTGGCCTCAGCCGTAGATGCTCTGGCCCACGCAATCGAATCATATGTATCAAAGCTGGCATCGCCGTTCACTGAATCTCAAGCTCTTACCGCTATCCGGCTCATTGCCGGAAACATTAAAACTGCTGCTAACTCCAAGGACAAGGAAGCCTTAAAGAACCTGTCTATCGCCAGCACAGCTGCGGGCATGTCGTTCAGCAACGCCGGGCTCGGGGTAGGACATTCTCTGGCCCACTCCCTTGGTGGACGTTACGACGTCACCCACGGACTGACCCTGCCGATTCTATTACCGTCAGTTGTCCGCTTCAACAAACCATGTGCAGAACGAAAAATGCAAACCATTGCCCGGACCATCAACGAAAGCTGCCCGGCACCAGCCAGACAAAAAAGACGTGACTTGAGCCTGATTCTTAAATCAATGTTCGAAGAGCTGGATATTCCAATGCGCTTACGCGACATCGTACCGGATAACGACCAGATGGAAGAAATCTGCCGACTTGCAGCGAGAGACGCCTGCACAGTTACGAACCCCAGAGATGCAGACTGTGATGACCTCCTTAAAATCTGCGGGGAAGCATGGTAATGTCAAATAAAACAACACTGCACGACCTAATAGGAATTGAGCACCATAAACTTAACTTTTTTCAGGAACTCCAGCAGAATATCAAGGAGCTCAAGGAAATCAACCGTGAATCAGAAGATCAGCGTTGCGAAATCGCAGCTATTCTGGACGGCATTACCGATGTAATGATGGTTCTTTCCGAAGACCTTGAAATCATTTCCGTAAACCGTGTGTTTGAACAGCTGTTTCCCGGGATCAATCCAATTGGGAAAAAATGCTACGCCCTGTTTCGTGAAAGTAAGCATGCCTGCTCGGAGTGCCCGGCATTTAAATCTCTTTCCACCAACTCGGTCTGTAAGGACACCGCGATTTTCCGTGTCGGCGGGAAAAACCTCCGTTTTGACATGGTGGCCTCTCCATTGAAAACCCCCGGAACCGAAGAGGACCGCATCCTTATTTTCAAACGGGATGTGACCATGGAAAAAGAATATCAGGCCAAATTTTATCAGGCAGAAAAGATGGCAACCATTGGGGTTCTGGCCGCCGGTGTTGCCCATGAAATAAATAACCCCATGGCAGCGGTTGCCGGTTTTGCCGAAGGCATCCAACGGCGCCTTACAAGGCTGGATGACAAAATACCTAATGATCTGGCCGAAGATCTTTACGATTATACCAACACAATTCTTAAAGAATGTCTGCGCTGCCAGGACATCGTCAAAACCCTGCTTTCATTCAGCCGCCCGGTGGCTTCGGAATTTATTCCAGTGGATATGAACCAGGTGGCTAAGGATACCCTGCGGCTGCTGGACCACCAGTTCCGCCGCTACCAGCATGTTGACTTACATGTACAACTTACCTCCCCTATGCAATCAATACTGGGCAACGAAGCCCAGCTTAAACAGGTTATCCTCAATCTACTGACCAATGCTGTGGACGCCATTGAGCATAACGGGAAAATCAGCATCGAAACATTTATTGAGAACGACCATGTGGGCCTCAGGGTCAGTGACTCCGGTTACGGGATTCCAGAAGAGAACAGGAATATGCTCTTCGAGCCTTTTTTTACTACCAAGCAGGTGGGCAAAGGAATCGGGATAGGCCTTTCGACATGCTTCAATATCGTTCGTGAACATAACGGTGAAATAATTGTGGATAGTGAAGTGGGCAAAGGGTCCAGCTTTACAGTACTTTTCCCCCTTCAAAGAGATTAGGATATGTCAGAATCGTATAAAGTGCTCGTGGTGGATGACGAAGAATCCATCCTTAAACTGCTCAGCAAGGAACTGGCCAGCCCGGAACGCATTGTGCAAACAGCTAACTGCGCCGAAACCGCCCGGCAAATGGTGCGCAAGGAACGGTATGAAGTAATTGTCTCAGATATTCGCCTTCCGGACGGAGACGGGCTTGAACTGCTGACGGAATTCAAAGACATGGAGCCCGATGTTGAAGTCATCCTGATCACCGGGCACGGTAATATTGATAACGCGGTGGAAGCCATCCGCATCGGAGCATACGATTACATCACCAAACCTTTCCGCCTTGACCGTGTGGAACTTGTGGTTGACCGGGCGTGGCAGAGGGTCTGCCTGACACGTGAAAACCGAAGTTACCGCCACTCACAACAATGCGAGACAGCCAGTTCCCAACTCATCGGAAGTTCCACGCCAATCAAACAAATCCGCCACCTGATCAACAAGGTGGCACCTACCAATGTCCCCGTACTGATCACAGGGGAATCCGGTGCCGGTAAAGATGTTGTAGCCCACGCCATCCACTGTGCCAGCCTGCGTGCGGCTAAACCGATGATTGTCAAAAACTGCGCCACCCTGCAGAAAGAACTCTCGCGTAGTGAACTTTTCGGACACACTAAAGGCTCCTTCACCGGCGCCACGGAAAATTGCGACGGGTTGATGACCTTCGCCCATACCGGAACACTCTTTCTTGATGAGATCGGTGAACTGCCCATGGAAGTACAGGCTTCGCTTTTGCGCGTGCTGGAAGCACACACTTTCCGGCGGGTGGGTGAAAAAGATGAGCGCACTGTGGATATCCGCTTTCTATTTGCAACCAACCGCAACCTTGCCAAAGAAGTGGAAGAAGGCCGATTTCATGAAGCTCTCTTTCACCGCATCAACGTTTTCAATATCAGCCTGCCGGAACTCAAAGACCGCCGGGAAGATGTTCCGCTGCTCATAGATTTTTTCATAAACAAACTTGGATTTCAAATGGGACAGGGCGAATACACGGTAAGTGAAAGGGCTTTGCAGTGTATGCTCTCATACCACTGGCCGGGTAACGTTCGCGAACTGCGAAACGTATTGGAGCGCAGCATCATCCTTGCCGACAACAATACAATTACCTGTTCCTGTCTGCCCAAGGAAATTGCCGACCAGCCTGAGCGTGAGAGCGAAGCCGGAATCCTTTCCCTTGAAAGGATGGAACGTGAGCACATAATCAAGGCTCTCGACTTTTTCAACGGCAACCGCCAGAAGGCAGCGCAGTCCCTAGGTATTGGCCGTAAGACCCTTTACAGGAAAATCGACAAGTACAATCTTTAGTTTGAACCGGACTGAAAATACAAAACCGCTCTGCTATACACAGGGCGGTTTTTTTATTTCCTATCATTTTGGTGCCAAACCAACTCCAGCATCAGTTCTTCTGGACTTTTTCACCTGTTCAGCCATGATAGAATTATCAAAAACCTCAAACAGGATCATTTTATGCGCAAATCAATCTGTTCTACTATAGTAATGATATTGCTCTTCGGTTCAATTGCTCACGCTACCCCTCTACAGCCGGACACCGTTTTCCCGGATATCACTCTAGAAGGAAATCTTACCGGACTCCACAGGAATTATCTTAACCTGAAAGGTAATGGACCGTGGCACATTAATGAACTTGATGCCGATTACATCATTTTAGAAATATACAGTATGTATTGCCCGCACTGCCAGAAAGAAGCTCCGGTGGTGAACACTTTCTATGACATGCTATCGAAATCAAAGGAATGCTCGGCGGTTAAATTCTTCGGTATTGCCGCGGGTAATTCTGAATACGAAGTAAATTTCTTTAAGAAAAAATTCGAGATAAAATTTCCGATATTCACCGACCAGGACCTCAAGATACACTCCGAAATAGGAGAACCGGGAACCCCTCATTTCTTTATGCTCAAAAAAGAAGGAGAGTCATATAAAATTGTGATTTCTCACGAAGGGCCCTTTAAATCTCCTGAAAAATTCTTAAATACGGTTAAAGAGAATTTATAAGGGGACAGATTATGATAAAAAAACCACTTTATGCACTACTAATAATATTACTGTTCTGCAGCAGTGCAGTTGCCCAAATAGCAGAAGATCAAATATTCGCCATAGGTCAACTCAAACCAGTAGCCAGCACACTAAATGTAAAAGTGGGTGAAAAGGCGCCTGATTTTACTCTTACTTCTACCTCAGGTAACAAAGTCAGCCTTTCTGACTACCGGGGAAGAAAAAATGTCGTATTATCTTTCGTGCCTGCGGCATTCACTCCAGTATGCTCCGACCAATGGCCGGGCTACAACCTGGCTCGGGAATTATTTGAAAAAAACAATGCAATCATACTCGGGATAAGCACCGACAACACTCCCTCCCAGCATGCATGGACCCAACAGATGGGTGACGGCGGGATATGGTTTCCGGTTCTCTCGGATTTCTATCCGCATGGTGCAACGGCCAAAGCTTATGGGGTCCTCCGCCCTGAAGGAATCAGTGAGCGGGCTATCTTCATTATCGATAAAGCAGGAGTAATCCGCTTTATTGATGTGCATGACATAAACACAAGGCCGAACCTCGAAGTAATAATAAAGGCACTTGGAAAATTGAATTAAGAGACAAACAATTTACAAGAGAAAAAGCTGCTCCGGGAGACCTGAGCAGCTTTTTCTTTATGTTTAATGCAACATATAATTTTTTAGTATAACACACAACACAACAAGACACAAAGAAAACTGTTTGATTAAGTAATCAATGTTGTAAATGAAAAGACTGTATGCAAAATGACATTATAAAAACAAATTTTAAACGTTAAAATATGTCCACCTGAACACAAGTTCCATCTGACACACAGCATAACATTGCTGTCGCATAATGACACATACTCTATTTATCCCCCGCAGTGTAACAGTTTTGTCATTCTTGTTACATTTTTCACATAGAAAATCTCGATATCGGGACCCCAAATTAATCACAAATGATTCACCACGAAAAACCACCAAAAACCATAACACATTGACTTTACTGAGCTTTCAGTTTTGGCACACGTCTTGCCCTATAGAAACCGTTAATAAGTACAAGACTAGGCCCAACCTTCTCAAAAACCTACTAAGCTACAAGGATGGTCTCAAAATGGCAGTACGTGAACAAGTAAACGGTTTTTTCATTCCCAGCGTAACCCTTATCGGTATTGGAGCACACAAAGAAATCCCCGCTCGAATCAAAGCTCTTGGTGGTAAAAAACCTCTGCTCGTAACTGACAAAGGTATCACCGGAGTCGGAATCACTCAGCAGATCGTTGATATTCTGAAAGCAGAAGGTATGGACTGCGTAGTTTATGACGACACCATTCCCAACCCCACAGACAACAACGTTGCCGCCGGCGTTAAAGCTTATCAGGACAATGGTTGTGACTCACTGATCACACTCGGTGGCGGTAGCTCCCATGACTGCGGTAAAGGCGTTGGCCTCGTAGTTGCCAACGGTGGTACCATTCATGATTACGAAGGCGTGGATAAGTCCACCAACCCCATGCCTCCCTACGTAGCAGTTAACACCACAGCTGGTACCGCTTCTGAAATGACCCGCTTCTGCATCATCACTGACACTTCCCGCAAAGTTAAAATGGCTATCGTTGACTGGCGCGTTACCCCAGGTATCGCACTTGACGATCCCCTGCTGATGATGGGTATGCCTCCGGCACTGACCGCTGCAACCGGTATGGATGCACTGACTCACTCCGTTGAAGCATGGGTTTCCACTATCGCTACCCCCATCACTGATGCTTGTGCCGAAAAATCTATCCGCTTGATCAACCAGTACCTGCGCCGCGCAGTTGCTAACGGTCAGGACATCGAAGCACGCGAAGGTATGTGTTACGCACAGTATCTCGGTGGTATGGCATTCAACAACGCTTCCTTGGGCCACGTACACGCTATGGCTCACCAGCTTGGCGGTTTCTATGACCTGCCTCACGGTGAATGTAACGCTATCCTGCTGCCCCACGTTGAACAGCACAACCTGATCGCTAACGTTGAGCGTTTCGCAACCTTGGCTGAATGGCTGGGCGTTAACACCGCCGGCATGGCTCCTCGTGTTGCTGCTGACGCTGCTCTCGATGCTATCCGCCAGCTCTCCTCTGATGTTGGTATCCCCGCAGGTCTGAAAGCACTTGGCAAAAAATACGGCAAGAAGGTCGACGAAAAAGACATCCCGACCATGACTGCTAACGCACAGAAAGATGCTTGTGGTCTCACCAACCCCAGATGCATGACTGACGACGCTGTTGCCGCAATCTACAAGGCTGCAATGTAATACAAGAGTTCCATCCTGCCTGCAGCATCTGCAAGCCGTGGGCAGGATGTACAAATTTTTTGTCACAGTAATACGGATTTTTTGCATAACAGAGGTCATGGATTGGCAAAGGTCGGATCCGTTATTCCTGTATAGATCCGGAAGAAAGTCAGCAGGTGGAGCTGCAGACTGAAATTACCGGATAGACAAAGTATTTACCGAGGGGGCACACCCCCCTCAGAAATTTACCCCACGCAGGCCCGATTGCGAGAACAGCCCACAATTAACGCATACGGACCAATGCATAAATTGTTTCAGTCACGAGCGGTTATTACCGCCCGTTCACCCCGGCACCTTGGAACAAATGCAATCGGGCCTGCTCATTATTCCTTTACAACATTCTAATCCCACTTCTTTCCTCATTTTCATCCCTTTCCGTTTTCTTTTTCTCCCTATTGTGTTTGCCAGATAATAGCGATATTCTACAGCTTAAAAAATATCCCGCTAAGGAAAACACAATGTTCATTCTTGAAAAGCCTTATGTATCTGAACTCTTGAAAGAAACCATGACGGAACTTCAAAGGCCCGTGCTTGACAACAATGTTGCCCGCCAAACTCTTCAAAATACTTCCTTCAAACTAACCAAAGCAAAAGAATTCATAGAAGCATACAGTAAAGACCTATCGCAGCCGCTGTACTCAAACTCAGAGAACGCCATAGACTGGATTGATAACAATCTAAATATTGGTGATCTGCCCCGGAAAATCAGATTATTTAAAGATAAAAGTAAATTCCGTGATCTTGTTAAATCAATGTACCCGGACTTCTTTTATCGCACTGTTAAATTCGAAGAACTTGATAGAATCAAGGGCGAAGAACTGCCTATTCCCTGTGTAGTAAAGCCTAGTGTCGGCTTTTTCAGTCTCGGCGTTCACATGATTGAATCGGTAGAAGGTTGGCTGAAGGCTGTGCAGGCCATCCAAAGTGAAGTTGACAACATCCGGCCCCTTTATCCCGCTAAGGTGCTGGAGCTGGACAACTTCATTATTGAGGAATGCATTGAAGGCGAAGAATTTGCAGTTGACGCTTACTACGACACAGAAGGTAATCCGGTAATAATCAATATTCTCGGGCATCTATTTGCATCAAGTGACGATGTCAGCGACCGCTGCTACATCACCTCCACCGAAATCATCAACAAACACCATAATGAATTTCTGAACTTATTGCAGGAAATCGGCAAACGTGCAGAACTCAAAAATTTTCCCATACATATTGAAGTACGTACCGATGGCCGCGGAAACCTCGGTGTAATAGAGGTCAATCCCATGCGTTTTGCAGGGTGGTGCGTAACCGACCTTGCATACTACGCATACGGAATAAATCCTTATAAATGTTTCATGGAAGGAATTAAGCCGGACTGGGATAAGATTTCCGGTTGTTGCGACGGCAAGGTTTTCGCTATGGTTATCGGTGAAATAGACTCAGCCGTGGACCGCTCCAAAATCACTTCAGTTGATTACGATGGATTCAAAGCCAACTTCTCAAAACCGCTTGAGTTGCGAGAAATTGACAATAAAGAATATCCGGTGTTCGCGTTCATCTTTGCTGAAGTTGCTGCTGACAACATGGATGAACTTAAGAAGATGCTTCATGCTGATTTTACAAAATACCTTAACTTCTAATTTACAACTCCAATTACCCAAATGACTACAAACTTTACCCGAATTACTATTTGTGTATTTGCTTTCCTGCTTTGCCTCTCTTCCACTGCCCATGCCTTTCATGCAGATGCGTTCCGCAGTGCAAAGCTGCAAAACGAGTCCGGTATTCCGGCCAGTCTGAGTGTAGAGGTAGGCTTGCTTAACGGAGTGGCCAGAGAACTGGTCTACATTGAGGGCAAGGGACAAAAGATCAGTGAGCTGCAATGGGATCTGGACAATGTCATGATTGCCGGGGTTAAAGGCTCTTTTGATTTTACGGACTGGCTGCGCTTCAACGGTGGATTCTGGACTAACTTCACCACCGGGGATAACGGCAAAGTCGAAGATACCGATTGGCCCACCCCCTACGATCCACGCGGCTGGGATTCATACTCCATCAGCAACGTTAAAGTAAAACGGGTCCTCATCACAGATGCCAACCTTGAAGCAGACCTGCTGAAATTCAAATATCTGACCATTTCAGGTATGGTCGGCTTTAAATTTGACAACTACAAATGGCAGGATCATAGCGGGAGCTATGTATACAGCTGGTCAGGATTCCGGGCGGACAAGGGCAGTTTCGCTGAACACGAGTCCGGTCTGGGATATGAACAATGGTTTTATACTCCATATTTAGGCGTGCAGACTGAATCAGATTTCGGTGACTTCAAATTTAAAGCATACGTAAAGGGAACAATTTACGCATGGGGAGAAGACGAAGACTACCATTATTCCCGCGACCTCCGCTTTAATGAAGACATTTACAACATCAAATTCCTCGGAGCCGGAATTTCAACCAGCTATTCCATCACCGAGCACATTTTCAGCACCCTCTCCTTTGACTACCAGAAATATTACCGGCAAGTCGGACACACCCAAATAACAGACCGGATCACCGAAGAATCGTCTGAATCCAGCAATAGTGCCGGATTGGATAATGAAACTTGGAACATCGGCCTTGAACTGGGATTTAACTTTTAGCTACCTTTGACAACCAAAGACATTTACGGCAGGTTCCGGTTATTATATCAAACCCTCAAGGAGAGATTATGAGTTCAACAATCGAAGATTTGACTATACATTATGAAGAAGATGATCAGATTATTGTAAAAGAACTTGATAAAGTTGTGCTGACCAAAGGTGCATGGACCACCATCATGTTCCGCTACAAACAGCTGGACCGCAAAAGCGGAGAATACGGCAAAGACATGTACACCATCCGCCGTTTCCGCAAAATGAATGGCGAATACCGCCCGCAATCTAAATTCAACATATCCAGCCCGGATCAGGCCCGCAAAATCATCGATGCCCTGCAAGGCTGGATCAAGGATCTGGAAGACTAAATCACGTAGTATATTTTGCCTTTGGGCATAAAAAACTCCGTCTGGAACAGAAGCAATCCGGACGGAGTTTTTTTAATTTCAATGCGAAAAAAATACAGCTAGTTCACAGTGTAGGCCCCGCCCGGCTCAGCTTTCTGAACAGTCGAGTTGGTTATGGTGAACCACATAAATTCGCTGCGCCTGACACCAACCTCATTCTTTTCGCTGTAGGTACAACCGACCAGCCAGCCGGAATCAGTGTAATAACAATCGGTAGCCGACTCCATTTCCAGAGTTTCAGGAGACATGGCACTACTCTTCAGATATTTTTCTACTTCAGGATAAAATTTTCCGTCCGCTGAAAGTTCCGGCTTGGGGCCGAACTTCTCCAGATCTTTCATGAAAGCATCATATTTTTCCCGGTAAAAGTCATACTTACTTTTGTAGAGCTTCTCGCCGGGATTGAGCTGCACCAACTCTTCATAAATATCCATGTTGGCCTTGAAATCACGTATGGGAAGAGCCTGCGCCTGATCATAAAGTTTGCGCTCCAATTTTTTACGCAACTTTTTGTCATATCCTTTCAGTTCCTTGCGATATTTGCTGTTTTCTGGATCAAGATCTGCCAGTTCTGCATAATATTTGGCAAGGTCGGCGTAATTCCATTTGGAAGTACGGTCTATGCGGTCCAGCAGATCTTTTTCCGTAGCCAGATGGATCATGGCTCGCAGCTCGTTGTTCATGAGCTCTTTATTCTGCTCCGCTACAGTTAGCGCGGTTTCGGCATTACCGGTCTCAATGAGCCTTTTCATGGACTCGATAACCTTGGCCCTTTTCGCATCCTGTTTTTCCTTTAGGACACGCTCCTGCTCAATCCTGTTCTGTTCGGCAATGCGGGCATTCTCTCTGGCAATGGACTGCTGCACAGAAAAAATGACGTACCCGGCTAGTAGTACTGCCATTACCCCGGCAATACAGCCCAATAAAATTTTCCGCGACTGGATGAATTCTTTAATGGTTTCAATATTCATGGATGCAAAGATACGGGCAGCCAAGTCAGCCGTCAACCAAACTTCCTGCCCAGCACATTATTTTTAATGCACTCCCTAAATATTTCTTTAGATGATCCGATATGACCCACATGGAAGGGTTACGGTTATGCAAATAAGTGGATCAGCATTAAAAACAAATTACGGAGCTCCGTATTTACTGGATAACGGTTCTCCGCTTTTGGGCGGGAGTCGGACTTCCGGCGTTAGAGCGACGCGCCTGAGTGTTTCGGCCCCGCCTGTAAATACTGCTGACCAATTTGCAGATCTGATCGCTCAAAAGACCGTAACACCCGACCAGACAGGTAAAAATCAGAAAGGGTCCAACGAGGAAGTAACTTCCAAGGACCCTTCTGATCTGGCTGGCGCATTAGCCAGTGCAGCCGATTTCATCGAAGGGAAATTCGGGCACGAAGCAGCCACAGCCTTTAAAGGTATTGTGATTGCCAACTCAGGAGAGCAGATCACTGAAGATTCACTGAGCAAAGGTCTGCTAAAATCCATCCAGTTCATTGACCGGAACTTCGGTTTTGCAGCCGGGGACCAGGTTATGGACAACTTCAATTCCAATCTGAACAACGCAATCAACGACTACTTTGAAAACGGGCTTCAGGAACATTTCTTTGCCGCCAGTCCCGGAACAGGCGCACAACTGACCCTGCAGAACACTTTCGCACAGGTCAGTCAGCAATTCGGCGAAGATACCGCTCAAAGCATCAAGAGCATGATCGAACAAGTTCTTGAAGATGAGGGCAAGAGTGTTGACTCCATCAAAAAAGGATTGGACAAGGGACTGACCGAAGCTGAAAAAAACAATCCCGGAATCACCGACATGGTCGCTCCCATGGCCGCCGGTGAAATCATGGATAAGCTTCAAACCGGTAGCTACATGTCTCCACCGCCAACCGGCTCCGTGCTCAATATTTCTGTATAGCAATTGAATTTCGCCACAATGCTGGTGTTCGAAACTATGCTATCCTGCTGGAAAACCGGGTTCAATCTCCCATATTTACTGTTCAACTCTCTTTTTTTTTGCTACCTGAAAGGAATCCAGTTTAATAAGCACTAAATGGAGGAGTAAGGATATGAGCTTTTTCTGGTTTTTCTTCGGACTCGCTATGACCATCGCTGCAATTGCTTTTATTAAAGCAGGCAGCCAAGAGGACTAGTCTTTTTTAGCGGGGGGTGCCCGTTACTATTTTTTTAAAGCCCGCTTCATGCGGGCTTTTTTTATGTCCGGCTTTCATGTAACTAACCATAAAGCTGTAATCACTCCAAAAGCGGACAAATTGTGAGCAGACAAAAAATACTGGAACAGATCAATCATAATCGTGATGCATGGAGCATCATCCCCAGTGTGATCAAAAACGATGCCGGCAAACCTGAATTTGAAATGCTGCTGGCAAACGCGGAAATGAATGACCCCGGCACGGCTTCCCTAAATTTCCGGGAAACGCGTTGCGGCGGATTTGAATACGCATCACGGGCCTTTCTGCATGCCCACCTGCAACCGGGAGATCTGTTCATTGATGTCGGTGCACACTTCGGGCTATATACCCTGACTGCTGCAAAAAAATTCCCCGGCAAGGTAAAAGTCATTGCCATTGAACCGCATCCTGCAAATCTTAAAAGGCTGCACCTCTGGTGTGATTTCAACCAATGCCTTGAAGACGTTAAGATAGCTCAATGCGCAGCATCTTCCAGAAGCGGACAGAGTGAACTGATACAGAATTCATCCATGGGGCATAGCCTTGTCCCACAACCCGGCAACCGCAGTCAGGGAAAGACGCTTACAGTCAGAGTCGAGACACTGGATAACATTGTGCGCACTGCCGGATTCATGAAATCAAAGGAACGTATTTTTCTTAAGATCGATACTGAAGGGAATGAACTGGCAACACTGACCGGCGCCTTAGAACTGCTAAAAACAGGACGCGTGGCAGCAATAATCTGGGAAAAAGGGCACTTTCACAATTCTGAACAAGGAATCAAGGAATTCTCCGCCATAATGAATCTGCTGCGTGACCTCGGCTATGACTCTTATCGTTTCCCGCACGAGGACATGGGCGGGGCGCTGGTTCCCTATGCACCAAGCCATGAACTCTGCAACGTCATAAGTCTGGACAGATCTCTATCACCGCAACAGGTATACAAACAGCCGTGGACACCGCATTCGGTGATGTCTGCCGGGATGCGTCCCCAGGTCTCCGAGAATTTTATGATCAGCTTCACTGAAGAGCTGATCAAAGAAAAAAAAACTGACTGCGGCCGCTGGGCCCGCTGGAACATGCTTGGAAATGAAGCAGACCTGCGCGCCGGCATGGCCGGTCAGTTGGTCCCGGAAGGAAGCAGCGTCCTTGATGCCGGAGCCGGAATGATGCTCCTGCGCGATTACATCCCGGAGAGCTGTACTTATACACCGCTGGATATAGTTGCCCGAAACAGGCATACACTCATCGCGGACCTCAACCAGCAACAGTTTCCGGACCACGACTTTGATGTGGTCTGCGCTCTTTTCCTGCTTGAATTCATCCATGAACCTCAGCTGTTTTTAGACTGGGCGTTTACGAATTCAGAAAAATTAATCTTAATCTACCACCCGTTCCTGCCCGGCTCCAACCCCAAACAACGCAGAGCCGCAGGAATCTTTAATGACTTCAGCAGGGATCAACTTGAATCAATGGCCAGACAATCAGGCTGGAAGAATGTGACAGCCACTGATATAACTTTTGGTCAGACTTCTTTTGAATGTATAAAATAAGGATAGAATATGAAAATTTATTCTTGGAATGTTAACGGATACCGCGCTGTAATAAAGAAAAATTTCAACGAATGGTTTGAACAGAGCAATGCCGATGTGGTTATGGTTCAGGAAACCAAAGCCCACCCGGACCAGATTCCTGCCAAAAATCGTGATTTTGAGGGCTACGAATCCTTCTGGAACTGGTCGAAAGTCAAAAAGGGTTATTCCGGAACCGCTTGTTTTTCACGGCAGCCGGTACTTTCCCATTCATTTGGCCTTACTGATGAAAAATTTCAGGGCGAAGGCCGGGTGGTTCTAATGGAATATGAGCATTTTTATCTTTTCAACATATATTACCCCAACGGCCAGATGAGCGACGAACGCCTTGAGTTCAAAATGGGCTTTTACGACAGTTTTCTTGAATACGCCGAAGAACTGCGCAAGAGGAAACCCATTGTTGTCGGCGGAGATTTCAACACCGCCCACAAGGAAATCGATCTTAAAAACCCAAAGGCCAACTCCGAACGTTCAGGATTCCTGCCTATCGAACGCGCATGGCTGGATAAATTCATTGAGCACGGCTACGTGGATACTTTCCGCATGTTTGATGACAGCCCGGGGAAATATTCATGGTGGAGCTACCGTTTCAACGCCCGAAAGAACAACGCAGGGTGGCGTATTGATTACTTTTTCGTATCCGAAGAGCTTAAAAATAATGTAAAAAATGCATGGATCGAATCTGATGTCATGGGTTCTGACCACTGCCCCATCGGGATCGAATTAGACTTTTCCTGATTTATTGTTCAAGCAGTTCTTATAACGCACTGTAATAAAAAACCGACACTCCCGATGCAGGACTGTCGGTTTTTTATTGTATAATTAGACTAAAGCCATAGGCCAAATGATTATGTAGATAAATCGGAAAAAATATTGTAATAAAAACGCCAGATCGTAATTTTGTGCCCAATAAATACGATTAGCTTATTAGTCCAAGCCAGCCAGTCATATAAACACGGGGGAGAAATTAATGCTCAAGAATATGCGTATAGGTACTAAAATCGCTATCAGTATCAGTGTACTGATGATCCTCATTTTCGTTGCATTTACTGCCATAACGGTAAAGAAAACACGCGAATCTTCTATTACGCAGGCCCAGGAACTGGCAAATGAAATGGCCGGGCGGTACGTTAGCGAAGTAAAAGGAATCATTGAAAAAGCTCTTGATGCTTCATGGGTTGGAGCGGCTGGAATCCTGAGCATGACGGAATATAAAGCAGATGTTAACCGTGATATGGTTGATGAATTAATCAAAAAGATTACTGATGTCGATCCTATGTTTTACGGAACACAGATAGTGATTGAACCAAACGCGCTGGATGGACGTGACGCCGAGTACGTCGGCAATGATAAGTATGGACCTAACGGAGAGTACGGACAGTATGGCTGGTATGAAGGCGATACATGGAAGATGGCGGAAATGCACAGAAATGATCCCAACAATACCCGTGCATGGTACATGATACCGCGTGACACCAAAAAAGCGATCCTTACTGAACCATACACAACCTCACTTGTTACTGAGGTGATGGCTACCGTCAGTGTTCCTATTCTTAAAAAAGGAAAATTTATCGGTGTTGTCGGAATTGATATTATTCTCGGCGCATTTGAAAAAATGATCGCCGATATCCGTCCAATGGAGACAGGTTACGCCTTTATTGCCTCCAATGATGGTTACTGCGTAGCCCACCCGAATAAAGACAGCACAACCAAAAGCATTGGCGAAGCTTTCCCCAAAGCAGAGCGCGCAGCCATCCTGGATGCCATAAAGACCGGCAAGGTCTTCCATAAAACAATGACCTCACTCATAGACGGAAAAGAATACTATTACGTTTTTGAGCCGATTGTAATAGCCGGGACATCCACTCCATGGAGTATCGGGCTAGCTATTCCCACAGACAAAATTTACACTGAAGCCAACAACTTCTTCACATTGATTGCCGGGATCTCAATACTGGCTATCCTGCTGGTCATTATCGTAGTTCTCATAATTGCCCGCTCTATCTCCAAACCCATCGGAGTTCTGGTCAGTGGCGCGCAGGAAATTGCAGCAGGTAACTTTGAAACTCAAATGAACGCCGACATTTTCAGCGGTGAATTGAAAACCCTGCACGATGCGCTAACCTCCATGGTCAGCAGTCTGGTAAAATTCATATCTACGGCAGAAGAAAAATCAAAAGAAGCCGAGCAACAGACATTAGCTGCCAACGAAGCTCTTGAAGCAGCAAGGCTGGCTAAAGAAGCAGCTGAAAAAGCCAAGGCTGAAGGTATGCTGCATGCTGCTCATCAGTTGGAAGGTATCGTCGAGCAAGTAACTTCCGCCTCCGAAGAGCTGGCCTCCCAGGTTGAAGAATCGGCTCGCGGCTCTGAAATACAGCGCGAACGGACCTCCGAATCCGCTACCGCCATGGAACAGATGAATGCTTCTGTCCTTGAAGTTGCCCAGAATGCATCACAAGCGGCGGAAAGCGCTATGGAGGCTAAAAAGAATGCTGAAAACGGCGGACGTATCGTCAGCGATGTTGTTAACTCCATCGAATCTGTAAACAAAGTCTCAACAAAGATGGTCAGCGGACTCAATGAACTAGGAACACAGGCTGAAGGTATCTCTCAGGTCATTACTGTTATCACCGACATAGCCGACCAGACCAACCTGCTTGCCCTCAACGCAGCCATCGAAGCTGCGCGCGCAGGTGAAGCAGGACGCGGATTCGCAGTTGTAGCTGATGAAGTTCGCAAGCTGGCTGAAAAGACCATGCAGGCGACTCAGGAAGTTGAACAGGCTGTACATGCCATTCAGGCCGAGACACGCAGAAATATTGATGAAATGAACAATGCCGCTAGCATGGTTTTAAAAAGTACCGAATATGCTGAACAGGCTGGCGAGAGCCTTGAAACCATCGTCCAGAATGTAGATTCCACCGCGGATCAGGTCCGGGCAATCGCGACTGCCAGTGAAGAGCAGTCCGCAGCCAGTGAACAGATCAACCGCGGAACTGAAGAAGTAAACCGCATTGCCATGGAAACAGCCGAAGCCATGCAACAGTCAATGACCGCTGTGGCCGATATCGCAAGGCTCTCCGGTGAACTGCAAAATCTTATCGCAGAATTGAAAGACGTGTAGCGAACATATTCAAATAAATACCATTAAAAAGTGGCGGAAATAAATTCCGCCACTTTTTTTACGTGAACACATTTTTTTACTTGATATTGATTTTCAAGTTCATTATTAATATTTCAGGCAACCCCAAAAAACAGGAGCTACACCATGACCCAAACAGCAAATATTTCATCGAAAAACAAAACAAAGTTTCTGAAAAAAGCCTTTAAAAGCTTCAGTGGGCAGGCTGGGAAAAAAAGCAAAGGTCTAGAGACTCAACTCCTCCCAGGTGCCGAAAAAGATATAAAACGTTCCTGACTGGATATAAATATTGATTTGAAGGCATTTAAGCTTCCAGAGTCAATACAAGGAGAACCAAATGTCAGATGCAATAAGAGAAGCAACGCGCATGCGGAATAAATATGGGTGGAGAACGTACCTTATAAAATTCAAAGGCTACTATTCATACACATTTGACCCCAGCCTGTTCCCAGATTTCGAACTACTCGGTGAAGTTGGAGCCGACGGAGCAATCATCCCCTCCTCCAAGGCTTATTAAACAACCAAAGATCTCTCCCAAGGTTGTGACAACCGTATATTAACTTCACCTTCCCGGCTTCGTATATTTCCTCGTAGACGAAGCCGGGACTATTCTTTTCCGCACTCTCTGGAAACATCATCCGTAATACGCTCAAACACTTCTTTCAGAGCTTCGGGAATATCCTCGCCGCCGTCTAAAAGACTGCGCACATCTTCAGGACTCAACCCCGCAGATTCGGCAACAGCCAACATTTTTTCGGAAAATTCAGTTTCGTTCATATGGGTGTATTTACATCCTCCTGCCTCGGTTTGCAAAAAAGATTTCCACCATTCATACGAACTGGACATCAAGCACGGATGGCTCTATTAAGGCCCTTCAGCAGAACTTTAAAAGATAGTTCCACTTCGCTGGGCACTAAAAAATAATTTCCGGAGCAAAAATGCTGGACAACCTGAATATAGTTCTTTTCGGCACTAAATACCCTGAAAACGTTGGCTCATCTGCACGGGCCATGACCAACATGGGCTGCAACAACCTGACCCTCGTTCGCCCGGCCTCATGGAATATGGAAAGAGCACTGCCGCTGGCGACAGTAAAAGCACGCGACATTGTGGAAAAGGCAGTGGTCGCCGATAATCTTGTAGACGCTTTAAAAGACAAAACAAGGGTATACGGAACCACCGCCCGCACCGGCGGCTGGCGCAAAGGAGTCATGACCCCAGCGACCGCAGCGCCGCTCATTGTAGAACAACTACGCGCCGGTGAAAAAATCGCCGTTGTATTCGGCCCTGAAGACCGGGGACTGACCAACGACGAAACACAGCTCTGCTCAAGACTAATCAATATTCCAACCAGCCGGGACAACAGCTCGCTTAACCTTTCTCAGGCGGTACTAATCATTCTTTACGAATGCTTCAAAAACGCGCTGGACAAACCTTTCATTCCTGCCGGACCTCCCGATGAGCGTTCCACTTCTTTTGAAGAACAGGAAATTCTGGCTTCGAATCTTCAAGAAACGCTGCTCGCCATCGATTTTCTTAAAGCAGAAAATCCTGACTACTGGATGATGCCTGTAAGAAGATTTATGTCCAGAATCGACATCAAACGTAATGAATTCAATCTGCTTATGGGCATTTGCCGCCAGATCAAATGGATTGTCGGGCAAGCAGGTAAAAAATAGACAAATCGTAGGTAGATCCTCTTCTCAATTTACTGAAAGAACTGTAGAGTATAGCGAACCAATATAGCCCTGCGGAGTCTATAAATGACTGAAAAAACCACCATTAAAGATCTAAGCGGAGTCTTCTCCCGCCAAAGAATAGCCAAAGTAGGCACTGGAACAACCACCCGTCGAGTTGCGCAAATCGGCTACTATTTTGTTGAGCAGCTTGAAGACAACCTCTTCCAAGTGCGTCCATTGAACAGTAATTTTGTGCCTACCGGGGATGCAGAAGAAATCACTCGTGATGAACTTCTGGAAAATTATACCCCTGAACCTGAAATGTACCACAAACAGGTTCTTCCAAATATAAAAGAGCTTCAGAAGACCCTTGCCCGCGCGGACCGTCTCCGCCAGCAGGGGAATTCATTCAGCGCTGAAATGGAATACAATAACTCGCTTAAAATAGACGAGATGAACGTGCGAGGAAACTTCGGCGTCGGTCTCTGCCTGATGCAACGCGGCGAAAAAGAAAGGGCAAATGATATTTTCGCACGCCTCATTTCCATGGACGCACCTTTTGCCAAAGAGCACAAACACCTGTTCAATGATTTCGGCATCAACCTCCGCAAATCAAAAATGATCCCGCAGGCAATTGAATATTACGCCAAAGCCATCAAGCTAAGTCCCGATGATGACCATCTGCGCTACAACCTTGCGCGCGCCTACTTCGAAGACAAGCAATACGATAAGGTGAGAGAAGAACTCGCCAAGTGTCTGGAAATTAATCCTGATTTTATGGAAGCCAAAAAGTTCGTCGCTTATATGGACAAAAATAAGCTGGGCTGATCGACAAAAAAGCTTTATAGAGTTTCAATGAACTCAATTAAAGGATTCATTGTAGCAGGGACCCACAGCGGTTGCGGTAAGACCTCGGTAACACTGGGTCTTATGGCTGCGCTTACCCGTCGTAATATAAGAGTCCAGCCCTTCAAGACCGGCCCGGACTTCATCGACCCCGGGCATCATACCCGGGCAGCGGGTAGACCCTGTCACAATCTGGACGGCTGGATGCTCTCCGGCAAAACCCTGCGTGACATTTTCTCCCGCTACACTCAGGACGCTGATGCCTGTATTGTAGAAGGAGTTATGGGGCTGTATGACGGCTACTCAGCGCTGGACGAGACCGGATCAACCGCCCACCTTTCCAAAGAGTTGAATCTTCCGGTCATATTGGTGGTCGACGCCGGTTCCATGGCCAGGTCCGCTGCTGCGCTGGTGCAGGGATTCTGCAACTTCGACCCTGAAACTGCCGTGGGCGGAGTCATTTTCAACCGCGTGGGCAGCAGTAACCATGCCCAAATTTTAGAAGAAGCAATATCTCTGACTGATGTTCCGCTAATCGGATGTCTGCCAAGGCGTAAAGAGATAGCCACGCCTTCACGCCATTTGGGGCTGGTAACCCCTGACCACCTGCAAGATCTGGATTTCAGATACAACGCCCTCGCTGACTGGGTCGAGGAAAACATAGATCTGGACCAGCTAATGGAAGCCCTGCCGGAAATTCCGCTGCAACCCCGCTTCGATGAAGTTCCCATGATTCCCAAAACAAGAATCGGGATAGCCCAGGATCATGCTTTTTCTTTCTACTATGAAGAAAACCTGCGTCTTTTACGCAAAGCCGGTGCTGAGCTTGTCCCCTTCTCGCCCATCGAAGATAGAAGCCTGCCCAAAGACATCTCCGGCCTGTATTTTGGCGGCGGATACCCCGAACTTGCAGCTTTTGATCTGGCACAGAACACCAGACTGCGCCGCGCCATAGCTGATTTTTCCGCTGCTGGGCATCCTGTTTACGCTGAATGCGGCGGTTTCATGTACCTTATGGAATCAATAAATCATGACGACCGAGTATTCCCCATGTGCGGTATATTTCCATTGCGCTGCTCAATGCAACCCCGTTTCCAAGCCCTTGGATACCGCGAAATAGAACTTACCTGCGACACCCTGTTCGGCAAAGCCGGAACCTCGGTACGCGGCCACGAATTCCACTACTCAGCTCTGGACGACGCAGCGGAAAATATAGATAAAACCTATCTGGTCACCAGCAAAAGAGGAGCAACCGTAAAGGAAGGTTTTGCTACCAACGGGAATACTCTGGGCAGCTACATTCATCTTCATTTTGCCAGCAACCCGCAGGTTGCAGAAAACTTCGTAAACGCCTGCGTAGACTCTTCCCGTACCGAAGACATTTAGCCAGCAACGGCTACGACTGGTCAGCCTATGCAGAAATACATCATGCACATAGACATGGATGCGTTTTTCGCATCCGTGGAGCAATTGGATAATCCCGAACTGCGCGGTAAACCCGTGGGAGTTGGTTCTCTCCACGAACGCTCCGTACTCAGTGCGGCATCGTATGAAGCCCGTAAATTCGGAGTCCGCTCAGCCATGCCCGTGCGTCAGGCCCTGAAGCTCTGCCCGCAATTGCAGGTGGTTTCGGGCAACAGAGACAGGTACAAAGAAATCTCCCGCAAGGTGATGAAAGTGCTCTCAAATTTTTCTCCGGTCGTGGAACAGGCTTCCATTGATGAAGCGTACATTGATATAACAGGAACAGAGAAATTATTCGGAACTCCGCTGCAAATAGCCAAGGCCATCAAGGACGGCATTCTTCAATCAACCGGGTTGACCGCATCCGTGGGCATAGCCCCGGTTAAATTTCTGGCTAAAATAGCCTCGGACCTCAACAAGCCGGACGGGATTTCCATAATCGAAGCTGATCAGGTTCAGAATTTCCTGAAGACCCTGCCGGTGGAAAAAATTCCCGGTGTAGGTAAAAAGGCTCTGCCAAGACTACGCTCTTTCGGCATCACCTATGCGGCAGACTTACGCCGTTACCCGCCCGACTTCTGGAAAGAAAGGTTCGGAGAACGTGGGGTTGTCCTTTATGAAAAAGGGGCAGGTATTGACCCGACTCCGGTATCCAAAGGCGGAGCGATGAAATCCTCCAGCGCAGAAAATACCTTCGGGGAAGATGTCTCGGACATTCATACATTAAAAACACTTCTGCTGAAGCAATCTGAACGCATAGCCAGCGATATCAGGCGGCACGGTCTCAAAGGCCGTACCGTAACCCTGAAAATCAAATTTCCCGATTTCCGCCAGATCACACGCAGCAAAACCCTTGATTCAAGGACATCCCATGCCGGAATAATATATAAAACCGGTTGCGAACTGCTTGATGCAGAACTGCCCATCGGGGCAATCCGGTTGATCGGTATCGGTATTTCCAACTTTGAAGAACGCAGCCGTCAGCTTTCCCTGCTTGATGATCCCGGAGAAAACAGAAACAGCAAAAAACTTGACCAGCTGGATAAAGCAGTTGATCAGGTCCGCCTAAAGTTCGGTAAAGGCATACTCACCCGCGGCAGGCTGCTCGAAGATGATTAAAAACGACGCTGCGCATGAGAAACAACTTCGTGAAGGCTATACCACCGGTTCAGCAGCAACAGCTGCTGCTATGGCTGCTGTTCGGGGCCTCTTCGGCTGTGAAATTCCGGATAAAATTACTATCCCGCTCCCGGTAAAGGGGACTCTGGACGTACCCGTAGCACTCGTTGAAAGAGACAATAAAACTATTCGTGCGGCAGTAATAAAAGACGGTGGCGACGACCCGGACGCGACCCACGGACATGAAATCCACGCAGTGCTTGAAATGTTCCCGGGGCAAGAACTGCAAATAGAATTGAACGGCGGCAAGGGGGTAGGAAGAGTAACCCTCCCCGGGCTGCCTGTAGCAGTAGGGGAAGCAGCTATCAATCCAGCTCCGCGTAAACAAATCATTGCCGGGGTGCTGGACGAATTAGCCCGGATCGCTCCTGATTTTTGCGGACGGCTCAAAATTACCATTGAAGTCCCGCAGGGCGAAGCTATCGCCAAGGAAACAATGAATGCGAGGCTCGGTATTTTAGGTGGAATTTCCATACTGGGGACCCAGGGAATCGTGCGCCCCTACAGCCATGCTTCATGGAAAGCTTCCATCGCGCAATCCCTGAACGTTGCCAGAGCGTCCGGGATTGAAGAAATAATATTTACCACTGGCCGGCGGAGCGAACAGTTTTATCTTGAACACTTCACTGATACTCCACAAATAGGAATAATTCAGGCTGCGGACTTCTTTAAATTTTCCATGCAGCAGGCAAGACTTAAGAAAATGCGCAAAGTGCGCTGGGCAATTTTCATCGGTAAGCTGGTCAAGCACGCCATGGGATTTCCTTATACCCATGCTAAAGACTGGGCTATCGACTTCAACCAGCTGGCTGACTGGTGTACAGAACTTGGTCTTTCTGAGGAATTGACAAAAAAAATCCGGGCCGCGATAACGGCCCGGCATATATATGAAATGGTCCCCGAAAAATCGCGCAAGGCCTTCATTCGCATGCTGGTCCGTTACGCATGCGAAAATGCCCGGCGATTCAGCGGGAACTCGGAGGTAGCTCCTGAAATATGCGTGGAATACATCCTCTTTGATTTCGAAGGACGTATACTCTACGCAAACAACTAAAAATAATCTTCTTCATCATCATGTTCTCCGAGTGAGTACAAAACGTAAATCCCGGCAGCTCCGGACAGCAGAGCCACCACATAAAACGGTATGCAGCGGTTGTCTGTCCCGGCTGTGTAATCATTTATCTCATACTCGATCTGCATGTTGCCCATAATGTCATTTACATCTGACATTGTTTTTCCGGCCAGAATGGGAACAGTGAGGGAGAATCCGTAGAAAGCACAGATGAGGGAACCGACCAGAAGGGCTATGGCTATCAGCCTTTTCATATCTTTTCACCTCCATAAAAAGAATGGAAGGGGTCAATTTCATAATAGCAGGTTACCATTATTTTGCGAACTAATATTAAAAAAATATTCAGATTAAAAATCTTCCTTTAATATCCAGCCAATACATTGTATTAAACATATTATGAAACACCCCCTGCAGATAATCGGATTGCATCCGGGCAGTCTTGAAACCTCGAAAGAGGCAATAACACTTATTTCCAGAGCCGATGTTCTCAGCGGCGGGAAAAGATTGCTCGCAAGATTTCCAAAATACAAAGGGAAAAAAATTCCTTTCACTTCCCCAATGAAGGATTATGCCCTGACACTCGAAAAACAACTGAGAGAAGGCATGAGAGTCGTACTTCTGGCGGACGGAGATCCGCTGCTTTTCGGAGTAGCCGCATCATTGATACCACTGCTTGGCGAAAAGAATATTGAGATAATCCCGGCAGTTTCCGCCGTCCAGATAGGAGCTTCACGTCTTGGGATGAGCTGGAAGGATTTTGAAATTGTCTCCCTGCACGGCAGGGGTGACTTCTCCCCTCTTTTCGGAGCTATGCAACGCAAAAAAGATTGCGCCGTGTACACTGACAACATCAACACTCCACAAGCAATCGCCAGACAGCTGATAGATAAAGGAATCGACAATTATTCAATGGCGGTCATGGATCAATTAGAGACACCTGATGAACAGATTGTTCAAGGCACGCCGGAATCGTTCATCAACTTCAGTTGTTCCGACCTGAACATCGTGATTCTTACTGCCGGTAACAAAGAATGCAGCTCGCAACTCTTTGGCCGCAAAGACGAAAGTTTTATCAAAGAAAAAGGTCTGATAACCAAATTTCCTGTCCGCTCAGCCGGAATCGCCCTGCTGGATCTCCGTAACGGACAAACGGTCTGGGACCTCGGCGCGGGATGCGGTTCCGTTGCCATCGAAGCTTCGTTCATAGGTGAATGTTCGCGCATCTTCGCTGTGGAAAAAGAGCCCCGGAGAGTAGGGATGATCAAAGAGAATGTCCGCAATTTCAGGGCTTGGACTGTGGAGGCTATCTGCGGAGAAATGCCTCAGGTATTACAGGATCTCCCAGACCCTGATCGCGTATTCATGGGCGGCGGAATCGGACGGGATGATTCCGTTATCCGCGAAGCGGCAGAACGGCTGGTTCCCGGAGGAAGGCTGGTTGTCCACGCTATTCTCATGGGCAGCATTCAGCGGACACGCGATCTTTTCGAAGAACTCGGCTGGTCATGGCAGTCCATGCAGATTCAGGCATCATCTTCGGATAAACTGGCCGGAGATATCCGTTACAAAGCGCATAACCCGGTGACCATACTCTGGGCCGACAAACCAGAAGGACAATAAATGAGTAAAGTATATTTCATCGGCGCCGGACCGGGGGACCCGGAACTTATTACAGTAAAAGGCCAGCGCATAATCCGGGAAGCAGGATTGGTTCTTTATGCTGGTTCCCTTGTACCGGAAGCAGTAATAGCTGAAGCACGCCCTGATGCGCGTATTGAAAATTCCGCGTCCATGTCTCTGGAAGAAACAGACCGCATCATGCAGGAATATGCATCAAGGGGTGAAATTGTGGCACGGGTACATACCGGCGACCCTGCCCTTTATGGAGCGGTGCAGGAACAGGCCCGACTCCTGAAAAATTCAGGAATTGAATATGAAGTAATTCCCGGTGTTACATCTGCCTGTGCGGCCGCCGCGGCATCTTCTGCCTCTTTTACCGTTCCCGGTGGAACGCAAACGCTGATCCTGACCCGTATGGCCGGGCGGACTCCTGTGCCGGAATCGGAAAGCCTGCAAAAGCTGGCCGCCCACAATTCCGCCATGGCCATTTATCTTTCCGCCGGCAATCCCATGGGCATACAGGAGGAACTCCTTGCTGGAGGCATGGCCCCTTCTACTCCGGTAATTCTCGGATACCGTATCGGTTGGCCGGAAGAAAGGTCAGTGGAGACAACGCTGGAGAAACTAGCGCAAACAGCAGAAAAGAATAATTTCACCCGCCAAACAATTTTCATGATACTGCCCGGCAAGAACAGTGACAGTGAGTCACTTCTATATGACGCCGGATTCAGCCACATGTTCCGCAAATAAAATAAGGAGGAAAAAATGGAAACCTTGCACATAACAACCGGCAACCGCGAAGAAATGTCGGACATAACCGGGAAGATTCGCCAGATGGTAAAAGAAAATGGCTGGCGCTCCGGCGCACTGCTGCTGTATTGTCCGCATACAACCGGAGCGATAACCGTAAACGAAGGTGCCGACCCTGATGTTGTACGCGACATAACCGTGAACATGCGCAAGCTGGTTCCCCATCGCGGAGATTACCATCACATGGAAGGGAATTCCGATGCACACATCAAGACCTCAATGTTCGGCCCGGACCAGATGCTTATCATCGAAGACGGAGACGTGATGCTCGGAACATGGCAGCGTATATTCTTCTGCGAATTTGACGGACCGCGCAGCCGCAAACTATGGGCCCAGTTTATGCCAGCTGACTAGATCTGCCAGAAGCACTCACAAAAAGGGTGCAGGATGCGCTGATTAACTTTTGTGAAGGAAAAAAACTTTCACAGGTAATTCATGATAAGCGCATGCATACGCCACTTTCAAACTCAATGTTTCAGCATTGGTAAGCATGCCCCATTACCTGTTGCAATACCCGGCAACGAGACTTCAATGATCTTATTAGTTTGAAATACTAACACATCCCTACGCACATGTTCAGTTCATTTCTTTTGTCTACCTCCGAGACAGCACTGGTGCAAATCTCAGGACTGATGCGTCTCTTGGCTCCGTTCAGCACCATGCGCAAACAAAAGCGGGAACCGTGACCATCGCCTGCGGAAGCACAACTGAGAATTTCATCACCGGCAAGGTCAATGGCTTCAGCCACTGTTAACCCCTGATTGTGCAAAAGTTGGGCCTTCCTTCTAAGCAATTCTTCCAACAATGCGGTGTTCATCTGCCACCCCCGAAGTAATATTGGATCATATTTCATGTTCAACTATGCCGGCAATCCGACACTGAACAGCCAGTCATAAGTTCTGATGCAATTTTTAATCCTTCGTTGCCGTCCGGCTACAAAGCAGATACAGTAAAAAGTGAAACAAACGGTAATAATTGCGGAAGTCACTTACAGTATATCATTGTAAGCGCATGGAAGCGACCTTAAAAACATATAAGTCTAAAAGTTACATAAAAAAATGAGCATGCGCATAAAACTATTCATCCTGCTACTGGCATTCAGCCTTATTCCCCTGCTGGTAGTCTCTGTCATCAGCCGTCAGGGGATTCAGGAACTGGGCAAGGTTCAGTCCCGCAACCTTCGGGTGGACATGATCAAAATCCTGACAGATGAAATGCACCAGTCCGCCAAAGACTCTGCCAAACTGGTGCAGCAGCAAACCGTTTCACTGGAATTTGCTCTTCGAGCAATCGGAGCGGAAGCTGAGGATGTGCTAAATGACCCGGAACAGGGCGAACCAAAAGTTTTTTTTGCTGAAGATTTCAATATCAAAGGACGACAGCCGAGCGATTTTGGACCTTCACCGCAATATTTCGTTCTCAGCGAAAAAGGAAAAAAGTCTCCGTCGCTGGTGAGCCTTGAAGAGCCTGTATTCTTTTACCCCAAGGGCAAAGAAAGCCTGAGAAACAGCCCGGATCTGGGCAGACTGTATCAACTTAAATCCGACTTCAAATCCTTTTTCAATCAAGCCGGAACCGCGCTGCATAGCATCTACATCACTCTCAATTCAGGTTTGCATATGGCCTATCCCGGACACGGAAACTATCCGGATAATTACGATCCGCGCAAAAGATCATGGTATACAGAAGCAATCAGGAAAAATGCCATCGACTGGGACAAATCAATTGATGCCTCTACCGGACAGCAGGTCTACACCCTTTCCAAACCAATCCGGGACCGCGAAGGAAACATCCTCGGAGTAGTTGCAATTGATATCCAGCTGGTAGAACTGCTCCGCAAGGAAGATCTATCTTCTCAATGGTCCAATGCCATTCAGACATTTGTGGTCGGCCCTGTAAAGACAGATAAAGGAGTCGAGCTGCAAATCTGGGCCGAAGGCGGGCATGACGAAACCAATATTTCATGGATGACCGGGCTGCCCAACGAAGTGCGCTACCTGCAATCCACTAATCCAAAATTTATGAATAAGATGATCAACTCGATCAGCAAAGGAGAGTCTGGAGTTATCCGCATGCCGTTCAAAGGCATAGACTCGGTCTGGGCCTATGCTCCTTTTCGCGGTGAAGGCAGCTATGTTTTAATTACCCCGGAACGAATAATTACCAGAGTACCGGATAGTGCAGCGCAGCAGGCTTTAAATTTAAGCAGGAATCTTTACGTTGCAGTCGGCGCCGCTTCATTTTTTACCCTGCTTACCGTAGCGCTGGTGGCATTTGTCGGCAGCCGCAAAATACTCAAACCGTTACTGGTAATGACTGATGCCGCCGTTAAGATTTCCGAAGGAGACCTTTCCGTGCACGTTGACGTCAAAACAGGAGACGAGCGCGAATCACTTGCCCATGCTTTCAACCAGATGGTCCCCAAACTACAGGACCACCTGCGAATCAGCAAAGCACTTGAACTGGCGCAGGAAGTACATACCAGTCTGCTTCCCATGGAATCTCCACAGGTAAAAGGACTCGATATCTCAGGGGTTAGTATTTCCTGTGACGAGACCGGGGGCGACTATTTCGACTACTACACCCCACCCGGTTCCGGGGGGACAGGAATTTTGCTCGGGGACGTTACCGGACACGGTGTTTCCGCTGCACTGCTCATGACCACCGGACGAGCACACCTCAAGCATGCCTCCAAGCACAGCGAACCGCTTGCACCACGTATTGAAGAGGTCAACAGGCTGCTTTGCTCCGATATTGGAGACACCGGGCGGTTTATGACTCTATTCTGTCTTGAAATGTCTCCGGATAATTCCAAAGCTACTTATGTCCGCGCCGGACATGATCCGGCCACTATCTACGATCCAGCCAGTGGTAATACACGCGAGCTGATGGGTTCCCCTATGCTGGCACTGGGGATCTTTGATGAAGCGGAATATAATGAATTTGATGTCGACCTGCATGAAGGCGAAATCATTTTCATCGGCACAGACGGAATATGGGAAGCCCGCAATACCAAGGATGAAATGTTTGGACGAGAAAGGCTGGACCAGATCGTTTTTGCCAATGCTCAGCGCAGTGCCGCTGAAATCCAGCAGGAAATAATTGCGGCTGTCTACAAATTCCAAGATGGTATGGAACAGGAAGATGACATCACTCTGGTGATCATTAAAGTTAATAAATTCAATATACCGCAAGAGAACAAAAAGGAATAGCCGTGGAAAACAGCCATCGTTTTTTCAGGAATATCAGCTGTCGCTATTTCCCCTGTCATCAGGTCAGTGACGATAATTCCTTCAACTGCTTATTCTGCTTCTGCCCCCTATACATGCTGGAAGATTGCGGCGGACGATTCACATTAACCGCCAAAGGAGTAAAAGATTGCACCGACTGCAAGATCCCGCACCGCCCGGAAGGATACGACTACATTATCAAGAAGCTGAAAGCAGCAAATAAGAAATAATCCCGGAGTAAAACATGCCAGAAAATTTCACCTTCGCCCTTACTCAGGAAGAAAAGGACTATCTCAAAGATCTGGTCCGTAAAAGTATTACCTGCCGATTCAATCAGCAAGAAGGATCAGTCCCCGAACCGGTTACCGACCATCTGCGCGAAAATTTCGGGGCCTTTGTTACACTGAATAAAGACGGACAGCTGCGCGGCTGCATCGGCAATGTTCAGGGCAGTGGACCGCTCTATAAAACCATCTGGAGAATGGCCCGCGCAGCGGCTTTCGAAGATCCGCGTTTCCCGCCGGTCAGTGCTGAAGAGTTTCCCGAAATCGAGATTGAAATATCCATTCTCAGCCCCATCGATGTATGCAAGGACGTGGAACAGATTGTGGTCGGCAGGCACGGCCTGATCATGCAGCGCGGACACCAGTCCGGTCTGCTGCTGCCGCAGGTGGCCGTGGACTGGCAATGGGACAGAGAACAGTTCCTAGCGCAGACCTGCCGAAAAGCAGGCATGGAACCCAGCGCATGGCAGGACCCGGCAACCAATATTTTCTGGTTCGAAGCTGAAGTATTCTGATGTGCTCTACGCGCTTTTACTTTAATGATTTCGCCTCCGGCGGCTTAAACCCTTTGAAAAGGGTTTAAGAATTCCAAACTTTTTCAATTGGCTTCGCCGCCATGAATCTAAGGAAGTGCTATGCTTGATGCTCTCTCACCCTGGGGAAAGACCACACTTGAAAGACATAACGATAAAAATATTCCCGGCAGCCCGGAACGGGCTGTTTCCCGTTCGGTAATTGAGGACACAGACAATCGACTCTGGCTGATGGAGCGCATTGCGACTTCTCAAGTTGAGACACGAACCGCCATTGCCGAGAACCTGATTACTTTGCAGGAATCGGGCATGGGCTGGCTGCTACCCTACCAAAAAGACATCGAAGGGCGGCTGACTTCCGACGTCATGGGCTTTCCCTGGCAGCTCTCGCCATATTATGAATCAGACGAACTGCCACGGCCGGAATATATTTACGACGCAGAGCGCGGCACAGAGCTGGCTAAATTCGTTGCCCAGCTGCGCGAGCATACCAAGGGTAAGGAAATGAAGGGACAGGATCAGTCTTTTGCACTGATCGAGTATGCCCGACAGCTGGTTGATGCTGTCAAGGAGCGTGAACCTGAGGTATACAAACGTCTTGAACCTATTTGTGATCGTTTGTTCCCCAAGATGGAGAAATTCTCGCAGCTGCCCAAAGCATTCTGCCATGGTGATTTCCATCCCTTGAATGTGCTCTGGAAAGGCAAAAAGATCGGCGCTATTATCGACTGGGAATTTTCCGGTATGCGTCCTGAAATTTATGACGTGGCCAACATGATCGGCTGCGTTGCCTTCGAGAATCCCGGCGCTTTGGGAGAAGGTTTAATCCCGGCTTTCATGGACGGTCTTTACGATAATACAGACATCAGCGATGACAGCTATGAATCTCTTCCTGCATACATCCCTGCACTTCGCTTTGCATGGCTTTCAGAATGGCTGCGTAAGAAGGACCATGAAATGCTTGAAATGGAGCTTGATTTCATGGAACTTCTGCTCGCGGTGATGGGGTAAGCTCATGTTGTTGATCCGGGGCAGAATAAAACAACCAAAGCTGCATTTATGTGTAGTCCTGTTGATTATGCTGTTGCCTTTCCTGCTGGGGAACGGCAACGGCTGCGGTACAGCTTCTTCTGGAACATTTATCGCCATCAGCGATGTCCATTTCAATCCGTTTACTGACACCGCTTTATTTGGACGACTGGTGGCTACCCCGGCAGACAGTTGGGCAGCCATATTCCGAAGCTCCGCCAAGACAGAACTACCCGACTATGGTTCGGAAACCAACTTTGCCCTGCTGAGCAAAGCTTTGGATTCAGCTGCGGCTCAAGATAGCTATCCCGCAGTTGTAATCTTTCCCGGCGACATCCTCTGCCACCATTTTAACGAGACTTTTGAAAGTTTATACGGCTCTGCTGACCAAAAGGAGTTGGATTCATTCATCCTGAAAACCGTGCGTTTTTTCGTACTTCAGGTCCGCGAAAGATTCCCGGAAGCTCCCGTATTTTTTACTCTTGGAAACAATGATTCCTATGCCGGAGACTACAACCTGATTGCAGGTGGCAGTTTTCTTTCCGACACCGCGACACTTTTTCAAGACCAGTGGTTCGGTAGCCAGGTGCGTAGCCCGAATTTCAACCGGACATACACAGCCGGCGGGTACTATGCAGCTTCAGCTAAGGATGACAGCATCCTGCTGATAAGCCTTAACTCAGTGCTTTTTTCAGCCAACCGCCCGGCCCCGGTAGCCGGGGATGCGGCGTATACGCAGCTGGACTGGTTTGAAAACCAGCTTGCCGCAGCCGAGAATAACGGTCAGCGGGTCTATATAGTTACGCATGTCCCACCGGGGGCGAACATTTTCAGCTCCATTACCAAATACATGGATACAAAAGGCAAAATATCCGCAGTCAAAGGGATGTGGCATGATGAATACCAGAACAGATTCCTATCGATAATGGATAAGTATTCAAATTTGAATGTGACCTTTTTTTCCGGGCATACGCACATGGATGAATTCCGGCTGCTCTATAATGACACACGTTCAAACAGCCCGGCCAGAATACTGGGGCAACCTTCAATTTCACCAGTATTCAAGAACAACCCTGCATACAAGGTCTTCAACATCAATAGAAGAAACTGGGAACTTCAGGATTACACTGCACTGACAATACTTCTGGACCAAAAAAATGAAAATTTTGAAATAGAGTATAAATTCAGTACACTTTACGGCTTGAGCAACGCCACTGCCGCAAATATGGAAAAGCTTTCAGAATCTCTGGCGACAGATGGATCAGCCAAAACTGCTTACATCAAATATTACTATTCAGTCAGCCCGCACTCGGCAATTACTGACATTAACTGGCCCGCATATCGCTGCTCAACCGGGGCTGTCCGGGCTGATAAGTACAAAAACTGCGTAAACAACAGCGCGCCTTAAATCGGCTAGAATCCCTTTTCCAAGGGTGGGTTAACCAGACTTTTTTCGTCTGTGGCAGCCAGTTCGACATCGGCCCCGGCCAGCTTCACAAGGCGGTCCTCAATCGTGAGACGCCCCTTTGCCAGCCATTGGGTGGCCTGCGGCAGAATGCGGTGTTCCTGCTTGAGAATGCGCTCCCGAAGTTCATCAACATCTTCACCGGGATAAGCTGGAACTGCGGCCTGAATGATCACTGCGCCGTGGTCCATTTTCTCATCCACAAAATGGACAGTACATCCGGCCAACTGCACACCGTAATCAGCAGCGTCACCCTGTCCGTCCACGCCGGGGAAGCTGGGTAGAATCGCCGGATGGATGTTAATGATTTTTCCGGGAAATGCGTTCAGGAATACCGGAGTAATAATACGCATGAATCCGGCCATGACCACAGCCTCGACTCCCGCATCCTTGAGGATACGCACCATCTCGGCATCGAATTCCTCACGCGAAGAGTAATCCTTATGGCTCAATGCAGCTGTAGGAATGCCGTAAGCCTCGGCCCGCTTCAAGCCGTAAGCGTCAGCCTTATTGGAAAGAACCATCCTGATGTCCACATCCAGAATGTTATCTTCCATCTTTTCAATAATGGATTGTAAATTTGATCCACCGCCAGAAATAAGGACGGCTATTGGAAGACTCATTTTTTCCCTCCGGGGGCCAGAGAAACTTTTTGGAAAAAGTTTCTCTGGACTCTTCAAAAACTTTTATCGGGGCTTCGCCGCTTCGTATAATTAATTGTGCTGAAAAATTTATTCAGGCTCCCACACACCCCAGCGAAGCATATTAAAAATCGTCTTTGGTGGAGAGGGGATGGGGATTCTTAAGGGGAAGGCAAACAAAAAAGTGAGGACCGCAGACGGTCCTCACTTTTAGTAATTACTCAGAAACTTCCTGCACCAGAACATCTACCAGTGCTGGGATGGTGTAATCATCAGGCTGTATATCCGGCTCATAACCGAACCCTTCGAGGGTTTTGGCGGTAATGGGGCCGATACAGGCGATTTTAACACTGTCTTTGTACTTATGGAAAACTTCCGGCTCGATAAGGTTGAAGAAATTTTCAACAGTGCTGGAGCTGGTAAAAGTCAGATAATCAATCTTTCCGGCTTCGAGGGCCTCGGCGATGGGGCCGGGATCATTCTCGGAAAGTCCGGTCTCATAGACAGGCAGAATCTTCACCTCGGCTCCGGCCTTGCGCAGTTCTTCAGGCAGAACTTCGCGGGCGATCTTGGCGCGGGGGATGAGTACTTTCTTACCTTTGATGCCCTTTTCGAGCAATCCGGAGACAACGCCTTCCGCAACGTACTTTTCAGGTACGAAGTCAGGGCGGATACCTTTGGCGATCAGAGCTTCGGCAGTTGCGGGTCCGATGGCGGCGATTTCGATTCCGGCAAATGCGCGGGCATCGAGACCTGCTTCATCAAGCTGGCTAAAGAAATGCTTCACACCGTTCACGGAAGTGAAAATCAGCCAATCCCAATTGGAAAGAGCTCTAATTTCGGCCTGAACATCGGAGTAGTCGGCAACGGGCTCAATATTGATGGTCGGGAATTCGTATACGCAAGCACCGAGCTTGCCGAGAGTGGAAACAAGACCGCTGGCCTGTTCACGGGCACGGGTAACCACAACACCTTTGCCAAGCAGGGGGCGTTTCTCAAACCATGCCAGCTTGTCATGCAGTGAACAGACACCACCGACCACGATAATGGAAGGAGCTTTGAACTTACGTTCTTTTGCTTCTTCTGCAACGTTTTCAAGGGTGGAAACAAAAGACTGCTGATTGCAACGGGTTCCCCAGCGGACAAGGGCTACCGGAGTTTCCGGGTCACGACCGTTTTTAATCAGGTTCTCCGCGATCATGGGCAGGTTTTTCACGCCCATGTAGAAAACAAGTGTGCTTGTAGACTTGGCGTATACTTCCCAGTTATGACCGGATTTTTCCTTGGTGGGATCTTCATGTCCGGTGATGAAACATACAGAGGTTGTGAAATCACGGTGGGTTACCGGGATACCGGCGTAAGCGGGGGCAGCAACACCGGCGGTGATACCGGGAATGACTTCGAAATCGATTCCAGCTTCAACCAGTTCTTCAGCTTCTTCGCCGCCGCGACCGAAGACATAGGGATCGCCGCCTTTCAGACGGGCAATAACTTTGCCTTCCTGCGCTTTCTCAACGATAAGTTCGTTGATTTCGTCCTGCGGCAGGGTGTGGTCGCCGCCTTTTTTACCTACATACAAAATCTCGCAATCGGCTTTGCAGTAGTCCAGAAATTCGATGTTTGCCAGATAATCGTAGATAAGAACATCCGCAGTCTCCAGCACTTCCTTGGCCTTGACAGTCAGCAGACCCGGATCACCGGGACCAGCACCAATAAGATAAACCAAACCCATATATTCCACCCTCATATGTTTATTTGATAACAGGGGGCAGCTGCCCCCTGTTATCAAATAGTAATCTTATTCCATTACACTTACGAGTCTGTCTTTCAGCTCGGTAAGCTTTGCTTTCTTATCGTTGATCTCTTCCAGCTTGGCCTTTTCCTTTTCAACAACATCCGCAGGAGCGTTGCTGACAAAGCCTTTGTTGGAAAGTTTCTTTTCTATCACAACGAGATCTTTGTCCAGCTTGGCGAACTCCTTGTCCAGACGGGCAAGCTCGGACTCGAAGTCAACAGCACCCGCCAGAGGTACGAAAAGTTCGTTACCCTGAACAACTGCGGTACCGGATGCGCTGGGGCCCTTAACGTCAGGGCCTGCGGTTACGGTGTCCAGACGGGCAAGAGCTTTGATCAATTCAACATTGGAGTTGACCAGCTCTGCGGCTTCGTCGCTGGCAGTGCGTACGATAAGCTCAAGCTTCTTGGAAGGAGCGATGAGCAGCTCGGTACGGATATTACGTACTGCGGAAACAAGTCCCTGAAAGAATTCCATCTGTTCAACAGCCTGTTCATTACGGCAATTGTCACGCTTTTCAGGGTAAGCAACAGTTGCAATATCATCATTTTCAATGCCGGGCAGTACGGACCATACTTCCTGAGTTACGAAAGGCATTACCGGATGCAGCAGAACCATTGTCTCGGAAAGAACAGTCCAGAGAACCTTGAGAGTTGCGCCTTTGCGGGATTCATCATCACTGTAAAGGTCCGGCTTGATCATTTCAAGATACCAGTCGCAGAACTCGTTCCAGATGAACTTGTACATGGTCTGGGCAACTTCGTTGAAGCGGTAGGCTTCCACGGCTTCGCGCATGGTGTCCTTAACTTCTTCAAGACGGTGCAGAATCCACTGGTTGGCAAGTCCGGTTGCATCTTCGAGAGAGGCTTCAGGCTTCTTGCCGTCGAGGTTCATAAGCGCGAAACGTGCGGAGTTCCAGATTTTGTTAACAAAGTGGCGGTACCCTTCAATACGCTGTTCGGAAAGCTTGATGTCACGGCCCATGGCGGCAAATGAAGTCAGGGTGAAACGCAGGGCGTCAGTACCGTATTTGTCGGACATTTCCAGCGGATCAATAACGTTACCGGTGGACTTGGACATCTTCTTGCCGTGCTCATCACGCACGAGAGCGTGAATGTAAACATGGTGGAAAGGTATCTGGTTCTGAAAATGAATTCCCATCATCATCATGCGTGCGACCCAGAAGAACAGGATGTCAAATCCGGTAATCAGCACGGATGTGGGGTAATACTTGGCCAGTTCCGGGGTATCATCAGGCCAACCCAAAGTGGAAAAGGGCCAGAGCGCGGAAGAAAACCATGTGTCGAGTACATCTTCTTCCTGTACGAGCTTGGAAGAGGAGCACTTAGTGCACTTTGTAGGATCTTCCATGGAAACGATGAGTTCTCCGCATTCTTCACAAGTCCATGCCGGAATGCGGTGTCCCCACCAGATCTGACGGGAGATACACCAGTCACGGATGTTATCCAGCCATTCGTAGTAAACCTTTTCCCAGTTTGAGGGGAAAATCTTGGTTTCGGAAGGAACAGCGGCGCGGGCTTTTTCTGCAAGCGGCTTCATGGCAACAAACCACTGCTCGGATACGTGAGGTTCGATAACGGACTTGCAGCGGTAACATTCACCAACTGAATGTTCATGATCCTCGATGGAAATTAGGTAGCCTTCCGCTTTAAGGTCCTCGACGATGACTTTGCGCAGGTCATCCTTGAACATGCCCTGATATTTTTCAGGACCGTTCTCATTGATATTTCCGTCTTCATCGAAAACGGAAATAACTTCGAGATTGTGCTTGCGGCCCAGTTCCCAGTCATTCATGTCATGGGCCGGGGTGACTTTCAGAGCACCTGTTCCGAATTCCATATCTACGTAGGAATCACCGATGATAGGCAGTTCACGACCTACGATAGGCAGGATCGCGGTCTTGCCGATGAGGTGCTTGAAGCGGTCATCTTCGGGGTTGACGCAGATCGCGGTATCACCAAGCATGGTTTCTGGGCGAGTGGTGGCGATAATCAGTTCGCCGGAACCATCGGAAAGCTTGTACTTAATATTGTAAAAATGGCCCGGTTTGGGGGAATGTTCCACTTCATCGTCAGCAAGCGCGGTATGGCAGCGGTTACACCAGTTGATGATGTAGTTGCCTTTGTAGATCAGGCCTTCTTCATAAAGCTTGACGAAAACTTTGCGGACAGCCTTGGCGCGCTGCTCATCAAAGGTGAAGCATTCACGGTCCCAGTCAACAGACGCGCCCATACGGCGGATCTGCTTGAGGATGTGCCCACCCTTCTCTTCCTTCCATTCCCAGACACGCTCGATGAACTTTTCACGTCCAAGGTCGTCGCGGGTCTTGCCTTCGGTCTTGAGTTGACGCTCAACAACGTTCTGGGTAGCGATACCAGCATGGTCTGTTCCCGGGACCCAGAGAACATTCTTGCCCTGCTGACGCTGATAGCGGCAGAGGATATCCTGCAGGGTGATGTTGAGGGCATGGCCCATGTGCAGCACACCGGTAACGTTCGGCGGCGGAATCACGATGGAGTATGGATCGCCGTCAGCTTCGGGATCTGGTGTGAAAGTCTTATTTTCTTCCCAGTGGTCAAGCCACTTTTTTTCTACATCCCAAGGTTCATAACCCTTGGGGAGGTTTGATTCCGCCATTTCATGACTCCTGTTCAAATATAAATTCTTAGGCAATAGAACATTTAGCGGGGCACCGTATTATGGTTTCCCGATGCGTAAATCACTGCTAAGTTGGTTTCATTATAATATTTTTTAAAAAAGATGTACTTTGCCTGTCCTCTTTTTCCGTGTATTTACGGGTCAGGGGTGAGACAAAACACCAGCCTCATCAACTTGCGCTACACACACTTATAAAGAGACACGAACATGTCAAGTATCTATATATTATGGGATGACTCCCACATCTGGGGACTGCTGGTCAAAAGAGCCCTTGAAGCATGGAATATCGACCATCATCTGGTGCGTGGGCATCAAATAGCGCAAGGGCTGCTTTCAGGCAAGCCCCCGGCAGCACTTATCGTCCCCGGCGGCTGGGCCAAGGGCAAGGCTTTGCACCTCGGCGGTCCGGGAATTCTTGAGATCCAGAAGTTCGTCGGGGAAGGCGGAAACTACCTCGGCTTCTGCGGCGGAGCTGGGCTTGGGCTTTCAGGAGCCGGAGGCTTGGGCTTAAGCTGCTGGCAACGCAAGGGTTTTGAAAACAGGCTGCATCATTTTTTAAGCGGGCATATAAACGTCCGGCTGGATCAGAACAATCCACTGGTCCCGGAAGCATTGGGAAAGAGTGCCCTGCTTCCAGTCTGGTGGCCTGGTCAGTTTTCACCAAATAAATGCGATTCCACCACCGCGCTGGGGCGCTACAGTGAACCGGGCAACGATTTCTGGGTTGCCGACTTGTGCTTAAGCTCACTGCCGGAAGGAACCCTCAACGACTGGCACAACATGTACGGAATCTCATTGCTGCCGGAGTTCCTGCATGATCGTCCGGCGGTTGTCTCAGGACAAAGCGGAAAAGGGAATTTTATTTTAAGTTATCCCCATCTTGAGACTCCTGCTTCAGCAGAAGCGAACTTCTGGCTTTCGCACATTCTGGACTGCATGCTCGGGCTGGAAACTCAGAACCGTCCGACACTGCCGGCATGGGAACTGGCAGACACCCCGATAAAATGGGACGACCAGGACCTGATTTCCGTACGCGAATCTTTGGAAAAAATTATTGCCACGGGACAGGGCCATTTTCTGCTTTTCTGGCGCAACCCATGGCTGCTCGGCTGGAGACGCGGAATTCCCGGCGCTGCTCTGAACAGCCTTTACGCCCTTATCTGTCAGGTAACATCCCGTGAACCGGACGAGGCCTCCATCAAGATGTGGGACTCCTGCAAAGATGAATTCCTGAAATATATGGGCATCTTTGAAGAAGGTGTAACCGGATATCTGCTGGCTGAACGCTTTGCCATGACTATGCGGACTCTGGAGCCGCACTCTATTTTCCCCAAGGCCCTGCGCGAACAGCGCAACGGTCTTTTCGGACCGCCTCCCGGCGCCGGTGGAATTTATGCAAAACTTTTATATACCCTGGAAGATTTGGTATGGGAGATACATAAAGCAAAATAGTACGGTTGCCGAAAAGATATATGTCAGAAATGTTTGAATCTTCGCTGAAACTGATATAGTAAGAACGTAAGAATCAATTTACCAATGCACTAATAGCGGCAACCGCAAAGCAAAGGGATTGTGTAAACGATGACTGACAAAGCGACATCTGCGAAGAGAGCAGATCTTCGCAACAAGCTCGATAATGTTGTTGCCGAAGGCCGCGACGCCGTGCTTGAATTCCAGCTGACTCCGGACAAGATGGCCGCTTTTATCTCGGCTTACACGCCGGCTGAAGGGGCCGGGACTCCCCTTTCCATTGAACTGATGAAGTCCGAGCTAAAGCGGGCTGGTATCAACGGCAAACTGGACCATGACGGAGCCATGTTCGCCTTGAAACGGGCTGGTGAAGGCAAAAGTATCATTAATGTCGCGCTGGTACGCGGGACCTATCCCCAGAATTCCACTGATGGTCAGATTATCACGGATGCAGACTTTAATTTTCCTGTACTTCCGGGAATGGAATTCGGAACCCTCCACGAAGCTATACCCTCTTCGCCCGGCAGAAATCTGAGCGGAGAGAAAATTCCTGCCAAAGACACACATACTCCATCTCCCCTTACCCTTGCAGCCGATTCAAATTGCAGTCTGGACGTAGAAACCGGCACACTGGTTTCCAATATTTATGGATTGGTCCAAGTCCATGACAATGAAATTATGATAGAATCATTGATCAGTATTTCTGAAGATTCAATGAAGGTAACCGCCAGACTTTACCCGCATGACTGCTTCGGTATGCGCTATGACCTCAGCGCATTGGAGCCGGTACTACAGGCGTTGAATGTTGTCCGGCCGCTACAGCATGTTGCAGGACAGACAGCTATAAAAAATGCCCGCGAGACCAAGACAGTTCAAAAAGCCGTAATTGTGGTCGGAACAGAACCGGTTCCCGGACGTGACGGCTATTTTGAATATGCACGCGAAGACAATGCGCCACAATCTGTAGGCACCACAGGGGAAGACGGACGGGTAGATTTCAAAAACCGCGGAGTCCACCCCATGGTCGGTCCTGGAGACATCATCGGTAAAATCCATCCCCCGGTAGAGGGTAAAGCAGGCGAGGATGTATTTGGTAAACTGACTCCGCCTCCCGGCGGAAATCATCTGGAGATAAAGGCAGGCCCCCATGTTGCGCCTATGCCGGACGGTATCACATATAAGGCTACAGCAGCTGGAATTGTACAGCTTCAAGACAATCTTCTCGCTGTCAAAGATGTTTTGGAAACAAAAGGTGATGTTGATTACACAACCGGTAACATCAAGCTTGAAAAAGGCTCGGTACACGTTAACGGCTCTATCAGGGACGGTTTTTCAGTTGAAGTTCCTGCACATATCGTAGTCAATGATTCCATTGAAGGAGCATCAGTTACCGCCGGTGGCGATATTGAAGTAAAAGGCGGTCTGGTCATGTCAAACAAGGGACTGATCAGGGCAGGTGGTTGCATTACGGCCCAGTTCGCATCCAATTCCCGTATTGAATGCGATGACGAAATCATAATTGCCCATGAAATAAGCAATTGCCTGATCCGTAGCAGAGGTCCGGTAACAGCCTTTGGTGGCAAGGGGATTATTCAAGGAGGATCGGTAACCTCAAACGTTGGAATTGAAGCCAATGAAATCGGTTCGGAAATAGGTGTAAAAACCATCGTCGGCATTACTGCCAAGCAAAAAGTCAACGATAAGCTGATCAAAGAGAGGGAGTCCCTGCGCGAAAGGCTGAGCAAGATAAACGCTGTTGTCGGTCCGGAAGACAATGAATCCATAATGCGCTCTACCCCCGCGGCAAAACAGGCACAGATGAAAGAGATTCTGCTGCTGCGCGGACGTATAAAATTAAAGCTGAAAGAAATTCGTAAACAGCTCTCAAAAGAACTCAACGAATATTACAGATATCTGGAGCTGCTTTCCATCCGGGTGCACCGCAAGATACATCCCGGCGTTGAAATCAGAATCGGCGGCAAGGCCGTGCAGATCAGCAAGACTACCCCGCGTATGAAGTTCCGCTTTGATGCAGATGAGCGGACTATCATTGCCACCAAATTTTGATCAGCCTTTGGTGGAGAAAATCCGTCCGCTTCCATCCGCAGGATCGTCGAAGTTAAAATCAAAACTATCCTCGAAGGTATCAACAAGTTCCCGTTTCACTTCCAGCTCCAGCTCCGTGCGTGGGGAAGGCTCAGGAAGCCACGGCCCGGGAAGGGAAGTCTCCGGAATCAGATAGGAACTGGCCTTATTTGTTATGACCTCGTTATTCACTTCCTGCCAGCGGGTAAACAGTCCGTCTTTCTCATCTTCAAGAAGTTCACGGACCTTATCCGGCTCAGCCAGTAAGGCATCGTAAAACGCATCGGAATCAAACCAGATCAGCTTGTCTTCCTCAGCTTCCTTCAGCCCCATCCATTCCAGATCAACCGCATTACCATTGACCGGATCACGCCAGAGATCGGCGAAACCTTCACGGAAAAGGTCCGCGGCAGGCAGTATGGCTTTGCGCAGGTCATTATAGCTATCTGTGACCAACCCGACATTCTTTTCCATCTCTGTAACCGCATCCACGACCCGCAACGGCAGACTGTCCCCAAAATTACCTTCCAGCTCCACAGTTACCCGGCCCCGGTCCACAGCAAATTCACCGGGAGCGCGCACTTCCCTGTAACCGTTAATTGTCATTTCCGCATCTGCTCCCGGGTGGGCAGTGGCATTCAAGCCTAGAGCATCAAGCCCGCTTCCCGGGGTCAGCACCAGCCGTTCACCTATCTTGGGGTTAACAGCGGTGATGCTTACGGCTATCCCGTCAATCATATAATAATCGTCTCCGGTATAAACCGGGGAAACCAGCTTTCCATCAACAACTTCAGCATCAATTTTGGCTGAAGTCGAAGCTGCCCTGTCAGCAATGCGGGTCAACACCGTATTCCAGTCGTCACCGTCCTCCACATAAAAATCTATTGTCCCGGACTCCGTTCCTATTGTGTAGGCTATTGAATGATCCCCGGCGGCAAGAGTGGTTACGGCGTTGGCATCAAATGCTTTTCCCAGAAAACGTGAAGGGCCGCCGGCAGAAGCGCTGCTGAAATCATAACGGGCTTCATCCGCCGGACCGATCGGCTTTTGGGTAGCGTAGAGCTTCAGTCCGGAAATAAGATGTCCCCTGGTATCACTGAAGGACAATTCATTGGCTGAATCAAGATTCTGAGTGCTGTCTCCGCGGTTTTCCGCAGTGACCACGTATGCGGTGTTTACGGAGAAAGCCAGAGCCGAGCCGGTCCCCAGAAGATCATCGGGATTAGAACCTACGGCGTTCTGCTTGAAAATACGGGCCTGCACGTGCAGAGAACTTTCGTTAACTGCATCACGTACCGCCTCCAGAACCTGATCATTGGTCATGCCGGAGCTTATTTCCACCTCAAGGGAATCGGACGAATCCCCAAGCGACATGTCGAACTTATATGTTCCGGCATCCAAAGATGTCGCCACTTCTCCACTGAAACCGCGCGAGTAATATCGGTAGTAACGCTGGACATCATCTTTATGAACGAGTGACGCAGAAATATTTTTATCAAGCAGGGGATCATTGACCACCAGCCGGGAGTTAAAAAGGCCGAAGCCTTGAGCCGGCCAGCGGAAGGAAGCGAGAGTTTCACTCAAGGATTTGACTTTGGATTGCACCTCCATGGCAATGGATGGTGCGGTGAGTTCGTATTTATTTTTCAGTGCGGCACGGCTGAACCGTTCTTCCCAGTATGATCCCGGAAAGATTCTCTGCGCGGAATCAGGCTTCTCCGTTGATTCCGCAATTCTCAAATTGGTTCCGTCCAGCGTCAGTTCCGCCACAACCCGATTCTCCATATTCAACACCGGCCATGAACAACCCCTGTGCAGGAGCCGTGGCCGGAGCCGCAGTTCTGTCCTTTCTCTCTAATAATGATCGGACAGTTTCGGGTTCAGCTTTACCCCGGCCAATATTCACCAGACAGCCTACCATATTGCGGACCATCTGCTTCAGAAAGCCTGAACCGCAGACCTCAAGGACAATTTCCTGTCCGCTCTGACCGGGATAACGTTTGAAATAATAAATTTCACGAACAGTGGAACTTACCGGAGTTCCGGCATTCTGGAACGAAGCAAAATCGTGCTTACCAACAAAAAACTGCATGGCTTTGTCAATAGACGCCAAGTCCACGGGGCCGCATTTCCATACGTAATGCCTGCGCCACGGAAGAAAAAAGCTGTTTTCAAGCCACAAATTGTATGTGTAGGTCTTGCGCTTTGCGCTGTAGCGGGAATGAAATTCAGATGAAACAAGTTCAGCATCAAGCACGGTCACATCATCAGGCAAAAGAGAATTGAGTGCTTTTTGCCATGGCACTGTTGCGCGGACGTCTTCCACATCAAAATGAACAACCTGCCCCAATGCGTGAACGCCGCTGTCAGTCCGGCCGGAACCATGGACCCGGACCGGAATTCCGGTTATACGCTCTACGGCCAGCTCCAGAACACCCTGCACAGTGCGCAACCCTGGTTGAAGCTGCCAACCGCAAAACCCGGTCCCGTCGTATGCTACTTTTATTTTAATTCTTTGCAATTTAGAAAAACTATTCTTCCATAGGTGTCTGCAGCTTGGTCAGTTCTTCGGAGAGCTTCGCAGCCTTCTTCGGAGTAACAAATCCAAGGATAGCCCCGGCGCTGCGGCCGCGCATACCTGACAAAATCTTGACAGCGAGGTCCGTATCGAGAGACTCGATAACCTGTGCAGCCTGCTTCGCTTTCATGGCAGTATAAACGCCTACCAAATGTTTAATCTTCTTGTCTTTGAGCACGTCAGCATCATCTATCATTTTCTTGAGCCGCTTCTCAAGATCATTCAGCTCAGCCAACTTTTTATCAAGATTCTGCTCAAGGGTGCGCAGGGAACGTTCTTTACGGGCCAGCTCATCTTCCTTGGCCTTAAGTGCTTTCCAGTCTGCTTCCGGCATATTGGAAGGCTTGGACGCTTTGGGAGCAGTCTTGCCTTGATCCTTGGTTTCCGCTTCAGCGGCGATAGCCTGCGGGGGGGTAACTGCATTGCGCACAACATTACCGCTTTCCACCACAGCCTCGACGACCTGCTTAACTTCTTTATGGTGGTCGGTCAGGTCAAACCCTATTGAACCAATAAGGGAAAGCTTGAAAAGTGCCAGAAAAATAAGGCAGAGAAGTATCTTAGAAATTTTCAGGTTTGAAACGAATTGTTGCCATTTCGTCGAACTCTTTTTGTTCTTTAAGACTTTCTTCTTCATGATATTTCTTCGCCTGATTCTCTTTTAGCTTTTCGAGCAGTTTACGGTCTTTTGACTTTTTTACAGCTTCTGCACGACATTTCTGCAAGTTCAAGGCCAATTGTTTCAGCCTGTTCTGGGCAGTATGCAGGTCTGCTTTTAGAGCCGTATCATATTGCTCCCAGAGCCACATCTCGTTAGCTGAAAGATTGTCGTATCTCTTTTTCCGGTGGGCGACTAACAGCTCTTCTACGGCCAAGAGCTTTTTCTTCTGCTCCTGGTGCAGACGCATGGCTTCCGCAAGAGCAAACTTGGCCTGCTCTTCCGCCTGCTCCCTGAACTCCAGGACCTTCTCAAGTTTAAATACAAAAGGCTTGGCCATATTTCAAATTTATTACCGTAAAGGCTTATTTCTTTTCTTCAGGCTTTCCGGCCAGCCCGCAATAGCCTTTATCCCCGTCAGCATAACGCCACATCATGCACATGGTTGCCTGACAGAACTTCATTTTGTCATCACTGGTCATCAAATAGGGACAGTATTTAAATTTTGCTTCACTTTCAGAACAGAGCATAAAAAACCTCGCTTCTAGTTGGATACGACTTTATCAAAAATCAGGCACTGCTTGCCCATAGACTGTTTTACGTATTCCTTCACCAGAACGCCGATACGCTCCTCGCGGGTGAACTTGTCGGCATACTTACCGTTCTCGTACACTTCATGGAATTTGTCAGACAGGACAGGATGCGCGGCAGCAATGTTCTCGACCTGCTTTGAGTACTCGGAAATATAATGATCAATGTCCTGATCGGACAGCGACTCTATTTCGCGAACTTTTTCCGCAAAAACATCAGGTGCAGGAAGATCTTTGGATTCCATAAGTACATTGAAGGCACGTCCGAAACGCTGGCTGCCCTCAAAAATATGCTTGGGTCGGACCACGTTCAGACCGGCCCATCCGGCACGCAACCATTTAAACAGGTAGCTCACGGTCTGAGCTGGATCATGTTTATCCTGAACATACACGTTCACGGACATTGAATCGTACATGAAAGTGTCCATCCAGCCCATGCCGCCGGAGGTCAGTCCGGGAATACCGCTGTAAAAATAATTCCACTGGTTGTCATCGACGACCAGACCTTTCATACCGACACTTGATTTATCAAGCTGCTTGGAAACGGACAGAAATACATTTCGCCCTTCATAATTCAGAAGGACCAGTAATCTGTTGAGGTCATAGCGATAGTAACCGCCACCGAAAGAGTCCGGGGTATTGACCTCAAATTCCTTTCCCCGCCAGACTTTGGGTGTGCCACAATCATCCAAGGACATCCATGGCTGAGCCTTTTCTGTTACGAATTGACTACCCGGAAGCCAGCCGCTGACCCTGATGACTGAAGGATAAATAGCATAATTTGGAATATCCGGATTATAAGTATATTCCAGAATTCTTTTAAGGCCTGCGTGCACCTGCATGCGCATGGCAGCACCATTTGAGGATTCCCGTTTAGGCAGGTTGATAATAGCATCAGTTGCAGGAGAATCATCTACGTACTTGATCAGAGCTGTGATTTTGGAAGCATCTATACTCTCCCCGTTACCAGCCAGAAAATCGAACAAATAATTAATTCCGGCATCTACCTGGTCCGGCAGAGTTACTTTCTGCTTATCTTGTTTCTCTCCAAGAGCAGTAGAACACTCTCCATCTGCTGCCATAGAAAGCAAGGGAACCATAACAGCCGCTATCAGGACAAGTACGCGGGATAATGCCCGGAAAATATTCAGGCTCATAAAAAATTTCATCAAATTTATACACCTTCCCGCCCTATTTCAGCAGGTTTTTATTTATTTTTTGTACTTCATATTTATGCACTAATCCGCTTCTTGGCAAGTCCGGCAAAAACGCGGAAGCCAGCACTAATGCAGAGTTATGAATAAAGCCCCTCATGTATACAGTTCAAGCAAATTGGATACCTATTTTCTGATTATACATAATTCTGGAATGGTACACGCCAGAGCAGCTCTGCCGACAGCATGTGAATAGTTAAACTGTCAAGACAACGACAAAAAACAAGGCCGGGATGCAGTCAACTGCATCCCGGCCATATTAATTCCAAGGCTATTTCAACTACGAATTTTTCAAATCATCAATTAAGTTGTTAAGCATATTGGACAACTCGGAGAGATTAGACATAGCCTCTGCCGACTGTTCCATAGAATTGAAGTTCTCATCCGCTATGCGATTAATTTCCGAGGTCGACATGTTGATTTCCTCGGATGCAGCACTCTGCTGTTCTGCCGCAGTTGCGATGGAACGCACCTGTTCTGCCACCAGCTCAATTATCTCAAGGATTGACATAAGGGCTTCACCCGCTTCATTAACGAGTGAGGTCGTGGAATCCACCATCTCCGAAGTCTCATTCATGGTGTTGATGGAGTTTCTGGAAGACTGCTGGATTGAGCCGATAGCCTCGCCAACTTCAGAAGTAGCACTCACTGTCTTTTCAGCCAACTTGCGGACTTCGTCAGCAACAACGGCAAATCCACGTCCGGCTTCACCGGCACGTGCGGCTTCGATAGCGGCATTAAGGGCCAGCAGGTTGGTCTGGTCTGCAATGTCGGTAATAACACCCATAACACTGCTGATCGACTCGGCCTTTTCGCCCAGCAATCCCATTTCGCTTCCCAGCTTTTCAGATTCACTCTTAAGATTACTTACGGCAGTCACAACCTTGCGGACAATTTCAGATCCTCTATCGGCCTCACTTTTTGCCCGCTCAGCCTCTTCGGAACTTTTGGATGCATTAGATGCAACTTCTAGAACCGTTGCGTTCATTTCTTCCATAGCTGTTGCGTTTTCAGCTGCCCGCTCTCGCTGCATTTCAGAACCTCTCCTTGATTCTTCTACATTAGCGGAAAGCTGAGTAGATGAAGAGGAAATGCGCTCTACAATCTCTTCCAATTGTTCAGCAGCCTGCATCATACCATCCCGCTTTGCTGTTTCAGCTCTGCGGGTTGCTTCCTTAGCTTCAGCCAGAGCCTCCTCGGCCTGTATTGTCTTAACTTCGGCCTCATGGGTCTTTTCATCAGCAATGGAAATGCTTTTGACCAACTCGACGGTCATGGATTGCAGGTTTTCTAAAAGTTCTCGAAGCTCTGCCCTATAGGAAACTGCTTTAGGTTCCGCCTTATAATTACCAGCAGCAATCTGGCGGGCAAACTCACCCATAGCGTAGATAGGGCGCACAAGCTGCCCATTCACCAGCACAGCGCCCAAGACTCCGAAGAGCAACGCCGCTGCCGCTGCAATAATCAACATGGTAACGACAGCTTCCTTTGAGGCTGCATATATTTCCTTGTGCGGGATAAAGGCAATCAAAGACCAACCGGTCTCCTGTGAACGGTAAACTTCCGCCGCAAATTTCGTTCCTTTAAATTCGACAGAATCGATCCAGTCTTCTTTTGCATTATATGCTGCCTTAAGAGCCGGATTATCAAGACCTTCAACTTTTTTAAAGTTATTCTCCGGGGTTTTCGGGTCAGCCAAAATTGTACCGTCACCTTGAATGAGAACAACAAAACCTGTTTCCCCGATCTTGAGACTGTTAATAATTTTGGTCAGGTTCTCAAGAGAAATATCAACAGCTGACACACCTACAAACTGACCGTCATCATCTTTTATTTTGGTGACATACCCGATATTCGGGAAACCTTCGGTGGTTATATACGCGGAAAGAAGAGTTGAGTCTTTTGCAGAACTCATTCCCTCTTTGTACCATGGTCGCTTGCGGGGATCATAATTATTGGGAAGTGTCTCCGAGCCGTCCTGAGTATATCCGCCATCTTCGAACCCCATATATACATATGCAAAAGCTGGATTGGCTTCCATCTGATCATTCACCAGACGGTTGACCATAATTTCACTCGGGTCTGTTGCGTGCTGGGCAGGTTTTGAAGGGGCGTCCTGTTCGAAATACTTTGTCCACTTACCCATTGCGTTCTTGGTCTCATCCAACGTAGCCATGAAGCGGCTCACATTTTCAGCTTTCTTCAAAATCTCAACAATATAACTGTTGATAAGCCTCAGCTCCTGATCCGCCGCTTTATGAAATGAATCTTTCGCATTACTATCGAACTGCATGGAAACAGTGAACATAACAACTGCGACAGAGATAACCATTGGCAACACTATCGCCATTATCATTCTTGTTTTAATTCTCACGAGAGATCCTCCCTGCCCAAGGTTCAGTTACAATAATTTACAGTATTTTCATAAGCACAAATCATAATTTATGTCTATGTTACTCCTTATGGTTGAACATTCTTTTTTATTCAAAACAAAAAAAATGGCGCCATATGGCGCCATTTTAAATTTAAATACTTTGAAATAATTACTCAATTTTAATGCATTCCACCGGACAGGAATCTATCGACTCTTCTACGCAGTCCAGATCAATGGCATCTTCTTTAATAACCTCAGCCTTCTCCCCGTCTGAATCCAAAGCAAAAACTTCCGGGCAAAGCTCAACACAGGTTTCGCAACCAATACATTCGTCCTGATCAATTACTACCTTTTTAGCCATGAATAGCCTCCAGTTCTAAGCAAAAAATCTCTATTTTTATTTTGAGTACAACTTAACCACAAAGGTTGTCTTTTGCGCAAGTCTTTCCTTTAATCAAAATCAAGACTGTGGACTTACCAGATATTGCAGCTCACTTTTATATTCTTCAAAGTTTATCTGATCTGGATGAACTCTTCCCGTGCTATCTTCAAAAAAAATCCCCCGAAATCAAAACTTCAGGGGAGAAAAAAGACCATAGCTTCATTTTATTCACCAAGGTATGCTTTCTGGATGTCAGGGTTATTCAGCAGCTTACTGGCTTCATCCTCCATAACCACATTACCGGTTTCAAGAACATAACCTCTGTGGGCCATGCTTAATGCAACCTTAGCATTCTGCTCAACTAATATTATCGTCGTTCCAAGCTTATTGATTTCACATATTATATTAAAAATCTGCTTAACGATAAGCGGCGCCAGACCCAACGAAGGTTCATCCAACAACAGCACCTTGGGACGACTCATGAGCGCACGGCCGATAGCCAGCATCTGCTGCTCGCCGCCGGAAAGAGTCCCCCCGGCCTGCTTGCGTCTTTCCCGCAGAATAGGAAACATGGCAAAGACACGCTCCATGTCATCGGCAATCTCATTGTCGTTACGGAAGAACGCACCCATGTCGAGGTTTTCTTCAATAGTCAGCCGGGGAAAGATACGTCGTCCCTCCGGAACCTGACAGAGCCCCATGGACGGCAAGCGGTCGGAATCGACCTTATTAATATTCTCGCCTCTGTAAAAGATTTCTCCGGAACTAGCTTTGACAATGTTGCAAATCGTCATCAGGGTTGTGGATTTACCTGCCCCGTTTGCGCCGATGATGGAAACAATCTCTCCTTCCATAGCTTTAATGCTGATGCCTTTAAGGGCCTTAATACTGCCATATCCAGCATGTACATCACGAAGTTCTAAAATAGGTTCTGACATGGCTTAATCCTTTCCCGCCTTCATTCTACGTTTGGGAGGCAGCAGCCCTTGCGGCCTGAAGAGCATCATTAACGTCATGACGCCACCAAAAACAAGCATACGGTACAATTCAAAATCCCTAAATATTTCAGGCAGGGCTATGAGTGCCAGAGCACCGAGGATGACCCCGGGAATGGACCCCATGCCGCCAAGAACAACCATGGAAAGAACCATGGCCGACTCAAGGAAGGTGAATGATTCCGGACTGACGAAACGCATCCGAGCAGCGTAAAAAGCACCGGCCATGCCGCCAAAGCAGGCACCGGAACAATAAGCCAGCAGTTTCATATAAAAAGTTGGGATACCCATAACCTCTGCAGCGGTCTCATCCTCACGGATAGCTTCCCAAGCTCGTCCGATGCGGGAATGATTCAAACGGTAAACTGCGATAATGGTAAAAACAACAAGCGCTAGAATAACGTAATAAACCAGAGAAAGTTTCTTCAGCCAAAGGTGTTCAAGAGTGAAACCGTTTGCAAAGTCAAACCAGTACAGTCCCGGAGCTTTGATACCGGTTATACCGTTAGGGCCATTTGTGAGTGTCATCCAGTTATTGAGAACCATACGCACGATCTCAGCAAAGCCGAGCGTAACAATAGCCAGATAGTCACCACGCATCCGCATGGAGCAGTAACCAATAAGACAAGCACCAAGTCCGGCAACGGCAGCACTGAGCGGCAGACAAATCCAGAAAGCAAGCTTATAGGAAACAGAAAGCAAGGCATAGGTGTATGCACCCAGCCCGTAAAAGGCGATGTAACCAAGATCAAGCATTCCGGCCAGGCCGACAACAATATTCAAGCCAAGGCCCAGACAAATATAAATCATGCAGTTGATAGCGACATCCTGCGCATACCGTCCGAACAAATGGGGATAGGCAATGGCAAATGCCAAAACAGCGAAAGCCCATACTGCGAAAGGCAGAGTTGAAGTCGCTTTTTTTACACCGCCCACAGCCGCACAGGCCGGCTTGGTGATAAAACCAAAGACGCCTATGCTGTTCATTTGGTAAAGCACGAGGACAAATGAACAGCCCACGGCAATTTTCCACCAAACCGAAAATGTTGTCGCCACTTCCAATCCTTCAGGCTTAACCCCAAGTAGAGGCCAAAGCAGGACGAACAGCCAGATCATCCCAACGCCTAAAGAAGTCCAGTGTTTTTTAAACTCTGGTATCGTCAACGTTCTCTCCCATAATTCCTGAAGGTCTGAAATAAAGCACTCCTATAAGAATCAGGAATGCGAACACATCTTTGTATTCACCGGAAATGTATCCCGCCGCAAAAATCTCAACCATGCCGATAATAAACCCGCCTATCATTGCACCGGTAATGTTACCGATACCGCCGAGTACGGCAGCTGCAAAGGCTTTGATGCCAGGCACAAAACCCATATCGTAACGAACCGAGCCGTAATAAAGACCGACCATAATACCGGCGGCAGCGGCCAGTCCGGCACCAATAGCAAAAGTCAGACTGATGATGCGGTTCGAATTGATACCCACCAGCGCGGACATAATTTTATCCTGAGCCGTGGAACGCATGGCTTTACCCATGCGGGTCTTGAACACGAGGAAGTTAAGCGCGACCAATAGAAAGGCTGTCAGGCTGACAATGAACAGCTGCATATAGGAAAGCATGACATTTCCAAACTCGAATCCACCCTGTGTCAATTCTGTAGGATAAGCCCGGTCATAAACTCCCTGTGTAAGCATGAGTCCGTTCTGCAAAAAAATGGACATACCCAGTGCCGAGAGAAGCACCGAGAGTCTGGATGAATTGCGAAGTGGTTTATAGGCTACTTTCTCAACGGCCATTGCCAGCATTGCGCAATAGGCCATTGCCAGAATGAGTGACCCGGATAGGCAGACCCATGCCGGAGCACCTTGCGAAAGCAGATAGCTCATGAAGATTACACCGACATATCCGCCAGCTGCAAAAAACTCGCCGTGGGCAAAGTTGATAAGCTGAATGATGCCGTACACCATGGTGTAGCCCAGAGCAATCAATGCATAAACACTGCCTAGGGTAACACCGTTGATGAGTTGCTGAAAAAAATATTCCATGGATTTCCGGGGGGCTGACGTAATGGCCCCTGCCTGCTGGAGACAGGGGCCGACATAATTTGACTTCTAGTAGAGCTTACCAGTTGCGGGGTTCCAGTAGTTGATGAACTTGCCGTTTTCAACCTTACGGATAATGTAGTTGGAGCCGGAGTCTCCGTTGGGTCTGAACTTGATGTGCTTTGTTGCACCATCGTAATCAAGCTTCATGAGTTCAGCTTTAACTTTTTCAGGATCAGTAGAACCAGCAGCCTTGAGGGCTTTAAAATATGCCATTGCGGAGTCGTAAGCATAACCTGAGTATGCACCGGGCTCACCATATTTGGGCTGGTACTGGGCATAAAATTCTTTGTAGGCAGGTGCTTCGCTATCGATGTAACCGAAAGTCAGGTACACATTTTCAGCAGCGTCTTTAGCAATCTCGATCAGCTGCGGATGATATACTGCATCCTGCGCAAGACGAACAGCCTTGATACCCATACGTTCAGCCTGAATAAGCATCAGGGCGCCGGTGGCGGAGTTCTGCATGGACATATAGAATACATCAGGGTTGCTGTTCTTGACCTTGGTCAGGATAGCGGAAAAGTCTTTGTCACCCTGGTTAACATGCTCGTGACCGAGGACATTGATCCCTGCATCCTTGCACATCTTTTCAACACCGTCAGCGAGTCCCTGAGAATATGCGGTTTTATCATCGACGATGTATACGGACTTAGCACCAATCTGGTCCTGCATAAATTTCAGGGCTATGGAACCCTGATCATCATCACGGCCACACATGCGAAACATGTACGGCAGTCCGCGGGAAGTAACTTTTTCATTGGTGGAGGCCGGGGTTATCATGATGATTGATTCCTCATCAAGGACTTCAGATGCGGGAAGAGTTGCACTGGAGCAGTAAGAGCCTACAACAGCATTAGCCTCTTCGTTGATCAGCTTGTTTGCTGTTGCAACAGCCTGACGAGGTTCACATGCAGTATCCTGCGGCAGCACCACAATTTCATCAAAACCGGGAATTCCACCATTGGCTTTAACTACTTCTACCGCGGTAAGTACACCGTTTTTGATGTCGTTACCGTCCGCAGCGTAAGGCCCGGTCAGTGGTCCCATTGTTCCGAGTTTAAGGGTTTTAGCGGACACCATACCTGCGCAAAGCATAAGAACTGCTGCTGCAAGCACAACTGTGATGATAGAACGTTTCATAGAATGAGCCTCCCTAAAGTAAATAAAGTTAATTACCCAGATATGCCTCAATTACAGCAGGATTTTTCTGAATTTCTTCAGGGTTCCCCTTTGCAATCATTACTCCGTGATCAAGAACCACCAAGCGCTGACAGATCCCCATGACAACTTTCATGTCATGCTCGACCATAAGCACATTGATATTTCTTTCAGAGATTTTACGGATAGTTTCCATTAACTCCGCACTTTCAGCGGGGTTCAGCCCTGCAGCCGGTTCATCGAGAAGGATTGAGCTAGGCTCAGAAGCCAGCGCCCTCGCGATTTCAAGCCTGCGTTGATGGCCGTAAGGAAGACTGGACGCGACCTCATCAGCATATTCATCCAGCTCTGCGAAACGCAGTTCCTCCATGGCCTTTTCCTTGATGCGTGCCTCTTCCCTTTTCTGGGCAGGAGTACGAAAAATTGCACCGAATATTCCGCAAGAAGAGCGGGAATGCTGAGCAACCATAACATTTTCAAGGGTGGTCATATTCTGGAATAGACGAATATTCTGGAAGGTTCTGGCAATACCTTTATGCAAGACCTGATAGGGCTTGAGACCGGTAAGTTTTTCACCGTTGTACTCAACGTGGCCGCCGGACGCAGAATAAACTCCGGTTATCACGTTGAAGACAGTGGTTTTGCCTGCGCCGTTGGGACCGATCAGCCCCACAATCTCTCCCGGCATGAGAGAGAAATTAACCTCTGCCAAAGCCTGTAGTCCACCAAAGCGGACGCTCACGTCGTGTAAATGAAGTTCTGCCATATTGGACATACCTATACACAATTTTCTTCTTAAGATCAAGACAGAACACGATTTTTATTCCTTACTAGCTCGATCTAAAGAATTAATATTCGCAAAAGAATTGTTTAACCTGTATACACAACATACTCTTGATTGCATAATCAACATTAAACATACTGCAATACAATACTGTTGATTATATGATCAAAGAACATCAAGATGCATTTTTTGCTAAATTCTGCATTCCAGTCATTTTACCTAACATTAGTGCGCACAGTGCCTAATTCACATTCAATCATACATATAATCACTCTTAATAAAAGTCTTTTTTTGCTTACAAAATTGTCTATAGATTTAGCACTATTTTCCATATTTGGCTAATTTTGCTCCAAATGATTTCAACATAGCAAAACGGGGAAATATAATCGCCAAAACATCATTTTTCGTGAATTTAATTCCCATATTTTACGTCAACACATTACAAACAATTTGTATCAACGTTAAGTAAGTTCTCACTTATGTAAATTTATTAAAAATTTTTTATTCAGTTACCAATTGAATAAAAAAAGGACTTACGCTTTATTGACGTAAGTCCCATTGAATTCAGTCGTGAAAAATCTTAACTTTATTCGACAGTCATATCTTTTACAGCATAAGTATCTTTACCAAAACTTCCGCTGGACATGACTCTAGATGATAAATTGCATTCTGATGTACAGGTGCCGCAGAAAAAGCCCCCTGTCCGCAGTGCGAACAGGGGGCTAAATACTTCATTGAAGAAGCTAAGCGACCTTAATCGGCCTACCAGCTGTCATCACCGAAGGGGTCGGAACCGAAGCCGAAGTCTTCAGCAGGAGCACCACCGGTTTCGGGTGCACCGGCAGCAGCTTCAGCAGCAGGAGCTGCGCCACCGGCAACAGCACCGGCAGCTACGGTTACAACACCGTGCTTCTTAACGTCTTCGATCATCTTGAGGAGTTCATCAACTTTGCCAATGTACTCTTCAACTTTTTCCTGGGAAGTAACGATGACTTTGTCGCCTTCGTCTTTACCAGCAGCTTCGAAAGCTTCACATTTGCCTTTGTATTCAGCCATAGCTTTTTCGGTTTCACCGAGTTTGCCTTCAGCTGCAGCAAGTTTAGTTTCCAGATCCTGAACTTTGGCAGCCTGCTCAGAGATAGTGGAACGGTATTCAGCAAGTTTATTGAAAATAGCATCAACCTGAATCATAACATCGCCGGGAAGAGCGCCAACAGAAACGTTGTCGCCAAGACCGGTAACCTGACCTGTTTTCATTTTAGCCAGTTCGGGATGCTGTTCGTAGATCCATGCTTTTGCAAGAGCTGCTGCAAAAGGTTCGAATTCTACATCGATGTCTTTCTGAGTCATGTAGCCCAGAAGTTCCTGAACAGAGTTGTTGCTTTCGCCACCCTTAATGTAAGACACAAATGTGCTCATAGGGAAAGTTTTGCGTGCTTCAGACATGGTTAGTTCCTCCTTGCTCTATTACAGAGTAAAAGTCTTTTCTTCACGGACCGGCATAGGCAGACGGCCAATGTATCTTGCATAAGTTAAAGCTGCAGTCCTGTAGACGAGGTGTCCTAGTTTGGACCACGGCAGATAGACAAACATCATGAATACGGCGATCAGGTGCACGTAGTACATGGGGTATGCGAGTACTGCTACTCCGAGGAGACGCAAAAGTTCGCACATGATACCGGTTACGCCGATAGTCCAGATCAGGCCGAGCAGATACCAGTCATAGTAGCTGGAACCGTGTACGCCCTGGTCCTGATTCAGGCGACGTTTGGTGAGCAGAACCAGTGAGTAAACCAGCAGTACTGCGCCGACGTTGGCCAGAATCTTGATCGGGTGCCACAGCGGCATGGGAGTGTGGCCTATGTGACCAAGGAAAGGAATCAGCTTTCCACCCCAGTGGGTTGCAGCAACCACACCGGTAACTACCATCAAGCAGATAAATGCAAGCATGATGAAACGGTGGCCGTTGAACTTCTGCTCGTCAGCTTCATCGGTTTCGCCGCACTCTTTCCACTTGGAGTGTGTCAACAGTTCGTTTTTACAAACGTCAATGAAGCACTCAAGCATGCTGGGCTTTTCAGATTTGTCACCTACAGCAAAGACCTTCGGTTGATTCGCAAATGATGCAATCAGGTTCTTCACTCCTTTGTAGAAGGTCCAAACCATGAAGCCGAAGGCAATCATGAAGATCGGGTCAATAGTAAAATCGCCAGGGAACAGATAGCCATAGACGATTTCGCCATCTTTAAGAGGGAAGAAGGAACCGCGAACTCCCGCCATGATAAACCAGATTACCAGGTAGATCGCTGCCGGAATAGCTATAAGCTTAGGCAGATGTTTGGGGGATGCCATCCATTTACCGATAATGGAAGGGGTTACCATCTTCTGATAGGCCATGTTCCGCAGTCCTGCGAGCAGGTCCGCAGGACGAGCACCACGGGGGCACAGGTCGGAGCAGGTACCGCAGTTGTGGCACAGCCATATATCGATGTCATTTACGAGTTTATCTTTAAGGCCCCACTGAGCCCAGACCATTTCCTTACGCGGGTAAGGGTTGTCGGCAGGCGAGAGGGGACAGGCTACAGAGCAAGTTGCGCACTGGTAGCACTTCTTCAGGCTTTCGCCACCGACTTCCTGCAGTTCTTTAATAAACTGCAGATCCGGTTTAATGCGAATATCTTTTTCCATGTCGCGTCTACCTCCTAGTAGCCCTTGAACGGGTTAGGACCGATCTTGATCATCGCTTTAACAAAGTCATCGATCATATCGGGTACTTTGTCATATTCATCAATGGCAAGTTCAGCCTGTACAACACGTTCGGGTTCAACGCCAAGTCTGTTCAGAGAATCAGCGACGTTTTCCATACGGCGGTTACAAAGCTCAGAACCCTTCATAAAGTGGCACTGGTAATCTTCACCGTACTTACAACCGAGCAGAAGAACTCCGTCAATACCTTTAGACATTGCATCAGCAATCCAAATGGTGTTCACAGAGCCGAGGCAACGGACGGGAACGACACGAACGTAAGGAGACCAGCCTTTACCGCGCATAGCTGCCATGTCGAGTGCCGGATAGGCATCGTTTTCGCAGGCGAGTACGATAAAGCGAGGACCATCAGCTTCCATATCGTCAGGAACGTTTACCTGTTTGATCATGGAACCGATCATGTCAATATTGTAGTTGTCGAAGCCGATTACGCGCTCAGGGCAGGCACCCATACAGGTACCGCAGCGGCGGCAACGGGACGGGTTCGGCATTGGTGTTCCCTTTTCATCATCATCAAGTGCGCCGAAGGGACATTCCTCGGTACAACGTTTACACTGTGTGCAACGCATGAAGTTGAAAACAGGATAGGTGGTATCACCTGAGCGGGGATGAACAGCAACCCCATGGTTGGAGGAGTTGATGCATTGGATCGCTTTCAGAACAGCACCGGCTGCATCTTCACGAGCCAGCCCCATGGACATGGGCTGACGAACACAACCTGCGGCATAAATACCGGTACGGCGAGTTTCGTAAGGGAAACAGATGTAGTTGGAGTCTGCATAACCGTCGAACTGTTTGAGATCGGGGAATGCAGGACCCTGTCTGTATACGAGGTTGATGGTCGGGTCATGAGCGGTAGTGGGAACCATACCGGTAGGAACAACGACCAGTTCAGCTTCGATTTCGATATTTTCGCCCAGCAGGGTATTCTTAGCGCAAATGACCATTCCAGCACCTTCTTCCTTGATGGAAGTAACAGTACCTTTGGTCAGCATTACGCCGGGATTGTCCTGAGCTGCACGATAGTAACGCTCGTTAACGCCGGGAACCATCATATGATCATAGATGATGTAAGCGATAGCGTCTTCATTCTTTTCACGAACGTAGTTGGCCTGTTTGAGAGCAACAAGACTATTCAGCTCAGAGCTGTAAGGGAGATGCTTGTAAGATTCCATGTCTTCGTAGACAAAGGTATCTTCCTCTTCTCCTTCAGCGGCTTCAGCAGCTGAAGCGTCATCTGCCGCAATCTGCTCTTCAGAGCGATTCGCGTATGCTTCTTCTTCAGCTGCAAACTGAGCTTCGCTGAGACGGGTATCAAGAACAAAAGCAACAGACTTTGCAGTCATTTTGCCTTCCTTGACCATCTTCTCAAATTCAGCGGCAGTCACAACTTTGGAAGAACCGTAACCCATAGGCTCTACGTATTTAGTATCCTGGGGAACCCAACCGGTAGCCAGAACACAAGCTCCGACAGTCATCTCTTCAACGCTTCCACCGACTTCAACTTTGGCAGTGTACTTACCGGGAGCGCCTTCAAGAGCTTTTAGCTGTGCAGAAGTGAGCACTTTAATTCTGGAATTAGACTGAACTTCAGAGATCAGAGCTTCAATTCCGGTTTCATGTGCTTCTGTATAAGGATAGGAAAGGGGGAATGTTTTATACATCCCTGCAGCCTTACCGCCAAGGTTAGCTTCCTTTTCTACCAAAATTACGTCGTGGTTGGTCTTGGCTGCGTAAAGAGCCGCAGTAAGACCGGTGAAACCACCACCCATGACCATAACAACTTTAGTTGCATCAAAGGCCTGAGATTCCTGCTCTTTGGTTTTAAGCAGCTTGGTAACACCCATTTTGACATATTCGTTTGCCATTATTTTCAGGAGTTCAGGAACTTCACCGTTAGGATCTGGCATGGTGCCGTCGGGATTCCTGAAAACCTTGATGCACTGTTCACGCAGGTTGACCCTTTCAACTGCGACGTTGTCGAAGTCGAAAATATCCCAGTCAACGCGAGGGCTAGTGCCGCAGATACATACTGCGTCAACGCTGCCAGCGTCGATATCTTCCTGAATGAGCTTCCTTCCTTCCTCGCTGTTCAGGCGCGGATGCACCTTTACGACCGGACATTCGTTCGCGTAAACGCGACCGACCAGTTCAGCCATTTCTTCAGCGTTCAGGTAAGGAGAGACGCTCGCTTGGTCGAAATAAACACCGATTTTTTCGGGCATGTCGACTTACCTCCCTATCACAGTTTGGATCGCTTTGAGAGCGGCCGCAGTACCTGACTGGGCTGTCTTCATGACATCCAGAGGCTGCTTTGCACACCCGGCAGCGAAAATGCCTTGTTCCTCTCCGCCGACAATAAAGCCCTGATCGTCAACCTGTACACCGGCGGGAACCGGAGTACCTGCCAGACTGGGCTGCATTCCGGTAGCCAGAACTACGAGATCATGCTCGTTTTGTGCTTTAATACCGGATTCAGCATCCTCAACTGTGACGAGAACATTGCCGGAACCTGATTCTTCAATAACATCAGCAACTTTACCTTTAACGGCATTGATTTTGTCATCGGAAAGAATGCGCTTGGCAAATTTGTCGTAACGGCCCGGAGTACGAAGGTCGATGTAGTAGATAGTGACCTTTGCATCGGGATACTGTTCACGAACATAGGCAGCCTGCTTCAAGGATGCCATACAGCAGATGTAGGAACAGAAGTTGAGGTGGTTTTCATCGCGTGAACCCGCACACTGTACGAACGCGATATTTTTAGGTTGTGCACCATCAGACGGACGCACAATCTGACCGCCGGTGGGGCCGTTAGGAGCTGCGAGACGTTCCAACGCCATGTTGGAAATACAGTTCTTAACGGTGCCAGCTCCGAGGTTGGAAAGTTTGGTGACATCGTAAGGCTTCCAGCCGGTAGCGTAAACGATGGAACCTACATTAAGTGTGATGACCTTTTCCTCGTCTTTAAGGTCGATAACATCGACTTCTTCGAGGAGCTTAAGGTCTGCATCGGTGCAATTTTCTTTCTCAAGGACATACCGTGCGGGGAAAGCAAAAGGAACATCCATGTAAAGAGCCTTGCGGTCGCAGAGTTTGAACTCAAATTCATCGGTAATGTCATTAGACAGTTTCGCGATGACATCAGTAAGATCAACACTGCCAGGCCCCACATATCTGGGTTTGATGCGAACCTTGACTTCGTAGTTGCCTTTGGAACCGCTGATGGATTCCACTTCAGCCAAGGTAAAGAACTTAACGTTCTTATTGTTTTTGATTCTCTGAAACTGAATCTCCAGTCCGCAGGAAGGAGGACACAGCTTTGGAAAATATTTATTCAGCTGCATCACCCGGCCACCCAGATACGGCGCCTTCTCCACGATGAAGACTTCATGGCCTACTTCAGCGGCTTCGAGTGCAGCGGTAATACCACTGAACCCGCCGCCCACGACAAGTATGCTATTTGACATTCTCTATCCTCCTGAACTCTTTGAGGCCCTTAGCCATAAAATGGCCCAAACCCGGACACCGACCTTAGGTCGCAATACGGATTCAGACCATTTCAGTGCAAGCCGTAAAAGAACGGCTGCGGGCTCAAGCCCGCAGCCGTATATAATCATTCCCGGCTTAGTTGGGGATGATCTGGTGGTATGCTTTCTTGAAGACGGTTGTTTCGCCTTTTTCAACATCGTATTTGGAGTTGACGAAGCATTTCCACTTGGAATCATCGAGACCCATGAAGTCACCACGGTAGTAGAAACCGGGGTAACGGGACTCTTCACGGAATTCGATGTGCTGCATGTGCAGGCGTACAGTCCACAGTCTGTGGAACTGTTCCCAACAGCGCATGAGTTCGTGGAGGTCACGAGCAGCCAGTTTTTTGGAGTCTTCTTCGAGCATTTCGAGAAGTTTGAAACCGGTGTGCAGCAGAGACTTGGAAGTCACGTACATGGTACCAACACCACCACCGTATTCATCAGTTGCCTTAACAAGGCGCATCATGAAGTTTTTAGGAGTGATGTAGTTGGGGTTAACTACGGGGTCGGTAGAGATGCCTTTACCGGCTTCGTAGGTGTACCAAGGCTGGTAGATTTCTTTAGCGAGATCAGCAGCGTTTTCTTTCAGAGCGGGTTTGAAGTCTTTGTGATCAACAACCCAGCGTACCATCTGCTTACCTACGATACGACCTTCAGCGTGAGAACCGGAAGAGAACTTGTGACCGGATGCGCCAACACCGTCAGCACAGGTCCAGAGGCCGTTAACGGTGGTCATACGGTTGTAGATTTTACCGTTGTCAGCTTTGATTTTGTAATCTTCGGGAACCCATTCTTCATCAGGACCGGAAGTCCAGATACCGCAGCAACCGGAGTGGGAGCCGAGGAGGTAAGGTTCAGTAGGCATGATTTCGGAACCGGACTTTTCAGGTTCGATGTTCTGACAAGCCCAGAGGTTAGCCTGACCAACACACATATCGAGGAAATCTTCCCAAGCTTCAGACTCAAGGTGCTTCTGCTCTGCGGGGGAGAGATCTTTGAAAGTGTTCTGCAGTGCGGTAGCGGTATCCATGTAAATGGGGCCGCGGCCTTCACGCATTTCACGGAGCATCATGTGGTTACGCAGACAGGTCGGGATAACATGACCTTTAGCGTAGCCGCGATCTTCGTAAGGCTTGAGCATTGCGCGGTTAGTTTCGCAGTAGTCTTCGCCTTTGTAGTTGGTTGCTTTAGCTTTGAAGAGCAGGAACCATGCACCAACCGGGCCGTAACCGTCTTTGAAACGAGCGGGTACGAAGCGGTTTTCCATCATGGTCATTTCAGCGCCAACCTGTGCACACATGGTGTAGGTGGAACCTGCGTTCCATACGGGGTACCATGCACGACCCATACCTTCACCAGTAGAGCGAGGACGGTAAACGTTAACAGCACCACCACAAGCTACAACAGCTGCGTTACATTTGAAAACGTATACTTTGTTTTCGCGTGTGGAGAAACCAACAGCACCAGCGATGCGGTTGGGCTCATTAGCGTCGAGGAGCATTTTAACGATGAAAACGCGTTCCATGTAGTTATCTTCGCCGAGAGCCATTTTAGCTGCTTCAGCAACGATGCACTTGTAGGACTCACCGTTAATCATCATCTGCCAGCGACCGGAACGAACGCATGCGTCGCCGTTGCGCAGGGAGAGACCAGCTGCTTTAGCAGCTGCACCGTCGAGGTTTTTACCGTCTTTTTTGATCCAGCAGGGAAGGCCCCACTCTTCAAAAAGGTGAACGGAATCGTCAACGTGACGGCCAAGGTCAAAAATAAGGTCTTCACGAACGAGGCCCATGAGGTCAGTACGAACCATGCGTACGTAGTCATCAGCGTCGTTTTCGCCAAGGTAGGTGTTGATAGCGGAAAGGCCCTGTGCAACAGCACCGGAACGTTCCATAGCTGCTTTATCGAGAAGCATGATGGAGATGTCGCCACCAGCTTTTTCGATCCAGCGCATTGCTTCATAAGCAACACCGCAGTTACCCATACCACCACCGACGAGAAGAATATCAACGTCTTTTTCTATAAGCTCAGGTTCTGCGAGTGCAACACCTTTGGAAGCTTCTTTACTAGGGAGAAGAGGCATGTTTCCTCCTTAATTAGGTTTTAGATTTCGTGAATTAATAGTTCTAAACTAAACGCTTAGAGTTATTAATCCAGATCCTTCCAAGCAGTAGTCTTGTCTGCTTCAGCAACATCAAACTTCTGACCGAGAACTTCTTTGGGCTGTGCCAGTGCAGTTTCGGTGAAGAGGAGTTCGCTGTCGAGATCGCCCGGCTCGGGTTTACCTTCATAAGGCTTGATAGAACCTTCAGGGGTAGTGCGGATGGGGAACTTGAAGCGTTTTACGTTACCGTTACGGAATTTAACGGTCCACATGATGTCTTCAGCGGAACGCATGGGAATGGAAGTACCACCCATGGGTGCGAAGTCACCGTAAGGACGTGCTTCAATAGCGCCCTGGGGACAAATTTTAACGCAGGAGTAACACTCCCAGCATCCTTCGGGTTCCTGGTTGTAAGCCCGCATTTCTTCGGGATCCAGGATCATAAGATCGTTAGGGCAGATGTACATGCAGGCGGTCTTTTCTCCACCTTTACAGCCATCACACTTTTCCGGATTGACAAAGGTCGGCATACCTAGTCCTCCTAAAAGGGTTTAATGTTATCAATCACCGACATCCTATAACCATTTATAATCTTGCCTAATGTTCAAGGCTCGTGAAATTAGTAACTATCAAGCCCGTCGCAGGGTGTCAAGGCGAAAGTGAAATTTAGAACAAGCCAATTTCAAATTCGTAAAATAAATGGCTCTGAAACACTGCCACCATAGAAAACAGGAGCATAAAGTAGCTCCACTTAATTGTGGCAAAAACAAGTATGTGTTCCATCATTGATAGGTATTTAGTTCAATCTAGCCTTTAATTGCAAGCCTTTTTTTCAGATAATGACAGATTCTTCACAACCACTATAACAAAGTGATTTTACGTGCCAAAACAGTAGACTTTCGTCTAATTTTCTCTAGACAAAGTTCACACCTTATCTATGATATAATGTCGACTTCGTTTTAAATTTAAATTTGTGCTACTTTTAAATCCTCAGCTGCACCATCCCTACTTCAATATACTACTAAACCTATTATTTGCGCAAACACACTACGGCTAACGACTCGGCCTCAGTTTGGCATATAACACACTATATTATCAGTATTAATTACATAAAACTACGTTGCTAAATATAATATCATCCTTTTACTAAGTGAAAAATTTCACTCTATTTCAATTTTGGCCTTGACATTTCTTTCACAAACCATTCATAACCCCTCTTAAGCTTTATGGAGAAAATGTCTTTTAGGACTATCCTGATTGTTCGCTCCATGATATTTGTTTTTACGAATTTTCGTTCCGCAGACCTGCTTCTTTTTTTTGAAGCGCAGCCTCCACAGAATTTGAGGCCGAAGATTTTTGATCAGGTGGTCTCGCGGAAGGGCCAAGGTGTTGAAAAAAATAATTACTACAAGGAGACTTAAACATGTCTAAGCTCGTAGCCCCTCACGGTGGTAAAGGTCTTGTATGCTGCCTGCTCGAAGGTGCAGAACTCGCTGCTGAACAGAAAAAAGCAGCAGGACTGAAACAGATCGAAATTTCTGCCCGCGCAAAGGGCGACCTCATCATGATGGGATGTGGTGGCTTCTCTCCCCTGAATGGCTTCATGGGTAAAGAAGACTGGAAAGGCGTTTGTGAAAAATTTCTGATGACCGACGGCACCTTCTGGCCTGTACCGGTTACTCTCGACACCGACGACGAAGACGTTAAAGTCGGCGACGAAATCGCTCTCGTAAACAAAGGTGAAGTCTACGCTACCATGCAGATCACCGAAAAATACGAAATGAGCGAAGAAGACAAAAAATGGGAATGCTACCAGGTCTTCAAAGGTGAAGGCGAAGAATCCGCAGATGATATCTTCTGGAAAACCGCTCTCGAAGATCACCCCGGCGTTCAGATGGTTATGGCTCAGAAGAAATACAACCTCGCTGGTCCTGTAAAAGTTCTCTCCGAAGGTGAGTACCCCGAACAGTACAAAGGCGTTTACCTGCGCCCCGCAGAAACCCGTGCAATGTTCGACGAAAAAGGCTGGTCCACAGTTTCCGCTCTCCAGCTCCGTAACCCCATGCACCGTTCTCACGAATTCCTCGCAAAGATCTCCATCGAAGTTTGTGACGGTTGTCTGATCCACTCCCTGATCGGTAACCTCAAACCCGGTGACATTCCTGCAGACGTTCGTGTTAAAGCAATTGACACTCTCGTTGAGCACTACTTTGTTAAAGAAAACGTTATCCAGGCTGGTTACCCCCTCGATATGCGTTACGCAGGTCCCCGTGAAGGCCTCCTCCACGCTACCTTCCGTCAGAACTACGGTGTTAACCGCATGCTGATCGGTCGTGACCACGCTGGTGTTGGTGACTTCTACGGTCTGTTCGAAGCTCAGGAAATCTTCGACAAAATTCCTTACGCAACTGAAGCTTGCCCCGAGCCGGGTAAAGCACTTCTTTGTGAGCCCATGAAGATTGACTGGACTTTCTACTGCTACAAGTGCGACGGCATGGCTTCCCTGAGAACCTGCCCCCACAACAAAGAAGAGCGCGTAATCCTCTCCGGTACCAAACTGCGTAAAGCTCTGTCTGAAGGTGCTGAAATCGTTGATCACTTCGGTCGTGACGAAGTTCTCGTACAGCTCCGTGAATACTACGAAGGCCTTACCGAAAAGGTTGAAGTTAAAATGCAGGGCGCTGCTTCCGGCGACGCTATGTAATCTGAGTAGTATCACTACTTGATTATTCAGGGGAGGAAGCGCTTAGCGTTTCCTCCCTTTTCTTTTCTTGTACGGATCTGTAGCAATCGCCTACTTTATTTCAAGCTCGACATACCCGGTTGAAGATACTGAAATAACGTACTTTTTCAGCAAAAACACCAGGGGTTGCTCATTATAGCAAATCGCGCTATTAAGGTGGACTTCTCTACATCTCATTTCAGGAAATAAAAGAATGCCCGAATATAAAAATTTTGAACGTTCCGGCGGTTCCGCACCGCGCAGACAGTCCCTGCTCGACGAAATCAAAGAGCTGGACGCAAGACTTCTTTCACTCATATCCCGCAGAAACTACCTCATGGGTAAAGCTGCATCAAAGCGCAAACAGAAAGGTCTGCCGCTTGGGGATCCGGATATGGAAAGACGTATTTTTGAAACTTGGACCGCTGAAGCCGGTAATAAAAAATTCGATGTAAAAACCGCACGCCGCGTTTTCGAACAGCTGAATAACCTTGCTTATGCCGCGGTGGCCAAACCAGAAAGCCGCAAGCTCTCTTCTTACGTCCTTTCCCCTCCCCAGAAACCAGTGAATGTGACCTTTGACGGTCCCGGCTCTCTGTTCCAGTCCAAACTATGGATTGCACTCAGCGCCGCTGCTGGAGCAGACAGCAAGATGGCTCCCCTGAGCATCAACGATGAAATCACCGAACTGGTAAAAGCTTTCAACCAGGCCGGCGCACATCTTTCCTGGGACGGTGAGACAGTTGAATCCCGCGCAGGCGAAGGGATCGAGTTTGAAGAAAAGCTCATCTTTGCCGGTGACAACGCAATGACCATGTTTCTGGCCATCGCTTTCGGCCTTAAAACTGTAGGCAAATTCAAGATTGCCGGCGGGCCGATCCTTAAACAATATGACTCCAGACCGCTGGTCGATATCCTTTCTCCGCTTGGTGCCAGACTGAACACTCTTGATCTTCAGAGCCACGGACTGCCCGCCCGTCTGGAATGTGGCGGTAGAATGGCGTCTTCCATCGAAATCTTAGATGAAACCCCTATCGAGTTTGTTGCTGCGCTTGCTTTGGCGGCATGGACCTATCCTCAAGGACTGACTTTGAAGTTCTCTGAAGGATGGCAAGGTATGGACCTGCTGCAGGATGTTGTCACAGTTCTTAAAAAGTGCGGTATCAAAGCCAATCTCAGTGAAACCGAATGTACAATTCCTGCCACCAAAGAAATGTCCGTTCCGGATGAGCCGGAAATAGCACTGGAGCCAGAACTCTGCTCCGCTTTGCTGGCAATTCCATCTTTCTGCAACGGTCAGGTTACCATCAATGGCGCATGGCCTAAAAACACTCTCGCTGCTGACGCTCTTGAACTTCTTAAGACCGGCGGCGTTGACATTAAAATTTCCAAAGGAAGTATCACTGCGACCAAGGGTGAAAAAGCAGCTGAACCTTTCTTTGACTTCGGCAATGCAACCGACCTCTTCCCTATTGGTCTGGCTCTTGCGATCAACTCCCGCTCTGAATGCAAAGTCAGCAATATTGCTGACGCTGTAATGTTCGAACAGGGAATTGAACTACTTGAACGGCTGGGCATCAAATATGAAAGAGGCGAAGAAGAACTGACAATCCTCCCCGGACGTTTGAAGTGGGATGAAGCATGGTCAGCCCCAACTCCCTTCTTCGGCATTGCCCTCGGGCTCATGGCCTGGATGCGCCCCGGAATCTCCATTGAGAACCCCGGTGACATCACCGATCTCTGGCCTCGTTACTGGACCCTTTACAACAACCTGCCGGAAATCAACGGACTAAAAGATCCTGAGGTAAAGAAAAAAGATGAATCAAAAACCAGAAGAAGAATCAAAATCGATTAGCATCCCTGAGATTGAAGTAGAAATTGAGAACTTCAAAAAGGAATTAGAACTCTGCCAGAAGCGCAAAAAACAGCTGATGGCGAGTGAGGTTCCTTCTGAAGGACTATATTTCGCCAAAGAAATCTTCGAATCCCAGCAGGACAAACTACGTCTGGAAGCAGAGATTGACATCCGTCAACGAAAAATAAACCGAATGCGTCTCGGAATGGAAGGATAACGGCCCCGAACTCATAACAGCTTTAGCGGGCACTTTATGAAGTACGAGGGAATGCCACGTACAACAGGACACTTAGTTTCAAATCAGCTTACGAGAAGCACAATCACACCGGAGGTATCATGGGTTTAAATATTACAGAAAAGATCATATCCGCTCATCTTTTAAATGGAGAAATGAAACCGGGCACTGAAGTCGGCCTGCGTATTGATCAGACACTTACTCAGGATGCCACCGGTACGATGGCGTATCTACAATTTGAAGCCATGGGTATCGAAAAAGTCCAGACCGAACTTTCCGTAAGTTACGTGGACCACAACACCCTGCAGATGGGTTTCCGCAACCCGGATGATCATCAGTACCTGCGCACTGTTGCCGCCAAACACGGCGTTGTATTTTCTCCCGCCGGAACTGGAATCTGTCACCAGCTGCATCTGGAAAACTTCGCAAAGCCGGGCAAAACTTTGATCGGTTCTGACAGCCACACTCCCACTGCCGGGGGACTCGGGTCTCTTGCAATGGGTGCTGGCGGTCTTTCCGTTGCACTGGCCATGGCAGGACAGCCATATTCCATTCCCATGCCTAAAGTTGTAAAGGTTGAACTTAGTGGCAACCTGACTGGATGGGCTTCCGCAAAAGACATCATCCTCAAACTTCTGGAAATCAAGACCGTTAAAGGCGGCGTTGGTGTTGTATTTGAATTCGGAGGAGAAGGCGTTAAATCCCTATCTGTTCCTGAACGTGCGGTCATAACCAACATGGGCGCTGAACTTGGTGCAACTACATCTATCTTTCCGAGTGATGAAAATACCAAGGAATTCCTCAAAGCCATGGGCCGTGAAGAAGATTGGACTGAACTAGTTGCCGACGCTGACGCCACCTACGCAGAAGTTGTTAAAATCAACCTTTCAGAACTGGAACCGCTGGTAGCTCAACCGCATATGCCGGACCGGGTTGTGACCGTTAAGTCTCTTGCCGGGCTCAAGGTTAACCAGTGCGCAATCGGTTCCTGCACCAACTCTTCCTACTCCGACCTGAAAACAACGGCTTTGATCCTTCAGGACCAGCAGCTGCCTGAAGGCGTTGACCTGATGATCTCCCCCGGTTCCAAGCAGGTTCTCAAAATGCTTGCTTCCGACGGGCTGATCGCCAACTTTATTGATTCCGGTGCCAGACTTCTGGAATGTACCTGCGGTCCCTGCATCGGAATGGGCGGCTCCCCAACTTCTGCCGGAGTCAGCGTACGTACCTTCAACCGTAACTTTGAAGGCCGCAGCGGAACACAGGATGCACAGGTTTACCTGGCAAGTCCTCAGACAGCGGCCAAACTTGCTCTGGCCGGTGAATTTACCGATCCGGCAACCTGGGGAACTCCACCCGCCAAGATAGACTTCCCCGCGGAAGTTCCTTCCATCCGCCACCTGTTCATCTTTCCGCCAGAAAACAGAAAGGATGTTGAAATCGTGCGCGGACCGAATATTGTTCCCCTTGAAACATTTTCAGCCCTTCCGGATAAGATTTCATCTGAAATCCGCCTCAAGGTCGAAGACGATATCACTACTGACCATATTCTTCCCGCAGGTGCTCAGATTACTGCGTTGCGTTCCAACATTCCGGCAATCAGTGAATACATTTTCAGCCGTGTTGATGAAGGATTTGTAGGTCGCATGAAAGCAGCTGAAAACGGGATAATTCTCGGCGGTGAAAACTATGGACAGGGTTCCAGCCGCGAACACGCAGCTCTCGGCCCCCGTCATCTGGGCGTAGTTGCCGTAATTACCAAGTCACTTGCTCGCATTCATAGAGCAAATCTTGTCAATTTTGGTATTCTGCCCCTTGTACTCTCTGAAAAGAGTGATTACGACAAACTGTCTGCGGGAAGTAAAATAACCATCGACACAACCAGCATTACCCCCGGCGGCGAAACTGTTGTCACTGCGGACGGTGCTGAAATCAAGGTTAAAAACGATCTCTCGGCAAAAGAACTTGATATCATTAGAGCCGGCGGTCTGCTGAACTACGTCGGTAAACAACTGTAAATGAGTTTGGCGGGATGTCTTTTCAACAAGACATCCCGCCGATTAAATAGAATAAACACTTGAACGCAGCACTTGCTGCAAACGGAGACTGAAGAAGCCATGATGGACATTCTGCGCCAAAATGCCCAGAGCTGGGGCATCAAAATCGCTTTCGGTATCATTATCGCAGTTTTTATTTTTGCCTTCGGCGCCGGAGGATTCAACGGCAACACCGATCCGGTTATCGCTTACGTTAACGAACAGCCAATTCCCACTCAGGAGTTCATGCAGTCTTATCGCGAAAATGCGGAAGCACTGCGGGCCCAGAATCCCAATCTCGATTCCGATCAGCTCCAGTCACCTGAATTCAAGAAATTTGTCCTGGAACAGATGATCAGCCAGAGACTTCTCGACGCTGAAGCCAAACAGCTCGGTCTTTCTGTTTCCAATTCCGAGCTTTCATACAACATCAGCCGTATCCCTGCTTTCAGTGATAAGGACGGCAACTTCGACATGAACCTGTATCAGGCATTTCTGAAAAGCAGGTCCATGTCCGCTGCAAGCTTTGAAAACAGCATGCGCAACAGCGCTATGATCACCAAGCTTCAGGAATATGTGACTTTGCCTGTCAAACCGACTGAAGCCGATGCCCGCTCTCTTTTCGATGCGGCATCTGAAAAAGTGCAGATCGACTACTACTATGTTCCCGGTGCTGACTTCCTCAAAAGCATTAATATCACTGATAAACAGATTGAAGATTACTATACCGCAAATCCTGATAAATTTGCTATTCCAGCGCGTTCTGTGGTTAAATACATAGCTTTCACCCCGGAAGAACTCTCCATCAACGAGACAGTTTCTCCCGAAGAAGTCACTGCTTATTACGAAGCCCATAAGGACTCTTTTCTGCAGGACAATCAGGTCAAAGCCAGCCACATCCTGATTACTGTTGCTGAAGACGCACCGCAAAAAGATGTGGATGCAGCAGAAAAGAAAATCAAAAAAATTCTCGCGAAAGCAAAATCCGGTCAGGATTTTGCTAAACTTGCACAGAGATACTCCGAAGGCCCCAGCAAAACCAAAGGCGGCGAACTGGGCTGGTTCGGTAAAGGCGCAATGGTGAAACCTTTTGAAGATGCCGCTTTTGCTCTCAAAAAAGGCGAGATCAGTGACCCTGTACGGACACGCTTCGGGTGGCACCTGATCAAATTGGATGACATCCGCGAAGCCGGTCAGAAAGATCTGGATCAGGTTAAGAATGAGATCACAAGCATTATTGCTCAGGAAAAAGCCGCAGACTCCATCACAGACAAACTGGACCATGCTATTGACCTTCTCGCTTCCGGTTTGAAGCTGGACAAGGTTTCCGAGGAACTCGGAATCGCTTTCAAGACAAGTGAGAAGGCTACTGCACAAACTTTGGCAAACGCTTTCGGTATGACTGAAAGTGCCGCTCAAACTATCATCGCCCTGCCTGAAGGCAATTCCACAGATATGCCTATCGCCATCGACAGTGGCTACATCCTCGTGGAAAAAGAAAAAGATATTCCACCATCCCTGAAACCACTTAATGACGAAAAAGAAAATATAGCTGAAGTCCTTACCCAGCAGCATGCGCTACAGCAGGCTAAAAGCATGGCAAATGACTTAAAAGAGAAACTGCTCAACAAAGAAACCGAAGACAAGACCTTTAGCAGCATTAAAAAGAATCTCAAGACTTCCGCACCATTTGGCCGTGACGGCTTCGTTCCCAATCTGGGTATGAACCGCAAACTTGCTGATGCTGCATTTGCTGCTAAAAAAGACCAGTGGCTTCCAGAAGTGTATGAACTTCCCGGCGGTTACGTGGTTGCTCGTCTTGATGAGCGCATTCCTCCCAAAGAAGAAACCTGGGCTGCTCAGAAGTCCATGTTTATCAACGCCCTGTTCCAGCAGCGAGCTAACGAACTGTTTGGTGCTTTCCTCGCGGAACTGCGAGCAAAAGCTAAAATTGAATACGTTCGCAAGGACCTCCTGAACTAAACTGGAATATACCAGATAAAATTAACGGGCCTGTTCTTGTCGGAGCAGGCCCGTTTTTTTATACGTAAGAAAACAACTTTTGTTTTAATCACTTATTTTATCTTGCAGAGTCTTTGCTCACAGAGTAACAGATTAACATTCATCCCTGCCAGTGAGAGCAGTTTTTTTCAAAAGGATACCAATTATGCTTCAGACTCCTAAAGGATACATATTCGCAGCACTTGAGGCCGGATTCAAATATAGCGGCCGGAATGATTTGGCTCTGATTCTAAGTGAAGTGCCAGCTATCGCTGCTGCAGTTTTCACCACGAATAAATTTCAGGCAGCGCCCGTAACCGTCGGCAAAGAGATTCTGGCTGAATCACAGCAGGTTCGTGGAGCGATCATAAATGCTGGCCTGGCCAATGCCTGCACTGGAGAGGAAGGTCTCGCTGATTGCAGGGAAAGCCTGATCCTCGCAGCAAAATATCTTGGAATTAATGATCGTGACCTTCTCCCGGCTTCAACCGGGGTAATTGGTCCGCGTTTCAACATGGATAAATGGCGTGAAGCTGCTTCCAAGCTGAAAACAGCAATCGCTGACAGCGATCCGGTCAAAGCGGCTAAAGCCATCATGACTACTGATAAATTTCCTAAACTGGCCTGGGGCGAGATAGAGTGCGACGGCAAACCCGTACGCATGCTCGGCATGTGCAAAGGAGCGGGAATGATCTCGCCGGACATGGCTACCCTGCTCGGTTTTGTGACCTGTGATGCTGAAGTTGACCCTGACTGGTGGCAGGAAGCCCTGCGCCGCTGCATCGACAAAAGCTTCAACTGTATAACAGTTGACGGCGATACAAGCACAAACGATACCATCATGGCCTTTGCCAACGGAGCTGCCGGAGTCAAAGCTGACACAACTGAGAAAAAAGAAGCCCTTGAAGCACTTCTGCTCAATATCTGTCAGGAGCTATCTTATATGATAGTCCAGGATGCCGAAGGCGGAACCAAAATCATGCATATCAATGTTTCCGGTGCTGCGTCGAATCAGGATGCAGAGCTCATCGCCCGTGCGATTGGAAACTCTCCGCTGGTAAAAACAGCTCTCTTCGGCGAAGACCCCAACTGGGGCCGCATTGTTGCGGCAGCAGGCCGGAGCGGAGCTGAATTTAATCCCGCCACCTTGACTTTAAGCTTCGGTAAAATAGTCGTTTTCGAAAAAGGCAAACCTGTAGAGGGTGATATGGATGCCCTGCTGGAACCGATTATGCGCAAGCAGGATATACTGGTGAATATCAACCTTGGAGATGGTAACGGCTCTTCTTTTCTGCAAGCTTCCGATCTCAGCCACGAATATGTCAATATCAACGCTGACTACAGGTCATAAAATTTTACATTACCCAGCTGGAATCAGATATTTGTATGATGAAAAATCTTGAAAACCGAGACAAGTTGACAAGGCTTGCCGACTTCCTGTTCGAAGTCGGCATGCTGCGCAAAACACCGCGCACAGGTTATCAGTTCCTTGGTTCCGGTTCCGAGTCTGTAGCCGAGCATTCGTACCGTGTCGCAGTACTTGGCTATGTTTTGGCCGACATGGCTGGAGCGGATATGGCCCGCACAGTGTTCATGTGTCTTTTCCACGACCTGCACGAGGCCCGCACCGGTGATTTTAACTATGTAAACCAGATATACAACAGCAGCGAAAGGGATCGTTCATTGCGGCATACCCTTGCCGGAACCGGCCTTGAAAACAAGATTTTTCCACATTGGGAAGAGCTTGAAGAGTGCGAAACTATTGAATCCAAACTGGCTCAGGATGCTGATCAGCTGGATTTCATCCTTAACCTCAAAGAGGAAAAGGATATGGGTAATACTTATGCCGGTAAATGGCTTGAGTCAGCATTGAAACGGCTGCGTACTGATGAAGGTCAGCAGCTTGCTGATAAAATAGCAGAAACAGACCACAAAGACTGGTGGTATCTTGGCCCGCCGACTAGCTGGTGGGAAAATAAAAACGGCCTTGATGACGAAGACTGATGTCTGTAATAGCGAGATTAAAGCAATTTGCGAAAATACATACTCCATGGCTTGTTCACTCTTTTATTTTCCAACTCACTATGCTAAGTGGACGGATTAGGCTGAGCAACAAAAACAACTATTTTCTAAATTTTACACTGAATAAAAATGCCACAAGCTGAATCAGAAAACAAAAAACTTATCCCGTTGAATATTCTGGGGAAAGGATTCACAAGTCTCCTTTCAGAAATCGGGGCCATGTTCATCTTCCTTATGGATGGACTGTTTCAGGTTTTCAGCTCGCTGGGAATTTTCAATAAAACGATCAAGGAGCTCTACTTTATCGGAGTGAAGTCGCTCACAGTCATTTCCCTGATTGGACTTTTCACCGGAATGGTAGTCGGGCTGCAGACCCAGTATGCCCTATCCAAATTCGGCTCAGAAGGATTTCTGGGTGCTGCGGTTGCCCTGTCACTGGTCCGGGAACTCGGTCCGGTTCTGACAGCCATCATGCTCACCGGACGCGCCGGGTCCTCCATGACCGCCGAGATCGGGGTAATGCGTATCTCTGAGCAGATAGACGCACTGGAGCTGATGGATATCAACCCCATGAGCTTTCTGGTCAGCCCTAAACTGCTGGCTTCGATTATCTCATTCCCCATCCTGACCGCTCTTTTTGATCTGATCGGAATTTTAGGCGGATATTTGTCCGGAGTTTCCCTTATGGGTGGAAACGGCGGAGTTTATTTTCACCGTGTACAGAATTCCCTCGGCTGGGAAGATATATCCACCGGATTCAGTAAATCACTTGTCTTTGCTGTTCTGGTCTGCACTGTGTGCTGTTTTCAGGGGTATTTCACCCACTACCGTAAAGACGGCAAAGGTCCCGAAGGCGTAAGCCAGGCAACAACAACCGCAGTAGTGATGTCTTGCGTGCTGGTCCTTGTGGCCGACTATGTAATGACCTCTTTACTCATTTAGAGGGACCAATGAATTCTTCAGCTCCTGATATCAGAATTGAAAACCTGACCATCGGATACGATGGAACTCCGGTAGTTTCTGGAATTAATGCAACCATTCCCGGTGGCGGGATATCTGTTATTCTGGGACGATCAGGCTGCGGCAAATCAACATTGCTCAAGAATATTCTTAAACTGCATGCGCCCTTAGGCGGTGCCGTTTATCTGGGCAGACACAATATTTACACTCTCAAACGCAAAGCATTTCGCTGCCTGAAACAGCGGATAGGCGTTCTCTTTCAAGACGGAGCTTTGCTCGGTGCTCTGAATCTCTTTGACAATGTGGCTTTACCCCTGCGGGAACATACCAGACTCAAGCATTCAGAAATCCACGAAGTGGTAAAGTCCAAACTGAGTCTTGTTGGACTCGAAAATTTCATGGACTACTATCCCAACGAACTTTCCGGAGGGATGCGCAAAAGAGCCGGGCTGGCACGGGCTATGGTAATGGACCCGGATATCCTCTTTTGTGATGAACCGACCTCTGGCTTAGATCCTATAAACTCTGCCGAACTTGACGGACTCTTACTTGAACTCAAAGAAAGGTTCGATATGACCATCGTTGTGGTCAGCCACGATCTGGCCAGCATGGAAACCATCGCCGACTACGTAATGGTTCTCGGTGAAGGCAAAACTCTTTTCAAGGGGAGTAAGGAAGAGTTGCTCGACACTGATGATCCGTACCTGAGACAGTTTCTGGATCGGGAAGGAGAAAAGCGGCAAAGTCCACGTGTTACTATGGCTCCACTTGATCCTTCAATGATGAAAATGGATTGCACCAAGTACATTGGTGATTTGAAAAGCAATTAAATGTATATGGACTTCGGCATGAAAAAATATCCCAAAGAAACAGCGGTCGGATTTTTCGTCTTTCTCGGTCTGCTCTGTATTATCTACATGAGTGTCAAGCTTGGCGACTTGCATGTTTTTGCTGACGACCACTATTCTGTGACTGCCAGCTTCAACGATGTAACCGGGCTCCGGGTCAACTCCCCTGTGGAGATGATGGGGGTCCCCATCGGATACGTCAACCAGATCAACCTTGACCTGGAAAGGCAGAAAGCTGTGCTGACCTTGAGCATCGAAAAACGCATTGAACTTACCGATGATGCCATTGCTTCAGTAAAAACGAGCGGGCTTATCGGTGATAAATATATCAAAATAACTCCCGGCGGCGTAGGCGATCCCATTGAGCCCGGCGGAGCAATAATTGAAACCGAGTCTGCGATTGATATTGAAGACTTGATCAGCAAGTATGTTTTTGGCAAAGTTTAAATAACCATCTTAATAAATAATTGGTTCCAGATATGAAAAAATCATTATCCATAATTATCGTGATGCTTCTCATGCTAAGCTTTGCCGGAATTTGCTCAGCAGCTGTGGAGAATTCGCCCATGGTCCGGTTACAGGCCGGAATTCAAGGGGTGATTGAGATTCTTAACTCTCCCCAGTACAAGGGCAATCCTGCAATGATCGAGGAAAAAAAGACCAAGATACGTGAAACCATAAAAGATTTTTTCAACTTCGAAGAACTGTCCAAACGTTCTGTCGGGCGTCCCTGGCTACAATTCACGCCGGATGAAAAAGAAAGATTTATAGATCTTTTTACCAATCTTCTCGAACGGACATACCTTGCCAGAATTGAAGAATATTCCGGCGAAAAAGTTGCATTTGACAAAGAAACAATAATTAAGGGAAAATATGCACAGGTTGACACCCGTCTGCTGACAGGCAAACAGGACATTCCGGTTTACTACCGTATGAAACTTACAGACGGAGAATGGGATGTTTACGATGTTAAAATCGAAGGGGTGAGTCTGGTCAAAAACTACCGCACTCAATTCGCAGGCATCCTCGATACAACTAATGACAAAACCTTTGCTTCAAGTAAAAAAGAACTCTTTGATCGACTTGAGAAGAAATGCAAGGAACTCAAAGAGAACCCTAAAGCCGCAATTGAAGACGGCACAAAATAACGGATAATCATAATGTCCAGGCACTACTCCACTACTATACTCGCCTTTCTGGCACTCACAGTTATTCTGCTGACCTTTCCTTCAAAGGTAAGATCCGAACAGACACCTGCACCTGTTGATGTAGCTCAGGTCGATTCCGGTGTCATCGGCGCGGTAAAGAACAATCCAGAGGAATACGCTGTTGATGAATTCAGTGAGGATATGTGGGGAGATTCCGTGCATCAGGAAGAAGCATACGCTTCCGACCCGTGGCAGGGCTACAACCGGGCGATGTTCGAGTTCAACGACTACCTGTATTTTAATGTAATGAAACCCGTTACCAAGGGATATATGTGGCTGGTTCCCCTGCGCCCCAGAACATGGACCAACAACTTTTTCCAGAATATTTTATACCCAGTCCGCCTGACCAGTTGTTTACTACAGGGAAAATTCTATACCGCCGGTGCTGAAACATCCAAGTTTGTCGCGAACACTTTCTTTGGTATGGGCGGGTTAGGTAACATAGCAGGTGAGGCCCAATCCACCATGCCTCTTTACCTCGGCGATGAAGATATGGGCCAGACTTTCGGTGTTTGGGGCATTCCCAATGGACCATTTTTCGTTCTGCCTTTCTTTGGCCCGTCAACTATACGAGATGCAGTCGGCCTAGGAATTGATACTTTCGTGCTTAACCCCTTCTGGTGGTTTGGAATTCCCTGGTACTACTCCGCTTCTGCAGGAGCATACAACCAGATCAACAAGCTTTCATTCCATATCGGTGAGTATGAATCTCTCAAGGAAGGTTCTATTGATCCTTACCTTGCTCTGAGAGACGCTTACCTGAGCTACCGTGCAAAGCAAGTCAGAGACTCCAAGATCGATCCTGACAAACCCAAGCCGCAACTGACAACCAATCCGGACGCAATCCCATAATGAACAAAGTGAAAATTGCAGTAATATCCGACACTCACCTCCGTGAACCTGACAACAGGCTCACGGAGGTTTTTAATAAGTATCTCGCAGATGCAGATTTGTTGCTGCACTGCGGTGATATGGTATCGTTTTCGATGTGGCAGTTTTTCTGTCAGCATCCCAACTTTCATGCTGCATTGGGTAATTGCGATGAATGGGCTCTCTCTGATTATGTGCAGCCCCTGGAATCCGTCAATTTCCACGGAATGCGCATCGGCATAGCCCACGGATGGGGCTCACGTTCGCAGGTTTCACAAAATGTTGCTAATTCTTTTGGACCTGATTTTGACCTTGTATGTTACGGTCATACCCACATTCAAGACTGGTCTATTGTAAACGGGGTACAGATGCTAAATCCCGGCAGCCTTACTTCTCCACGCGATAAGCGCCCGCCCTGCGTAGCTATTGTAGAAGCGGATGCTGAGCACAATATGGAATGCACTTTCATTCCAGTTGATTAAACACAAAAAAAGGCCCGTAATATCAATTGATATTACGGGCCTTTTTTATGGAATAATCTTTTACAATTAAGAATAAGGATCTGTCAGAAGCTTATATTCACCACTTTGTTCCGAAACGATTCCTTTTTCTGCCATTTCGCCAAGCACTGCCTGAAGCTTATCTGCTTCGCCGGGCGCAAGCACTTTCTTCCCTTCAGTCTCAAGATATGACAGAGGCAAAAAATCGGCCTTGCCCCTTTTAAACAGTGCGATAAGGAACCTGTCGGTAAGTTTTTTAGCTCCAGCCATTGCAAATCCTCCTGTGAATATCAACTAGTTCAGCATGAAATTCCGCACCCCGGTAAAAAATATCTGGGCAGCGATTGACGCAACAAAGAGACCGGTCAAGCGGCTCATTATGTTAAGCCCCCTTCTTCCCAAAAGACGTTTGAGGCTTGAGGATACGAATAACAGAATTCCTACTGTTAATACAGCGCTAACGAGGGCTCCACAAGCGAGAGCCATATCGCGGTACCCCTGCACTGTCGACCCCATTACCAGCAAAGCACCGATGGTTCCGGGACCGACAACGATGGGAATGGCAAGGGGGACAACCGCAATGTCATCGTCTTCATTCCCGGCATCAAATTTTTTGCCGCCGCCGTTTACCATATTCAGCGCGGAAAGGAATAGGACTGCGCCCGCACCAATCCTGAAAGCATCAAGAGTGATCCCGAACAGCTCAAAAATATATCTGCCGTAAAGATACAGGATCACCGAGCTTATGATAACAGCAACAGTAACCTTCAGGGCTGTTTTTTTCCGTTCAAGGGGAGTCATTTCCTGTGTAAGAGACAGGAAAGCAGAAATAGCAAAAAACGGGGTCAGCACGAAAAACAATTTTAAATAGGTTTGAAAAAATATAGCGAACATAATTTTTACTCTTCTTTTTATTAATTTTTTTAACTTAGCCAATTAAAACTTCTGACCAAATTGATGCCGCTCTCTACACCTCATAGATTATTCAATCAATATAAATCTGCTGCTTTAATTTTTTTCAATATAACCAGTTTTTAGAAATTAGAACATGGGTCTCCCATATCTTTTCCTTCCAGTCCGCATAATTAGTATGATATACGTACAACAATCTGTTTATATTTATCATAACAAGGAAATTTCAGTCGGGAGATTCCAATGTTTAAAAACACTAAACTAGCAATTAAATTAGGATTAAGCTTTGCCCTCATGATCTTTCTGAGTGCTGCAATGGCTTATGTCGGCTACAACGGAATGAGTGTAATAAACGACCGTGTTGAAAAAGCTGACGACGCAAACCGTATGGTTCGCATGATTCTTGAAACGCGCATGAGTGAAAAAAACTTCATGCTCAGAGCTGATGCTGAATATTTAAAAAAACATAATGAAACAATGGAGACTCTCAAGTCACAAGTTAAAGCTACAGATGCAAAATTCACAAGAAAGATCAATCACGATCAAATGACAGCCGTATCAGCTGCATTAAGTAAATATAACGATGCCTTTGCCCACTATGTGGAGCTGCTTGAAAACAGAACCAAAACAATGCTGAGTATGCGTGCCGAAGCCAGAAACGTACTTACCGAGCTGGAGAAAGTTCGCGCTGAACAAAAGCGGCAGCTTGAATCAATTCTATCAAACACCAGCGCACAAATATCAAATAGAATCAGCACCTCTGAATTTGCAGCTATAGGCCAGATATACAACGATGGTCATACGAACATCACTGACAAGCTGACTAAGGCTGACGATGCAAACCGGGCTATCAAATGGTTTCTCACTGTCCGCAAAAATGAAAAAGAATATATCATTTCCTCTCAACCTCAATATCTTGAGGCAATCCAAAATGGCATTGACCAAATCAGCAACCTTGCCAAAGATTTAAAGCTCAGATTCAAAAATCCAACCAACGCAGCGCAAATAGAAAAGGTACTAACAAACATATCCAGCTATTACTCAAATTTTTTGACATACACCAAGCTCATGGCGCAACAGGTTCAAGCAGAACAGGATATGGTTAAAGCAGCCAGAGCTGCTGATACACAGTGCCGGGCCGCAAGGGCTGATCAAAAAGCGAAAACGCAGGCCCAGATAACTTCTTCCAACACTCTGCTTTTCAGTGGTGCGCTCATCGCCTTTCTTCTCGGCACACTCACAGCTGTCACCCTAACGAAAGGAATCACCGGGCCTATTCAGATGGGTGTCCGCTTTGCCCAGCGCATGTCTCAGGGTGACTTTACCCGCACATTGAATCTCGATCAGAAAGACGAGATTGGCATACTGGCAAAAGCACTAAATAACATGGTCCATCGCCTTTCCGATGTCGTATCTGAAGTCGGTGGAGCAACCGAGAACGTGGCCTCAGGTAGTGAAGAACTTTCAGCCACTGCGGAATCACTTTCACAATCAGCCACAGAGCAGGCCGCCAATGTTGAGGAAGTCTCATCTTCTATTGAACAAATGACGGCCAACATCAGGCAGAACGCTGAAAACGCACAGCAGACTGAAAGTATAGCTGTGCAATCCGCGCAACAGGCAGAGGAAAGCGGAATGGCTGTTAGGAAGGCTGTAGACGCAATGAAAAATATTGCTGAAAAGATATCTATTATTGAAGAAATTGCCCGACAGACAAACCTTCTGGCCTTAAACGCAGCCATTGAGGCAGCACGTGCCGGGGAACATGGTAAAGGATTTGCTGTTGTAGCTGCGGAAGTCAGAAAACTTGCCGAACGAAGCGGTGAAGCAGCACGCGAAATCGGAGACCTTTCATCAGGAACAGTTGAAGTTGCCGAAAAAGCGGGACAGATGCTGGTTGAGCTTGTCCCGGACATAAAGCGCACTGCGGAACTTGTTCAGGAAATCACCGCCGGAAGCAGCGAACAACTTAGCGGTGCTGAACAGATTAACAAAGCTGTTCAACAGCTTGACCAAGTAACACAGCAAAACGCTTCGGCATCTGAGGAAATGGCTTCCACCTCCGAAGAACTATCCAGTCAGGCGGAAGAACTTCAGCAAACCATGTCTTTTTTCCAGGTTAGCAGCAATAGAGTCCACACTCCCCGTGCACTGCCGTCTGCAACGTCAGTACCGGGGAATAAGAATATGAAGCAGGCCGAGTCAAAATCCTCTGCTGAATCTTCATCAGGTTTATCACTGGATATGGACAGCAACTTCTCAGACAGTGGCTTTGAAAAGTTTTAGCATGCGGCAAATAATAGCCAAAAAAACAAAAGCCCTCCGGAAGCAATTTTCCAGAGGGCTTTCTTAGTGACTTATGGCTATGAAAGCTATTTACCGCAACATTTCTTATATTTCTTACCACTCCCGCAAGGGCAGGGATCGTTGCGCCCAATTTTAGGCTCGTCGCGGCGTTTAGGCTTTTTCTTTACATTTTCGGAATCGGAATATTCGAGATCTGACTGCTTTTCTTTATGCTGGAATTCGTCCTCACGAACCTCAGTTTCAATACGCAGGTGGCAGAGGGCACGAACCGTATTTTCCTTGATGCGATCAAGCATTTCGCGGAAAAGAGTAAACCCTTCACGCTTATATTCATGCTTGGGATCCTTCTGGCCATAGCCGCGCAGACCGATACCTTCACGGAGGTGGTCCATGTTCAGAAGATGTTCCTTCCAGTTCCGGTCGAGGGCTTCCAACAGAAAATAGCGCTGAATTTCGTGGTAATGTTCTCCGGAATTTTCTTCAAGCCTGCCAAGAAGACCAGTCACCCATGCTTCTGCTTCTTCACGGGTGGGCAGTTTATCCTTGAATTTCTCATTCCGGCTGAATCCGCAGAGTTCATCAAGTTGTCCGCGAACCATTTCCTCGGTTTCTTCATCAAGGGGCTTACCTCTGGCTTCTTCAACCGGGTAAAAAATATTATCGAAAAGCTCTTCCACAAACTCGGAAGTCATTTCGTTCATATCTTCGGAATTCATGACATCACGGCGCAGGGTGTAGATAACCTCGCGCTGCTGGTTCATAACGTTATCGTACTCCAGAAGCTGTTTACGAATTTCAAAGTTATGACCTTCGACCTTCTTCTGAGAATTTTCAATGGCTTTGGTGACCATTCCGTTTTCAATTGGTTCACCTTCTTCCATGCCGAGCTTGTCCATAAGTCCGGCGATACGTTCGGACCCGAACAGCCGCATGAGGTCATCATCAAGGGCGAGGTAAAAACGGGTGGAACCAGGATCACCCTGACGACCGGAACGACCACGCAGCTGGTTATCAATACGGCGTGATTCATGACGCTCAGTACCTATAATGTGCAGACCGCCTTTCTCGCGAACACCTTCGCCAAGCTTGATATCAGTACCACGTCCCGCCATGTTGGTGGCAATAGTAACATGTCCGGCATGACCGGCCTCAGCAACAATTTCAGCTTCCTGCTGGTGGTGCTTCGCGTTCAGCACGTTATGGGGAATACGGCGTTTTTTTAACAGTCCGGAAACAAGTTCAGACTTCTCGATGGAGACAGTTCCGACCAGCACAGGCTGTCCATTTTTGTACTTTTCGGCAATATCATCTGCAATAGCGTTATATTTTTCCCGCTGAGTCTTGTAGATGGAGTCAGGGTAGTCTTTACGGACCATTGCGGTGTTGGTGGGAATAACAATTACTTCCAGATCATAGATCTGTGCGAATTCAACAGATTCGGTATCCGCCGTACCGGTCATACCTGACAACTTATTGTACATGCGGAAGTAATTCTGAAAGGTAATGGAAGCCAGGGTCTGGTTCTCGGACTCTACTTTAACACCTTCCTTTGCTTCCAGCGCCTGATGCAGGCCATCTGAGAAACGACGGCCGGGCATGAGACGTCCTGTGAATTCGTCAACAATAACCACCTGACCGTCTTTGACGATGTAGTCAACATCACGGGCAAAGAGGTGGTGGGCTTTGATGCCCTGCATGATGTGATGCTGGAAGGAAATGTGCTGGGAGTCATAAAGGTTGTCAATGTCCAGCAGCTGCTCACATTTCATGACCCCTTCATCGGTCATGGAAATGGATTTACCCTTTTCATCAACTTCAAAATCTTCATCCCTTTTCAACAGGGGGATCATGGAGTTGACCCTGCCGTACATGGAAGTGGCATCATCGGAAGCACCGGAAATGATCAGCGGTGTACGTGCTTCATCAATAAGAATGGAGTCAACTTCGTCGACTATACAAAAATTAAGTTCCCGCTGTACAAGTTGTTCTTTGTAGAACTTCATATTGTCGCGCAGGTAGTCAAAGCCGAACTCGTTGTTGGTACCGTAAGTAATGTCACATCCGTAAGCATCCTTGCGTTCTTCATCGCTCAAACCGTGGACAATTACACCGACACTAAGGCCGAGGAAATTATAGAGCTTGCCCATCCATTCAGCATCACGCTTGGCCAGATAATCGTTGACGGTAATAAGGTGCACACCTTTTCCGGAAATGGCGTTCAATACTGCCGGAAGTGTCGCAACAAGGGTTTTACCTTCACCGGTCTTCATTTCCGCGATACGGCCACTGTGCAGAACAATACCACCCACCATCTGTACATCATAGTGACGCATTTGAAGAGCCCGCTTACCGGCCTCACGAACAAGGGCAAAAACTTCTACCAGAAGATCATCGAGGGGAGTCCCTGCGGCTACCTGTTCTTTGTATTCAGCTATCTTCTGCGGAAACTGCTCATCGGTGAGCTTTTCCATTTCCGGTTCAAGAGCTGCTATCCGCTCAATCTGCGGCTTCAGCTTTTTAATAAATCTCTCATTTCGTGAACCGAACAGCTTGGAAAAAATCAAATTAAACATCTAAGTTCCTTTCTCCTGCGCGGATTTTCCCGCGAATTATCAGCAATAAAAATAAACGGATGTTATTTAATAAGTACTTATTTCAAAATATCAAGCCAATGAGCGGCAAAATATTCATCTTTTACAAGACTGGCAAGCTGAATCACACAGGCGGAACATCCGCTCAGAATTTGTCCACCTTGTTTCATTCCCCGCGTCAGATGGCTGAGGCAATGTTCCCCAACCTTTTTTGAAAGCTCAGGAGCGCCGAGCTGCATTATTCCGCCGAAACCGCAACACAGATCATCCTGAGCCGGGAGCAGCCGCTCCCCGGCAATATTCTCAACCAACTCGCGGTCGGTATCATTTTCCGGGGCATGGCAGGGGCGATGGTAGGCAATCTGTTCAGGAGCGTTTTCGCTAAGCTCCACTTCCGCATCAAGCAACAAAGAGGATAGTGGGGTCAGAGAATTCAACCAGAGATCATAAAGTCTTTCATCACCAGCAAAATCAGCAGGAGAATACTCTTTCAAACCCTTAAGGCAGGTCGCGCAAAAAACGATCAACAGCGGATGCCCGGCATCTTGCCAGACCTTGATGTTCTTGGCCCGTGAAGCGGACTGCCGTTCCGGTAATCCTGCACTTCCATATGAATAGCCGCAACAACTGAAAGGAGCACCCTCAGCCCTGATCAAGCCCATCCCGTCCAGCAACCGGTCAGCTTTTGCAGACCACTCCTTGCGTGCAAAACGTCCCACACAGCCTTTAAAAAGCATTACCCGGCGCTCTTCAAACTTGGCCTGAACTTTGAGCTTCGCCCACGGTTCCGGGCTTTTAGCGAAAAGGGATTGCATGCGTTTTCGTGCTGAACCGAAAGGTTCCGGCAGAAATTCAGGAGAAAACCTGGAAAATGCCGCGGCTGTGGGCCAGAGTAACCCTGGATTTTTCAACCATAAATCCCAGCAGGATTGGGTGAAACCCTTTGAGTTTGCGCGTAAATCAGCAACAAGAGCGGACCCGGACATGTGTTGCGGACAATTCTTCTCGCAACGCCCGCATGAAAGACAAATCGAAGCGAGTGATTTAAAATCTCGTTCAGTCAGCCCCTCTGCCGATCCATCTCCGGAACACAGAGATTCAAGAAAAAATTTTGCACGCGGTGTCAGTTCTTCCCGTCCGGTAGCTTTGAACAGAGGGCAGACCTCAAGGCACTTCCCGCATTGTACGCATTTCTTAGGGGCTGCCATCAGACCACCTTCCCGGGGTTCATAATATTGAAAGGATCAAATGTATTTTTGATACCGGCCATAAGCCGCCGCTGCGTTTTATCCAGCTGCATGTCGATGTATTTGCCCTTGGTCAGGCCGAGGCCGTGTTCACCGGAGAGAGTTCCGCCAAGATCAAGGGTTAACTGAAATATCTGTTGCTTGGCCTTGAGCGCATTCTGCTGCTGTCCGGGTGCAGATTTATCGAACATGGTACTGACATGAATATTCCCATCACCCAAATGACCGAAACAGAGTACAATCAATCCAAGCTGCGCTCCAATGGAGTGGTAACCCTTAATTGCCTCCGCAATCTTGCTGCGAGGCACGGCCACATCCTCACCCTGTTTGTCCGGTCCATGATTAAAAGCCGCCGGACTGATTACGCGGCGCAACGCCCATAACCGCTCCTGTTCCGCTCCACTGCCCCTATCCACAAAGGTAACCGCAACGCTCCGCAAAGCATCTTCAATACGCCGCAGATCCGTAGCAACTGACTCCGCAGAACCGTCAATCTTTAGCAACAGCAAGCCCTCGGTTCCCTGCGGCCACGGCACATCCGAATGCATCTCCAGCGCCTTAATCGTGTTGTGGTCCATAAGTTCCATTGCTGTGGGCAGTATTCCGCAACCGAACACAGCCTCGGCCCCTTGCAGGCAACCTGATAAATCTCCAAAGCCGACCAGCATCGATGCGGATGTTTCCGGCAATGGCAATAGTTTCAAAGTTGCCTCTGTAACCAACCCCAGTGTCCCCGCAGATCCGACCATAAGTCGGGTCAGGTCCAGACCGACAACATTCTTTTGGGTCCGGCCCCCGGTCCGGATGATTTCTCCGCCGGGCAGGACAACTTCAAGACCCAGCACATAATCACGTGTAACGCCGTATTTAACTGCCCGCATGCCCCCGGCACAAGTTGAGATATTGCCGCCGATAGTAGAAATTTTCATGCTCGCAGGGTCAGGTGGGTAGAACAACCCTTCAGCCTCCACAGCTTTCTGCAAGTCCGCAGTTATAACACCCGGCTGGGTCACTGCCACAAAGTCACGTCCGTCAATATCCAGAATGGAATTCATCTCAAGCATGGAGACAACCACTCCGCCACGAACAGGAACGCAATTGCCGACCTTGTTGGTCGCCCGTGCGCGAGGGTAGATGGGAACCCGCTCCGCCTGTGCCCATTTCAACAACTCCGCAAGCTGCGCAGTTTTCTGTGGACGCACCAAAGCACAAGGCTTGGCATGCCGCTGGCTGGCATCAACACCGCAAGCCAGCAAAGTGCCATCATCAAAGCTTGATTCCCGGCCGGGAAATAAATTTTGCAGAAATTTTTTATGTAAACGTGAGAGTTGATTCATGTGGTTGCCTCAACCAGACCCCATCCCCTCTTCCCAAAAGACGTTTTAGTTATGCCTTCGCATATAGCACACCAAGAACACCTTGAGGCAACAAACAGCGAAGCCCTAATGAAAGGTTTTTGGAGAGTCCAGAGCCCCCTTTTGCAAAAGGGTTCTTTGGCCCCCGGAGGGAAAATCTTTTAATTAAAAGCGCGATAGCGCATCAAAAAACAGAGGCAATCCTAAACCTTTTCCCAGACTTGCTCAACACAGTCTAAGAGCGCGCGAACAACGGGATCGCTTTCTTTTTTGCGCGGGAAACCGAAATAGAGTCCGACCTCGATATGTCCGCCGGGCCAGATATAAAAATCACCTTTTTCAACACCATCTGCTGCCTCATCAGCACGCATAACAGTAATACCGTTACCGGATTTGACCAGTGCGTTATGCGTATCTTCGCTATCGGCGATCATGGATTTGGAGACTTCAAGATCTTGGGCGGAAAAGGTCTCTTTAAGCTTAACATTGAACGAACATTCTTCCGGGGTCCAGATCCAGTCCAGCTTGGCTAAATCAACCCAACTGGCATCCTGCATCTTTTGTTTCCATGAAGCAGGCCCGACAACATGCAGAACGGTACTTTCCAACAAGATGCCGTCCACGTCTTCCGGCGAGCAGTTGGAATAGAAAAAACCAGCGTCAAGCCTACGGGCAGCAATGTCACTGCGGATAGTCCAGGTGGGCATCTGTACAAGATGAAGAGATAAACCGGGAAACTTTTCTTTGATCAGTTTAATGAGCTGCGGGGTGCGTAAATAGATGGGAGAGGTCTGCAGGCCAACCCGGGCAACCCCGGAAAGCTCACCCTTCAGGCTTTGGGCCTCAACTTCGATTTTTTCTACACAATCGAGTAGATCGCGGGCTTTTTCTAACAGTTGCTTACCTTCAGGAGTAGGTTCCATTCCCTTTGGGGTACGCAAAAAAAGACGCAAGTCGAATTCTTCCTCTAAGGACTTGATATGTAAGCTGATAGTGGACTGGCTGGCGTGAAGGCGCTTGGCTGCCCGGGTAATATTTCCTTCCTCCGCCACCACAACAAAAGTCTTTATCTGATATAATTCCATTAATTTTCAGCCAGTTGGATAAACAATTTAAGGACCGGACAACCCTATCGAAAAACTTAAAGGGGGTCTTCGATTATTCCCATTGGATTGAAAAACAAAAACAGGCAATAAAGAGAAATCGGCTACGTGATTTTTTAAATTTTTATCACGCATACAGGAGAACCACCATGAGCAGCTTCAACGCATTCGTAACAGAAGTTTTCACCCCTGAAGACAGCGAATTTGGCCGCGATAAAAGAATCGACCCCGTAACCGGAATGGTTAAAACAATTTTCTGGGTCGGCGCAGCAATGGTTTTCACCATGCTTGTTTCCGGTCTCCAGTAAACAAGCCTTGATTCATTAAGGTTACTTACCCTTATCATGCTTTCTCCGCCCACCGGCAAGGGGTGGATGAGAATTTTACGGCTCGCCGCAGGCTAATAATTAGCCAGCTGGCGGGCCGTATCTCTTGCAATATCCCTACGCTTAAGCTCTTCCTTGCGGTTGTGGACGTTACGCCCTTTAGCCAAAGCAATCTCAAGCTTGATCTTACCTTTTGAGAAGTACAGTCTTACCGGAATAACGGTCAAACCTTTCTGCTCCACCCGGCTTTGCAGCTTTTCTATTTCGTGGGCATGCAGCAGCAGCTTGCGCTGACGGTCAGGTTCGTGCTGAGTGTACCCGGCATGATCGTAAGGCGCGATGTGGACACCTACCAGCCATGCCTCGCCGTCCTTAAAGTTGATATATCCGTCCATGAAGCTGACTAATCCCTGACGCAGGGATTTTACCTCAGTCCCCTGGAGCACCAGCCCGGCTTCTATGGTTTCCACAAATTCGTAATTACGACGGGCCTGTTTATTGAGCGCAATCGAAGAAGGGCTCTTCTTTTTTTTCTTAGCCATGACTTTGAATTAACCTGCAATATCTTCATTATCCAGAAGAGACGCAAAAAAGGTCAACTCTTCAGGATATTTTTTATAAATATTTTCCGTAACAAGACGGTTGATTCTGCTAACAGTGCGACATCCGAGCACTTCTTTGAGCAACTGTTTGCATTCAAGCATATTCAGCTGCCTCAGTATCCGCTTAATTCCGGGTATTGCCTGCGGAGTCAGGCTGAGGCTGTCGATCTGCATACCCATAAGGATGGGGACGCAATACGGATCGGATGCAACTTCACCGCAAAGACTGACCCCGATACCTGCCCGGTGTCCGGCATCAACCACGTATTTAATGGACCGCACAACTGCCGGGTGCAGCGGCTGATAGAGGTACGAGACATGTGGATTAGTGCGGTCAATGCCCAAACTGTACTGAATCAGATCGTTGGTCCCAATACTGAAGAAGTCAACTTCCTGAGCCAGAATCTCAGCGATCATAACGGCAGCGGGAAGCTCGATCATTACACCGATAGGCATGTTTTCATCAAACGGTATACCCTCTTCACGTAATTCCTGCTGCGCGCGGGCAAGGGCACTTTTAGCCTGCAAAACTTCTTTCAATCCACTAATCATGGGAAACATCATTGATACATTGCCATGCACGCTGGCCCGGAGCATTGCCCGAAGCTGCGTTTTGAACAGATCCTGATGCTTAAGACAAAAACGCATAGCCCGCAGACCGAGGGCCGGATTGGCCTCATCCAAGGCTCCGAAACGAGACATGAACTTATCTGACCCAAGATCAAGTGTACGCAGAGTCACTTTACGCGGCGACATAATAGCTGCCAGTTCCGAATACTTTTCGGCCAGTTCATCTTCGGTAGGCAGGTCAGCGCGGCTGAGATAGGCATACTCAGTCCTGAACAGCCCGATCCCTTCGCCACCGTTATCAATAACCGCCGCAACCTCTTCAAAGAGTTCTATATTGGCGTGGACTTCAACCCGATACCCGTCCTCGGTTTCAGCCGGAAGCTGGCAACCGCGAATAATGGTCCGCTGATAATCGTCAAACTGGGTTTCGAGAGTGTAGTAATGCTCAAGCTCTTCGTCACTGGGATCGACAAGCACCTTCCCGGCCAATCCGTCAATAATGACAAGATCGCCGTCAACAACGGAATTTTCCAGCTCTGCAGCACCGACAAGGGCCGGAATGTTCAAGGTCCGGGCCAAAATACCGGTATGCGAAGTCTTACCGCCAAGGGTCGTAACAAAGGCCATAAGCTTGTTAACTTCAAGCTCGATGGTGTCCGCCGGGGTCAGGTCATGGGCCATAAGAACCACGCGCCCTTCCACAGGCCGCAGATTAGCCTCGCCGCCGATGAGCTTGGCCTGCACACGCAGGGCCACCTGACGCACATCCTGCATGCGTTCACGGATATAAATATCCTCAAGGGCGCCGAATGCTTTTTCAAGGTCGTTTACGCCTTTCTCCAATGCCCATTCAGCATTTATCTTGAGGTCGCCTATATATTTCAAGGCTGAGGACTGCAGCTTGGGGTCTTTGAGCATCATCAAGTGGGAATCAATGATCAGCTGGTGCTCTTTCAGCTCAGCGGGAACTTTCTCCCGCACAGCAGAAAGCTCTTCAACGGCATCGCTGAACCCTTTCTTCATTCGCGCTTTCTCATCTTCCACCATATGTACAGGAACAGTCTGCCGCGGCAGACGAGACGAGATACTGCGGTTTAGAAAGAAGGCCTTGCCTATGGCTATACCAGTTGAGACGGAAATTCCGTTGACGACCGCTCTGGCCACTTACTTGTCCTCGCCGAATCTATTTTTAAAATGTTCTTCCAGGCAATCAAGGGCTGCCACGGCGTCCGGACCATCCGCCCTCAGCTCAAGAACGCTGCCCTGCGCTGCCGCCAAAGTAAGCACATCAAGAATGCTCTTAGCGTCGACTTCCTGAGATTCGCAGACAACCTTAATGTCCGCACTAAAATTCTGGGCTTCCTGCGCTAATTTGGCTGCCGGACGGGCATGCAGCCCCAGCTGGTTGCTAACAACAACTGTCCGGGCAACTGCGTCCTCACCTGTAGACGAATCATCGCGGAGCACACTCTCTTCAGTCATTTTTTATTAATCCTTATATCTTATTTCTTCAAAAGAAAAAATCAAAGCAAATAAATTGTCAGCAATCCGATGCCCACGACCAGAACTGCCACAATTTCACGGGCAATCTTTCCGGTAGCAACCAGCCAACCGAATACCCCGAGCGCCGCCGTGCCGCCGTACCACTCAAAACCGTTAAGCGGACGGGGCCAGAGCTGAAACCAGATCAATAACACCAGAAAGCCGTTAGCATATTTAAGCCGTTCTCCCCAGTTAATCAGGTCCCACTTCTTGAGTTCGTCCAAGAAACCCAAGCCCTTATTTATCCCGGACCAGAAAGTGAATCCTTTGAAAATCTGCAAACCGCAGAACATTACTACTCCGAGTAGCATAGCCTGCTTATGATGACCAGCCAACAACAGGTTCACCGTTGCCAGCGCCCAGAAGATCAGACCGCTACCTGCAAAAACAGAATCCCCAATTGCTGAAAGGGTATAGCTGGTTGTGTTTTTCAACTTATCCAGCAATTGCACAGGGAAAAGGCCTTCTTTAATTTTCAACTCAACTGAAAGAAAAACAGCTACCAGCAAAGGGGCCCAGAAGGGATGGGAATTGTAATGTTTCACATACCTTTTGCGGGCTTTAACCAACTCAGTATGGTCATCGTAAATTGCTTCCAGACCGGGCTGCATTGCATAGGAGAAGCCGATATTCTGTAAACCGCGGGTATTAAAACCAGCACCTACAAAATAAGAACGCAAAAAGCATCTGACAAATGCCAGACCTAATCTTCTGTTTTGCTTGGACTTTTCCATTCTTAATTATGGTACGCGTCGCGTTTCTATTTAATGAGTTATGCGAAACTGCCGGGAACTCTAGTCCGAAAGAACAATTTCTCCGCAGCCAAATTCAGATCGCCTAAGTGTTCTTTTTTCTTTCAGTTACCTTTTCATAGACAGCTTTTGCTGTCCAGCCTTCCACTTTCTCGGCAATTCTCCTGGCAACGATCTTTGGTTTATCACCGGACTCAATTTCTGCATCAATCATTCTAATGATATCTTCTTCAGATGCCGGACCAATATTTACCGGGGGCCCGACAACGACAGTGATTTCACCGCGCAACTCTTCGGACACATCCGCCCAGTCCCCGAGGTATCCGTTAATGAATTCCTCGTAGTCCTTAGTCAGCTCCCGGCAGATTGAAAATTCACGGTTGCCAAGTGACTCATAAGCCAGATGCAGGGTCTCTCGCAACCGGGATTTACGCTCGAAAAAGACTATTGTAGCTCCGGTCGCTCCATGCGCTTCAAACAACTTGCGCATCTGTCCTTCTTTACGAGGAAGAAAACCTAGAAAAGTGAAAGGGTACGGCGGTAGGCCACAACCGGAAAGGGCTGTTACCGGTGCACTCGGACCAGGCACAGGAACCACCCGAACCCCGTTTTCACGGCAGGCCCGGACCACACGGTAACCGGGATCGCTCATAAGCGGAGTTCCCGCATCGGAAACAAGAGCTGCGTCATTGCCCTCTTCAAAATGTGCCAGCACTTTCTTGATCCGTTTTTCCTCATTGTGCTCATGCAGGCTGACCATGCTTTTGCCGCTGATATCAAGAGCCTGCAAAAGTTTACCGGTCCGGCGGGTATCTTCCGCAAAAATAAGATCGGCCGAGGCCAGAACTTTGCGTGCCCGCTCGGTAATATCACCAAGGTTGCCAAGAGGAGTCGCCACTACCCATAAAGTCGCTGAGGTCGAATGCATTTTCTATATGCTCCGCTCTGAAGCCGGTTCCATCATCATTCACAATAACCAGATCAAATCGGCAGGGTCTCTCCCAGAGCTCAAAAGCCGAAAGGTAGCGGGTCGCGGCCTTGACCAGCTTTTTGCGCTTGGCCGGAGTTACCGCCTCTATACCGGACTGAAAACTTGATCCGGATCTGGTTTTAACTTCCACAAAAATTATTTCGTCGCCCTTATCGCAGATAATATCCAATTCCCATTGTTTCCAGCGCCAGTTACGCTGCCGCAAATGGTAACCGCGATTTTCCAAAAAGCGGGCAGCGTAATCCTCGCCCGCCTGTCCGAAATCTAAATGCCGGGCAGACACATGCGTTCCTGCTTTGATTTCTTTTTATCGGGAAGTACTCCCTTGAAAGTCATGCGGTGCAACGCGCAAGGACCAAAATCTTTTAAAGCGGTCATATGCACCTTTGTGCCATAGCCCTTATGAATTTCAAATCCATAAGCCGGGTAGCGCTTCGCAAGCTGCACCATCAGCTTATCCCGAAAAGTTTTAGCCAGAATGGACGCTGCTGAAATTGCCGGGATCTTTAAGTCCCCCTTGACCACAGCTTCCTGGCGGAACCCCGCCACACCGTTCAGATAAGACGCGGGAATAGTCTTGTTACCATCTACGACCAGCAGACGGGGGCTGATCTTTAAATGGAGAACAGAACGGCCCATAGCCCTGAAAGTGGCCTGCAAAATATTAATCTCGTCCACCACCTGAGCCCTGCTGACACCCAAAGACCAGCAGACAGCCTGTTTCCTGATCTCAACCGCCAGTCGGTCCCGCGCAGCTTCATCAAGCTTCTTGGAATCGGTCAGTCCCGGAAGATCGTAATCTTCAGGCAGAATGACCGCCCCGGCAACCACCGGACCGGCAAGACATCCGCGCCCGGCTTCGTCTATACCGGCAGTGATGAGATTTTCAGTACCCATTCCGGGCAATAAATTTTCTGTCATATCCAGCCCTTGGCATTTTCAAAAATAAAAAACCGCCATACCCAAACTTTAACAGTCCGGGAATGACGGTTTTTTCAACACTATATTGCGTTCCCATGCCGGACCGGAGGCCCGATGGGAGTACCCGCGAAGCATAAATGCTTCGTGGCCTACCAAGCCTGTTTGGACTTGATACGTGCAGCCTTACCTTTAAGACCACGCAGGTAGTAGATGCGGCTGCGGCGTACTTTACCTTCAGCAACTACCTCTACACGCTCGATGTAGGGGGAGTGTACGGGAAAAACACGCTCAACGCCGATACCGTCAGAAATTTTGCGGACGGTGAAGGTGGAATTGGTGGTACCTCTGCGGAAACGCAGAACTGCACCCTGAAAAACCTGGATACGTTCCTTTTCACCTTCGATAATACGCAGGTGTACCTTAACAGTGTCGCCTGCTTTGAAAGCGGGCATATCAATACGCATCTGTTCGCGTTCGATCTTTGCAATTACGTTGCTCATTTCGCTACTCCTTATATAAATTTCTTTGCGGCACCCGAAGGCGGATCTACCAGGCGTCTTTAAGCAGCCTGTCGACCGTGATCGCCACCGCACTTCTTACTGATAGATGGTTGTATCCGTCCATGAACCTTATGGGCCGTAAGCTGCCCTCAGCCATGTCCAGAATTTCGGGAGCCAACCCGTGTCCGGTACCGAAGACCAGCAGTACGGGATCATCCTGCAGCATTTCACGAACCCTGTTCATGGTCAGGCTGCCTGCCCCCCTTGCGCTGGTGGTCACCAGTATCGGTTTCTTGCCCGTTCCCGACTCGATATGCTCCACCACATCTTGCAGGGAATCCTTAACTCCTACCTTGGAAAAAGCTGCGGCTCTGTCCGGGTTGAATTTACTGCCCGGACCCGAGGTCCAATGAGAAATAATCCTCTCGGCTAATTTCTTCTGGTCCTCGATTGGAGTCACCGCAAAAAATCCGCTAATTGAGTAAGAGCGGGAAACGCGGGACATATCGTGAATATCGAGGTTTGTCAAAGAAACAGCGGCCTTTTCCCCAAATTTATTTAGCACCGGATAGTGCACCAGAGCCATATAAAGATTTTTTCCCAAACGTTTTCGGGGTATTGTGCGCAAATAACGCACATCATCTTTTTTTAACCCTTCTGCTTCGGCAAGAAGCTCGGGACGCGCTTCCAAGGTTGCATCCAGAGACTCTTTTCTTCGCCATTCTTCGATCAAAGCATGGTTGCCTGAGGAGAGCACTTCCGGCACTTTCAGTCCGCCGAACTCGGCAGGACGGGTATAGTGCGGATATTCCAACAGGCCCGATGAAAAGCTTTCTTCCGTGCCGGATTCAGCATGCCCCATAAAGTCGGGCAGCAGACGGGCTACAGCTTCTATAAGGCACATGGCCCCGGCTTCCCCCCCGTTAAGCACGAAATCTCCAACAGAAATGGCTTCTACGGGATAAATATCTTCAAAACGGGCGTCTATGCCTTCGTACCTTCCGCAAACAAGGGTCAGCTCCTCTTCCTTGGAAAGCTCCACTGCCAGCTTCTGGGTCAGAGGGCGTCCTTTAGGCGAAAGCATTATAAGCCGTTTGCCTTTGGGACAGCCGCCTTCCCTTACCGGATGGATACCTATGGAATCCAGAGCTCTGGCAATGGGATCAATAAACATGACCATGCCCGGGCCACCGCCGTAGGGGCGGTCATCAACAGATTTATGACGGTCTGTTGTAAACTCACGGGGGTCAACCTTGTTGAAAGAGACAATACCCTTTTCAACTCCTTTGCCCATGAGTCCGTGCGACAGCGGTGAATCAAAAAATTCAGGAAAGAGTGTAACCAGATTAAATTTCACTATGTCCAGCCTTGGAATTTAAAAAAGCGGCACTCTGCCCTATTTATTTTTTTTTCCGTTATCTTTCTTTTCAGCAAGATAAATATCGAGAAGCCCTTCAGGCGGGGCCACCACAATTTTTTCCGCATCAAGATCAACAGACAATACAAATTCTTCAACAGCAGGAAAAAGAATCTCCTTTCCTTCTGAAGATGAAATAACCCAAGTTTCCTGCCCGGGGGCGAGGATAAAGTTCGAGATGGTTCCAACCACAGTCCCGTCTTCAAGTTCGACGGCCATGCCTTCAAGTTCATGCATGTAGACTTCATCATCCCCGGTTTCGGGAAGATCTTTCTCGCGCACAAGGATTTCCATGCCGCGCAAGGCTTCCGCCTCGTCGCGACCTTCAACCCCTTTGAAGGTCAACAGCATGCGCCCTTTATGTTTCCGTGAAGAGCGCACAACAAAACGACGCGGCTTTTGCCCTTTCTTAGCCAAGTACAGACAGGGCACCTCGTCGAAGAGAAAAGGGGAATCTGCATGAGATTCAATGCAGACTTCCCCCCTGAGACCATGTGGTTTGACCACCTCGGCAACTACAAGCATTTCCATAGCAGCCTACCGGTTGGTCCGGTTCGTTTGCTTCTATTCCAGAATTTCCAGAACAGAGCGTTTTCTCACCTTGGTTGACGCAGCACCAAGCAGGGTTCTCATGGCACGCGCAGTGCGCCCCTGTTTTCCGATAACCTTGCCAAGATCTTCTTTAGCGACCTTGAGCTCGATTACGGAAGTCTGCTCCCCTTCGATCTCGGTGACAACTACTTCTTCCGGATTGTCAACAAGCGATTTCGCGATGTATTCTACTAAATCCTTCAACATGCCAACAACCTCCGCTTCTGATTTCGAGTGTGTACCGTGAGTAGTGAAGAAGAATTCGAACCTAGTGAGTTCCGAACCCTAGGAATTTGCTTTGAGGAGAGATTTAACTGTATCGCTGGGTTCAGCGCCTCTCTCAAGCCACTTCTCTACTTTTTCCTTGTCAATTTTAACTTCAACAGGCTCAACCATAGGGTTGTAATAACCGCAGAAGTCCAGAGGACGACCGTCGCGTCTGGTTTCGCTGTTGATTGCTACAATACGATAAAAAGGGCGTTTTTTGGAGCCCATACGGGTCAGTCTGAGTTTAATAGCCATTGTCTACTTTCCCCCATATAATCTTAAATTAAGTGGTTCGTTAATAAATTGCAAGCAAATGCCCACAAAAAACTATTTCTTCTTTTTCTTGTGGGTTTGCTTTTTAAGCTTTTTCTTTTTGCGGGCAAGAAGGGTCTTTTTACTTTTGGACTTGGAAGCCTGAGCCATACCGCCCATTCCTTCCATACCTTCCATGCCGGGAAGTCCCGGCATCCCTGCGCCACCGCCAAGTCCGGGCATTCCGGGCAGATTAGGCATTTTGGGCATTTTACCCTTTCCGCCTTTACCGCCCATCATTTTCTTCATCATCTTGCTCATCTGCTCAAAATTCTTGAGCATCTGATTGACCTCTTCAAGCTTAACGCCGGAACCTTTCGCAATCCTCTGCCTACGGCTGGGATTAATAAGCTTGGGCTGTCTGCGTTCCGCCATGGTCATGGACGAGATGATGGCTTCTATCCTGTTCAGTTCCTTGTCCGGGATCTCCATATCACCGAGCTGCTTGGTCAGCCCGCCGAGTCCGGGGATCATTTTCATGATCGACCCCATGGAACCGATCTTCTTCATTCTGCGCATCTGGGTGCGGAAATCTTCAAGGTCAAATTCGGCCTTGCGAAATTTCTCGGTCAGCTTTTCAGCTTCGCCCTCATCCATCACCGACTGGGCCTTCTCGATCAGGGAAAGAACATCCCCCATACCGAGAATTCTTGAAGCGGCCCTATCCGGGTAGAAGAGTTCAAGCTCGGAAAGCTTTTCACCCACACCGACAAACTTAACGGATTTACCAGTGACTGATTTGATGGAGAGCGCCGCACCGCCTCGGGCATCACCATCCATTTTGGTAAGGACAACACCGGTAACATCAAGCTTGTCGTCAAATGTGGAAGCAACGTTGACAGCGTCCTGCCCTGTCATCGCGTCAGCCACGAAAAGGATTTCATCCGGGGTGCAATGTTCCTTGATGGAAGCGAGTTCATCCATCAGGGGTTCATCAATATGCAACCGTCCGGCTGTATCAAAAAGCAGAACATCACAACCGGCTTCTTCCGCTTTGATCATAGCATCGCGGCAGATATCCACTGGATTCATTTCCGTAGTGGACGGGTAAACCGGCATATCCAGCTGCTTGGCCAGCACATGAAGCTGATCAATCGCAGCAGGACGGTAGACGTCGGCAGGAACAAGGTAGGGTTTGAACTTCTTGCGCCGCAAATACAAGGCAATCTTGGCTGAAGAAGTGGTCTTACCTGAACCCTGAAGGCCGACCATCATAATTTTGGAAAGCTTGTCCTTGGAGAGCTGTAATCCTTCCTGCTCACCACCAAGCAGCTCGGTAAGCTCGTCGTTAACGACTTTGATTACCTGCTGACCGGGAGAAAGGGACTTCTGGACCTCCTGTCCGAGAGCGCGCTCCTTTACCTTCTCTACAAAGTCCTTAACGACTTTATAGTTAACGTCCGCTTCGAGAAGGGCAAGGCGCACTTCGCGCATTCCGGCCTGGATGTTTTTTTCATCCAACCGTCCCTGCCCCTTGAAATTCTTAAAGGCTTCGGAAAGTCTATCTGATAGGCTGTCAAACAATTCTCTTACTCCGCCGGCTAAGCATTTTTACGCACAGAAATCTAAAAAGCTCCACCTTTTCTTGATTAGTGCTGATTGCGTAAAGAAAGGGGTTGTCTGTTAAAGCTTTTATCTGCCCAAGTCAAGTGAAGAGTCATATCAAGTTTTTTGAAAATCACAAACACTTATCGTCCAACTTAAAAAAATTACTTGCAATATTTCTTGCTTTTTCAAGCAATGAACCGTTTAATCTTATGTTATTACTTCACCCTGCCTACGCAGTTCAAGGAGGATATGATGCCCAACATCGTTAAGGCGGAAGAATTTCATCTGGTAGACCCCATGGGACGGCTTCGGTCTAAAATCTATATATCAAATGAAGGTAAAGTTGTTGCCGATGTATACGATTCCAACGGAACCCTGAACAACCGGGTTGACCTTCAAAAAAATCTTAAAGTAGGCCCGACTGCCCATCAGAATGTTGCCCCGCACCAGAAGGAAACTCTCGGTGCATGGCATGCCCGCATCGCCAATGAAGTAAAGCTGGTCCAATCCAAACTGCATGTCGGTTCATATAAACTATATATTGATTTCGTTGAGAACAATACCGTGGCAAGCGGCAAGTACCTTAACGAAGTCATTGAAATTTCCGGTGAAATAGTAGATGTTTCCACTAAAGGATTTGGCGATCTGCATGTTGGACTAAAGGGAATTTCCAACTTCACCGCTGAAGTAATCTGTCATTTTACCGAAGACCTGATCCCGGTCGTCAGCAACCTCAAACCGGGCGTTAAAGTTCGCATTAAGGGGAAATGCACTGAATACGTCAATAAACGGGTAAAAATCTGGGGCTGTCAGCTGCTGTAAGTCATTGCAGTACCGAGCTTTCTTTCCGGGAAGGCAATTACAAATATGCCTGTATCAAAACAGATGCGAAAAGCACTGCAGCACACTGCCGATGAATGCATAGACTGCGGGAAATGTATGGCCTACTGCCGTTTCCTTGCTGAAAGTGGCTCCCCGCTATCCATCGCTTTAAATGCACTTTCAGATGATGAAACAGTCGATGACCTTTCCCAAAGGACCTACGACTGCTCATCTTGCGGATTATGCTCTGCAGTGTGTCCGGTTAAAGCCGAACCGGCCGAAATTTTTACCCAGCTACGTTACCACGCTCAGGCAAATGGCACTTTTAAACTGGAGAAATATGCTCCATTATTGAGTTATGAGCGATTGGGACAGCGCTTTCCATTTAAGGCAGAGTCGCTTCCCGAAGGATGCACCACCGTATTCTTCCCCGGCTGCACACTTCCAGCGATGTTTCCGGATGCGACAAGAATAGCCTTCAAGATACTTAAGCTTAAGGACCCGAGAACAGGCATCGTTCTGAACTGTTGCTCCAAACCATCCAAAATGCTTGGCCTGAAAAGCAAACACGAGGAGAACCTCTCTACGCTGGTGCACACCCTTGAGCGCAAAGGTATAAAAAAAATTCTGACCGCATGCCCCAACTGTCATGCGACTTTCAAACAATTTGAATCTCGGCTTGAAATTGTTTCTATTTACGAAAAACTCAAGTATGCCAATTTCATTCCCGTTACGCCGGCAGTTAAGGAAGTAACTATTCATGACCCCTGTGTCACCCGCTCCGAAAGCAACATACACAAGGCTGTGCGCGATCTTCTAAAATCAGCAGGCATTCGAGTTTCGGAAATGAAACACAACAGAACTGAAACCCTTTGCTGCGGTGAAGGAGGAGGGACTAATTTTCATAACAAAGCTTATGCCATGTACTGGTCCCGCAAAAGAATAAATGAAGCTCAGAGAATCGGTGTTCCGATGGTCACCTATTGCGCCGGGTGCGTGAACTTTCTTGGTGGTAATCATCCCACAGCCCACGTTTTGGATATTTTACTGGTCAAAAGGAAAACTATTCCAAAACCAGTAGCCTTTCCATTCAACTACTTAAATCGATTGATTTTCAGATTTACGGCCCTATAACATTTTTTACTCCGGGGCTTCTAATCCTGAACAGATAAATGTAACACAGATGCTAATGAGTTCAGAAAACACAGCCATAACAGCCTCAGAGTTTCCCCTGGCCCTGTTCAGCCTGGGACTGCCTTTGACATATGCAGCTTTCTCTTTGAGCGGTTTCAGGCCCCCCTCGAACCTGGATGCAATGTCAGCCACAGTGCTGGCTGTTCTAGGCCTGCTTCTGGACATGTTACGTAGCGGACAAAGATCTGAATGGCCGCTGTGGCTGACAGCAGGCATTCCCGCACTATTCATAGGCTGGCTGTCGTTTAACAGCCTTGAGCCATTAGTCAGACCTTTGCAGGCCTACATCCCCTTACTAATGGAAGTCCGCCCTCTGATCTTTCTGCTGGTCAGTATTTTATGGATAACCATTTTTCCGCTCCCTACACCTGAACAAATCTCCTTTTGGTCGGGATGGCTCAGCCTGTTTATCTGTATAGAATTCACCTGCCGTTTTTTTGTAATACACCAGCCTGCCCTCCCAAACCTGCTCGGAACACAAGGCATTACCGGGCCCATCCTATTAGCTGGTTTTTGCGCCACACTGCATAATTCAGAAGAACACTGGATGACCAGAATGGTTATTCTTGCAGGTATATTCTGTTCACTCGGCCGGGACGCAATATTCGGCACAGTGCTTATCCTTATTTTGTTCGGCCCCAAGGGCGGACTGAAAAAAGTGCTGCTGACTATTTGCGTACTCTTATTTACCTACCTGTCCCTACAGGTTCAGGACATGACATTCATAAACCGCCAGGACCTGCCGGCATACTGGCTCTGGTTCACTCTACTGGATCTACTTAGTAATAATGCAGATTTTGCCCTGTACACAGGACTTCACCTGTTTAACCCTCTCCCCCTAAACGTCCCCCCTTCACTTTGGACCATCTGGCATGGGCAGGAACAGATCTGGACCGGGTCAGAAATCTATCTGTTCCATATCCAACCTTTTTGGCTTCATATACTGGCGGCATGGGGTCTGTGCGGACTTTCTCTCTTCGCCGCCGTTTTTACATATCTTTACAAACGCTACCCTTCAGCAATGATGGGTGGTTTAATTACCGCTGTTTCAATCTGCGGTTTTTTCAGCCCGCTGTTCTTTTCTCCTGCAACGGCTCTAGTCCTGTTTCCTGCTTTCATCGCGGCCGCAGCTCCTGAGGTCCAATCCTTCAAATTCGAGTAGCGCTACTAGAACTCCCCAATCCTCCGGACTTTTTTACTGACACTTCAATTCGTAATTCTTCTGTATTTTTTTTGTAATACAAAAGTATTCTTTTTTGTTATGAATTAAGAATCAAAATTGATATTCATTAGACTGGATTTATCAATATTTATATAGATTCAAATTAACTTCATCTTGTATTACAAATGTATTGACATTTGTGGTCTTGCCTGTAGAATAGGTTCAAACAAAGCAGGTTAAGCAGACACAATGAGCAGAAAAGTAAAATCAGTAAGAGTTCCCATTGAACTGGAAACTCTCAATCTTTCCAAATTGATCCGGGAATTTGAGAACTACCTCCGAGATCTGGAATCTGCGACATTGTTGAAGCAGGAAGGCAACCGCGAAGCCGCAGAAGCACTGATCAAGACACGGCAGTTGGATTTGGGAAAAAGAATTGCCAAAATGATATGGGAAGCCAGAGTCGAATATGGTAAAATCAAATAGGTTTTATTATGTAATATAAATGTAAACATTTTGTATTACAAAAAGACTTCAAAGCACAAATCAAGATCAGGGTGGCCATAATGAAACCAAAGAAAATCAGCGAAAGCAGAACATTAATGACCTACAGGGTCTTACCGCAGGACACCAACCCTGCCGGAAACCTGCACGGCGGAGTTCTGCTTAAACAGCTGGATCTGGTTGCTGCCACATGCGCAATGCGTCATGCACGCAAGCCGGTGGTCACCGCATCAATAGACCGCATGAACTTTCTACGGCCTGCATATGTTGGAGAACTCATCAACCTTCATGCCAATGTGAATATGGTTGGCAGGACATCCATGGAAATTGGAGTCCGGGTTGAAGCAGAAAATCTTTTGACCGGCGAGATACGGCATACAAATTCGGCCTATCTTACCTTCGTGGCCATGGGTGAAAACGGAAAGCCTTCCCCGGTTCCGCCACTGATACTTGAAACCGGTGTGGACCATAGACGCAACAGGGAAGCTCTAGAACGCAGAGCCGTGCGTAAGGAAGAAAAAATCAGGGAATCTGCGTCCGCAGCGCAGACACCAGCTAATTAGGAGCAGAGATTAAATCTCATCATACACAGCTCGATAGTACGCATTACGTCCGAAGTCAGCCGAATGTGTACTGGATTGCATCTGACAGCAGATCGCAAGTTACTCCGAGTCTGGTTTCTGGCCGGGAGCTCCACCCTCCCGGCTAAACATTTCGGCATCCTGCTCCTAAGGTGCCCGGTCGGGATAAACCCGGTCCAGGCCGGGCACCGCGCTTTTCAACACCATCAAGGCCGGAAAGCCCCGACATGTGAACATTCGCATGTCGGGGCTTTCCACGTTTTGGTACTGCCCCCCACCATCCGAAGAAAAACCATCATTTTCGCTGATACGCTGAGGCAAGACAAACCATATAGTTCTTGCAACCATAACAAGCATACAGAGGAACCCCATGAAATCATTATTTGACAAAATCAATATCGGCAAAATTAAAATGAAGAATCGCCTCATGCGCTCAGCCACTTGGGAAAATATGGCTGACGAAGACGGCTATGTAACAGACAGACTCATCGACACCTTGGAAGACCTGGCTAAGGGTGGTGTCGGGGCTGTCGTCAGCGGGTGCGGCTATGTGACAGGAGAAGAGCAGCCCAATCCGGGGATGACCGCAATATGGGATGACCGTTACATTCCCGGCCTCAAAGAACTTTCTGACCGCATTCACAGACACGACACACCGATCATTTTTCAGTGCATCTACGGTGGATCAAGAACAACATTCAACCTCGGCAACCGAATTATCTGGGGTCCCTCTGCTGTAGAGAATCCCATCACCAAAGTCATCCCGCAGGAAATGACCGTTGGAAACATCCATACACTCGTAAAAGATTTTGGACAGGCCGCCCGCCGCGCCGAAAAAGCCGGTTTTGACGGTTTTCAGATTCATGCCGGACATGGTTATCTTTTCAGCCAGTTCCTGACACCGTACTACAACCGCCGCACTGATGAATACGGCGGGTCAATCGAGAACAGGTCCAGAATTATTATTGATACCCTAAAAGAAGTTCGCGCACAGGTTTCCGACGACTATCCCATTATGATCAAAATTAACTGCTCTGATTTCTTGGATGAAGACGGCTTTACACTTGAAGAAAGCATCCAGGTTGCGATCGAGCTGGAAAAAAACGGCATCACCGCCATCGAAATATCCGGCGGCAACTCACTCAACGGCTGGCAGTCTGGTCCTATAAAGGATAAGATAATTAAAGAGGAAAAGCAGTGTTACTTCAGCGACTACGCCGCACAGATAGCAGAAGCTGTTTCTGTCCCGGTCATCAGTACCGGCGGTAACCGTTCAGTATCACTAATGGAAAAGAAATTAAACGGCTCCGCGCTAACTGCTTTTGGAATCTCCAGAGTTACCCACTGCGAGCCGGATCTGCCAGGCCGCTGGCAAGCCGGCGACCATGCACGGCCTAAATGCGTATCCTGCAACCAATGCTGGCATGAAGACGGCAACACATGCGTACTTAATAGAAAATCCTGATTGGCCCATTTCTATAAAACTGAAAAGCCCCTGCAAATTTATAATTTGCAGGGGCTTTTCTTCAATAAAACCTATCGGCAATTGGTGAGCGGTAATTTTCTTCCGATCCCAATGCCTCGCTCGGTTAACGATGCTTCATAAGACCAGCATTCAACTCCAGCCTTAAGAGCCTTATAAAAAAGTTCTGCATATTCAGGGTCAATGAAATCAGCCGGGCCAAAACAATGTCCGTCGTTACGCTGCACCAAGAAAAAAAGAGCAACCCGGTCACCTTTAGCGGCAAGCTCCATAAGCTCCACGAGATGCTTGCGTCCCCGTTCTGTCTGCGCATCGGGAAAACAGGCAATATCATCCTCGACAAGAGTCACATTTTTGCACTCTACCCAAAGATTTGGAAGCTTGTCCGAATCATCTGTAAACAGACCGTCCAGCCGGCTGTTGCCGACTTTTGCTTCACGCTTAAGGCTGGTGTAGCCCTCGGTTTCAGGCAGCTGACCTGCTTTAAATGCAAACTCCAGCATCTTATTGGGAATTGCGGTATTAACGCCCACCATCTCTCCAAAGGGCATAACTGCTTCCAAGGTCCATTTAAGTTTGCGTTTTGGATTTTGCGCCGGAGAAATGAATATCTCCTGTCCGTCACGAAGCAGCCCCAGCATTGACCCGGTATTATTGGTATGAACACCGACAACTTCCCCATCCAGCACAGCCTCCACCGTGAAGCGTTTATAGCGGCGGATAAAAACAGCCCGCCTGCATCCCGGGGGATAAAAAATTAACGGTTCTGACATTTTACAATCCTCTCAGTATGTGACTATATCTACTGCTGGACGCAGCATCGCAGACGGTGCACCGCGAACAAAGGCAATTATCAAAGCTGCTTGACTATTATCTAAAGAGGATTCACCTCTCCAGAACAATTCGGTCTTTGTTATTTATGATAGAAAAAACCTTTGATTGACAATGATTTTCAGACTAGCTGATAGCCTGACTAAGACCTAAAACTCCTTGACGAATCACTAGGTATCTGGAATATCGTGCTGTTAGTCACAGTGTGACTGAATTCACATTTTAGGCTTTTACCCAAAAGCCTCCCCAATTTCCGGACCCTGCAGGAAGCATTTGCAGCGGCCTGAAATTTATTATTGTTTATCAACTACAGGTAATCAAATGAATCTTGTACAAAAATTGTCGGAAAAGAAAGAAGACCTGACAGAGAAATGGTACGATCTGATTCTCTCTTCCTACCCTAAAGAAACTCAGGAAGTCTGGAGATCTAACCACGACCGGTTCACCAACCCTGTCGGAGTTACCATCAAGAAGGTCGCCGGGGAGCTTTTCGACCTGATCCTTGAATGGAAAAGTGCCGACGATCTTGCAAAGTCACTTGACGAACTGATCAAAATCAGAACCGTTCAGGACTTTGCTCCATCCAAAGCTTTAAGCTTTGTCTTCATTTTCAAGAAACTCCTGAGAGACGAGTTCATGGAGGAACTGAAAACCGAAGGCAAACTTGATGAGTTGCTCGCGTTTGAGGCCCGGATCGACAATCTGGGACTTATCGCGTTCGACATCTATACCAAGAATAGGGATTTGATTGCGCAAATGAGAATCGATGAGGTCAAGAGATCGCATCACATGCTCCTTCGGCGGGTCAACAAAATCGAGGACGCTTCGGCCAGAGGGGCCGGACAGGTGTAGTGGCCGGCTTCCCCAGGAAGCCAAACGTTATAAGCGAGGTGAAGGTAGATGAACGCTTTGTACTCACTCGTTTTAGTTTTTGCCCTGGTGCTCATTGCACTCTTCGGAGTGGGTTCCGCACACATGGCAGGACTTTTCGGCACATGGTTACCGTATGTAGCAGTTGCCGTATTTCTGGTGGGCTTTGCCCGCCGGATAATTTGCTGGGCAAAAAGCCCGGTTCCTTTCCGTATTCCGACCACGGGCGGGCAGCAGAAGTCTCTGGATTTTATCCAGCATGACCGCTTTGACAACCCCGTGACCCCGGGTCAAACATTTATCCGCATGATCCTTGAGATCTGTTGCTTTCGTTCCCTCTTCAGGAACACAAAAGTAGAACTCAGGGACGGAAGAGTAACTTACGCCTCATCCAAATACTTGTGGCTGTTTTCTCTGCTCTTCCACTACTCATTCCTGCTCATCGTGATCAGGCACATGAGACTCTTCTTCGAACCGGTACCGGCTTGTATCGCTTTCGTGGAAATGATCGACGGTATCTTGCAGATCGGTGTACCCAGACTGTACATGTCAGACCTCCTTATTCTTGCCGGCCTCGGCTTCCTGCTCGGCCGCAGACTTAAGGACCCGAAACTTCGTTACATTTCTCTGGTTACCGATTACTTTCCGCTGCTTCTTATCATCGGCATCGCCCTTTCCGGTATCTACATGCGCTACTTTGCCCATGTGGACATCCTGGCGATCAAGAAGCTGACCATGGGTCTTGTAACCTTCAGCCCCGTTATTCCTACAGGAATCAGTGTGGTATTCTTTGTCCACCTTTTCCTCGTGTGTATGCTGCTGGTTTACTTCCCTTTCAGTAAGCTGATGCATGCGGGCGGCGTTTTCCTGTCTCCTACAAGGAACATGCCCAACGATACCCGTATCAACCATCACGAAAACCCCTGGAACGATCCCAACATCAAGCCCCACAGTTATGAGGCTTATGAAGATGAGTTCCGTGAAGCAATGATTGAAGCGGGTCTCCCGGTGGAAAAAAAGGCATAGAGCGTCTTATAAGACCTATGCCGGACAGACCTTAAATATCTTTTGATGAGGAGTTGACATGGCTGACCTCCCAAAAGCTGATGAGCTTTTTAAAAGCATTAATTACACACCGCCGTCCACAGGATGGATGGATACCCCGGTAGACACTTCTCCGGGTAACTGGTGTTATCCCGCTAAAGCGGAAAAACTTGAGTATCTGGGCTTCCCTAACCCCCGTCAGTGGAGCCCGGAAGACGTGGACTGGAAACTTCCTGAAAACTGGCAGGACATCGTCCACCAGGGTTTCAAGGAAAGACTAGAGAAGTACCGTTCACTGAAAGTATTCATGGACATCTGTGTTCGCTGTGGCGCTTGTGCAGACAAATGCCACTTTTTCATCGGTTCCGGTGATCCCAAGAACATGCCTGTCCTGCGTGCGGAACTTATGCGTTCCATCTACCGCAAGGACTTCACCATGGCCGGTAAAATCCTGTCCACCCTCACCGGGTCCAGGGTTATGACCGAAGATGTTCTCAAAGAATGGTTCATTTACTTCTACCAGTGCACAGAGTGCCGTCGTTGTTCCCTGTTCTGCCCCTACGGCATTGATACAGCGGAAATCACCATGATGGCACGTGAACTGCTGCACCTCTGCGGTGTGAACATCAACTGGATTCTCGAACCGGTTTCCAACTGTAACCGTACAGGTAACCACCTCGGTATCCAGCCCCACGCATTCAAAGACATCGTCGACTTCATGGTTGACGACATCGAAGAAATCACCGGTAAGCGCCTCAACGTTCCCATGAACGAAAAAGGCCATGAAGTTATCTTCATTACTCCTTCCGGTGACGTTTTCGCTGATCCCGGCATCTACACCTTTATGGGTTACCTGATGCTCTTCGATCACATCGGTCTCGACTACACCCTCTCCACCTACGCATCTGAAGGCGGTAACTTCGGTCTCTTCACTTCTGCTGATATGATGAAGAAACTGAATGCCAAGATGTACGCCGAAGCAGACCGCCTCGGCGCGAAATGGATTCTGGGTGGTGAGTGTGGGCACATGTGGCGTGTTATCAACCAGTACATGGACACCATGAACGGCCCCGCGAACAACCTTGAAGTTCCCGTGAGCCCGATAACCGGTACCGTGTTCGAAAACGCACGTCAGACCAAAATGGTCCACATCACTGAGTTTACTGCCGACCTGATGAAGCACAATAAGCTGAAACTTGATCCCAGCAGAAACGACCATATCCGTGCAACCTTCCACGATTCCTGTAACCCCGCACGAGCCATGGGCCTCATGGACGAGCCTCGTTACGTCATCAAGAACGTTGTCAAAAACTTCTTTGAAATGCCTGAACAGACCATTCGCGAGCAGACTTTCTGCTGCGCTGGCGGTTCCGGTCTCAACACAGATGAAATCATGGAAATCCGTATGCGCGGCGGCCTTCCCCGCGGTAACGCACTGAAAGCCGTTCAGGAACAGTACGATGTAAACATGCTGTCCTGCATCTGCGCTATCGACCGTGCGACCCTTCTCCCTCTGGCAAACTACTGGGCACCCGGCGTTGAAGTCTGTGGTGTTCACGAGCTGGTTGGTAACGCCCTTATCCTTGACGGCGAAAAAGAAAGGGAAACCGACCTTCGTTTCAATCCTCTGCCCGGTAAGGAGGGTTAAAGAATGCACTACGGTGGAAAAATTATAACCGGACTGGTTATCTTCCTTGGTCTGGTGTCCATGCCTTTCTGGTTTAACATTGGCGGAAGCTATGAAGAACCTAAGGTAGAACTGCCTAAGAACGCTAAAATATGTGTCGCTCCCACCCAGAACATGCGTGAGAACCACATGAAGCTTCTTAACGAGTGGAGAGATATGGCTCTTCGCGAAGGTAAAAGGACCTACATCAGTGCCAAAGGCGATAAATACACCATCAGCCTTCAGAACACCTGTATGCAGTGCCACACCAGCAAGGAACAGTTCTGCGACAAGTGTCACGTTGATGCGAGTGTTACTCCCTACTGCTGGGATTGCCACGTACCTCCCAAGGAGGCTAAATAATGAAACAGAGTAGAAGAAACTTCCTTAAGTTTGCTGGACTTTCAGCTGCCGGACTCTGCATTGCGCCCACTGCTGCCCTTGCATCCAGTGGTCCTGCTGGCGGAGCCCATGCCGAAGTCAACTCCAACTCCCTGCACGCTAAACGCTGGGCGATGGTTATCGACACCCGCAAACTTAACACTGAAGAAGCAATTGAAGCTCTGGCCGAAACCTGCCACCACATTCATAACGTTCCAACTATTGATTCCAAGCAGAACGTAAAATGGATTTGGGCCGGTACCTATGGTGAAGCTTTTCCTGAACAGGAAAACAACTTCCCCTCAGAAGATCAGGAAAAACACAGGTTTCCCCTGCTTTGCAACCACTGTGAGCATCCTTCCTGCGTACGCGTATGCCCTACAAAGGCAACTTTCGTGCGTCCTGACGGAATTGTAGCAATGGACTACCATCGCTGCATCGGCTGCCGCTATTGCATGGCTGCCTGCCCCTTTGGTTCCAGAAGCTTTAACTTCATGGATCCCAGGACCCATCTGGATATGGACAAAATCAACATGAAGTTCCCCACCCGCATGCGCGGTGTTGTGGAAAAATGTAACTTTTGTGTTGAGCGTCTCGCTGTAGGTGAAATTCCTGCATGTGTGGAAAAATCCGAAGGCGCGATCATCTTCGGCGATCTGCAGGACCCTGATTCCAACGTCAGAAAGGCCCTGCGTGAGAACTTCACCATCCGTAGAAAACCTGCCGCAGGCACCGAGCCCGGCGTTTACTACATCATCTAGGGGGGTAGCCTGATATGCTCGAAAAAGCTTTTAGAGGCGGACCGAAATACTGGGCCTGGATTGGTTTCCTGCTGCTCATCATCGGTGCCGGTTTCTGCACATACCTGACCCAGCTTCAGGAAGGGATGACCATCACCGGTCTGAACCGTGATGTTTCCTGGGGTTTTTATATTGCACAGTTCACCTACCTTGTCGGTCTCGCTGCATCCGGTGTTATGATCGTACTGCCTTACTACTTCCATCATTACAAGAAGTTCAAAGGCATGGTAATCATGGGTGAATTCATGGCTATTGCTGCCGTTGTCATGTGTCTCGGTTTCATCATCGTCGATATCGGACAGCCGCAGCGTATGCTGAACATTATATTCCATCCGACTCCGAACTCTATCCTTTTCTGGGATATGATTGTTCTGAACGGATACCTGATTTTGAACGTAGTGATCGGCTGGACCTGCCTTGAGTGTGACCGCCAGCGCGTTTCCCATCCTAAATGGGTTAAACCTCTGGTATACACATCTATTGTCTGGGCATTCTCCATCCACACCGTTACTGCGTTCCTGTATGCCGGTCTGCCCGGCCGCCACTACTGGCTCACCGCCATCCTGGCAGCCCGCTTTCTGGCATCCGCTTTCTGCTCCGGACCTGCTATCCTGCTGCTCGTCGTTTTCCTCGTGCGCAAGATCACCAAGTACGAACCCGGCAAAGGCGCTATCGGGACACTCACAACAATTATCACTTATGCAATGTGCGTGAACGTCTTCTTCTTCCTGCTTGAAGTATTCACCGCATTCTACTCAAATATGCCCGGTCACATGCACTCTCTGGTCTACCTGTTCTCAGGTGCACACGGCCACACAGAGCTCGTGCCCTGGATGTGGACTGCAGCTATCTTTGCTATTCTTAGCCTTGCGCTGCTTATTCCGCCCAAACTGCGTTACAACCAGAAGCTGCTTCCCTGGTCCCTCGCTATCCTCGTTATCGCAACATGGATTGATAAGGGACTGGGCCTGCTGATTGGTGGTTTCACTCCGAACCCCTTCAATGAAATCACTGTTTACTGGCCCAGCGGTAAAGAGCTTATGATTTCATTCATGGTTTACGCACTCGGCGCTCTGACTCTGACTTTCCTTTATAAGATTGCCACAGACGTTAAGCGCGAACTCGGTCAGCTGACTACTGAAGACTAGTCAACTCCGAACATGAGATTGAAAGCCCCCTGCTTCACATGAAGCAGGGGGCTTCTTTTTACCACTTCAATACTTTTCATATGAGTTTGAAGGAGTGTGCCTGAAAACCAAAACTTTATATCCAGTGAGGCCTGTGCCACTAGCGCCATAGGTCTTCCTAAATGAAAAGCCGCACATCTTTATAGATATGCGGCTTTCTCGCGTAAGAAAGGCTCTTACGCGGGGATAACTACGTATGAGCGACTATACGTAGTCTCCCCGGTTAAATTTGATTTGTTCGGTCACGGCCACAGTTTCAAGTTCGGAAACAATGGAACCGAGTTGGGGATTCTCACTTTGCACACCGGGCCAATCCTTCTTGAGGGATTCAACTCCACCTTGAATGCCTTCAAGTGTCGAATAGGCCTGCTTCAGTCCGCCCTTATCCGCGGAACCAAGCTGCTGTGCATAGCTTTCAAGCTTTCCGAAAAGATCTTCAACTTTACCCACAAACTCACTTTCATCAATCTGAGCAGTCTGCTGGATTTGCGCAGCCTGCTGAACCTGTAACAGGGGATTCATGGCCTGAAGACCTGGAACCGGCGGCGCGTTGGTTACTGCGCCCTGCTGCGCTGCGCCCTGCTGTACTTCCTTATTAAGGAACTCGCCGAATGCTGCCCCGTCAACCTGCTTTGCCTTATTATGCTGCTGTTGTTGCAGCTTTAAAGCTTCAATCTGTTCAGGACTTATCTTCATATTTTACTCCTCAGCCTTTGGTTTCATCTAAACAAATGCAAAGTCCTTGCCAAAGTCTAGACTTTAATACAAGCAGCTTATTTCATTGAATTTCAATATTACAAGTACTGGGAAAATAATGCCACATACCAACAATTATTTATACTGATGCGACTTTTTTTCCTCCTCTAGGATAAAGTATAAGAAAAAGCTTGTCCATGTTGCGCTTATTCAGGTAATGTTTAACTAAATTATTTGTAAAAACTTTCTTTCCTTGCACGAACATTGAAATCGGAGGTTTGGATATGCGTGAAATCAAGAAGATACTCTGTGCAGTGGATTTTTCAGATCACAGCCCTGTTGTCGCCGACTATGCGACAACATTAGCTAAGACTCTCGGGGCGGAAATTATATGCCTTTACGTTGCTCCTTCTCTGGATCAGTACGTTGGTTTCCATGTACCGCCCAGTTCCATTGAGAACTTCGTGGGCGAAATTGTAACTGGCGCTGACACTACGATGCAAACTTTCATCGCGGAAAACTTCGAGGATATATCCACAAGCGGTAAGGTTGTTACAGGATATGCCGCAGAAGAAATTCTGGCCATAGCTGAAAGTGAAAATGCTGACATGATCGTGATGGGGACACATGGCCGTGCTGGAATTGACCGTATCCTTTTCGGTTCAGTAGCAGAAAAGGTCGTTAAGTCTGCAAAGAGTCCTGTACTTACTGTCAGACCCTCCTAGAAGCCCCATAGAGGAGTTCTCCCGGGCTTTAAATAAGTCTGATTAAATCTTCCTTACACAAACTAAAAACCCTCTGTACTTCTATAGGCAGGGGGCTTTTCTTGTTTTGAATAGGAGAGATTGATTATATTTTCACCCACACTCAAAATACTTACCTAGTTCCGCAAGCCTTTTGAACGGGACGAAATCTTCTGCCTTTATTACGGAATGATAGATATTAAAAAGATATGAGATGATTAAAGCCTACATGCCTCATTCCCCCATCCCCCCCCCACAACACAAAAAAAGCCCCTGAACAAAGTTCAGGGGCTAGAAATAAAAGCTTGCGACGACCTACTTTCCCACTGGCTACCCAGCAGTATCATCGGCGATGGAGAGCTTAACTTCCGAGTTCGGAATGGGGTCGGGTGTGACCTCTCCTCAATGGTCGCAAGCAAATTTAGCTTGCTTCGATGAGCAAAAATATATGGTTTAATAGAGAAGAATTTACCTTTTCTTTAACCTATCGAGGTTAAAGTTAAGGGAAGAGAAGAAAAATAAGTCGCACGATTTATTAGTACCGGTCAGCTGAGTGTGTCACCACACTTACACCTCCGGCCTATCAACCAGGTGGTCTCCCTGGAATCTTTAGATGCAAAAGCATAGGGATAACTAATCTTGAGGCAGGCTTCCCGCTTAGATGCTTTCAGCGGTTATCCCTTCCGAACTTAGCTACCCTGCAATGCCGCTGGCGCGACAACAGGAACACCATAGGTTCGTCCACCCCGGTCCTCTCGTACTAGGGACAGACCCTCTTCAATTATCCTACGCCCACGGTAGATAGGGACCAAACTGTCTCACGACGTTTTAAACCCAGCTCGCGTACCACTTTAATCGGCGAACAGCCGAACCCTTGGGACCTGCTTCAGCCCCAGGATGTGATGAGCCGACATCGAGGTGCCAAACCGCGCCGTCGATGTGAACTCTTGGGCGCGATCAGCCTGTTATCCCCGGCGTACCTTTTATCCTATGAGCGATGGCCCTTCCATGCGGAACCACCGGATCACTAAGACCAACTTTCGTTCCTGCTCGACATGTCTGTCTTACAGTCAAGCTCCCTTATGCCTTTGCACTCAACGGCTGGTTTCCAATCAGCCTGAGGGAACCTTTGCAAGCCTCCGTTACTTTTTGGGAGGCGACCGCCCCAGTCAAACTACCCACCAGACACTGTCTCCAAGCCGGATGACGGCATTGGATTAGAATTCAAGACTATCAAGGGTGGTATTTCAAGGATGGCTCCACCGACACTGGCGTGCCGGCTTCAAAGCCTCCCACCTATCCTACACATGATAGCCCTAAACCCAATGTCAAGCTATAGTAAAGGTGCACAGGGTCTTTCCGTCTTACCGCGGGTAACCGGCATTTTCACCGGTAATTCAATTTCACTGAGTCTCTGGTTGAGACAGTGGGGAGATCGTTACGCCATTCGTGCAGGTCGGAACTTACCCGACAAGGAATTTCGCTACCTTAGGACCGTTATAGTTACGGCCGCCGTTTACTGGGGCTTCAATTCGGAGCTTCGACCGAAGTCTAACACCTCCTTTTAACCTTCCAGCACCGGGCAGGCGTCAGTCCCTATACATCGTCTTACGACTTAGCAGAGACCTATGTTTTTAGTAAACAGTCGCCCCCCCCGATTCTCTGCGGCTCCAAACAGCTCGGAGAGTAAATAACTTCACCGTCTGGAGCATCCCTTATCGCTAACTTACGGGATCATTTTGCCGAGTTCCTTAACCAGAGTTCTCTCAAGCGCCTTGGTCTACTCGACCCGACTACCTGTGTTGGTTTGCGGTACGGTCAACAAATGCTAAACTTAGAAGATTTTCTAGGCAGTCTGGAATCACTCACTTCAAACGTAAAGTTACGGCATCGTGTCTCGGCCTAGAAGAGAAACGGATTT